>NZ_BMAY01000004.1 GCF_018327645.1 Lactobacillus corticis | reverse complement strand
TTGAGAAATAGAGGCTATGGCCTCTTTTTCTTGCGCAATAAAAAATCCTGTTAACAGGATATCATATAGATAAACCATCAACAGGAAAAATTATAGAGCCTTTTTTAATGGCTATTTTTGGCCGTTTTTGAAATCGATCGGTTTAACCCGTTTAATGTAAGACGGATTAGGCTTACCCAAGATCAACGGTACGCGTTCAATGACCGTGTCAGCATATTCAAGGCCAAACCAGCTAGCCGGATTGCTTGAAAGATTTTGCAGCCAAACACGGGCGGTTACGATCCATTTTTCATAGCCAGTCAATTGCGTTTGGGGACTAACCACATCGTTGACGATAACAAATGAAAAGTCACCAACGTCACGCCCAGGAGTAGTAGTGTACTCTTGTGGCTGGGCTTCAATTGTCCCATCCGCGATCAATTCGTGAACGATTTGTCGCAGATAGACGTTAACGCTTGACTGCTTTTTAAACCCTAGATAGAGTTGGATGTTAATGACATTCTTCGTGCCATAAGTGTTGATGGCATATTCAGCAGTATAAGGTTCATTCGTAACATTTACAGTCACGAACCAGTAAGCTTTAGCACGTTTTGGTCGCTTATCCAGAATTGAGTAGAGGACCTCACGCTTGATAAACTTATTGTATTTAACCTTAGCCATGTAGACTAAGTTAGTCGCATAGGTTGGATAATCTTCGTCGTGCGACAAATTCGTCAGCATGTTTACATATTCATCTAAGCGAACATATGAATTTTTAGCTTCGCGCTTATCCCGTACCTTATTGCCGAAGTACCAAATATACATGATGATTCCGATAAAGCCGGCAATAATGACGGTCACATAGCCTCCGTGAACAAACTTGGTCATGCTCGAAATGAAGAACATGAATTCGATTGACCCGAAAAAGAGGGTGAAGACGATGCGCCAGATGAGATGAATTCCGATACTGCCGAGATATTCATTCAATAAAATGGTCGTCATCAGCATTGTTACGGTGATGGCCAAACCATAGGCAGCTTCCATGTGTTCAGATGTTTGGAACAGGAAGACGATCCCAATTGTGGCTGCACAAAGCATTTTATTAACAGAAGCAATATAAATTTGTCCCTGCTCGGTGGAAGGATATGAAATATTCATCCGCGGCAAGAATTTCAGGTTGGTAGCTTCTGAAACTAAGGTAAATGAGCCGGTGATTAAGGCTTGGGAGGCAATAATTGCGGCAATGGTTGCCAAGGCAATTGCAAATAGCCGCCAAGATTCCGGAATTGCTTGGAAAAATGGGTTGAAGTCACTAGTAACTTTGGCGTCAGTATTTTGCAGGATCCAAACGCCTTGTCCCAAGTAATTCAAGGCCAAGCAGAGGAAAACAAAGGGCCACGAACCGACGATATTAGCCTTGCCCACATGGCCAACATCTGAATACAAGGCTTCTGCCCCGGTCGTTGCTAGGAAAATCGACCCTAGGATAAAGATCCCTACTTTATTGGCAGGGCTAAATAGGATTCTAACTGCCCAGATGGGGTTAATTGCCTCAAGCAAGGACCAGTCATGCGATAAGTTCATGATACCGGTAATGCCCAAAAAGCTGAACCAAACCAGCATAATTGGCCCAAAGGCCTTACCAATCAAGGCTGTACCCATGCGCTGGATTAAAAACAGTACCAGCAAGATGCACACGGTAATGATGATGACCGTGGTTTGGCTGGAAACCGGCACTCCTTGTCCCAAGGTCATGCCTTTTAGTCCTTCAATCGAAGTTGTAACAGTTACTGCTGGCGTTAAGGTACCATCTGCCAATAAAGCAGCACCACCGACCAGGGCAGGGACTACTAACCATTTTGCTCGTTTACGAACTAGGGCATACAGGGCAAAAATCCCACCTTCACCGTGGTTGGTTGCACGAAGGGCGATGATTACGTATTTAACAGTCGTTAATAAAGTAACTGTCCAAAGAATTAACGAAATTGAGCCAACAATCAATTCCCGACTAGCACTGTGAATGCCGCCATTTTCGCCCAAGATCGACTTCATAACGTAAAGGGGACTAGTCCCAATATCGCCATAGACGATCCCAATTGCGATTAGGAACCCAGTCGCAGTGAGTCGTTTATTCTTCAGTTCCATATTTTTCTCCTCAAAAGTTCTTTAATCAAAAAAGAATGCCAATTATGTATATTGACATTCTTCTTGATTATATTTTCTTATATTTTGTTATAAATGACAAGAATTATGATAAAGAACCTTGGATTTCGCTCCGGCGCTTTTCGTACCAGTTTTGCCAGTCTTCGTAGCTTGCCATAGTTTCAGGATCAACTCCCGAATCTTGTTTAATCTTGTCCAGAATTGCCATGAAATTATGATCATGGTTTTGCAAAACGTGCTTGATCAAAGCCTTACGAGAGAAGCTCAAATTATCAATCAAGTAGTGGTTAATATCCATCATGTTATTATTGGAATCATATAGGTTCATTACTTCTAAGTCATGACGGGTAAATTCTGAAATGTAGAAGTTGGCAAAGGTTACTAAGTATTCAGGTTGTTCCTTGTATTCTTCAGCTGGCATAGTTACCCGGTTGGCTTCCGGCATAACTACTTTGAACATGTCTTCTTGCGCTTGTTGAGCTTGATCTTCGCTAGCTTCAGCATGAACATTTTTATCTTCAGTCAAAGTGGTGCGCTCCTTTTATAAAAAAATCACTAAAAAGTCAATAGTAATTTTACTTGTTCTTGCGAATAAAAGCAACCAAACTAATTCTTCGGTGCCAAGTAACCTTCAATATCGCTCTTGGTAATTGAATTTGGCGTAGTATGGCCATTCTTGTAGGCATAACGGTACATGTTGATAATATCTTGCGGACTCCAGCCATTGCTGTCATATCCTAGTGCCTTCATGCGTTTCTTAATCTGAGTCAACTCGCTGCTGGTTACCGTTGAACCGCCGACGGACTTATTACCAGCCTTAGTTTCGTCGCTGCTGCCAGCACCACCGGTATCAGCGCTGCTTGAACTAGATGAACTAGAAGAACTTGATGATGAGCTAGAAGATGAACTAGAACTCGATGATGAACTTGATGAAGAACTTGAAGCAGCCTTAGCCTTAGCTTCGGACTTGGCAGTCTTTAATCTTTTGGCTGCCAATTGCTTGTAGTGCTTGTAGTATTTGCCGTTAATATATGGCAAATCAAGCACTTGTTGGTAGTATTTAGCCGCCTTAGCATATTTTTCTTGGTTTGAAGCTTGTTCCGCCTTCTTAAATAGCGGTTTGATTTCGTGTTCGTAGTTGTCTTCGACAGCGCGCACGGTTTTACGCAATTTCTTAGCTTGCTGAATCATTAAGTCGTAGCCGCCATTGCGATTAATCACAGTGGTCAGGGCCTTAATGGCAGCGGCATATTGGCGCTGGTCTAGCCGATCGTGGGCAGTAACCATTTTGCCTGCTTGACTAGCGTAGGCTTTGGCAGTACTGGTTTGCTTTACGCCATAAGCTTGGTCAAAGTATGATTTTGCTTGGTCATAAGCTTGGTTTTTGACAGCCGTTTTACCTTCATCCATATATGACGAATACTTTGTAGCTGTTTCATTTTGCTGATTTTGTTGATGGGTATAATAGAGGCCGCCTCCAGCCAAAACAATGACTATAGCGACAATAACCCCAATTACGGAACGTTTCATTATTGTAACTATCCTCTCTTAATACTTTTCTTCTGTTTAGAATTATACCAGACTCAACAACAATGAATATTTTCGAAAGCTTTAAATTAAGATGTCTAGTTTGATGAACTTGCAACGTTAGTAATATTGTAAGGGCTGCAGCACTTATAAAAACTTAATTCAGACCTAGTCATTTAGGGTAAAAAAGCTTAAACCAACTAGCTAGGAAAAGATACAACTAGCTACCGTGATAACTAGCAAGATAAGGAGACTAACATGACTAAGACAACTAAGACTTTGAAGCTGATTTTTGTTAACGGAGCCGGCAAGAAGAGTTCATTGAGTTTGGCAAATGCACGTCCAGACTTAGACAAGGCCAGCGTAATGAAGGCGATGGACACGATTGCTCAGGCAAATATTTTTGCAAAGGATGGTGTCGATACTTATCAAATTGTTGACTCTGCTCAATACATTGAAAGAACTGTTACGCCTATTTTTGACTCAGAGGCCAAAAACTAAATCCCAAGCAGTCAATTTCCAAATCAATTTTAGAAATGCAGCGACAATTTGCATTTTATTAACTGATAAAAATTAATCTTAATTCAAGAGGTACATGCGTGAATTGGCATGTACCTTTTGTTGTAGCCGATTAAATAATCCGCTTTTTACATCAAATAAAGCGCTTAGTTCTTGCTCGTGCCTCTGTTTTAGCTTGAAAAAAGCATAATTTTTTGTAACAAAACAGGGCGGTAATTTGTAATATTTGCTTGTGATTCGTAATTTTAGCTATAAATTATTAAACAAAAGCAATAAAGCTAAATTTATGTTCAAAGCCTTAGATAACAAGTTTAGAAAATATCAACGATTAAAAAAACAGGGGTGATTTCAAAATAGGCCAAAAAAGTGATGAAAATAGGTGCTGGTTTATTACTTTTTAACTACAAAAGCGCTTACCTTATTGTTTACTAATCAAATGCTCGGTACAATAGATTTGATTTCAAGGGGGAAAAAAGAACATGAAGACAAGATTATTCGCTGGAATTGCGGCTACCACATTATTAGCTACGACTGTTCTTCCGGTTACCAACAGCTTATCTTTCACCAAGCGTGCCCAAACGCAAAAAGTTCAAGCTTCGACCACAACTTCTGCTTTTTTGACCAAGGCTGCTAGCCAAGCACAAAAAGCTTCTAAGAAATATGGCGTGTACCCATCAGTGATGATTGCACAAGCAATTATTGAATCTGCTTGGGGTACTTCAGGCTTAGCAACAAAAGCTAACAATTTATTTGGGATGAAGGCCGACGACGGTTGGAGCGGAGCAACCTATTCTGCCAGAACACGTGAAGAAATTAATGGCCAAAGCATATACATTACGGCCAAGTTTCGTAAGTATTCCAATTGGGAAGCTTCCTTTGAAGACAATGGCAAGAAATTGCGTGATGGTGTCAGCTGGCAAACTAATCGCTATGCTGGTGCCTGGATTGAAAAGGCTAGCTCTTATAAGGCCGCTACCAAGGCTTTAACTGGTACCTATGCAACTGCTTCAAACTATAATACGATTTTAAATAGCCGAATTAGTGCCTACAACCTAACGCAATACGATCCTAAAATTTCTAAGACTTCTAAAAAATATTATGCGGCCATGAATGCCAAAACTTACCAATGGCCAACTAATCACAGTGTTTCTAAAACTAAGAGTTCGATTGTAAAGGGTAAGACCTATACGGCCACCAAGACAATTACCTACTACAATGGTACGCAACGGATGTACTTGAAGGGCAAAGGCTGGGTTAACAGCACAGTGCTGACGACGACTAATCCAAATCCAACTTCGACCCAGGCAGCCTCAGCAATTAAAGACTTCACCACAACTACTGCCACTAAGAAGACCTTGATGCACAATGCCTATGTTTATGATAGTACTAGAAAACGCGTAAGCGGCACCGGTTCACTCAAGGCCTTTAAGAAGCTTAATACTTACGGCTACATCACGATTAGTGGTAAGAAGTACTACAAGATTGCTAATAACCAATATGTGGCAGCTGGCAATTTTGATGGCAGTACGCATAGTTTGAAGCATAATGCGTATGTCTATAACGGCTCAGCTAAGCGCACCAACAAACGCGTTTACAAAAAGGGTACCAGCCTTAAAACCTATGGCTCTGCGGTAACCATTAAAGGTAAGAAGTACTACGTAATCGGCGTGCGGCAATACGTTAAGAAGAATAACTTTTAGAATCAATACTAGGAGAAACTAAGAATATGAAGTTAAAAAATATTGTTATTTCTGCGGTGGCTGCTTTAACCTTGGGCAGTACTTTAGCAGAAGTGGGAGTTGGTAGCAAAGCAACTGTTGATGCTGCTTCGATTAACAGTACTGCTCAGACATATAGTTATGTCGGAACTAGCTACTTGTACAAGATCCTGAAAGCAGCTGGAATTACTTATAATAAGTTTTATAAGGACAATAAGATTACCTATCGGAAAGGTAAACCTGAAGGAATTGTAGTTCACGAAACTGCCGACTCTGGCGCAACTGCTTATAACGAGGCAATTTTCTTTAACCGGGAATGGTCAAATATTTCTGCTTATGTTCATGCCTTTGTTGATGACAAGCAGGTTATCCAAATGATGACCACCAAATATGGCGTTTGGGGTGCCGGTGCGATTGCTAACAAACGCTTTATTCAAGTGGAATTAGCAGAAGTTTCTACTCGGGCTAAATTTGCTAAATCAGTTAATAACGATGCGATTTACATTGCTCGCTTGCTGCACCAATGGAATTTAAAGCCTAATGATGCTCATTATGATGGTTCGGGTACGATTTGGTCACACTACGCTGTTTCTAAATACTTAGGTGGTACTGACCATACTGACCCAGTTGGGTACTTCTCAAAGTGGGGTTATACTTTTAGTCAATTCTACCAATTGATTAAGTACTACTACAATTTGCAAGGGGCAACTACCAACACTTCTAGTGCAAGCAGTTCCTCATCGAAGACTAGTTCTTCGTCAAAAGCTAGTTCTTCATCGAAGGCTAGCTCATCATCCAAGGCAAGTTCTTCATCAAAGACTAGTGCAAGCAGCTCTACTTCTTCTAATTCAACCCAAGCCGCTAAGGCAACCGTTGTTAAGAAGACTTTGAAGCACAATGCATATATTTACACCAGCACTGGTAAGAGAACCAAGACCTTGAAGCGCGCTGGCACGACCTTTACTGTGACTGGCACCAAGACCATTAAGGGACGTAAATACTACCACGTGGGCAGCAACAAGTATGTAGTTGCTTCTAACATTGATGGTACCCTTAGAACTTTGAAACACAATGCTTACGTTTACGACACCGTTGGCTTTAGAAAAGGCACGACAGTCTTGAAGAAGGGCAAGCGCGTAAGAACTTATGGCGGAAGAGTGAAGATTGGCAAGAAGTACTACTACCAAACTTCAGTATCAACTTTCGTTAAGGCTGGCAACTTCTAAAAGTTAACTTTAGATACAATAAGACCCTAGATCAGGAATTGCTTGATCTAGGGTCTTTTTTTATTTCTTGGTTTGTAAACTATCAGCGCTGCTGGCTTCAGTTGGCAGTTTTAAGAAGTTATGGGTATTGAAATTACCATGACTTTGGCCTAGACGCAGACTGTAGGTTTTTCCGATCTTTAGGTAAACAAAGTAGTTAAAGGTCACCAATTTGTTATTTTGGTAGACTAGTTTAACCTTCATGTTTTGATATTTAGCCCGTTTCATCATTTGCTTGATTGATTGTGCCTGCTTTTGACCAATGCTAATCGTGGTAACGATCGGACTAGCTGCTGCTTTTAAGAGCTCTGGATCCTTGATAGTTGCCTTTAACGTGTACTTATTGCCGTCACGCTTTAGATGATAGCTTTTGATTAGTTTTTTACTTGGTGCAGTCAATAAGCTGTTGGCCGTCAAAGCTCCTTGCAGTTCAGCATAATTGTGGCCAGTGACGGTTGTGGCGTTAGCTTTATACCATTTTTGATTGCCTTGCAGATAGATGGTGTTGGTCGAACTTATCCATGCATTGGTTGACTTGGTTTGATTATTGTTAACCAGTCTAGTTGATACATGAAAAATTTGTGGTGTGCCGCCATAGTAGCTGGTAGCAATTACTTGTTGGCTGCTGGTGTCAGTTGAAAGTTTTAACGATTGGATAACTTCGCCTGACTTATGACTTTTGGCAGCCTTTTTAACAATTTGACTTTTGCTGTAGACTTTTTCCTTGGGCTGCTGGCAACCGCTTAATAGCAGACAGCCTCCCGCGAGTATGGCTAGTGACCATTTTTTCCAGTGCATATAAACTCCTCCTAGCTATAAGTTAATTGTAACGCAAACTAATGTTTAATTGCTGGAGGAGAGATTAATTGCGTTTTGCGTAACCGTGCTTGGTACTTTTAGCTGTTTAAGGCGATTAATATCGGTCAAGGTCATTTTGAGCTGATAGTTTTTGCCATCTTCGCGATATTTAGCGCTAACCCGCATGCTTTCTGCTTGATAGTCGTGGCTGACTTTAAGCTGAACGGCAATATTTTGCATTTTGGCACTGTTCAAGTCGATGCCAATCATAGTAGTAATGGCGGAATTATTGATAACTTGCTTCCATAACTGGCTATTTTTCCCTTGATAAGTAAGCAAATACCCTGAGCCGTTTTTGGCAACTTTGAATAACTTGGCCGTCTGGGCGCTGAAGGATAACAAATTATTCATGTCTAAAGCGTCTAAAAACTCACTATAGGCGCTAGTCTTAGTTAATTTGGTCTTAAACCACTTGCTAGTATCCGTTCCTTGATCTTGAGAATAATTCGTCTTACCTGAAACCCACATCTTATAGTGGTTGCTGTCAGTGCTGAAGTTAGCGTAAACCACCAGGGGCTTTTTTTGATATTTGGCAGTGGCAGATTGGGTGGTAACTCCTGCGGAATTAGTTTGTTGCCATTGGGCACTTAAACTCTTGATGCTGGTTTTTTCAGCAGTACTTAGGATTTTTGTCGCTGAGGGCAGCTGGTCGGCTTTTTTCGTTGTTGACTTGTTATTGCTCTTGCTGCAAGCGGTGAGCACCAACATTAAACCGGCTAAGATAATTATTGCTTTGTTCCAATTAATACGTTTCATTGATGTACCTCTTTCTGCCCTATAAATTAGCAAAATCTAGGCATAAATACCAGTTATTAGTTGAAAAAATCCCTAAACCTACTAGGAATTTAGATTTTTAATGTGTAAAATGTAACTGAACTATTGAATTTTTAAAGGAGATATTTCATGGCTAAATTAGTATTAATCCGTCACGGTCAAAGTGAATGGAACCTGTCTAACCAATTTACTGGTTGGGTTGACGTTAACCTTTCAGAAAAAGGTGTTGAAGAAGCTAAGAAGGCTGGTCGTTTAATTAAGGAACACGGCTTGGAATTTGATCAAGCTTACACTTCATTGTTGACTCGTGCCATCAAGACTTTGCACTTTGCATTGGAAGAAAGCGGCCAACTTTGGATTCCAGAAACTAAGACTTGGAGACTTAACGAACGCCACTACGGTGCTTTGCAAGGCTTGAACAAGAAGGCTACTGCTGAAAAGTACGGTGACGAACAAGTTCACATTTGGCGTCGTTCATACGATGTTTTGCCACCAGCTATTGACGATGACAACGAATTCAGTCAAGCACATGACCGTCGTTATGCTAACCTTGACCCACACATCGTTCCTAAGGCAGAAAACTTGCACGTATGTCTTGACCGTGTAATGCCATTCTGGGAAGACCACATTGCTCCAGACCTTTTGGACGGCAAGAACGTTATTATCGCAGCTCACGGTAACTCACTTCGGGCTTTGACTAAGTACATCGAAAACATTTCTGATGAAGATATTATGAACTTGGAAATGAAGACTGGTGAACCAGTTGTTTACACTTTCGATGAACAATTGAACGTCGTTAACAAGGAAAAGCTTGACGACTAAGCAATAAACAAGAGCTTCAGTTAAACTGGAGCTTTTTGTTTGCCAAAAGGAACAAAAAAAGTCGCTACCCACACCAGGTAGCGGCCTTTTTTATCAACTTGTTCCAAAAATCTATCTTTACACTTCTAAATTTTCAAGAACGATTTTATTATATAATATAAGCAGCAAAAATGCCATCTCGTTTTAATTTTCTTAATAATCATTGATTGATAAAGCATTCATTATCTATACATTGGCTAACTTAGCAAAATAGTGTAATCTTAATTTGAATGATGGTGGGAGACGAATTTATGCAAACTATCGAAAACTCGCTTTTACATGCGGCTGTTGATGAGAATGGTGCACAGCTGCTCCATTTATCTGAAGTAAATGGAAAGTATGACTTTTTTGTACCAGGATCAGCCTTAAAAATTGTATTCCCAGAAAACGACCATGACTTGACAGGAATAAGTCAGTGGACGGTTGTTGATAAAGGGGATGCGCGGATGAGTCTGACTCTTTTGGATAATGAGGCAAGTCGGAAAATTTTTCCTTTTCATTTTGAATTAATTGTGACCTATGCGCTTGAAGGAGAGCAATTAACCGTTACTTTTTATGTGAAAAATCACTCTGACCAAGCAATGCCATTTTCTTTGCTGGTAAACTTGCCGCTTCCCCAAGAGGCTAAAGTCGAGCTTAATCCGCATAATGCAACGATCTCAGACCAG
Organism: Lactobacillus corticis; assembly: GCF_018327645.1. GTDB lineage: Bacteria > Bacillota > Bacilli > Lactobacillales > Lactobacillaceae > Lactobacillus > Lactobacillus corticis. The sequence continues at coordinate 175,291 of NZ_BMAY01000004.1, read as the reverse complement.
GCTTATGCGTTAAAGGCAGAAGCAAATGACTTTACGCTAGAGTTGCATGATGGTATTCAAGCTAGCTTTGGGTCAATTGACTTGGCTCCAGATATGAGCCAGCAATTGTCAATTTCTCTGATTTTGAAACAAAGTTAACGATTTTAATAAGATCCCTTGCTTGAGTCCGGGAAGCCAGGCGATATTTGCTATAATACATACATTGCAAAATTTACTGTGTGAACTATAGGTATTTATATATGAACAAACAGCAGAACTCAGGCCAAAGTCGCGTAGAAACTCACAGCGCTGACTATACCAAGAAACGTCATGTGTTTGCTTGGATATTGAGCGTTGTGGCGGTTTTTGCGGTGGCAGCCGGCCTTTATTCCGCCTATGTTTACTTCCAAGCTAAAAATGCCGTAGATAAGACCTACGACAGTAAAAACTCGGTTACTGTAAAGAAAGGCGAATTTAATGGGAAGCACTCTTTTGCAGTGCTTCTACTGGGGACTGATACTGGGGCTTTGGATCGAACGGAAAAAATGGGAAACACGGACACGATTATCGTTGCTGTGGTTAATCCCAAGAAAAAGCGGTACTCGTTAATCTCAATTCCGCGGGATACATTGGCACAAATGGTTGGTGCTAAAAGTTATACCATGGAAAAGATTAATGCCGCTTATTCAATTGGTGGAGCCAAAATGGCAATGAAGTCGGTATCAAAACTGATCAATGTGCCGATCAAGTATTATGCTTTGGTTAACATGGGCGGCTTGATGAAAATGATCCGTTATGTTGGCGGAATCAATATTAAGCCGTTGCTCAGTTTTGAATATTCTGGTTATGTCTTCAAGAAAGGCAAACTGACTCATATGGGTGGTGCTGGAGCTTTAGCCTATTCACGGATGCGCTATGAAGATCCAGAAGGCGACTATGGACGCCAAAAGCGTCAGCGTCAAGTAATTACGGCATTGGTTAAAAAGGCCGTATCGCTAAACTCATTGAGCAATTTATCTTCAATTTTGAAGACTGTCTCCAGTAATGTGAAGACTAATTTACCATTTAGTGCGCTGCAGTCGATTGTAGTGAATTATCGTTCATCTGCTGCGACTGAAAAAAGTGACTACCTGCATGGTTATAGCACGTATATTGATGAAGCTAGTTATCAGGTAATGGCAACTAAGGAATTGCAGCGAATTTCAAATTATGTGCGCAAGGAATTAGGTTTGCAGACTGAGACGATTAGCAATGCCGAGACTTACCAAAATAAGAAAAATATCGCCAATGGCTTCAAATTTGGTGCCAGTGAAGATCAAACTTATACGGTATACTCTAAAAATTCTACTAGCAGCCAAAGTTCTGAATCTAGCGACACCAGCAGTCGCTCGGACGAGGAGCAAAATGGCGGTGCCGGTGGAAACGGCGGAAGCGGAGGCGGACATTAATGTTTCGATTGGGAGCACTCTTAATCGGCTATATATGCGGTAATTTTGTAACAGCCTATTTTGTGACAGCCCATTTGCTGCACAGTGATCCGACAAAAGTAGGATCAGGCAATCCGGGAACTGCTAATGTTGGCGCAGTTTTCGGGAAAAAATATGGCACGTTAACGGCGGTTGGGGATTTAGCTAAGGCGGTGATCGCTTTAGCAATTACTTGGCTGCTATTTAAAAATCATCTGGCTTTAGCATACACGGGGCTTGGTCTGATGCTGGGACACTGTTTTCCCCTGTTTTACCACTTTAAAGGTGGCAAGGGCGTAGCTGTGTCGATCGCCTTGCTCTTGGTGTACGATGTCCGGATAGCAGTGGCAGTATTGTTGATTGCCTTAGTTATGACAGCGTTGATGCAAAATTTGACGATCCCGCCGTTAACGTTTATGCTTTTATTCAGTATCTTTGAATATCCGATTAAAGCTGAAGCAGGTTTAGTTTTCGGCTTAATCTTCCTCGTGATGCTGATCAGATTTTGGTCTGATGTGGTGGACTTCTTTGCCGGCCGCAGCAAACGGGTGGATATTTTAAAGACGATAAAGCGAAAACTTGGTATTTCCCATGAAGGGGATATTGGGTCAAGCGAGAAGAAAATATAGTTAAGGAACCAGATTAGTAAAATGAGTGAAAGTAATACTAAAGCACCAAAGCTGATTCAACGTATTTGTGTCTTGGCGGCTACGTTCCTCATGCTTGCGCAAATGTTTAAGATTGATGGGACGATGTACAAGAGTTCGATTACACCGCTCCGCTTCATGCCGTCAATTGCTCAAAGCGCCACCATTATTTTTATCATGATGGTCTTTGGGGCAGTTTACAGTCGACGCAAGGTGAAATTGACCGAGCCGTTCAAATTCTGGGTATTGGCAGAAGCAACGTTGATTCTGCTTTATCTAGCTTACTTTATTAAGTCACCAAGCAAGATTGTGATGTGGAAAGTCTTTGGGATGCTTTTCCCAATTACTACCAGTACATCAGCAGTTTTGGCTGGCTTAGTTTTTAGTATGATTGCTCAGCCGATTTTATATGATTGGCTGGAGAAGATTTCTAATAAACAAGCGTTGCTCGGTTTATCTTTAGCAACAATTGCGGGGTTTGCTTTATCGGCAGGGATGATGAATGTACGCTACTCCATCACGGGTGTGTACCTTATTCTATTCTTTGCCTGGGGAATGTTTTTGGCGCGGCTGCGCTTTACCAAAAAGCAATTAATTATTGCGACCATCATTGGGCTAATTGCATTAGCTGGGGCTTCGCTAGGTGTTCCTGCCTTTAATGCCGTTTATTGGTCACAATTGCTTAGTGGCCGGTCAGTCGGAGAATGGAACCGGACTTTCTTGTCCAATATTTCCTCTCCTGTGATGTTTTTAATCGCCGCTCCGGCCTTTATGCTGTTTCAAAAGGTAATCTTGAGCTTGCGTGGTCGCCAAATGCGCCACTTTATCCCAGTTATCATTTTGATGCAGGCACCAATTTCTAGCGGTTTCCAAAAGAGTTTCCGCTGGACTGGCAGTGCTCCTTTGAACAAGCTTATTCAAATCATCATTATGATGGTTGTGTGTGCTCTGCTTGATTGGGTATATGAACGTTATCTGTATCGTTTGAAGCCAGTTCGGAGAAGCTTGCAGTTCCTTGAACGGCAGGAAAGTCCGCTTAAAGCGCTGGAAGGTATTTGGAATAATCTGGTTCAGTGGGTTATTGCCAATCGAGTTAACCTGCTTACCTGGGTATGGTTCTACATTCTTAGTTTTGCTTCATTTGTCATTGAAGCAGACAATATGCGGATCCAAGTTAACACTGCAGAAACTATTAATGCGGTTGTCTTCTTACTGGGAACCAGATTCTTCGCGATCATCCTGACTACGATCTTCTTGGATGCGGCGTTTTCAATTATTTACTTTGTTACAACGCGTTACTGGACAAGCAACATCTTAGTTTCGGTTACGATCATCGGTTGGGCCATTGCCAATAAGATCAAGCTTAATTTGCGTGGTGAACCAATTTATCCAACGGAATTGAGTGAAATTGTCAACTGGAGAAGTTTGCTGTCAATGGTCGGCAACTCGGTGGTAATTTACGTCACCATTGCCTTAGTAGTGATCATTGCCTTGCTGCTTTTCTTAGAAATCAAAGTTCCAATCAAGAAGAAGGGCTCTTGGAAGCGACGCGGAATTTGGGCTTTATTGAGCTTGCTTTTGTTCATGACGCCATTACGGTTTAACCATGAAGGTGAATTTATTTACTACCTCAACCGTGGTTTTGACAACAAGCAAAGTTTTAGAAACCCTGAGCGTGATATTCAAATTAACGGGCCAGTGTTAAACTTCTTGAACTACATTGACTTGCAGATCATGCAGGCTCCGTCGAATTACTCCAAGAATTCTGTTGCAGCAATTGTTAAGAAGTATCAAAAGATAGCTGCTCAAATTAACAAGACGCGGAAGAATAATATTTCAGATCAAACAATCGTCTTTAATTTGAGTGAAAGTTTTGTTGATCCAGCGACATTCCCAACCATTAAGATTACTGGCAAGGATCCAATTCCATACATTCACTCATTGAAGGGTAAGACAACTTATGGGTCAATGTTGTCAGCCGGCTACGGCGGTGGTACGGCCAACATGGAATGGGAAACTTTAACCGGCTTCAACATGGGCTTGTTTAAGTCGACGCTGACGCCATATGTACAAGTTGTTCCTAAGTACAAGTACTACCCAACTATTGGGATGAACTTTAGCTACAAGTCAGCTGTCCACCCATATATTGGGACTTACTACTCAAGAATTGAAAACTATAACCGCTTTAAGTTTAATAAGTTTGAATACTTGGGTTCGAAGTATAAGATTATTGATCAGAAGAAGTTAGGCAAGTCGCCATATAATTCTGATTACACGGCCTACGCAAACGGATTGAAACAGATTAATAGTCGTTCTGGTGGCCAGTTCATTAACTTGATTTCGATTCAAAACCATATGCCATACAACAACTGGTATAAGGATAATGAATATGTCGGCAAAGTTAGTGGCGACCTGCTCAATTCGTCAGCTGAAAAACTGCAGATGGCTACTTACATTAAGGGTACGCAGTACACTGATAAGGCAGTTAAAGCCTTCATTAAGAAGATTGATAAGATCAAGAAGCCAATTACTTTAGTCTTCTACGGTGACCACTACCCATCAATTATTAGTCAAAGTTATACTTCTGAATACCCAGTCCAAATGCACTCAACTCGTTACTTCATTTACTCGAACAAGTACGCTAGAGAGCATGGGGCTAAGGCTAAGCTGACTAACAAGACTAGTTACGTAAGCAGCAGCGACTTTATTGCGATGATGCTTGAACAAACCAACAGTAAGGTAACGGCTTACCAAGCACTTTTGACCGAATTGCATGAAAAATTGCCGGCAATTACGATTAACTACTCAGGTGAATCCGGCTTTGAATTGATCAATCAAAAGGGTAAAGTAGTTGACCCTAAGACTTTGACCAATGAACAACAAGCTATTTTGAAGGATTACGAAACTATCCAATACGACATGACTGCCGGAAAGGGATATGGCATGACCTTCAAGAACTTCTACAAAGTAGGAAGCACTGATAGTACAACTAAATAATCGTCAATTAATAGTTGACTAAACTGCGTTTACCCGCTACTATTAACACATATAGTAGCGGGTAAATTCAGCGTTCAGAGAACTAGCGGTTGGTGTGAGCTAGACAGGTTTACCTTAGCGAAGTACAACGACGGGGTTGTTCCCATAACAACTATTAAGAGGCGCCAATAGGCGTGAACGTGGGTGGTACCACGGCTAAGGAAGTAAATTAGTCGTCCCTGGATTTTAATCCAGGGACGTTTTTTATTGGAGGCATTTTATGGCAAATTTTGATATTATCGAAGACTTAAAATGGCGTGGCGCGATTAATCAGGAAACTGATGAAGAAGGTTTGCGCAAGTACTTAGCTGAACATGATGATTTGGCTTTATACTGTGGGACTGACCCAACAGGTGACTCATTGCATATTGGCCACTTGATTCCATTTATGATCCTAAAGAGATTCCAATTAGCTGGCTACAAGCCAGTCATTGTCATCGGTGGTGGAACTGGGGCAATCGGTGACCCATCTGGTCGTTCTACCGAACGGGTTTTGCAAACCGAAGAACAATTACACAAGAATGAAGCAGCCTTAACTGCACAAATGAAGAAGCTATTTGGTACTGAAAACTTCCAAATTGTTAACAATGCTGAGTGGTTAGGCAAGTTAAGCTTATTAGATTTCTTGCGTGATTACGGCAAATTGTTCCAAGTTAACAACATGCTCAACAAGGAAGTCGTTGCCAGCCGACTGGAAAACGGAATTTCCTTTACGGAATTTTCATACCAAATTTTACAGTCAATCGACTTTTACATTTTGAACCGTGATTATGGCGTGCAAATGCAAATTGGTGGCGCTGATCAATGGGGCAACATTACTGCCGGGATTGATTTGATTCATAAACTGCAAGGTCCTGATCGGCAAGCCTTTGGCTTAACGATTCCGTTAATGTTGAAGTCCGATGGTACTAAGTTTGGTAAATCCGCTGGTGGTGCTGTTTGGCTTGATCCTAAGAAGACCAGTCCTTACGAATTTTACCAATTCTGGATTAACCAAGATGACCGCGACGTTGTTAAGTATTTGAAGTACTTCACTTTCTTGAGTCATGAAGAAATTGATGCCTTAGCAGAATCAGTTAAAAAGGAACCATGGAAGCGCCTAGCACAAAAGACCTTGGCCGAAGAAGTAACTAAATTCGTTCATGGTGAAGCCGGTTTGAAAGAGGCACAGATGGTTACTGATGCTTTGTTTAAAGGCAATGTCAAAGAATTGACCGTTGATCAAATTGAAGTCGGCCTGAAGAATGCTCCAAGTGCTGAGGCAAGCAATGAAAAACAAAATATCATTGATTTCTTGGTAAATACTGGCATCGAATCATCTAAACGACAAGCTCGTGAGGATGTGCATAATGGTGCGATCTACGTTAATGGCGACCGCCAACAGGATGTTGACTTTGAAATTGATCCAGCAGCTGACTTCGATGGCAAGTTTGTGATCATCAGGAAAGGTAAGAAGAAGTACACCTTAGTACGAATTAAATAAAAATAAGCCCCGAAGGGGGCTTTCATGCCGTTTTAGCTCAGGAGGTAGAGCACCGCCGTGGTAAGGAGGAGGTCCCCAGTTCAAATCTGGGAAACGGCTTAACTAAAAACGCAAGAGCCGAAGCTCTTGCGTTTTGTTATTTAAGAATCGGTAGGTTAATCTTGATATGTTTACCAGATTTTCCAGTCACGACTGCACTTAACAAGGCATCTCGATTAGCCTTGGTTTCTAAACTGTAGCCGGTTGTCTGGTCTTCACCATTCCGACTGTTGACAATGATGTTTGCAATCATGATGATCACCTCATTCTCTATGAAGTAATTATAGCCAGATAATGAAAGGCATTACAAGTATTTTGAACCTTCACGAACTGATAATGGTGATAATTGTGAATGAGTTTGGATAAAGTTCTTAACCCATTGGGGGTTGGTTTTGGAATAGTCTCTGAGAGCCCAGCCGATTGCCTTATTGATAAAGAATTCATCATCCGGAAGATTGTTTTCAAGAATAGTTTTTAAAAGCTGGGTATCAGTTTTTTCTTTCAATAAGAGCTGAAAATCAATTGCGCACCGGCGTAACCAAAAGTTATCAGCCTGGCTCCAAGCTAACATTTCCTGGGAAATTTCTGGAGGATACTGCAAATAAAGGGTAGTTATTAGCTTGGCAAGATTATCTACGGTATCCCACCATGATTTGTTTAAAACTAATTTTTTGATTTTACTTAAATCGGCTAACGTAAGCCGTTTCTTTAGGCGCAATAGATAATCACAGGCAGCGTACTGATATTCTCGTTCATCTGCCTGCCAGCATTGCTTGACAAAGTCCCAATCCAATTCCTTTTGGCCCTTAAATAAGGGATTAGTAATTTTTCTTCGCTGCGGCGTCTTAATTCCCAAGAATGAAAAGCGGTTTTTCATATATTTAGCCATAGGCAGGGCATCAGGAGAGCGGTGTGCTTCAAATTGCTGTTTTAATTGTTGAAAATCCATGTCTTGCTCCTTTATACCTAATAATTATAAGGGATTTCTGAACATGAAAAAACTGCAGCCATGCTGCAGTTTTTGGTTATTTGAAGTATGCGTACTTGTAGCTCCATTGCGTTCCCGCAGTGTTATGGATGACTCCCCGCAGTTTGCTATTTTGCAGGTAAGCAAATGATTGTTGGTAAATCGGCAAACCACCTACGTCTTGCATGTAGATCTTTTCAGCAGCCAGCATATCCTTCCAGCGTGCTTTAGGGTTGTTCGCATCTTGGTTTTCGGCCTTCTTAACCAAGGCATCATATTCCTTGTTGGACCAACCGCCGTAGTTGTAAGAAGTTCCGCTCACTTTAGTTTGCAAGAACGAAATTGGGTCGTTAAAGTCGGCTCCCCAGTGTCCTAAGTAAATATCAAAGTCGCCATTCTTAGCTCTTGAGGTTGCGACGGTACTAGGCACATTGGCAATCTTAATTGAGATTCCTGGCAATACCTTGGTCCATTGTGATTGGTAGTATTGCGTTAATGGATCGCTGTGACCTTGAGAGTTATCAGCAAGGACAGTAAAGGTTAATTTATTAGCGCCGATTTCTTTGAGGCCTTTCTTCCAAAGCTGTTTAGCCTTCTTTTCATTGTAGGCCATTACTTCGCTGCCGTATTCTTCATCGGCAAAATCTTTACCATTAATTGGACTGCTTGCTAAGTCTGAAGCTACAAATCCCTTAGGAACTGAAGATCCATCGCCTAAGATCTTATTGGCAACAGTCTTGCGGTCTAAGGCCAGTGACAGAGCTAGGCGGATATTGCGGTTATTAAAGGCTTTTTTGTTAGTGGCATTAGTGTCATTGTAGTTAAAAGCCAGGTAGTTTACCAAGGAGTATGGGTAAACCTTGTAGTCGCTGCGTGACTTTAAGTTCTTAACTTGTTCACTATCAAGGTTAACTAAGTCAAGTTTCTTTTGGTAGTACATGTTAAGACCAGTCGAGTAGGTTTTAACTACTTGGTAGTTAATCCGCTTTAATTTGACAACTTTCTTGTCCCAATAATTATTGTTCTTTACAAACGACCAAGTATCGCCAGTGCCGTTCCAACCGGTAATCTTAAATGGACCAGAGTAGACCATGTACTTAGAGTTAGTAGCGTATTTTTTACCATACTTTTTGACTACTTTTTCGTTCTGTGGCCCAAAAAGTGGGTAGGCCATCAGCACTTTAAAGTAACTGATTGGCTTGTTAAGGGTAATGACTACTTTGCGTTTCCCTTCAGCCTTAATTCCTAACTTGCTAGGACTCATTTTTCCTGCTGAAATCTTGGACGCATTCTTTACGCCATCAAAAAGGTATGAGTATGGTGAAAGAGTTTTAGGAGTCAATGAACGACGCCAGGAGTATACAAAATCGGCAGCAGTAATTGGATCACCGTTTGACCACTTCAGATTTTTGCGTAGGGTAAATGTCCACGTTTTGCCGTCTTTTGATACTTGACTACTTTGGGCTAAACCAGGAGCAGGCTTACCGTTTTTACCAAGACGATAAAAGCTTTCAAAGACGTTCCCAGTTTGACCAAAGCCAGTTGCTTTGGAAATATCAATCGTATCTAAAGTTGCCTGTGCCGACAAATTTAGAGTTGATTTTGAAGTTCCTTCTGCTGAACTGCTGTTATTGCTTCCGCAAGCTGCTAAGGTCAGTGCGACAACTGAGACAACTGCGGTCAGCAAGAACTTTCGATGTTTCATAAAATAAATCCTCCGAGAATACACAATCAAACAAAAAGGCCCAGTACCCGCATAGTACTAGACCCTTTCTTTTGGCGATAATTGCTAAAATTAGAAAATCAGACTAGCAGGTAGCTCAAATAAGATGTTGCATTGACAACATTGAGTTTTAACTTGAACTTCTGCCATGATCTGATCTCCTTTCTTCTCACTTACAAATAGCATTCTATCTAAGTGGGTTACATCCGTCAACAGTTTTGACTTACTTTTTGTAAACTATTTAAAATAAGCATATTTATAATTCCATTGTGTTCCAGCTGTGTTGTGAATAATGCCATGCAAATTCTTATTTTGAAGGTAGGAATAAGAAAGCTGATAAAGTGGAATACCACCTAAGTCGTGAAGATATATTTTTTCGGCTTGTAGCATGTCTTTCCACCGTTTGACAGGGTTATTAGCATCGCCGTTTTCAGCTTGCTGGATTAACTGATCATATTTTTTGTTTGACCAGTGTCCTCGGTTAAAGGAAGGGCTATTGCTGATTTTGGTTTGTAGGAAAGAAATTGGATCATTAAAATCAGCTCCCCATCCGGCAATATAGAGGTCAAAGTTACCTTTAGTTGTTCGATCAGATTGAACTGAGCTAGGTATGTTGTTGATATTTATCTTCAAATTCGGTAATACTTTCATCCACTGAGATTGCAAGTATTGTGTTACAGCGTTGTTTTGTTCATTTGAGTTATCTGACATAAGGTTAAAGGTTAGCGAACTGGTACCAATTTCTTTTAATCCTTTAGTCCAATATTTTCGGGCCATTTTTGCATTATAGTTTAATACAGCTTTACCATACTGCTCCTTGCCAAAATCCTTGCCGTTTCTTGGGTCGTATGCAAGGTCAGTTGCGACGAAACCAGTAGCAGGTTTAGAGCCATCACTAAGGATTTTCTTGGCAATTGTTTCTCGGTCGATCGCCAGTGAAAGAGCTAGGCGAATATTGCGGTTATTAAAAGCTTTTCTTTTCAATGGATTTTTATCACGGAAATTGACTACCAGATAATTGACTAAAGAATATGGGTATACTTTGAAGTCACTGCGTGTTTTTAAATTCTTTACTTGAGAACTGTCCAAATTAACTAGATCCAATTTCTTTTGGTAGTACAAATTGAGTCCAGTTGAGTAAGTTTTAACTACTTGATAATTGATACGCTTTAGTTTTACAACTTTTTTATCCCAATAGTAATTATTTTTTACGAAAGACCAAGTGTCTCCGGTTCCATTCCAATTTGTAGCTTTAAAAGGTCCAGAATAAACTGTATATTTTGATTTTGTAGCATATTTTTTGCCATACTTTTTAGCGATCCGTTCGTTTTGAGGCCCAAAAAGTGGGTAGGCCATCAGCACTTTAAAGTAACTAATAGGCTTGTTTAAAGTAATGACGATTTTTCTATTGGTGACAGCTTTAATTCCAAGTTTATTAGGGTTCATTTTCCCCTCTGAAATAGCATTGGCATTTTTTACGCCACTAAAGAGATATGAGTACGGGGACATAGTTTTTGGCGTCAGTGATCTCCGCCAAGAATAGACAAAATCTTTAGCAGTCAGTGGGTCACCATTTGACCACTTTAAATTTTTTCGTAAAATAAAAGTCCAAGTTTTTCCGTCTTTAGAGACGGAACCGCTTTTGGCTAGGCCTGCGGTTGGTGAACCATTTTTGCCCAGTCGGTAGAAGCTTTCGTAAATATTCCCAGTTTGGCCAAAGCCGGTTGCTTTAGAAATATCGATGGTATCTAAAGCAGTCTGACTGCTTAAGTTCAGAGTCGTTTTATTAACTTCTTGGCTGCTTGATGAATTAGAGCAAGCAGATAAAGCCAGACCAATAAGCGGTATTAGGCCGAGTGCTATTTTTCGATGCTTCATAATTTTTCCTCCAAAAACACAAAAAAGGACCAGCTGCCGCACGGCAACTGGTCCCACACCTGACTATATAGTTAATAGCGTCCAAGGGATGGTTTTGCTGGCAGCTCAAATAGCATGTTGCATAATTGACAACATGCACAACAAGCTTGGTTTTGAGCTAACCAGTTGATCATCTTTTTTCTCCCTTCGTCGCTTGATAATTCACTAACGAATTGTAACCGTGAAAATAAAATTAGTCAATAATATTTTTTCCGTTTTTCATGACCTGAATCTTGTACAATGGATTTAATAGTTTGTAAGAAGGTGCAGGTTTATACATGAAACGGGAACTAATTATTGCTTTTGTGCAAAAAGAATTGGCTAATGAACGGACAGGGCATGATTTTTACCATGGCGAACGCGTTGCAAATTTGGGCTTAAAGCTATTGCTGCATGATCACCCTGATGCTAGTCAACTTACGCAAGACATAGTTTTTGCTGCGGGGCTAGTGCACGACACGATTGACGAAAAAGTTTGTGCGGATCCAGCGGGAGAACTTGAAAAGGTTAAAAAGATGTTGGAAGATGCCGAGCTTGCTGCGGAAGGACGAGAAGAAGTAGAGTTTACGATTACTCATATGTCATTTTCGAAGAATCTTGGTCATCACTATCAGCTCCCCTTGGCAGGGCAATATGTTCAAGATGCCGATCGTTTAGAGTCTTTAGGAGCGATTGGGATTGCCCGGGCATTTACTTATGGTGGCAAACATGGGAATTTAATCTATGATCCCAAGATAAAACCGGTTAAGTTAACTGATCATGACCAATATCGCCAACACGAAGAAACTACAATTAATCATTTTTATGAAAAGCTTTTTCATTTAGCGGCCCTAATGAACACGCCAGCTGCCAAAGCAGAAGCTGAGGAGCGAACGGACTATATGAAAGAGTTTGTTGCCAGATTCATGGCCGAATGGCAGGGAAAAAAATTTTAAAAAAATTAAAAGTGACGTAAACGCCTTTATGTCAGGGCTTTACGTCACTTTTTTACTGCCTTGTAACCGGATAAAATGAAAAAATTAATGGATAGCACTTGACCTTTCTCAGTATTGTTAATATAATTATAAACAACTTAAGAAGTTGGAGAACTTCTCATAAATGAGAGGAAGGAAATAGATGAAATTTAAGAAAATTTTGGCTTTAGGAGGAACTTTGTTGGTTGCAGGCGCAGCTCTTTCAGCCTGTGGCAACAGCTCCAGCTCTAGCTCTAGCAGTACCAAACAAGTATTAAATTGGGAAGAAAGTGCTGAAATTCCAACCATGGACTTGTCCAAGGCTACGGACGTAGTTGCTTTCAACCAATTGAACAATGTTGGCGAAGGTCTTTATCGTTTAGGCAAAAACAGCAAGGTTGAAAATGCTATTGCAAAGTCTACTAAGGTTACAAATGGCGGCAAGACCTGGACATTTACATTAAGAAAGTCTAAATGGTCCGATGGATCTGCCTTGACTGCCAAGGATTTTGTCTATTCATGGCGGCGGACCGTTGATCCTAAGACAGCTTCGCAATATGCCTATTTGTTTGAAGGAATTCACAACGCTACTAAGATTTCGGCTGGCAAGGCTAAGGTTAGCTCGCTTGGTATTAAGGCTGTCGGCAAGTACAAGCTGGTAGTAACTTTGGATAAGCGGATTCCATACTTTAAACTTTTAATGGGCTTCCCATTGTTCTTCCCTCAATCACAAAAGGCAGTTGAAAAATACGGTTCTAAGTACGGTACCGCATCCAAGTACATGCTTTACAACGGACCATTCGTCCAAAAGGGCTGGACCGGTTCAAACTTGTCCTGGAAGTTGGTTAAGAACAAGAACTACTGGGATAAGAAGCACGTTAAGCTGACCACGATTAACTACAGCGTGCAAAAGACGCCATCAACAGCTTACAACTTGTACCAATCTAACAAGTTGGATGCAGTAGTTTTGGATGCCAACCAAACTAAAAACTTAAAGAACAACTCCGGCTTTACTACTCGTAATACTGCAAGTACTTTCTACCTGCAATACAACGAACGGAAGTCAGAGTTCAAGAATGCTAACTTGCGTAAAGCTATCTCCTTGGCAATTGACCGGACAGCTTTAGGCAATGCCTTAGGCGGTTCAAACAAAGCAGCTGATACAGTAACTGCAACTGGTTTGACCTACTTAAGCAATGGCAAGGACTACACGTCACTAGTCACTAACAAACAATACTCAGAAAAGAATGTTAAGGAAGCTAAGACCTTATTCAAGAAGGCATTGAAGGAATTAGGCAAGTCCAGCTTAAGCGTTTCAATCTTATCTGATGATACCGACGCTGGCCAAAAGACTACCGAAACTTTACAATCTCAACTTGAATCAGCGCTTCCAGGCCTGAAGGTTTCAGTAACTAATGTGCCATTCAAGACGCGGTTAAGCAGATCATCTTCTGGTAACTTTGATATCGTCGTATCAGGTTGGTCAGCTGACTTTGCCGACCCAATTTCCTTCCTCGACCTCTTCACTAGCTCAAACGCTGAAAACGATGGTAAGTGGAAGAACTCACAATATGACGCATTGATTGCTAAGTCTAAGTCAACCAGCAGCGACGCTGCTCGCTACAAGTACTTGGCACAAGCTGAATCAATCCTTTTGAAGGATCAAGGGATAACTCCTTTGTACCACAAGACCGAAGCATGGTTAGTACGTCCATCAGTTAAGGGCATCGTTTACAACGCTGCTGGTGCTAACTACGGTTTCAAGACTGCATATATTTCTAAGTAATTAACTGACTAGGAAAGGGCCACTGCCAGTGGTCCTTTTCTTTACTCTAAAAAAGGAGGAAAGATGATGAAGAAATTAAATAAACGATGGCTCGCGGTTATTCCAGCAGCTGCTGCCGGGCTGCTCCTAGCTGCCTGTGGGAATAGTTCAAGTTCTACCTCAAGCAAAAAGCAGACTTTAAACTGGATGGCAAGCACGGAAGTACAGACTTTGGATGTTTCTAAAGTAACTGACGCCACTAGTGTTGACCAATTGAACAACTCCTTGGAAGGCTTGTATCGCTTGGGCAATAATGCCAAAGTTGAAAATGCCTTGGCCACTTCCACAAAGGTTTCTAAGGATGGGAAGACTTGGGTCTTTACTTTAAGAAAAAATGCCAAGTGGTCAAATGGCGATCCCGTAACTGCTAAAGACTTCGTTTATTCTTGGCGGCGGACCGTTAACCCTAAGACTGCTTCAGAGTATGCGTACCTATTTGAGGGAATTAAGAACGCTGCGCAAATCACTGCTGGGAAAAAGCCTGTTTCTAGTTTAGGGATCAAAGCTGACGGCAAATATAAGCTGACGGTAACGTTAGATAAACGAATTCCATACTTTAAGTTGTTGATGGGCTTTGCCATCTTCTTCCCAGAAAATGAAAATGCTGTTAAGAAGTATGGCTCTAAGTACGGGACAGCCTCAAAGTACATGGTTTACAACGGACCATTCGTGCAAAAGGGCTGGACGGGCTCCAACTTATCATGGAAATTAGTTAAGAATAAGAACTACTGGGACAAGAAACATGTTAAGCTGGATACCATCAATTACAGCGTGCAAAAGACTCCGTCAACTAGTTTGAACCTTTACCAATCTAACAAGTTGGATGTAACTTTGCTTGATGCACAAGGCTCTAAGAACTATAAGGGCAAGAGCGGCTACGTAATTCGTAAGAAGGATGCTACTCAATATCTAGAACCTAACTTGAAAAAGGATGCCTTCTTTAAGAACGCTAAATTGCGCCAAGCCTTTTCAATGGCAATTAATCGTTCTGCTTTGTCAACTACTTTAGGTGGGGCCAACTTAGCAGCTCGCACGGTTTCACCAGAAGGTATTTCTAAGGTAAACGGTGAAGATTACACCACTTATGCAGCTACAAGTGCTACTAAGGCGGTCACTGCCTACAATCCAACCAAGGCTAAGAAGCTTTTCAAAGAAGCAATGAAAGAACTGGGCAAGTCCAAGTTAAGCCTTACTTTAGTCAGCTATGACGATGATGTGTCAAAGAAGGCTGCTGAATTTGTTCAAAGTCAACTAGAGTCAAACCTTAAGGGCGTGACTGTCACTGTTCAAAGCATTCCAAAGAAATCAGCCTTATCGCGGATGCAAAGCGGCAACTTCGATTTGGCCCTAACTGGCTGGTTTGCTGACTTCTCTGACCCAATCTCCTTCCTCGACCTCTTTACAACAAACAATTCATATAACTTTGGTCATTGGAGCAACACCAGTTATGACAAGTTAATTGCCCAAACCAAGACAGAAGCTAATACTGCTAAGCGTTATGCTTTGTTGAAACAAGCTGAAGACATCTTGGTAGAGCAAGAAGGCGTAATTCCGCTTTACCACGCTGATGAAGCCTGGCTGGTTAGAAGCGACGTTAAGGGCGTAGTCTTCAACGGTGCTGGTTCTAACTACAGCTTCAAAGACGCATATATTAAATAGCTAACACATATCCTAAATTTCATAAAATCTAATCCTAAACACAACACACAACATACAACACATCTTTGCAAAGTAACCATAATTTTTGCATTAGCAGGATCGTAAGCCTAATTGGGTTTGCGGTCCTGTTTCTTTTGGCTTGACGATTGTCTGAAAGGCTAGTAAAGTATAAATAATTCTACAATTAAACAGATTTTTTAGGAAAAGGAGACTATTCCATGTCAAACTGGGAAACAAAGTTCGCCAAAAAAGGCTTAACTTTTGATGATGTGTTGTTAATTCCGGCAGAAAGTCATGTATTGCCGAACGAAGTTGATTTAAGTACTAAGCTTGCAGATAACTTGCAATTACACATTCCGTTAATCAGTGCGGGCATGGACACGGTCACTGAAGGAGCTATGGCAATTGCAATGGCTTTGCAAGGTGGTTTGGGCGTAATTCATAAGAACATGTCAATCCAAGCCCAAGCCGGCGAAGTAAGCAATGTTAAGAGCGTAATTGTTCCTCGCAGCGCTGCCATGGCAGCAGTTGATGATCAAAATCGGTTGCTGACGGCAGCGGCAGTTGGTGTTACCAGCGATACTTTTGAAAGAGCTGAAGCTTTGTTGCAAGCTGGGGCTGATGCGATTGTTATTGATACTGCTCATGGTCATTCAGCAGGGGTTTTGCGCAAGATTAAGGAAATTCGCTCCCACTTCCCTAAGGCAACCTTAATTGCTGGTAACGTTGCTACTGGTGATGCTACTAGAGCCTTGTTTGATGCCGGGGTCGACGTTGTTAAGGTTGGAATTGGGCCTGGTTCAATTTGTACGACCAGAATTGTTGCGGGCGTTGGTGTTCCGCAAATTACTGCTATTTATGATGCTGCTAGTGCAGCTCGTGAATATGGCAAGCCAATTATTGCCGATGGTGGGATTAAGTATTCTGGCGACGTTGTTAAAGCCTTAGCAGCCGGCGGCAATGCCGTGATGCTGGGCTCAATGCTGTCAGGTACTACTGAAGCACCCGGAGATATTTTTGAAGATAATGGTACTAAATATAAGAGTTACCGGGGCATGGGCTCAGTTGGCGCAATGGCCCAGTCACATGGTTCCAGCGACCGTTACTTCCAAGGCGGCGTCAACGAAGCTAACAAGTTGGTTCCAGAAGGTGTCGAAGCTCGCGTACCTTATAAGGGTGATGTTAGTGACGTTATTTTCCAAATTGATGGTGGTTTACGTTCAGGGATGGGATATTGCGGTGCACCAGATATTCCAAGCTTGATCCAAAATGCGCAGTTTGTGCAAATTACTAATGCTGGTTTGCGTGAGTCACACCCACATGAAGTTCAAATCACTAAGGAAGCACCTAATTACAAATAAACCTGTAGAGGTTTAAGCAAAAGGCTGGGAGAAATCTCAGCTTTTTTTATGCATTGATCAAATTAAAAGTACCTCGCTCTGTAGTGATAAAAAGAAAAATGGTGTTGACCAATTAAGATAAATTGATGAAAAAACGTAGTGTTTTCTCATTAAATACTAGAAAATATCTCTAATTCTGCTATAATAATAAAAAGATTAAATTGTGTCGAACAAAATTAAAGAGGAGTGCTATATATGGCTAGATACCTTCTAAAACGGATTTTTTATATGATCCTAACTTTGCTGATCGTAGCCACGGTAACTTTCTTCCTAATGAAGATGATGCCGGGGTCGCCATATGCCAACGAAGAAAAGATGACAGCTCAGCAAATTAGAATCATGAACGAGCAATACGGCTTAAATAAGCCGATATGGGTCCAATACCTGATTTATATCGCAGGTGTTTTCCATGGTGACTTTGGGGTATCGTTCCAATACAGCAACCAACCAGTTTCAACTTTGATTGGCAGCCGGTTGGGTGCTTCAGTGCAATTAGGTCTGCAAGCCTTGATCCTGGGTGTTATCTTAGGCGTCATCATTGGTGCGATTGCCGCTATGAAGCAAGGGACTTGGGTTGACTCAACCGCAACGGTAATTTCAATTATCGGTAAATCAGTTCCTAACTTTGTCTTAGCAGTCCTGCTGCAATACTACATCGGCTTGAAATTAGGCTGGTTCCCAATTGCCGGCTGGGGTTCATTCTCCCAAACCATTTTGCCAACCTTGGCGCTATGTGTGGGGCCACTAGCTGAAACGGCTCGGTTTATTCGGACGAGCATGGTGGATACCTTATCCAGCGACTATATCGAACTTGGCCGTGCTAAAGGTTTGAGCCGGACAGAAGTAATTAGAAAGCACGCTCTGCGGAACTCAATGATTCCATTGGTAACTTTGATCGGGCCATATGCCGTAGCATTAATGACTGGATCAATGGTTATTGAAAACATCTTCAATATCCCTGGGATTGGTGAACAGTTTGTTAAGTCAATTTTGACTAACGACTATCCAACGATTATGGGGGTCACAATGGTTTACTCAATCGGCTTGGTTATCATCTTGCTGATAACTGATATTGTTTACAGCTTGATTGACCCGCGGATCAGATTAGCAGGAAGCGAGGACTAATATGGAAGACAACGCAAAGATTGATCCATCACTTTTCCAAATGGTGGAAGAGGATGAATCACGAGACCGTGAAAAGATTTCTGGGCCATCGCTTTCATTTGGTCAAAGCGTCTGGCTTCGCTTTAAGAAACGCAAGGCTGCGGTTATTTCCGCAATTATTATTATCTTGATGATCGTAGTTGCTTTTGGTTCAACCCCGATCATCAATAACTCAACGTTAGTAAAATCCCATCCCCAATATGCCAACCTGCCAGCCAAAATCCCTGGAATGGATGCAATTAATGGCTTAAACGGCAAGTTAAAGCAAGATGGAAAATGGGTTGATGTCTACAAACAAAACAATGTTCCAAGCAACAAGTATTTCTGGGCTGGGACAGACTATTTAGGTCGGTCGCTTGGTCAAAGAATTATCTATGGGACTAAGATCTCCTTGATTGTTGCTTTGGTTGCTGCCTTCTTTGACTTAACGATCGGAGTAGTTTACGGAATCGTATCGGGCTGGAAGGGCGGCATGGTCGATAACGTCATGCAGCGGATAATTGAAATTATCTCGTCAGTCCCTAACTTAGTTATCGTTGTTTTAATGCTGGTGGTTTTAAAGCCAGGGATTACTTCAATCATTTTAGCTATCGCCGTTTCATCTTGGACGACGATGGCGCGGCAGGTCAGAGCCGAGGTTTTGAGCCTGAAAAATGAAGAATATGTTTTGGCGTCTCGGGCTTTAGGCGAATCGCCGTTTAAGATCGCTTGGAAACACTTGATTCCTAACCTTTCAAGTATCATTATCATTCAGACGATGTACACGATCCCAACAGCCATCTTCTTCGAAGCCTTCCTGAGCTTCATCGGAATCGGGATCAGTGCTCCGGAAACTTCACTTGGGGTATTGCTGAATGAGGGTCAAAAGAACTTCCAATTCCTGCCATACCAAATGTGGTACCCAGCTATTGTATTGTGTATCTTAATGATTGCCTTTAACTTGTTAGGCGATGGTTTACGGGATGCATTTGACCCTAGAGGCGAAAGATAGGAGGACAGCATGGCTGAACGTGTTTTAGATGTTAAAAATTTAAAAATCGACTTCCACACCTATGCTGGTGAGGTAAAGGCCATTCGTGATGTCTCCTTCCACTTGGACAAGGGTGAAACCTTGGCAATTGTGGGTGAATCTGGCTCTGGTAAGTCAGTTACTACTCGGAGCATTATCGGACTCCTAGCCAAAAATGCCAAAATTGTCGGCGGTGAGATCGATTTTCACGGTAAAAACTTATTAGACATTAAAGAAAAAGAATGGCAGGACATTCGGGGCAACGAAATTGCGATGATTTTCCAGGATCCAATGACTTCTTTGGACCCAACGATGAAAATTGGGCAACAAATTGCTGAGCCGTTAATCAAGCACAAGGGTGCCAGCAAGAAGGAAGCCTGGGCCAAGGCTTTGGAAATGATGAAGGCTGTAGGCATTCCCAATGCTGAAGAACGGATTAACGAATATCCGCACCAATTTTCAGGTGGTATGCGGCAACGGATCGTGATTGCGATTGCCTTGATTTGTGAACCCGAAATTCTTTTGGCCGATGAACCAACAACTGCCTTGGACGTAACGGTGCAAGCTGAAATCTTGGACTTGATGAAGGATTTGCAAAAGCGGGTAAAAACTTCGATCATCTTCATTACCCACGACTTAGGCGTTGTTGCCGGCATGGCTGACCGAGTTGCCGTTATGTATGCTGGTGAATTTTTGGAATACGGCACGGTGGATGACATTTTCTACAATCCACAGCACCCATACACTTGGGGCTTGATCAATTCCATGCCGACTCTGGAAAGCCAAACCTTGGAATCAATTCCAGGTACGCCGCCAGACTTGCTGGACCCGCCAAAGGGCGATCCCTTTGCAGCTAGAAACAAGTATGCTTTAAAGATTGATTTAGAGAAGAAGGCGCCATTTTTCAAAGTCAGCGATACGCACTATGCTTCAACTTGGCTGCTTGACCCGCGGGCGCCTAAGGTTGAGCCACCGGCAGAAATTCAACGCCGGTGGGCGAAATATGCCAAGATGAAGCAAACTGCATCAAACAGCTAAGGAGGAAGTAAGGATGCCAGAAAAAAAGAAGCTTTTGGAAGTAAAACACCTCAAGCAATATTTTAAAAATGGCCGTACGGTAACCAAGGCTGTCGATGATGTCAGTTTTGATATTTATCAAGGCGAAACCTTTGGCTTAGTAGGAGAATCAGGTTCAGGCAAGACCACAACCGGCCGGTCAATCTTACAGTTGTATAAGCCAACAGGCGGGGAAGTAATCTTTGAAGGCGAAGATGTCCTGAAACTCAAAGGTCATGATGACAAGCTGCATTTCCGCCGGGATGCACAGATGATTTTCCAGGACCCTTATGCTTCATTGAACCCGAGAATGACGGTTGAGGATATCATTGCTGAGGGCTTGGATATCCACCATTTGGTCAAAGACAAGCAAGCTCGGCATGACCGGGTGATTGAACTTCTAGAAACGGTTGGCTTGAATGAATCTCACGCCAGTCGTTTCCCTCACGAGTTCTCCGGCGGTCAGCGTCAACGTATCGGGATTGCCCGCGCATTGGCGGTGGAACCGAAGTTCATTGTCGCCGATGAACCGATCTCGGCCTTGGATGTATCTATTCAAGCCCAAGTTGTTAATTTAATGATGGATCTGCAAAAGAACCGCGGTTTAACTTATTTGTTCATTGCGCATGACTTATCGATGGTTAAGTTTATTTCTGACCGGATTGGGGTTATGCACTATGGCAAGTTACTTGAGGTGGGACCGGCCGATGAAGTGTACGACCGACCACTGCATGATTACACAAAGAGTTTGATTTCAGCCGTGCCCGTTCCAGACCCAGAAATCGAACGGGCACGGAAGCGGATCGGCTACGATCCTAGTGGTGAAAATGAACCAGGTCAATCAATGCATGAGATCAGACCAGGACATTTCGTCAGATGTACGGATGCGGAAGTCGAGCATTACCGCGAAGTGGCAGCCAGTTATGAGAAGTAGCTGCTGACACAATTTTTTCTAACTTATACACTTCTTTTACTTCTTATTTATTTACTCTTTATTTATACACAAAACGGTCCAGTCGCATGACTGGGCTGTTTTTGTTTTTGTGATATTAACTGGATTGCCTTTAGCGATCACAGTACAAAAGAGTCAGGCAGCATACGTTGCCAAAAAATCTAATTACAAGTGGAAATCTGTTGCAAATATTATAACTGGTAGTACAATTTTTAATAAGATTATTAGTAAGTTACATTGGACAAATGAGACACCGCAAGGCGTACATTTAATGGAAAATGCAACAGAAAGAGGTAATAACTTATGACAACATACCATACTATGATCAAGTCAATTTGGTATTTTTTGCTTATGATTATAAGCTGTTTAGTTCCAATACTTGGCCTTGCTTCTACTTTTTGTTTATCATATGGATTAAGAAAAGATGGATATATAGTAGAAAGCAAAAGATGGGGAAAAATATGTTTGATAATACAGATACTGTATGTTCTGTTAATAGTGTTATCGCTGTTTCTTTTTATGCCCATCGCTCCACATAAATAACGCATAATAGAAAACAATTACGGACGTAATTATCCAGTTAATGGCTGTACATGTATAAAGCGTCTAAATTTAAGACATTTCAAAAAGCCCCCTCCGACTATGATGACTTTAAAGTTCATTTTGGGGGCTTTTTTGTTTTGGCATAAAAAATAAGCGGGCGCTTGCTCGCTTATTTTTCTTGTCCTTATCCCATTGGGTCCCAGCATGGAACTGGAGTAGCAGGACCTTCGGCAATTTTTACCAAGTCCTTTGAGAGGTACTTCTTTCTGACCACGACTTTGAACAAGTATTCGTTGAACCAGTCATCGCTCATTACGAAGTAGCCCTTCTTGCCGACCTTTTCACCCCATGAGTTTTCAATCTTCCACTGCCGGATTTCGCCTTGGTCAACATCAACCCCAACTAAGGTCATGGCATGGGTTGAACCAGAATCACCGGTAGCTAAACGTTCAGCCTTAGTTAAACCTGACTTGATGCCAAAGAGCTCATCGGTTTTGAACAAACCAGTAGCCAAAACGCCGCTTTGCCGATCGCTTTCTTGGCCGACGTCACAGCCGAACCAAACGCCTTCGCCATCTTGCATTTGCTTGATCGCAGCATCTTTCAGCACTTCGATTGGAACATTCAGGAACTGAATTGGGCTGCCGCCTTGGACATTATCCTCAAATGGAATTGCGTACAGCTTGTTGAATTCATGGTCTGGCGCGTTGAATAATACAACATAGTCGTCCAAATCATCAGTGAAGTACTTGTTAAAGAAGCTGACTGGGGTCAAGTCCTTGTCCAAGTGGTAGTTTTTGTCGTCATCACGGAATTCTAAGTCAAACTTTGTTACCGGCTGACCAAAAGCCATCACGCTCATGCGGTAGACTTCGCTGAGAAATTCCTTTCTGGCAGCTTCAACTTCGTCGGTTTTACCTGCTTGAGCGAGTTTGCGCAAGGCAAGGCCATCTTCCCGCAGTTTCTTGTTTAAAACATGATTGAAGTCGGCAGTAGCATTAGCAGTAAAACTTTCTGGCATAGCATATGAAGGTACCAGGCCGTATTTACGGATTAATGAAACTGCCATTGCCCATTGCCCACCATCAGTGTCTGGAGCGTGGAAATAGAAACTGACCTCACGATCATCCAGCGGCTTATCACTGGTTTCCAAGACATGGTCAAAGAACATGTTGGCCCGTTCAATTCGATCCCAGAAGAAAAGATAATCTTGTGAGAAGGTGAAGTTCTTGCACTTGTTTTCGCTGGCAAAACGGTGACGCAGCACGTTTAACGCAGCAAACAGCCAGCAGCGACCGGATTGTTTTTGATTAGTAACGTTGTCAGTTGGCAATTCAATAGAAAAAGTACGGTTCAGCTTGCTGGCAGCTTGGCTATCATAGCTGGCAGCTTTTACGCCTGAACGAACCACCGCACGGGTTTTTACGGGATTGGTCGCATTTTCAGCAAATTCTTTTTGGAAAGCTGCAATTTCGTTAAGTGTTAATTCATGCATGATTGATCCTCTTACATTAATGAATCCCAAGGAGCAAGTTCTTCAGCTGCGCCTTCAGCCAGCTTAACTTGTTCACTAGTTAAGTACTTCTTGTGCACAACAACT
Organism: Lactobacillus corticis; assembly: GCF_018327645.1. Taxonomy (GTDB): domain Bacteria; phylum Bacillota; class Bacilli; order Lactobacillales; family Lactobacillaceae; genus Lactobacillus; species Lactobacillus corticis. The sequence goes on along the minus strand of NZ_BMAY01000004.1, from coordinate 151,873 downwards.
TCATAAACGTATTCATTGAACCATTCGTTGTTCATCACGAAGTAGCCCTTCTTGCCGGACTTGTCGCCCCAAGAGTTTTCCACTTTCCATTGCCGAACTTCGCCTTGGTCTTCGTCAACCCCGACTAAGGCCATAGCGTGGGAAACTTCGCCGGCACCAGTGCGCAAACGATCAGCCTTGCTCATGCTCAAGTCAACCCCAAAGAGGTCGTTCAGCTTATACAAGTTGGTGTCCAAGTAACCGGTCTTGCGATCCATTTGCCGCAAAACATCGTTACCGAACCAAACAGCTTCGCCGTCTTTCATTTGAGCAATGGCCGCATCCTTCAAATATTCCATTGGCACGTTAAGGAACTTGATTTCGTATTTGCCGCGGACATTGTCTTGTGAAGGCAATGAGTAGAGCTTGTTATATTCGTGGTCTGGAGCGTTGGTCAAGACGACATAATCTTCAAAGTCAACATCGCCCAAGTACTTGTTGAAGAATTCAACTGGAGTTAAGTTCTTGTCCAAGTGGTAATTCTTGTCGTCATCACGATATTCCAAGTCAAAGGTCTTTGGCGGTTCGCCAACGGCAATTGCAGTCATGCGGTAGACTTCATTTAAAAATTGCTTGCGTGCTTTTTCCAAAGCATCCTTGTCGCCGTCCTTAGCTAGTTTGCGCAGCGTTAAAGCGTCTTTGCGTTCCTTGTCAGCCAAAGCTTGCGCAAAGCCGGTCGTGTCGTTAGTGTTGAAGCTTTCTGGCATCGCATAAGTTGGAACAACGCCATATTTTGCAACTAGGGAAGCTGCCATGTGGAATTGACCGCCGTCTTGACCTGCAAAGTCTAAATAAGTCCGAACTTCACGGTCATTCAATGGTTTGTCAGCAAGTTCGATCATCTTGTCGTAGAACATGTTGGCCCGTTCAATTTTGTCCCAGAAGAAGTTGTAAGCTTGAGAAAATTCAAAGTTCTTAGCCTTGTATTTCTTGCCAAAAGCGTGTCGCAAAACAGTTAAAGTCGAAAATAGCCAGCAGCGTCCGGAGTGCTTTTGGTTGGAAACTTGGTCGGTGTCCAATTCAGTTGAAAAGACCCGGGTTAGTTTGCCCGCAACTCGTTCATTATATGAAGCTTCTAGCACCCCGCTTCTTTGAGCGGCGCGTGCCAAGACAGAATTTTGCGGATTTTGGTTAAAAGCTTTAGAAAATTCCGCTAATTCTTGTAAAGTTAATTGGTGAGTCATGCAATTTTCTCCTTTTATTATCAAAATTATTAAAGTTACTTTATATTTTACGGCAACAGCCAGCTGACTGCAATTATGCTTGACTAGGGAAGGGCATTGTCCCATGATAGTAACAGAATTTTGATGAAAGCGAACAAAAAACATGGTTTACTATCAAAAAATGACCCCTGAAGGGTATCGGCAGATTGAACAAGAAATTGCAGATTTGAAAAAAGACCGTCCGCGGCGCATTAAAATCTTGCAGGCAGCCCGGGCCTTGGGCGATTTGTCAGAGAATACCGAATATACTGAGGCCAAGCGTGATTTGGGTCACTTGCAGAGCCGGTTGCGGTTTCTGGAAAAACAATTGAAATATGCCGAAGTTATCCAAACTAAGGATGATGGCAAAGTTGATGTCGGCAAAACGGTCGAATTACGCTTTGATGATGACGATGAAGTTGAGACTTACCAGGTAGTGGGGCGGATGGAAGCTGATTTAGAAAACGGCAAGGTATCTTATGACTCACCGTTGGGAGCAGCTATTATGCATCAACCGACTGGTGCCAGCGTCACTGTTGAGGCCCCAGCAGGTAGTTATCAGGTTACAATTGAACAGATCAAATAGTTTGATTGATATATACGTAAATCTTCCTTCTGATAATGTTTGAATAGCTATTAAGGGGCATTGTTTGCTATAATAAAACGGCAGTCTAAACTCCAGAGGTATAAATAAATGAATACACCAGTATCCCGTGAGGGAAATCTAATACGCTACTCAGTGTATTTAGCAGGATATTTAATCGTTATCGGAATTAACAAATTAGTACGCAGTAATGCCAAAGTTAGAATCTGGGATGTGATTCTTTTTGCTTTGATGACAGCTGCGGTACTGCTCTTCTATATTTATCGGTATAATCGCGAAAATCGCTTTTTTAAAAAGGATACAGAACTCAGCTTCTTAGATAATTTTGGGGCCGTAGTTGCCATGACTATTGTGGTAGCAATTGGCAGAATCGGCGTGTCTTATTTACAAGCATATGGAAAGCTGCCAAGCTACGGTTTTCAATCCTTGTATCTCAAACACGAATCGGTCAATATGTTCTGGTTCTTGGTGGTCGCCAATGGGGTGATCCTGCCGGTGATGCTTGAATTTTTAACCTCAGGCTTTTTGTTTAATTACTTATTCCGTGGATCTAATCCCATGACTGGCTTTGTAGGGATGATTGCTTCTGGTTTGATCTTTGCCTGCTTAAGTTTTGAATTTCAAATTCCTTTATTCATCGTTAACTTCATTTTCGGCGCCTTTTTTGCTTGGTCCTATCTGTTCACCCACAGTATTTGGACGCCCATTTATCTGGCAGCCGTTAGTGGAATTATGATGATCGTAATGATGTAGAAAAAGCCCCCTCGGGGGCTTTTTTATTTTAAAATTCAAATTGCCGATGCCGTGATACTAAGTCGCAAGCTTCTCCATAAGTAATGGTGGAATCCACCATCCGTAAATCATGCAGCAAACGATCATCTGGCAGCGCATCTGGGTCGTGCAATTCCTCCTGCCAAATTTTTACCGCAAACTTGATCGTGGAATCCCTATCGAATGGTTTTCGCGGATCCAAAATGAAGCAGTTTAAGAGGGTAGTAATGGTCTCAGAGTGGGCAATGAATTCATCCTGCAATTTGGCGGGGTCAGAACTCAGGTCGGTTAGCAATTGACGCAAGTAAGGGATCGGCATTTTGGCTGGGGGCATGTCAATATTGATGAATAGATGCTGGCAGCCTCCCTCGTAACCGGGACCGTGTTCTTTTTTATATGGGGTCATGTAGGTGTGAATGTGCCCTGAAGCCAAGAGTTCTTTCATCCCCGGGAAGGGCGCCAAGTTTACTGGTCGCCCGCTCCGATCCATAGGGGTGGGAATTCTAACTTCGATAAATTTAACTTGAAGATGCATAAAAAATCCTTTCTGGTAGTTTAATAGCAGGAGCGAAATTGCCTCCTACTAGTTAATACGCAAAAAAATGGATTTTTTCATAAAAATTAGAACTTGCGTCTAAAAACAAATTTGCTATCATAAAAAGTGAAATTAACAAAAACTACAAACAAAAAGAACCGACCTTCAAGGCCGGTTCTTTTTTACTTAAGCGGATAGGGTGAATCGAACCCCCATCCCCAGCTTGGGAAGCTGGTGTTTTACCATTAAACTATACCCGCAAGTACTAGTTAAGTTTAGCATGGAAAACGGGGCGGGATCAAGGAAAAATTTTATTTGTGGGCTTGTTTTTGATAGGTTAATTGAATGTCGGAACGATCAATTAAACTGGTGAAATTTTGAAATAGCCACTGTCTAAGTTCATCTGGAGCAATTACCAGCGGCATGCGATTATGAATTGGTGCCATGGTTGAATTAGGAGCCGTAGTGACCATGCTGAACCGGTCGCGTTCGTAAATGCCAGCAATTAAGGTAATTGGCTGAGCGGGATTTTGGAAAAGGTAGCGTTCGTGATACCGCCGCCCGTTTTTTCCGGTATAGGTCTGAGGGCTGCTTTCGTAAAATTGGTCCGCTAAAATGAGGCAGCGGCGTTTAGCAAAGCTTTCATCCCACATGCTTGGTTTAGCGTCAAAAAAACGTTCAACCCGGGCATTGAAAAGCGGCTTTTGATCAATCGGACTAGCATAGCCCCAACTTTTAACCGCCAAATGCAGCTGGCCATCATATAACAGAACGGGAGCAGGCTGATTGGGAAAAATATCCTGGCTGGGAAAGTCCAGTTCAGTCTGTTCAACATAAGGCAAGGATAAATCATTAACTAGGTATTGTTTAATTTTTGCCAAACTTGGCGTTCGAAATTGATTGCACATAGAACCCCTTCTTTCGCTTGTCTTAGTTACAGTTTAGCGTTTTTTTGTTAAAATTAATGGTAACTGTAATGTTTTTTATAAAAAAACAGAAAGAGAGTGCACAATGACTAAAGAAATTTTATTAACCGGGGATCGACCGACCGGCAAACTTCACATCGGCCATTATATTGGTTCTTTAAAGAATCGGGTTAAATTGCAAGATGAAGGAAAATATCAGCCTTATATCATGATTGCTGATACGCAAGCTTTAACTGACAATGCTCGTAACCCTGAAAAAATTCGCAATAGCTTGATTCAAGTGGCTTTGGATTACTTAGCAGTCGGCCTTGACCCGCAAAAGTCGACTATTTTTGTGCAATCACAAATTCCAGCTTTGTTTGAATTGACGGCTTATTACATGGATTTAGTAACCGTTGCCCGCTTGGAACGCAATCCAACGGTTAAGACTGAAATCAAGCAAAAGGGCTTCAAAGACTCAATCCCTGTCGGCTTTTTAAATTATCCAGTTTCGCAAGCAGCGGATATTACCGCCTTTAAGGCAACGGTGGTGCCGGTTGGCGATGACCAGGAACCAATGCTGGAACAGACGAGAGAAATTGTGCGGACGTTCAACCGGGTCTACAACTGTCATGTCTTAGTTGAACCTGAAGGCTACTTCCCGCCAAAGGGTTCGGGCCGGTTGCCAGGAATTGACGGCAATGCCAAGATGAGCAAGTCCTTAGGCAATGCCATTTACCTTTCAGACAGCAGCGAGGAAGTTAAGAGAAAGGTAATGTCAATGTACACGGATCCGAACCACATTCACGTTGAGGATCCGGGCCAAGTTGAAGGCAATACCGTCTTTACTTACTTGGACGTCTTTGACCCTGATAAGGCCAAGGTAGCGCAATTAAAGGAAGACTACCAAAAGGGTGGTTTGGGCGATGTCAAGATTAAGCGCTACTTGAACAAGGTATTAGAAAACGAACTGGCTCCAATCAGAGAACGCCGGGAAGAATTTGCTAAAGATCCTGACGCAGTTTATGACATGCTGTTAGCTGGTTCTAAGGCAGCAAATGAGGTTGCAAACCAAACTTTGACTGAAGTGCGGGATGCAATCGGCTTGAATTACTTTAATCGTTAAAGGACTGGGAAATTATGCGTGATCGTATTCCATGGAAACAATATTTTATGATGCAGGCGCTAGTGATTGCCCAGCGGTCAACTTGCAATCGGGCCTTGGTCGGCAATGTTTTGGTAAAAAATAATCGGATTATCGGCACCGGTTATAATGGTTCGGTATCAGGCCAGCCGCATTGCGATGATGTTGGCCATTTAATGGTCGACGGGCACTGCGTGCGGACAATTCACTCAGAAATGAATTCGCTCATCCAGTGTGCAAAAAATGGGGTTTCAACCAGCGATACCGAAATTTATGTCACGCACTTTCCTTGCTTCAACTGCACCAAGGCGTTAATTCAGGCCGGGGTCAAAAAGATCAATTATTATTATGATTACCGTGATAATCCATTGGCAATTCAACTCTTGAAAGATAGTGGGGTACCATATGAACAAATCAAGCTCGATCTCAAGTACGTGGACAGCCTATATCATAAACTGGAAGATGGTCATGAAGAAGCTTAGTGCGCTCTTAGCTTTAGTGGTGGTGTTTTTAACTGCGACGGGATTTTCCGATTATAGTTTTTCTGATAAGGCTAATGTGCTCGACCAGACTACGCGACAATTGATTTCTGAAAAAAATAGCCGCTATCTGCAAACCAAGGAAGAGCCGCAGATTATCGTCAAGACGGTTAAGCGCACCAAAAAACTAACGCCCAAAAACTTGGACAAGAAAAAGCGGACCGTTTATATTGTGGTCGGCGTAAATGAAAAAAATAAAAAGAATGTCCAGATTTTTTCAACTAAGGACCTGCATAGTTCCTTTACTGCCACAGTTCGCAGCAATATTATTCGGGCTGCGGTCGATGATTTGCGCTCAACTAAGAAAGATAAGTTCAACGAGGGCATACGGTTTGTCTTTCGGGCAGTTGCTACCAAAATTGACCAGCGTTACAACTACTCATTGGATAAATACGATTTAAACGACAGCGAGATGAACAAAATTAGTCATCCCCACTCGGTAGCCCTGCCGCTGGCCTTGGGAATTGTGGTCATCATTGCGGCCTTATCTTATCTGTTTAAACAAACTCGTTTGCGGCAGAGTCGCAAAAACGAAAATCAAAAATAAAATAAAAAAGGCTTGACCCGCAAACTAGAAGCGACTAAACTAACTTGCGGAAGAAAAGAAAATAGATTTTAGCAAATGAACTGTTAGGTGAGACTCCTACGTGAACACACGCTATCGCCCAGAAACATCCAGAGATGCCAACGGGTTAAATAGGTGTCGTCGAGTTAAGGCGAGATCCAGATAGCTAGCATGTGCTTACGTCACGTAGTGTTAAAACTGAACGACTAGTTGATAGCCATAAGCCTTATTTGGCAAGGAGCCGCCTGCAGACCATGGGTCTACGGGCGGTTTTGTTCGTTTGCAGAAGCATTGGATTAGGAGGGGATACCCATGCTTTTTAAGAAAGCAACAACCGCCAAGGTAAATGTCAAGCTGGTTAAGGAGATAGCCAGAGGCAAACGAACCGAGGTTTTGGCAAAATTGCATGCCAGTGAAGAAGGCTTGACCAGTGTTGAAGCTGATCGGCGCAAAGAAGAATTTGGTCCCAATGAAATTGCTAAGACCAGCAATGATTCTAAGCTGCGCTTTTTGGCAGAGGCTTTCATTACGCCTTTTACTATTGTTTTGCTGATTTTGGCCGTCTTATCATTTTTTACCAATTATGTGTTTGAACCGGCTAGCTCTAAGGACTTGAGTACGGTCATTATCATGGTGGTAATGGTCTTGATTTCTGGCATTACGTCATTCATCCAAAACGTGCGAACCAGCGATGCTGTTAATTCGCTTTTAGGCATGGTCTCTGTTACCACTAATATTCGGCGAGATGGCAAGGATCAAGAATTGCCAACCAAGGATGTGGTGGTCGGCGATATTATCAATCTGGCTGCTGGCGATATGGTGCCTGCTGATATGCGCTTATTGCAAAGCAAGGACTTATTTTGCTCTAGCAGTTCGCTAAATGGTGAATCAAATCCTGTTGAAAAAATTGCCACCCAGGGTCCACGGATTGGTCATGAGGATGAATACCTGGACTATCCTAACGTCCTATACGAAGGAACCACGATTGTTTCAGGAGCGGGCAAGGGCGTGGTGTTTGCTACGGGCAGCGACACGGTCTTTGGAAAATTGGCCGCTGATTTATCCAAAAACAAAGTTAAGGAAACTTCATTCGACGTTGGAATTAAAGAAATTTCCAAACTGCTGTTGACGATGACGGCAATTATTGCCCCATTAGTATTCATTATCAACGGCATGACCAAGGGCAATTGGCTGGAAGCTTTGATCTTTGCGATTGCAACCGCAGTTGGCTTGACGCCAGAAATGCTGCCGGTAATTGTGACATCCAACTTAGTCAAAGGCTCAGTTGAAATGTCCAAGCATGGTACGATTGTCAAGAAAATGAATTCAATCCAAAACTTTGGTGCGGCTGACATTCTGTGTACTGATAAGACCGGGACTTTGACCCAAGATCGGGTCGTGCTTGAACGCCACTACGATTTAGACCTGCATGAAACCAAGCAAGTGCTGGAACTTTCATATTTGAATGCTTACTACCAAACGGGGATGAAGGACTTAATCGACAAGGCCGTCATTGAGGCCGCAGGCGATGAACTGGATGTCAATGAAATTCAACGGGATTATAACAAGATCGATGAAATTCCGTTTGACTTTAAACGGCGCCGAATGAGCGTGGTGGTTGCCAACTCCGACCAAAAGCATGGTGAACACTTGCTAGTAACTAAAGGCGCCGCCGAAGAAATGCTGCAAGTCTGCACCAAGTTGGAAACCAAGGGCATGATTTTGCCGCTGACGGAAGATCGCAAGGCCAAGATCTTGCAGCGCATTGATGAGATGAATAACGATGGCATGCGGGTTTTGCTTTTAGCTTACAAAAAACACCCGGCACCAGTTGGCGAATTCTCGGTTGACGATGAAACCGATCTGACTCTGAGCGGCTACTTGGCTTTTCTTGATCCGCCAAAGGAAAGTGCTAAAAAGGCACTGACTAATTTAGCAGCTGACGGCATCAAAGTTAAGATTTTGACGGGTGATAACGAAGCGGTTACGCGAGCAGTGGGGCTGCAAGTTGGTTTGAACGTTGATCGGGCTTACAGCAGCAATGATTTAGAAGGCAAAACCACAGATGAGTTAAAGCAAATGGTGGAAGAATGCGATATCTTCGTTAAATTGACGCCAGAGTGGAAGACGCGCATCATCAAACTGCTGCAAGAAAATGGCCATACAGTTGGTTATATGGGGGATGGCATTAACGATGCTCCTGCCATGAAGACGGCTGACGTGTCAATTTCAGTTGATACCGCCGTGGATATCGCCAAGGAGTCGGCGGACATTATTTTGCTGCACAAGGACTTAGGCGTTTTGGAAAAAGGCGTGCGGATTGGTCGCAAGGTTTTTGCCAACACAATGAAGTATATCAAGATTACCTTGTCTTCTAATTTCGGCAACATTTTATCAATTTTGATCGCTTCAACTTTCTTGCCTTTCCTGCCGATGCTGCCATTGCAATTGCTGATTCTAGATTTGCTTTATGGTACTAGTTGCTTGGCGATTCCATTTGATAATGTGGATGAAGAATACTTGCGTCAGCCACGGTCATGGTCAACCAAGAAGCTGCCTAAGTTCATGTTCTATTTTGGACCAACCTCGTCAGTATTTGATGTCATTACTTTTGCGCTCTTGTACTTTATCGTTTGTCCAAGTTTAGCTCATGGCAATCAGGCTTTATTTATCGCAATTTTCCACACTGGTTGGTTTATTGAATCATTGTGGACCCAAGAAATGGTGATCCATGCTTTGCGTGATCCTAAGATGCCATTCTTGCGTCAGCGCGCAGCTTGGTCGGTGATCGCTGCTACCTTTGGTGCCGGCATCATCGGTACGCTGCTGCCATTTTCATGGTTGACTAAAGCATTGAAGTTTGGCCCAATGCCGCTGGAATATACTTTCCTGGTTTTCGGCCTATTGATTTGCTACTTGCTGCTAACTAGTTTGGTCAAGCATTGGTATCTGCAACATGAGCAATATTTGATTTAATTAAGGTAAAGATCAAAGGAATTCCCTAGGGGAATTCCTTTTTTACTGGTCGTTGTGGTGTATAATTTAAAAGACTAATTAGATTAGCAATAAGGAGCAGAATGCATGTCTGACAAAAAAACTTTTTATGTTACCACTCCAATTTATTATCCATCTGGCCGTTTGACCATTGGAAATGCGTATACGACAGTAGCCGCTGATGCAATCGCGCGCTACAAAAAAAGCCGCGGCTATGACACTTTTTTCTTAACTGGAACTGATGAACACGGCTTAAAGATTGAACAAAAAGCTGAACAACTTGGAATTAAACCGCAGGACTATGTCGATCAAATGGCAGCTTCCTATAAAGAATTATGGAAGAAACTGAACATTGATTATGATAAGTTCATTCGGACGACCGATGAAGAACACGTTAAGGCGGTGCAAGCGATTTTTGAGCGCTTGTTGAAACAAGGCGATATTTACTTAGGCGAATATACTGGCTGGTATTCAGTCGAAGATGAAGAATACTTTACTGAAAGCCAATTAAAAGAAGTGTTCAAAGATGATGCCGGCAATGTGATTGGCGGGATTGCTCCCTCAGGCCATGAAGTGCAATTGGTAAAGGAACCATCTTACTTCTTTAAGATGAGCAAGTATGCCGATCGCTTGGTCAAATATTACGAAGAACATCCAGAATTTATCTTGCCAAACTCCCGTGAAAAAGAAATGGTGAACAATTTCATCAAACCGGGTTTGGAAGATTTATCAGTAACCCGGACTACGATTGATTGGGGCATCCCAGTTCCAAGCGATCCTAAGCATGTGGTTTATGTTTGGATTGATGCCTTATCCAACTATATTACTGCCTTGGGTTACGGCTCTGATCATGATGAACTGTTCAAACGTTACTGGCCAGCAGACGTCCACCTGGTAGGTAAGGAAATTGTCCGCTTCCACACGATTTATTGGCCAATCATGTTGATGGCTTTGGATTTGCCGCTGCCTAAACATGTGATTGGTCACGGCTGGTTATTGATTTACAAGGATAAGATGAGCAAGTCTAAGGGAAATGCGGTTTATCCTGAATCATTGATTTCGCGCTACGGCGTCGATCCAGTTCGCTACTACTTGCTGCATGCTTTGCCATTTGGACAAGACGGCAGTTTCACGCCGGAAGACTTTGTTGAACGCATGAACTTTGATTTGGCAAATGACTTAGGCAACTTGTTAAATCGGACCGTTTCCATGATTAACCAATACCAAGCTGGACAAGTGGCGCCAGTAGCGGCTGAACAAGACGAGTTTGGGCAAGACTTGCAAAAGACTGCTGAGGCGGTAATCGCTGAATATCAAGAAAACATGGATAAGCTGTACTTTAGCCAAGCTTTAGATGCGATTTGGAAGTTGGTTCGCCGAGCTAACAAGTATATCGACGAAACAACTCCATGGGTCTTAAATAAGGAAGGCAAAAAAGCGGAACTTAGCCGAGTAATTGCTAACTTGGCTGAAAGCTTGCGCTTAATTGCGTTGATGGTTGCGCCAATTATGACGGAAACGCCAACCAAGATGTTTGCCCAACTGGGCTTGGCAGAAGCTGGTGAAGCAGCTAAGAAACTAGAGTTTGCTGCCTTTGCTTGGAACGTAAAAGTTACCGAAAAGCCAGCTCCAATTTTCCCACGCTTAAAGGCAGATGAAGAAGTTAAGTACATTAAAGACGAAATGAAGAAGGCTAAACCGAAGAAACAAAGTCGTAGCCAACAAAAGTCTGACACTAAAGAAATTACCATCGATGATTTTGATAAAGTTGAAATCAAAGTTGGCAAAATCTTATCTGTTGAACCAGTTAAGGGCTCTAGCAAGCTGCTGCTCTTCAAGCTTGACTTTGGCAATGGAGAAGAACGGCAAATTTTAAGCGGAATTCGCAAGTTTTATCCCGACGCTAGTCAATTATTAGATAAGAAGGTTTTAGCAGTTACCAACTTGAAACCACGCAAGATGCTCGGCCATGAAAGCCAAGGCATGTTGCTTTCTTCCGAAAAAGATGGCGAAGTTAAATTGGCGCTTGTCGGTGATGAACACCCAGTAGGATCGGTTTTAGGCTAATGGAATTAATCGATAATCATACTCATTTAAATGATGAACCTTTTAGAGGGCGTGAGCGCTACTACATTGAGCGGGCTCACGCTCTTGGCGTTAATAAAATGATTTGCGTCGGGCAAGATCCGGATTTTAATCAACGGGCGATTGACCTGGCTCAGCGGTTTGATGAGGTTTTTGCCATGGTGGGCTATTGTCCTGACGTGGCGAAGAATTTTGATAAAAAGGCTGAACATCATTTGATTGAACAGCTGCAGCTGCCTAAGGTGGTTGCGTTAGGTGAAATCGGTTTGGACTATTATTGGGATGAATCACCGCGTCCCGTGCAGCAACAGGTCTTTGAGCGCCAGCTGGAAATTGCGCATGATTTGGCGATGCCGGTGGATATTCATACGCGGGATGCCTTTGCCGATTGCTATGAAATTTTAAAACGGCACGATCTGCAATATGGCGCCGTGCTGCATAGCTATAACGGCGGTCCAGAAATGACCGAGAAATTTCTCGACTTAAATGTCCAATTCTCTTTTTCAGGCGTGGCTTCCTTTACCAAGGCTAGCGAAGTGCACGAATCAGTAAAAATGGTGCCGCTTGAGCGCCTGTTGGTTGAAACTGATGCTCCTTATTTGACGCCGAAGCCGTATCGGGGCAAGCAAAACGAGCCAAGTTACGTTTATTACACCGCAAAAGCAATTGCGGACCTAAAGGACTGCAGTTTGGCTGAAGTTGCGGAAAAGACTTATCACAATACAATGAAGGTTTATCATCTTGAAGAAAAAGCAATACAACGCAGTAATAGTTGTTGAGGGGAAAGATGACACGATTCGATTGAAACAGTTTTTCCCTGGAATTGAAACAATTGAAACAAATGGCTCAGCTGTTTCTGATGAAATGCTGGCCCAGGTTAAAGAATTAGCCAAAACACGCGAAATCATTATTTTGACCGATCCTGACCTAAATGGTGAAAGAATTCGGCGCCTAGTGACTGAAGCAGTCCCTGATGCCAAACAGGCCTTCATCACCCGTAAAGAAGGCGAACCACACAAAGCTGGCCAAAGCTTGGGGGTTGAACATGCGCCTAAAGCAGCTTTGGAGCTGGCCTTGCAAGATTTGCATGAGGTAAAAGATACTAGTGACCTAACCCGTTTTGCTTACCGGCAGCTGGGACTTGAAGGGCGCAGCGATTCACGGCATTTGCGCGAGTTGGTCGGGCAGAAGCTGCGGGTTGGTTATGGCAATTCACGGCAGTTTTTCAATCGTCTCAAGACCTTCGGCATAAGCGAAAGCCAGCTGGCACAAGCAGTTAAGGAAGTAAAAGCGCATGAGTAAACTAATTCCGATTGGGTCGCCAGTTCGGACCCAAGCAATTATTAATCGTTATTTTGTGAAAGCTAAGAAAAATCTTGGACAAAACTTTTTGGTCGATCAAGGTGCAATTCAGGGCATCGTGCAGGCAGCAAAAGTTGTGCCGGGTGATCAGGTAATAGAAATCGGACCGGGGATTGGCTCTTTAACCGAACAGCTGCTCTTAGCGGGAGCTAAGGTGGCTGCTTATGAAGTTGACCAAGATCTGCCACCAATTTTACAAACTGAATTGCCCCAAGAAATTAAGGGGCAAAAGCTTGATCAGGTCTTTAAGCTGATTATGAAGGATGTCTTGAAAGCTGACTTTGGAACAGATTTAGCAGACTTTTTTGACTTAAAGCAGCCCGTCAAGGTAGTAGCTAATCTGCCATATTACATCACGACGCCCATCATTTTTGCCTTGGCCGAGAGCGATTTGAATTTCACCAGCTTGACCTTGATGATGCAAAAAGAAGTTGCTGAACGTCTAGCTGCCCATCCCGGCTCTAAAGCTTATGGTCCGCTAACGATTGCAGTCCAAACGCAAATGCAGGTGGAAACTGCTTTGGAAGTTAATCATCGTAGTTTTATGCCGGCACCCAAGGTTGACTCCAGCGTGGTTGTCTTAAAGCCGCTTGCCCAAAAGCCTGATGTGGGTGACCGAAAGCATTTTAATCGCGTGGTAAAAACTTGCTTTGCCCAAAGAAGGAAGACCTTGAATAATAATTTGAAAGTTTTTGAAAAAGATAAAGAACAACGGGCACAGCTGCTGGCTGATTTAGGATTAGATCCCCAAATTCGGCCAGAGGCAGTGACGATTCCCCAATACATCGAATTAGCTCAAAAATTATCGCATAAATAAATCTACAGGGTGTAGATTGTTGAAATGTCAAGTATTTTGTGGTAAAATGTGTCATACTGCAAAGGAGTTGTGATACATTGCCTACATCAATTATGTCAATCAAGAACAAACTGGATTCCCACTTGGGTGAACAAATTACGGTTGTTGCTCAAGCCGGTCGCAAGAAAATTACCAAGCGCCGCGGCGTATTAAAGAATACTTTTCCGGCTGTCTTTGTGGTTGATTTAGATCAAGAACAAAATAACTTTGAACACGTTTCTTATAGTTACACTGACCTATTAACCAAGAATATTGCTTTGGAATTTGAAGGCGAAGAAAGTCAAACTGAACTGGCTGAATCAGAATTTGAAGCCGAAGATGACGATGCCGAAGAGGCTGAAGCATAAAAAAGCATAAAGATTAACAGCAGCACTAACATTTGCAAAAAATGTTAGTGCTTTTTTTTGCCCGATAGAGTAAAATGATACAAGCAAATGCAAACATTAGAAAGGAGAATTCTTTGAAACGTTCAGAAAGATTAGTGGACATGACCAAATATTTAATGGAACGTCCGCACACTTTGATTTCATTACCATTTTTTGCTAAGCGTTATGACGCTGCCAAATCATCAATTTCCGAAGATTTAGCTATTTTAAAACACACCCTTGCTGCAAACCAAGATGGGATTTTAGAAACTATTGCGGGGGCAGCCGGTGGAGTACGCTATATTCCTTACTTGGGTCAAGGACATGCTGAAAAATATTTAACAGACTTAGCTTCGCGCATTGAAGACCCTAGTCGGATTTTGCCTGGCAATTTTGTTTACCTGTCAGATGTCTTAAGCTCGACTCAAGATTTGCGATTAATTGGCTCGTTAATTGCTACGCGCTACGCTTATAGTCACATTGATGCGGTAATGACGGTTGAAACCAAGGGGATTCCTTTGGCTGAAGCAGTCGCACGCTATTTAAACGTACCTTTTGTTACTGCCCGGAAGCGTTCCAAGGTAACTGAAGGGGCCACGGTTTCGGTTAACTACATCTCATCTTCGCTTGAACGAGTATCCAAAATGGAACTGCCAACTCGCGCTTTGGCTAAAGGCTCGAACGTTCTGATTATTGATGACTTTATGAAGGGCGGCGGTACCATTACCGGGATGGAACAATTAGTTCGGGAATTTGAAGGTACAGTCGCTGGCATCACCGTTTTGTGTGAAGCTGATTTTGATAAAGAAAAACTAGTTGATGACTACATTTCTTTAGTAAAAATTAATCAAATCGATGCAGGCAAGAGCCTGATTGTGGCTGAACCGGGTAACTTTTTAACTAGAACTGATTTCAGTCGCTTCTAAATGTTATACTAGACCTTAGTTTTATGTTTAATCGAGGTTATTAGTAATGAAAAAATATGCAGCCGTCCTTGCCGCTGGCAATGGGACCAGAATGAAGTCTAAGTTATACAAAGTGCTTCACCAAGTGTGCGGCAAGCCAATGGTAGAACACGTCGTTGATGCCGTTCGAGCAGCTCACCCAGAAGAAGTTGTCACTATTGTGGGGGCTGGGGCTGACCAAGTTAAGGAATTTTTGCAGGGCAAGAGTGAATTTGCCTTGCAAGAAAAGCAATTAGGTACTGGGGATGCAGTTAAAGCAGCCGCTGGTTTGTTAGGCGATAAAACTGGCATGACTTTAGTAACTACCGGCGACACGCCTTTGTTTACGGCAGCTACCTTCAATGAACTATATGCCTACCATGAAAAGTCTGGCAATGCTGCTACGGTTTTAACGGCTGAAGCACCTAACCCATTTGGTTATGGACGCATTATTCGGGATGAAAAGGGCAACGTTTTACGAATTGTTGAACAAAAAGACGGCAATCCCGAAGAATTAGCAGTTAAAGAAATTAACACGGGAGTTTTTGTCTTTGATAATCAAAAACTATTTGCGGCCTTAGCCCAAGTTACCAATGACAATGCTCAAGGTGAATATTATTTAACTGATGTGTTGGAAATTCTCCGGACACAAGGCGATCATGTTGGGGCCTACAAGATGCCGGACTTTAGTGAAAGTTTAGGCGTAAACGACCGCATTGCTTTAGCCCAAGCTACTAAATTGATGCAACAGCGCATTAATACTGAACATATGAAGAATGGCGTGACCCTGATTGATCCAGCTACTACTTATATTGATGCTGGCGTTAAGATTGGCAATGACACCGTAATTGAAGGCGGCGTGACCATCAAGGGCAACAGTGAAATCGGCAGCGATTGTTACATCACTAATGGCTCGCGGATTGTTGACTCCAAAGTTGGCAATGGCGTAACTATTACTTCATCCGTCTTAGTCCAAGCACAAATGGATGACAATACTGACATCGGTCCGAACTCACACTTGCGGCCAAATGCCGTAATCCGTAAGGGTGCGCACATTGGTAACTATGTTGAAGTCAAAAATGCGGAAATCGGTGAAAATACCAAGCTAGGTCACTTGACCTATGTTGGCGATGCCACTTTAGGCAAGGATATTAATGTCGGCTGCGGCACGATCTTCTCTAATTATGATGGCGTTAAGAAGTTCCACACTACTGTTGGCGATCACTCATTTATCGGCGCCGGTTCAACTTTGATTGCCCCAATTAAGGTTGCGGACCATGCCTTTATTGCTGCCGATTCAACGATTACCAAGGACGTAAAACGCTATGAAATGGCCATTGCCCGCGGTCGCCAAGTCAACAAAGAAGACTACTGGCATAAGCTGCCATTATCTAAGTCAAAAGACTGGGATTAATATTTTAAGGATTAGAAAAGTTAATATTACAAAATTACCTCAATCCTGAAAAACAGCGTATAATGTCACTGTTAGATAAGATCGAAAGGGATATGTTTTATGAAATTTACTAAGAAACTGATGTTGATCTCAGCTAGTGCAGCTTTAGCTGCTGCACCAATCGTACCAGCCTTAACTAGTGTAGCCAGCGTTCAAGCTGCTACTATTCACAAGGCTAGCTACACTAAGAGTAAGGTTAAGACGATCAAGAGTACTTACTTTTACTCTCAATCTGGGAAAAAGTTAAATAAAAAGGCTGCTAAGGGTGGTTCTTACACAATTTATGATGTTACTGAAATCAATGGCAAGTACTACTATGCAACCCAATCAGATTTAGCTTACTGGCTGCCAGCATCAGCAACTACTGGTAAGGTTTATTACAAGAGCGGCAAGACAACCTATACTCTTAAGACTAGCTCAAAGGGTAAGTTAACAATTACTAAGACCACTACTACCACAGTTTCAAGTTCTTCAAGCAGTAAGAAGACTTCATCATCTTCAAGCAGTAAGAAGACTGCAAGTACTAAGAAGAATAAGGTAACTGTAGGCAAGAATACTTACTTCTATGACAAGAAAGGCAAGCGGGTTAAGAAGTTCTTAGGCGTTACCTACCTTTCCAAGGGAACTTGGGTTTACGTTGTAAGCACTAAGACCGTAAAGATTAATGGTAGCAAATACTACCAATTGGCTAATAATGTTTACATTAAGGCAGCCAATGTCTCAAAGGTAAATGGCAAAGCCGTTAAGTAATTAATAAGACATATGTGGGAAGATTTATTTTTGATATAAGGAGAAAGAATTATGAAGTTAAGTCGCAAGTTTGTGATGGTTTCAGCTGCAGCTTTGATGGCTGTTGCTCCAGTTGTTCCAGTTATCACCAATGGTGTTTTTCCAGTAGCAGCTGCTAGCAAAAAATCAAGCAAGAAACCTACAATTACAGTAAAGAAGAACTCATACTTTTAT
Source organism: Lactobacillus corticis (assembly GCF_018327645.1). GTDB lineage: Bacteria > Bacillota > Bacilli > Lactobacillales > Lactobacillaceae > Lactobacillus > Lactobacillus corticis. The sequence continues at coordinate 134,547 of NZ_BMAY01000004.1, read as the reverse complement.
GACAAGAAGGGCAAACGCGTAAAGAAATTTATCGGCGTAACTTATCTTGCTAAGGGTCAATGGGCTTATGTTGTAAGCACCAAGACGGTAACGATCAAGGGTACTGAGTACTACCAATTAGCTAAGGGCGTTTACGTTAAGGCAGCTAATGTTTCAAAGGTAAACGGCAAGGCTGTTAAGAAGAGTTCTAAGGTAAGCTCAAAGACTAGTTCAAAGACCAGCTCTTCATCAACTAGTGCAACTTCAAAGTCATCTAGCTCAAAGACTAGTTCATCAACTAGTGCAGCTTCAGATTCATCTAGCTCAAAGACGAGTTCTTCAACTAGTGCAGCTTCAGATTCATCTAGCTCAAAGACGAGTTCTTCAACTAGCGCAACTTCAAAATCATCTAGCTCAAAGACTAGTTCTTCAAAGACTACTGCAAAGAAGAATACTATTACTTTAGGCAAGAATGCTTACTTCTATGACAAGAAAGGTAAGCGAGTAAATAAATTCTTAGATGTAACTTACTTGAAAAAAGGTCAATGGGCTTATGTTGTAAGCACCAAGACAGTTACGATCAAGGGCACTAAGTACTACCAATTAGCAAGCAACGTTTTTGTTAAGGCAGTTAACGTCTCAAAGGTTAATGGTAAGGCTGTTAAGTCTTCAACTAAGAAGTCAACTAAGAAGTCAACCAAGAAGACTACTAGCAAGAAGACTACTAAGAAGTCAACCAAGAAAACCACTAGCAAGAAGACTGCTAAGAAGTCAACCAAGAAGACTACTAGCAAGAAGACTGCTAAGAAGTCAACCAAGAAGACTGCTAAGAAGTCAACCAAGAAATCAACTAAGCTTAGCAAGACTGTAGTTACTACCAGCAAGAAAGTTTATGTTTACGATGCCAAGGGCAAGCGCGTAAAGAGCTACGAAGGCTTGGCATACATTGGCAAGAACGTAAAGCTTAAGAACCTTGGCGTTAAGACGATTAAGGGCGTTAAGTACATGGCTTTAACTCCAAATAAGTACTACATCAAGGTTAGCGACGTTAAGAACGCTTAACATTAACAAGGATCAATTATGAAATTAAGTCATAAGATAATGACGGTTTCGGCAGCCGCGCTGTTTTTAGCAGCACCGGCTGTTTCTTTATCATCAAATAATGATCAAGTTTTTGCTGCTAGCAAGAAGGCCAAAAAGGCAAAGAAGACCAAAACCGTCAAGAAAACTAAAAAGTCTAAAGCAGTTAAGAAAACTAAAGCAGACAAAAAGTCTAAGAAAACAATTCTTACTTTAGCTAGAAACTCCTACGTTTACACCAAGTCTGGCAAACGAACCAAATACCAAAAAGCTAAAACTTTACGCAAGGGCAAACGCTATGCTGCTCTTAGTGCCAAAACGGTTACGCTTAAACATGTGAAGTATTATCGCTTGGCCACTAATGCCTACATTAAGGCAGCTAATGTTGCCAAAGTAAACGGGAAGGCTGTCAAAAAGACCGAGCAATTTGGCACTAAGGTTAGCGTTCCTAAAAATGCCGACCAATATCGAGCAACGATTAAGCATAACTCCTACTTTTACGACAATGATTTAACCACTGATAAAACTGATAAATTGTTGAAGGGTTCAACGATTTATGTTGATTTATATGGCTATATCGGTGTTACCAAGGTTTATCGCGTTGCTAGCGGCGATTACGCCGGTAGTTTTATCAAGGCAAGCAATGTCTCAAAAATTGATGGCAAGGGCAAAAGAATGCAATTGGCTAATGGTAAAAACACCGTATTGCGCTATTTGAGCGATAATGAGACTTTGATAGTCTTAAGAAGCGATCGGCCATCAAATATCTACAATGAAGCTGGAAAGTTATTGCATGAACAATTTTCTGGTGGCGAGGATAATGCTAAGCGAGTAGATAAAGCAATCTACATGGTTTTGTCCGATGATGATAAGACTGTCCATTTGATGTATAAGATTATTGGCCAGGATCAATATATTCGGGCTAGCGATGTGGTTGCTTCTTATGGTAAAGCCTTAAAGCCAGAAAACACGGATAAGTCAGTTTCAGATCAATTAGCAGCCACCAGCAGTGATAAGGAGAGTCTCCAAACTCTGTATAATACTGAAATCGCAGGGACGACGAAGTACCAACTGGCTGCTAAGGATAAGCAAACGCAATATGATGCTGCTTTTGTTGAAGCCGGCCATGTCTTAGCTAATGCAAAAGCAACCGTAGCTGAGGTCAAGACAGCGGAGAAGAAGCTGCAAACTGCGATTAACGCCTTGGATGGCAGCAAGGTTAAGGTAGTTGACCCAGATAACCTAACTGCGGCCGAAAAATCTGCAGTGATTCAAAAAGTGGCAGCAGCGTATGGCGTCAGCGAAAGTCAAGTAAACTTATCGACTACTGGTGAGGTTAATATTACAGGAACAAGCAGTTCCACAATTACCTTGCCACTGAGTGATTTCGTGACTAGCGAGTAAAAAAAGGCATTCTGTTCGTACAGAATGCTTTTTTAGTGTCTAAAGTGCCCATTTATCGTTATTTTTTGCTAAAATAAAAGCGATAGGTTATTTCAACGGAGGAAATTATGTCTTACAAAGACGATTTAATGATTTTTGCCCTTAATTCCAACGTGCCCCTTGCTAAACAAATTGCTGAACGTATTGGTGTTCCGCTCAGCAAATGTGATGTTGAACGATTTAGTGATGGTGAAATTCAAATCAACATTGATGAATCTGTTCGTGGTAAGGATGTGTACTTGGTGCAATCAACCAGCGACCCAGTTAACGACAATTTGATGGAATTGTTGATTATGATTGATGCTGTTCGTCGTGCTAGTGCTCGGACTGTTAACATTGTCATGCCTTACTACGGTTATGCTCGACAAGACCGTAAGACTAGAGCACGTGAGCCGATCACTGCTAAGCTGGTAGCCGATATGCTGCAAACTGCAGGAGCCAATCGGGTATTGTCTTTGGACTTGCACGCACCGCAAATTCAAGGTTTCTTTGATATCCCAGTTGACAACCTGATGGGTGCCCCGCTTTTGGCCGATTACTTCTTGAGACACGATTTGCAAAAAGATGCAGTAGTTGTTTCACCTGACCATGGTGGTGTTACTCGTGCACGGAAATTAGCAGAATTTTTGGGCACTTCAATTGCGATTGTTGATAAGCGGCGGCCAAAGGCTAACGTTGCCGAAGTAATGAATATCATTGGTGATGTAAAAGGCAAACGCGCAATCATCATCGACGATATGATCGATACTGCTGGTACGATTACCTTGGCAGCGCAAGCCTTGATGGATGCTGGTGCTACAGAAGTTTATGCTTCAGCAACGCACGCCGTTTTGTCCGGTCCAGCAATTGATCGTTTGAACAACTCATGCATTAAGAATCTCGTTTTGACTGATTCAATCAATCAACCTGCTGAAAAGCGTTTGGATAAGATGCAGCTAGTTTCAGTTGGACCTTTGATGGGGGATGCAATCAAGTGCATTCAAAACCACGAACCATTAAGTCCGCTGTTTAACACCAGATATCAAGCTGACAAGTAAACCCAATTTAATAGTTTGACAAGTATAAGAGTCTAGAAAAAGCTAGTATTTTCTAGACTCTTTTTATATAATTTTTACAAACGGATGTTAATAATTACGAGGATAGTTGAGGATGAATGATGGAAATATATCAATTAAGAATACTACTACTAAAGCGCAGATTATTTCGGCCATGAAGGTGTTTGGCTTAGAGCAAAAGGCCAATTTAAAAGTGAAAAAATATTCGCTCGGTATGAGACAAAAATTGGCGATTATCCAAGCCTTCATGGAAGATCAGGAACTGCTGGTATTAGATGAACCTACTAATGGGCTGGATGATGCTGCTGTTACCCTGTTCCAGAAACAAATGAAAGCTTTAGCAAGCGAAGGAAAAACAATTCGAACTTTAGCGGACACAATTTACCATGTAAACGATGGTAAGATTACGAAAGAATCATAGCTAAATCAAAAGAGACGATCTAGGTGATCGTCTCTTTCTGTTTATTCTTCTTTACGTTTTGGCCGGCGCAAATAGCGCAATTCGCCATTTTTGACGTATTTTTGGAAATCCTGATATAAAGGATCAAAGATCTGCGGTTCATCGCTTTGGCTGATCATGGTTTTGGGGAAGAAGAAGCGTTCATCCCCTTGGAAAGTTCCATTCAAAGCCTTCACTAACGGCGACAGCTGGGACAGTTCAATCAAGCTGCCGTCATCCTGCATCAATTCAATCTGGCTGTTGGCATTTTTTCCGCTAGGCTTATATGCATCGTAAGGTTCATCATACATCGAGTTGGTAGCAGTGTAGTAGTTAGGATCAAAACCAGCTTCTTTGATGAGCCCGCGCAGTTTTGGCAGCAGGTTTTTGGTCTGATCGTCAATCTTGACGCTGGCAAGTGGCCGGCGGTCAAGATATCTGCTGGCTAAATCCGCCAAAATCGGATCACTAGCATCCCGCCACATCGAAAAGTTGGTTTCCATCACGCCGTCGTCCAGCTTAAGATAGTCATCGAGCGTCCAAGAATCACCTAAAAAGGCCGCTAGGCTTGGCGTTACCTGCAACTGGCCTTGACTATAAACATATTTTGCCCGTTCCAAGAGGTGGTGCAGAATAACTTCAAAGGAGCGTCCTACCCGGTGGAAGTAGACCTGTTGGTACATTTGATAACGGGAAACAATATAGTCTTCAACGGCATGCATCCCATTATTGGTAAAGCAAATTCCGCCTTGGTAGGGGCGGATTACCCGTAGCATCCGCTCCAGGTCAAACATCCCATAATTAACGCCGGTAAAGTAGGCATCACGCTGCAAATAGTCCATCCGATCGGCATCAGCTTGGCTGGAGATCATTTTGACGACTTGCATGTTCGGGTAAGTTTTGGCAATGACGCTGGCAACGGCCTCTGGAAAGTTAGGAGCAACTTGCTTGAGAGCGCGATTGATCTCGGTGCTGGGATCAGTGATGATGCGTTGCCCAATTTTTTCATGGTTGGTGCCAAATAAGTGCTCGAAAGTGTGAGAATAAGGACCATGGCCGATATCATGCAACAGGCCGGCACATTCTACCAGCAGACGGTTATCCGTGTCCCACAAGCCGTCTCCTGGCGTTTTAGACGGATACTTTTGTTCAAAAATATCGCAGATTTTCCTAGTCAATTCATAGACGCCAAGATTATGTTCAAATCTGGTATGAGTAGCTCCAGGGAAAACATAGCTGACCGGCCCAAGCTGTTTGATGCGGCGCATGCGTTGAAATTCTTTTGATTTAAGTACATCCAATACCACCTGGTCGGTAATGTGGATATCGCCATGAACGGGGTCACGGACGACCACCTCTTCAGCTAATTTTTTGCTTTGAAAACGTACCATATTATTACCTGAGTCTTCTTATTTAAGTTTTACTTCAAAATCATTTAGAATATAACTACATAGAATTATAACAAACCAGTTGAATTATTGCTGGATTCGAGGTGAAGAATAAAGTGAGCGAGATCTCAATTGACCTAACCAGCCAGATTACCCAAGATAACGATACGGAGACTTTTCATAAAAGCAGCAGCGGAACCTTGGAAGAGGCAGAAGATATTTTACGCATTTCCTATTTGGAAGATAATCAAATACCAGTTAAACTGTTGATCAAAGACCATGAATTGCTTTTGCGGCGCGGAGTTGACCATAATAATTATTCATTTATGCGACTGGTGCCAGGGGAAAAAGCGGCTTGTCGATATTTGGTTGATGGCAGACAAATGGACCTGCTGAGCGTCACTAATCGGCTAGAATTGACGGAAGCAGACGATGGTTCCCGTAAACTTCAGGTTGAATATGACCTATTCAGTGGACTATACTTAGTAGGTAACTATGCAATCACGTTGATTTTTACTTAAAGCCCGAGTAAAATAGTATAGATTGTGAAAGAGAGGACGTACTACTGTGGGATTAAACGATTTTGAAGGCAAGAATCGCGATGAATTGTCAATGATCGAAGTTGCACGCGCAATTTTGGAAGATCATGGCAAGCGGATGGCCTTTGCTGATATTGTTAATGAAGTGCAAAAGTACTTGAACAAGAGTGACGAAGAAATCCGTCTGCGCTTACCGCAATTCTATACCGATATGAACACTGACGGTCGCTTTATCTCAATGGGTGACAATGTGTGGGCCTTGCGTGCATGGTTCCCATATGAATCAATTGACGAAGAAGTCAACCACCCAGAAGATGAAGATGAAGAATCCGCTAAGAAGCACCACAAGAAGGTTAACGCCTTCCTCGCTACCGCTACTGGCGATGACGATATTATCGATTACGACAACGATGATCCAGAAGATGATGATCTGGATGACACCGATGATGACGACGATAATGCTGCTGATGATGATTATGATGATTACGACGACAATGAGGATGACGAAGACGATAGCAACGTTTTGCCAGACGGAATTGAAGGTCAATTATCACAAATGCAGCAAGACGATGAAGATGACGAAGACGATGAGTAAAGTTCTTGACTTAAACTTAAAAAGTCGCTAGTATTTTCATTGGGCACCCTTAGTGCGTTTAGCTCCCGAGTATAGGGAGCTTTTTTATTTTTATAGTTTTGATGATAAGGAGCAGCATTAATGACTAAATACATCTTCGTTACTGGCGGCGTGGTATCCTCATTGGGCAAAGGGATCACCGCTTCAAGCTTGGGCCGGTTGTTAAAGAACCGCGGCTTAAAAGTTACCATGCAAAAGTTTGACCCATACTTAAACATTGACCCTGGTACGATGAACCCTTACCAGCACGGTGAAGTTTATGTAACTGATGATGGTACTGAAGCAGACCTTGACTTGGGCCACTACGAACGTTTGGTGGATGTCCGGACTAGCAAGTACTCAAATGTTACTACTGGTAAGATTTATAAGGAAGTTTTGGAAAAAGAGCGGCGTGGCGATTACCACGGCGGTACTGTTCAAGTAATTCCACATGTAACTGATATGATCAAGCAAAAGGTCATGCGGGCTGCTTTGACAACTGATTCAGATGTGATTATTTCTGAAATCGGTGGGACTGTAGGTGACATCGAATCAACGCCATTCATGGAAGCTATTCGACAAATGCGGCGCGAAGTTGGTGAAGATAATGTAATGTACATTCACTGTACTTTAGTGCCTTACTTGCATGCTGCTCACGAAATGAAGACCAAGCCAACGCAACACTCAGTTGCTACCTTGCGGTCAATTGGGATTCAGCCAAACATGCTGGTTTTGCGGGCAGAAAAGCCAGTTCCACAAGAATTGAAGAACAAGATTTCAACCTTTACTGATGTGCCAGTAGAACGGATTATGGAATCAATCGATGCACCATCACTCTTTGACTTGCCGCTGTCCTTCCAAGAACAAGGCATGGACCAAATTGTTTGTGACTTCTTGCACCTTGAAAGTCCACTGCCAAAGGCCGATATGGATGCATGGCGCCGGATGGATGAACGGGCCAAGACTTTGAAGCATACCACCAAGATTATCTTGGTAGGTAAATATGTGGAATTAGAAGATGCCTACATTTCCGTGACTGACGCTTTGCAACACGCTGGCTACTTATACAACACTAAGATTGAAGTCAAGAAGGTTCAAGCTGAAGATATTACTGCCGATAATGTGGCTGACTATCTGCAGGATACTGATGGTTTGATCGTACCTGGCGGTTTTGGCGTTCGGGGACTTGAAGGCATGATTCAAGCAATTAAATATGCGCGTGAACATGATATTCCATTCTTGGGTATTTGCTTAGGGATGCAAATGGCAACTGTTGAATTTGCCCGTGATGTCCTTAACCTAAAGGGCGCAAACTCAACTGAAGCTGATCCAGACACCAAGTACAATGTAATTGATATTATGGCTGACAAGCGGGATGAAGAAAATCTTGGCGGTACCTTACGGTTAGGTTTGTACCCAGCTACTTTGAAGAAAGGCACCAAGACGCGGGCTGCTTATGACGATCAAGAAGTCATCCAAGAACGGCACCGTCACCGTTACGAATTTAATAATGAATACCGGGAAGCCTTTGAAAAGGCCGGCATGACCTTCTCCGGCGTGTCACCAGACAATCATTTGGTGGAAATTGTTGAGTTGACTGACAAGAAATTCTTTGTAGCGGCCCAATACCACCCAGAATTCCTTAGCCGGCCAAACCGTCCAGAAGGATTGTTCAAGGCTTTCATTGGTGCAGCCAGTGATTTACCAGCTGATGAATTTTAAATCATCGTGACAATTATTAAGATTACCGTAACAAGGGCAGAGACAAGGCTCTACCCTTGTTTTTTTCTCTAATTTCAATTAACATTATTATGATTATTGAAGTTAGAAAAGGATTTTTTTCGCCAATGAAGCAGATGATAATTCATGGTGGAAAGCCCCTGCAGGGTGATGTTTGGATTGGTGGAGCTAAGAATTCTACAGTTGCGTTAATTCCAGCTTCTATTTTGTCGCGGACACCGGTTACTTTGGAAGGCGTTCCAAGGATAGCAGACGTCGACAATTTGATGGATTTGCTGCGAGAGATGGACGTGCAGTGCAACTTTACGAATACGACGCTCATGATCAACCCTGTAAATATTAAGCTGAGTCCCCTGCCAGCTGGCAAGGTGAAGAGTCTTCGTGCGTCCTATTATTTCATGGGCGCACTTTTAGGCCGCTTTGGACAAGCTACTGTGGGCTTTCCTGGTGGTGACGATATTGGCCCTCGTCCCATCGACCAGCATATTAAGGGTTTTGAAGCTCTAGGCGCGACTGTCAAAAATGAAAATGACCAGATCATCATCACTGCTCCCGAAGAAGGCCTCCATGGTGCTGAGATTCAGCTAAAGATGCCATCAGTTGGTGCGACGATGAACATTATTATGGCGAGTGTGACTGCTAAGGGTTCGACTGTGATCAATAATGTGGCTAAGGAACCAGAAATTATTGATCTCGCAACCTTCCTAAATAACATGGGAGCAACCATTCGGGGTGCCGGGACTGATCAAATTCGGATTGAAGGAGTACCGGAGTTGCGGGCATCAGTACCGCATACCATTATTCCGGATCGAATTGAAGCAGGCACTTACGTTTCAATGGCAGCGTGCATTGGTAATGGTATTCGCATCCATAATATTATTGCCGAACACTTGGATTCATATTTAGCCAAAGTTGAGGAAATGGGTGTCGTGATTGATACGGATGAAGATTCACTCTTTGTTTACCCAGCAGGCGACTTGAACATGGTTCAAGTTAGAACTGATCCGTACCCTGGCTTTGCCACTGATTTGCAGCAACCAATCACGCCGCTCTTGCTAACCGCTAAGAGTGGGGAAGGGGTAATTTTAGATTCTATTTACCCACGGCGAACCCGCCATATTCCTGAATTACAAAAAATGGGTGCCAAGATCAAGGTTGAAGACAATATTATTTTGGTTCACCCAGGGTCAGTTCTGCATGGAGCAGAAGTGACGGCTGATGAAATTAGAGCCGGTGCTTGTTTAATGGTAGCTGGCCTAATGGCGCCGGGAGAAACCAAGATTAATAATGCCGGCAACATTTTACGTGGCTATGATCGGGTAGTTCAAAAGCTGCATCAGCTAGGAGCAGATGTAGAAATTGTCGACATCCCTGATCGCCAAGGCGTGTTTGATTAAAGAGCAAACAAAAAAAGCAGTTAACTGTGAACGACAGTTAGCTGCTTTTTGCATGGTAACAATAATATGGAAATAAATAATGGATAGAGGTTATAAAGTAAAATGAATAGAGAATGTTTATGTGTGTTTAAGCCTTCCTATCTTTTGCGAGAGCCTTCTTACCATTGAAGATCAAGTTTAAGATAGTGGCACTTAAACTGGCAATTACGATCCCATTGCTCAAGAATAATTGCACAGTTTGTGGCAGGTTTTGGAAGAGTTGCGGATAAATCGTAACTCCCAAGCCTAGCCCGATGGAAATAGCGACAATCAAGACGTTACGGTTGCTGTCGAAATTCACTTTATTCAACATCTTGATGCCTTGGACGGTGATCATCGTAAACATCACCAACATCGCACCTCCAAGAACTGGTGTTGGGATGACCGTGACGAGCGCACCGACCTTTGGCAAGAGCCCCATCGCCATCAATAAACCGGCTGCCCAGAAGATTGGCCGCGTAGTATGGATACCTGATAGCTGCAATAAGCCAACATTTTGAGAGAAGGTGGTGTAGGGGAAAGTGTTGAAGCCGCCGCCTAAAATTTGGGCCAAACCTTCTGCCCGATAGCCCCGCTTTAAATCATCTTCGGAAATGTCTTGGCCGATCAAGTCACCGATCGCAAAGAAGACCCCGGTTGATTCAACCATTGATACCAAGGCAATGATAATCATGGTCAAACTTGATGACAGTTCAAACTTGGGTACCCCGAAGTAAAATAGCTGCGGCAAGTGGAACCAAGCAGCTTGGGCAACCGGCTTAAGCGAGACCAGCCCCATAGCTCCAGCAACGATTGAGCCAAGCAAAAGTCCGACTAGCGTCGCAATCGATTGGAAGAAGCCCTTAGCCCAAACTTGGATAATGATGATAATAGCCATAGTCAAAAATCCTAAGAAGAGGTTTTGCCCGCTGCCAAAAGTTTTCGCAGTTGCGTCACCGCCGCCAATATCGGTAATGGCTACCGGAATCAGGGTTAAGCCGATCGTGGTAATCAAGGTACCGGTAACTACCGGCGGAAAGAGCACTTTAATTTTGGAAAAGAGCCCGGCAATCAGGATTACAAACAGCCCCGCTACAATCAAAGAACCGTACATGGTGGTGTAGCCAAACTTCTTGCCGATCATGATTAACGGCGAAACAGCCTGGAAGGCACAGCCTAAAACGACCGGCAGGCCAATCCCAAAGTAGCGATTTTTCAAAAGCTGCAAAAGCGTTGCCAGACCACACATGAAAATATCGATTGAAACCAAGTAGGTCATCTTTTCAGAGTCAAAACCTAAGGAAGTCCCAATTAACAGAGGGACGGAAACTGCCCCAGAGTACATGGCCAAAAGGTGCTGCAGGCCTAATACGGCTGCTTTTTTTGTTGCTTACTTCTTGTTGTGCCATTATGCTTCTCCTTCAAAGTGAACTTGGTTGCCGCTAAAACTGGTGATATTGGCTAAAGATTCTAAACGCAAGCCTTGATCCTTGATCCATTGGCTGCCGCCTTGGAAGGTCTTAGCTACTACTACGCCGACACCAGCAATTTGGCAGTCAGCTTGTTTGGCAATTGCCACCATCGCCTTAACAGCTTCGCCGCGTGCCAAGAAGTCATCAATGATCAGCAAGTTTTCGCCAGCTGGTAAAAATTGACTTTCAACGCACAAGGTATTCATGACTCCCTTGGTGTAAGAAGCAGCTTCTGCCGTGTATACGGCATCGTTAATCGTTGACGGCTTCTTTTTGCGGGCAAAGACAACTGGTACTCCCAGTACATAACCAGCCATGACAGCCGGGGCGATGCCGGAAGCTTCACAGGTTAAGATTTTGGTTACGCCGCTGTCCTTGAACAGGCGGGCAAATTCTTTTCCTAGGTCCATCATTAGTTGGGGATCAATTTGATGGTTTAAAAAAGAATTGATCTTTAAGACGTTGCCTGGAAGTACGACGCCATCTTGTCTAATCCGATCTTCTAAGAGTTTCATACGTCCTCCAAAATAAAAAATGACTGAGTCAATCCTCTCTTAAGGACAGACTCAGCCAGTTGGCTGTGCATGTTACCTTATAGTCCGGCATTTACGGCGCCGGGTAGAGACGATCGACCTTATTACGATGATATATAAAGTATTTGCTACTTGGTATTTGATTCAGTTTGATTCTAGCAGAATAAAAGTGCGAACACAAGCCATATAATTTATGAAAACGTTCGCCTTCTTTTTTAAGCATATGTTAGTTGACCCGACAGATAATTCCTAGTAAAGTTACATTAACAATGTTTACAGAAAAAGGAGACTACTTGTGGCTAAGAATCTGAATGATTTTGATAAAATCATCGTGCTGGACTTCGGCAGTCAATACAACCAATTGATTACCCGGCGTCTGCGCGATTTTGGCATTTACTCTGAACTGTTGCCGCACGATTTAAGCATGGACAAGATTAAGGAAATAGCTCCTAAGGGAATTATTTTCTCAGGCGGTCCTAATAGCGTGTACGGTGAAGGTGCGTTGCGGGTTGATCCAGCAATTTACGATTTAGGAATTCCGATTTTGGGTATCTGCTACGGGATGCAGCTGATGGCTCATGACTTAGACGGCAAGGTAGAACCAGCCGATAATTCAGAATACGGTCGGGCTGACATTGAAGTGACGGCTGAAGATTCACCGCTGGTTAAGGGCTTGCCTAAGGATCAATATGTTTGGATGAGTCACGGAGACTTGGTAACCGAACTGCCTGCAGGCTTTAAGCTGGCAGCCAAGAGTGCCAACTGCCCAATTTCGATTATGGAAAACCGTGAACGCGGCTTATATGGAATTCAATTCCACGCTGAAGTCCGCAACTCACAATACGGTTTGGACATCTTGAAGAACTTTGCTTTCAATGTTTGTCATGCTGAAGCCAACTGGACCATGGATGACTTTATTGAAATGCAGGTTGCAGAAATCCAAAAAGAAGTTGGCGACAAGAAAGTTATTTTAGGTCTTTCCGGCGGGGTTGATTCAAGTGTAACAGCAACGCTTTTGCATAAGGCAATCGGCAACCAGCTGACGGCGATTTTTGTTGACCACGGAATGCTCCGCAAAGACGAAGGCGACCAAGTTATGGCAGCCTTAAATCGCGATTTAGGGGTTAACATCATCAGAGTTAACGCCCAAGAACGGTTCTTGTCTAAGCTAGCTGGCGTAACTGATCCAGAAAAGAAGCGGAAGATCATCGGCCGCGAATTTGTTGAGGTCTTCAATGAAGAAGCGCAAAAGCTTAAGGATGTTGATTTCTTAGCTCAGGGTACGCTTTACACGGACGTTATCGAAAGTGGGACAAATACCGCCCAAACGATCAAGTCACACCACAATGTTGGTGGCTTGCCAAAGGACATGCACTTTAAGCTGATCGAACCGCTGCGCAAGCTGTTCAAAGATGAAGTGCGTGAACTTGGCGAAAAGCTGGGGATTCCGCACGACTTGGTATGGCGTCAGCCATTCCCAGGCCCAGGTTTGGGTATTCGGGTCTTAGGCGAAATTACCGAAGACAAGCTGCAAATTGTGCGTGAAAGTGACGCAATTTTGCGTGAAGAAATCAAGAATGCCGGTTTGCAAGAAGATATCTGGCAATACTTCACCGTTTTGACTGGTATCAGATCAGTTGGGGTGATGGGCGACGGCCGGACTTACGACTACACTGTTGGGGTACGAGCAGTCACTTCAATTGACGGGATGACGGCTGATTTTGCCCAAATTCCGTGGCCGGTCTTAAGCAAGATTTCAACCAGAATCGTTGATGAAGTTGACCACGTTAACCGGGTAGTTTACGACATCACCAGTAAGCCACCGGCAACGATTGAATGGGAATAAAACTAAAACTCCTAGCCAAGGCTGGGAGTTTTTTGATGCAAAAAAAGAGCCCTCAGTCGAGGACTCTTGGTAAAAAGCTATTTAGCCAACTTATGTACCTTGTGGGCCAAAACCATTTCAAAGTTTCGGTCTTGATAGATAGCATTTCTAAGATAGTTAAATGGGGTCATGAAAATCCCATGATTGTTACGGAATAAGAAATCTGCGTGATGGTGGTCCGAGTGACGCAAGTATCTCTTAGCGTTTTGAATCCTAGTATGGTGTCTTAATTCCAACTTCTCACAGAAACCGGTAACTTGGTGGTGTGCGTTGAAAATAGGATCAGTGTGGTGCCACTTATCAATATGATGAGTGTTGTGCCCGCCAATTTGCTTACTTGCACGGACCACATCGTCTTTAGTGGATAAACTATTCTGATCGTCTAATTGTGCATTTGGATCAAAATAGTAGTTTCCGAGTCCATCTTGCCGATAGAGCGTTAGCTTCTTAATTGAATGATCTTGGTCATTAACAGTCACTTCCAAGACATCACCATTGCTGTGATTCATCAAATACATGTTATGCGTAATTGTGTAATTCTTCATGATCAGAAATTCATCCCTTTCTACAAGTATTTAATTGTAACATAACTTGCTTGTATGTTTAGTAAGATACCACGTTTTGGGGCTGATGACACAAAAAATGTTCAAAAAAATTATGATTTTACCTAATTGCAAATTAGTTAATGCTTTTTTTAGAGAATTAGGGGGATTTTGCTTAAAAGCGTAATTTGGTCTTAGCCAATTGGATTCACCAGCTTGAATAAGCAATTAAATTGCCGAAAGACTTAATTTTTGAAATCAGACTGGTATAATATTCACGGAGTTTTTGAAAAAGTTTAAAAAAGTATCGAAATAATTTTAAAAACTTCAAAAAGCAAAAGGATACTTTTGGAGATGGAAAATGTTATCGAAAGTTAACTATAAGGGTTTTATCTTGCCTTTAGTAGTGGGTATCGTACTCTGGCTATTAACTCCTTTAAAACCGGCTACGATAACTGTTGCAGGATGGCATATGTTTGCCCTGTTTTTGGCAACAATCATTGCCTGCATTACTAAACCCATGCCTATTGCAGGGGTTGCTATCATTTCGTATGTAATCATGATTGGTGCTCAAATTGTACCAATGGCAAGCGTGATGAAAGGCAATACAATTGTGCAAAAGGGTGCTTTATCAGCCTTTGCTGACTCGACTCCTTGGACAATTGCCATGGCCTACATGATTGCTCGTGGTTTCGTAAAAACTGGTTTGGGCAGAAGAATTGCTCTACTGTTTGTTAGAGCATTTGGGAAGAAGACATTGGGCTTGGGATACTCAATGTCATTCATTGACCTGATTATTTCTCCTGCTACGCCAAGCAATACCGCACGTTCTGGTGGTGTGGTATATCCAATTATTGAGTCATTGGCGCACACTTTTGGCTCTGATCCTAAAGATGGAACTGAAAGAAAGATTGGTTCATACCTGGTTTACAATGAATTTCAAGCTAACACGATTACTTCTTCATTGTTCATGACGGCGTCTGCCCCGAACGTGGCAGCGGTCGGCTTGGCTGAAGCTAATGGCGTTCATATTTCGTGGTTTGGCTGGCTAGCAGCAGCTATTGTACCAGGCTTGATTGCTTTGCTGGTGGTACCATTCATTATTTATAAGATGTACCCGCCGGAAATCAAAGAAACGCCAAATGCCCGTAATTGGGCTCAAGGCCAACTGGATGAAATGGGCAAAATGAAGAACTCAGAAAAGGTAATGATGGGAATCTTTATCTTAGCCTTGGTTCTTTGGATGCTCTCAAGCTTTATGCCAGCAATTAATGCTACCTGGGTTGCCTTTTTAGCAACGGCCTTGTTGTTAGTGACCGGTATTTTAAGCACAAAAGACATTTTAAATGAAACCGGTGCTTGGAACGTTGTTGTTTGGTTCTCAATCTTAATCTTTATGGCTGGGCAATTGTCAGCCACTGGCGGTGTCATTCCTTGGCTGCAAGCTACCATCAAGTCGTCAATCGGCGGGATGTCGCCAATGGTGGTAATGGCTATTTTGGTATTGGTCTACTTCTACAGCCACTACTTCTTTGCCTCAAGTACTGCCCATGTTGTGGCTATGTATGCTCCGCTTTTATTAATTGCTAAGAGTGCGGGCGTACCTGTAATGTTTGCTGCTATTATGCTCGGGATGACCGGGGCAATCTTCCAATCAACTACGCACTATTCATCTGGTCCAGCCACTGCTTTATTTGCTCCAGGTTATGTCAAACAAGGCGAATGGTGGAAGATGAGCTTTGTGTTAGGCTTATTCTACCTGGTTTTGTACGGCGTAATTGGTGGCTTATGGATGACCGCAATTGGAATTTAAACTGAAAAAATGCATGAAAAAACAGTCAAAGCTAATTTAGCCTTGGCTGTTTTTGTTCTACTCGGTGCGCATTTTCTGTAAAATGCGTTTGGCAATGCCTTCATTAATTATCAGACCAGTTACAAATCCCGTTCTTAAGGCTCCTAGCAAAGCCTCAGCTTTAAAACGATTTTTCTCAATAATGAAGCGATCGGGAGTTTTTAGGATATCTTTTTGGCTGATTCCCCAAATATGATCGTCAATTGCATTGAAGACCTTGCCATCAATGGTGTATGGCCGCCCAAAAATAAAGCCCGCAATCTGGTCAGTCGGAATATCTTTGAACAGGGTAGGCTTATAGTATTCAGCCATAAATTCATTTTCATCAATCGATTCAATCGTCCCAATAGCCGAAATGATCAAATCTAAATTGGGGTAACTTTTGAAAATATGCGAAAAAATCGGTTCCTTTTTGGACGCTTGAATAATTGTGGAATTCAGACAATACAAGGGAGCAGGCAATTGCTCATATTTAGCGTTGAATTTCTTAGCGGCTGTTTTGACTAAGGTGTCCTTTCGGTGTCCCAGTTCAACAGTTATGCCCAATAATTGGATAAATTTCAAATCAGGATAGTTGTTTACTTGAAAGTTATTGATTACATCAAGCAGGGTAGTACCCCAAGTCAGTCCGACATTTTTAGATTTTTTAATATGTTTTTGCAGCTGCATGGCCGCAAAACGGACTAGATTTTCTTGATCTTCCATCTTGGTGTCGGTTTTTCGTAAAATGAAAACTTCTTTTAAGTTGAAATTCTTTTTGAAGATATATTCCAACTCACGGTTTCTTCTAAAACCGTCGGTTTGAATCGAAATTTGGATTACGCCACGATCTTTGGCGTCTTTTAGGGCTTTGCTGACTAGGTAGCGGGATAGCGAATATTTATGGGTTATCTCTTCTAGATTTAGGTCATTTAAATAGTAGTCATTGGCAATGTTAGCCAATTGTTCATCGGACAGCTGGATCATAGCATATACCTCCACCTATATAATTTATCATAATTATCAGATGGTAATTTACAAATATAAAAATTGAAAAATTTAAAAAAGTAGATTTTTTTTAAAAAACTTGTACATTGCTGCACAAGGACGAGTATATTCTAGTATGTAAGCGCTTCATAAGATGAATGAAGCATATTAAATTAAGAAAGAGGTTTTGAAGATGGCTAGTGAAGAATACCGTGTTGAAAGTGATACGCTTGGACCAGTTAAGATTCCTAAGGATGCTCTTTGGGGTCCCCAAACTGAAAGAAGTCGCAACAATTTCCCAACCGGAGATTTGATGCCTTTGGCAATCATTCGTGCTTTCTTGCACTTGAAGAAAGCAGCTGCTGAATCCAACGTTGAAGTTGGCGATGAACCAAAGGAAAAGGGCGAAGCAATTGAAGAAGCAATCGACCAATTGTTAGCTATGGATGACGAAACTTTACGCAAGTCATTCCCATTGCACGTTTTGCAAACTGGTTCAGGTACTCAAAGCAACATGAACGTTAACGAAGTTGTTGCCAACTTGGCTAACAAGCTGCACCCAGGCTTGAACATTTTACCAAACGACGACGTTAACCGCGGACAGTCATCAAACGATACTTTCCCAACAGCTATGAACATTGTTGCTGTTGAAGCTTTGGACAAGTTGGAACCAGCTGTACAACACTTAATCGATGAATTAAAGGTTAAGGAAAAGAAGTACTGGAAGACTGTTAAGGTTGGTCGGACCCACTTGCAAGATGCCGTTCCAGTAACTTTTGGTCAAGAAGTTTCTGGTTACATGTCAGCTTTAAAGCATGACTTGCACTACATTCAAGTTTTGAAGCCAACTTTATACGACTTGGCAATTGGTGGTACGGCAACTGGTACTGGTTTGAACGCCGCTCCTGGTATGACAGAAAAGATCGGTAAGAAATTGAGTGCCGTTTACGGTCATGAATTCAAGGTTGACAACAACAAGTTCTGGGGCATGGCTCACCACACCGGTTTGGATGTAGTTCACGGCGCCTTGAAGACTTTGGCTGCTGATGTCTTTAAGATTGCTCAAGATATTAGATACCTTGCTTCAGGTCCTCGTGCTGGTTACAACGAATTAAACATTCCTGCAAATGAACCAGGTTCTTCAATCATGCCAGGTAAGGTAAACCCAACTCAAGCTGAAGCCGTAACGATGGCAGCAGCTCGTGTCTTTGGTAACGACACCACGATTACCTTTGCATGTTCACAAGGTCAATTTGAATTTAACGTTTACAAGACGATCATTATCGCTACCTTCTTAGACAGCTGCAAGATTTTGACTGGTACGATTACTGGCTTTGCTGACAAGATGATCCACGGCTTAACGGTTAACGAAGCACGGATGGATGAATTGCTTGAAAACAGCTTAATGACGGTTACTGCATTGTCACCACACATTGGTTACCACGATGCTGCTAAGATTGCTCAAGCTGCTGACAAGGCAGGTTCTACTTTGAAGGAAGCTGCTTTGAAGAGCGGCAAGGTTACTGAAGCTCAATATGACGAGTGGATGGACTTAGTCAAGATGACAAACATTGACAACTGCAAGCAAGAAGATTAGAGGTCAAAAATGGCAAAATTCGTTTTTAAAACAAGTCCCGCTGCTGACTTGGCGGCTAGCTACGATGCCGTAATTGTTGGCTCAGGTGGTACTGGCTTAAGTGCAGCTATTCAAGCTCATGAATTGGGATTGAAGGTTGCAGTGCTGGAGAAGAATGAAAATTTAGGTGGTAACACCAATAAGGCTTCTTCAGGGATGAACGCTTCGGAATCCAACGTTCAATATGAAAAAGGGATCATTGACCACAATTCTGACTTTTATCGGGAAACGATGAAAGGCGGAGGCCAAATGAGTGACCCAGCAATGTTGAAGTTCTTTGTTGAACATTCAGCTAGTGCCATTAGTTGGTTAAAGGACCACAACATTGTGGTTGATGAACTAACTATCACTGGTGGGATGAGCCGCAAACGTTGTCACCGGCCATCGAGCTTAGCACCAATTGGCGCTTTCTTGGAAACTGGTCTGTTAAAGACAGCTCAAGATGAAAATATTCCAGTCTTTAACAATGTAAAAGTTGTTGGCTTGCTGCAAGCTGAAGACAAATCCATTACTGGCGTTGAAGTTGAAACTGAAGCAGGCAAGAAGCAAATTGCTGCTAAGGCAGTTTTGCTAGCAACTGGTGGCTTTGGTGCTTCACAAGAAATTATTGGCAAGTATCGGCCAGACTTGAAGTCTTACAAGACTACCAACCAACCAGGTGCTACCGGTGACGGTTTGAAGTTGGCTGAAGCCGTAAATGCTCAATTAGTTCAGATGAACTTGATTCAAGTTCACCCAACTGCTCAAACTGATAACCCACGGGTCTTCTTGATTGGTGAAGCCGTTCGTGGTGAAGGGGCAATCTTGGTAAACAAGGCTGGTAAGCGTTTTGTCAACGAATTGAACACCAGAAAGATTGTTTCTGATGCAATCACTGGCTTGAACGAAGACGGTGCCTACTTAATCTTAGACCAAGGCATTAGAGACCACGTTAAGGCAATTGAATTTTACGACTCCGTTGGTTTAGTGGAACATGGCGATACGCTTGCCGACTTAGCCAAGGTGATTGGCGTTGACGCTGCTAACCTTGAAGCAACGGTAGCTCGCTGGAATGAAGAAGTAAGTGCCGGTGATGATGCTGACTTTGGCAGAACAACCGGTATGGATCGTGGAATTGAAAAGGGACCATTCTTTGCAATTCACGTTAACCCAGCTATCCACTACACAATGGGCGGTATTCACATTAATCCTGAAACCCAAGTCTTGGATACTAACGGTAGTGTTATCAAAGGTCTTTACGCTGCTGGCGAAGTTTCTGGTGGACTTCACGGAAACAACCGGATTGGTGGTAACTCAATTGCTGAAACGGTTATCTTTGGCCGTCAAGCCGGGATTATGATGACCGAGTTTGTAAGAAATAACCAGTAATTAAAGAGAGATTCTGGAGAAGAAAGATGTTATCGAAAGTTAACTATAAAGGCTTTATCGTGCCTTTGATAGTGGGGATAGCCTTGTGGCTGTTAACCCCCTTTAAGCCAGCTACGATTACGGTTGCTGGTTGGCATATGTTTGCTCTGTTTTTAGCGACAATCATTGCATGTATTACTAAGCCCTTGCCAATTGCGGGAGTTGCCATCATTGCATGTATTACTAAGCCCTTGCCAATTGCGGGAGTTGCCATCATTGCTTATGTAATAATGGTCGGAACGCAAATTGTACCTATGGGCAGTGTTATGAACGGCAATACAATTGTTAAAAAGGGTGCTTTATCAGCTTTTGCTGATTCAACTCCATGGACAATTGCCATGGCCTACATGATTGCTCGTGGTTTCGTAAAAACCGGTTTAGGTAGAAGAATTGCTTTGTTGTTTGTTAGAGCCTTTGGTAAAAAGACCTTGGGGTTAGGCTATTCGATGACATTTATCGATCTGATTATTTCTCCAGCTACTCCAAGTAACACTGCTCGTTCAGGTGGTGTGGTTTACCCAATCATTGAGTCTTTAGCTCATACTTTTGGTTCAGATCCGAAAGATGGAACTGAAAGAAAGATTGGCTCATATCTGGTTTACAATGAATTTCAAGCTAACACGATTACTTCATCACTCTTTATGACCGCTTCCGCTCCTAACGTAGCTGCAGTTGGTTTGGCTGCTGCTAATGGCGTTCATATTTCGTGGTTTGGTTGGTTGGCTGCTGCTATTGTTCCAGGCTTGATTGCCCTTTTGGTGGTACCATTTATTATCTACAAGATGTACCCACCAGAAATCAAGGAAACGCCAAATGCCCGTGACTGGGCACAAGGCCAACTGGACGAAATGGGCAAAATGAAGAACTCAGAAAAAGTTATGATGGGGATCTTCATCTTAGCTTTAGTTCTATGGATGCTTTCCAGTTTCATTCCGGCAATTAATGCTACTTGGGTTGCCTTCTTAGCAACTGCCTTATTGCTGGTAACGGGTATTTTGAGCACTAAGGACATCTTGAATGAAAATGGTGCTTGGAACGTTGTTGTTTGGTTCTCGATTTTGATCTTTATGGCAAGTCAGTTATCAGCTGCTGGTGGCGTGATTCCTTGGCTTCAAGGTGCGATCAAGTCGTCAATTGGCGGTATGTCACCGATGCTTGTAATGGCAATTTTGGTTCTGGTTTACTTCTACAGCCACTACTTCTTTGCTTCAGGTACCGCCCACGTGGTGGCTATGTACGCTCCACTCTTATTGATTGCTAAGAGTGCCGGTGTACCTGTAATGTTTGCAGCCATCATGCTCGGGATGACCGGGGCAATCTTCCAATCAACTACGCACTATTCATGTGGGCCAGCAACGGCTTTGTTTGGTACGGGATACGTCAAGCAAAGCGACTGGTGGAAGATGAACTTTGTCTTAGGTCTATTCTACTTAGTGCTATATGGCCTTGTTGGTGGACTTTGGATGAAAGTTATTGGCCTATAAAAATTATTGGATCATATCTAAAAAAACAGTCAAAGCTGATTGCAGCTTTGGCTGTTTTTGATTAAAAGATAAAATTTATCAATAAGATATAACAAGCAGTTCCACCAAGCAACGACAAAAAGATTTGCCCTCGCCATAAATGCAGACCTGCAGTGACTAATCCGGCAATTATTTCAGGAAGGCCGTGGCTAGCACCGAGCCAGTTAACGTTGCGAAAACAATAAACGACCAACATAGACATGATTGCAGGAGGAAGAAAGTTCCCTAGCCCTTTTATGAAAGGAGTAACTCGATTGCCTTTAAAAAAGCCAAAGGGCAAATAGCGTAAGCCAAAGTTGGTGGCCGCAGCAATCGCAATAGTAACCAGTTTTTGCCACAAATTCATGCTTGTGCCTCCTTTTTATAAATAAAAATGTATTCTAGTGCCAATAACAGTAAGGCGGCAATTAAAAAGTAGGTAGTCCCAAAGAGCAGCAGGCAGATGATGGTAATGACCAGTCCGCTGACTGAGCTCAGTTTGCGTTTGCTCTTTTTAAATTGGTCAATTGCTAGAACGATGAATAAGGCAGTCATGATGAAGTCCAAACCTTTGATCTGCAGGTGCAGGGCTGTGCCAAAGACGCTGCCGCACGTGGCCCCAACCACCCAGTAACACCAGTCTAACAAGGAGACCATGGTATAGATATTTTGCGCATCCGCTGGTGCGGGGTTAAGGAAATAATTAACTGCGAAGGTTTCATCGGAGAGGCTGAAGATTTGAATAAATTTCTTGATGCCTTTAGCTTGATACTTATCTAGGAAGGCAATACTATAAAAAATTTGCCGAAAGCTGACCACGAACGTAATCAGTAAGACTGTCAAAGGCTGAAAGTGCTCGGTCAGCATATTGGCAATGATGAATTCAACGCTTCCGCCATAAATTGTGGCAGCCATTAACGTGGAATACCACCAGGCAAATCCAAGATTCTGCATATAAAGCCCATAACCAATGCCTAGAGTTAGATAGCCAAATAAAACTGGCAAAGATGCTGAAAAAGCAGTTTTTAGCTGTTGTTTACTCAAATTCCCACTTCCTTAAAAAATAGTTATATTTTAAAGAATAGCACATTTGGCAACAAAAAAAGCTTGATCATTTCGATCAAGCAACAGTTTTTGCTAAAACTCGTTTTTGATGCCAAAGCAGCAATAGCAAAAGCAGGACTAAAAAGCTGCCTAAACCCGTAGTAATGATGCTGCCCGCTAAACCAAAAGGCTTGCCGTTAAGCCAAGCGGGGCTCTTTTGCTCGACCGTTGAAACCAAGGTGGTGGTTGGTACCTTGATTCCGCTGACTTTGACGCCAAAGATCGCACCTTGAGCAAAATTCCACATTCCGTGAGCTGCTCCAGTGAGGTAGATATTATCGGTGTAGATGAAGAGCAGGGCAAATACGATCCCGAACAAAACGAGGTTGATAATCGCAAGCTGCGTGAGGCCAGGATTAAGGCCGTGAGCTAGGGCAAATAAGCCGGAGCTAATCACAACCGCCCAAAAAGAGCCATTGATCACGCGAATTTTGTTCATCAAAAAGCCTTGAAACAAGACTTCTTCGCAAGTTCCTTGTACAATAAAGCAAACGAAGATGATCAACCATTGGCCCCAATTGACCTTATCAGCAAAACCAAAACTGATGCTGCCAGTTAAAAAAGCGACTGTCCAAACCAGGGCAAAAGCTAGCAGGCCACTAAGCAGGCCGGTAAAAAATTGCCCAGGCAGATCGCGTTTTTTAAAGCCATAAGTTCCTAAGCTGCGGTTATCGCGAGCTAAGCCGATAATAAAAATCGCTAGGAGCATGACGGGAAACTGCAGCATCAAACACCAAAAGGCGCGATTGCTTATGTGAAAATGTTTGAATAGCTGG
Source organism: Lactobacillus corticis (assembly GCF_018327645.1). Classification (GTDB taxonomy): domain Bacteria; phylum Bacillota; class Bacilli; order Lactobacillales; family Lactobacillaceae; genus Lactobacillus; species Lactobacillus corticis. The sequence goes on along the minus strand of NZ_BMAY01000004.1, from coordinate 111,181 downwards.
ACGAATAAGGCCTGGCTGCCGCCACCAACGAGGAGCAGAATAACGGCGGACCAGATCATGGTTTGCCACCAAGTACGTTGTTTTTGGTCTTTGGCTAAGAGTTGATCGCTCGTTTGTAGGTACAATGGTTGACTCCTTCTATTGATTTGTTGTTAACCGTTTAATTAACATGAAAATTATCCCAAAGAATTGTAGTAAGATACAAGCATTTTAGCATTATCTTTACTACTTTGACGGGATGGTGTCGTAATTGTAATTTTGTAGTAATAGTTAACTGGTGCTTCAGAAGAAATTTAATTTGAAAAGTTAACTTTTCTACATAATGATATACTTATAGTAGAAGCTGGTCTATGACCAGCGAAAGAGGTGGAAAATATGACGTATGGAATTATCGATATCGGTTCGAACACCATTCGGATGAATATCTACCATGTTGAAGGCAAACACTTTGACTTGCTGATGTCTAAGAAAGAAGCTGCGGGGCTGGCTGCCTACATTAAAAAAGGCAAGCTGACGGCAGCTGGAGTGGATGTTTTGGCTGATGTTTTAACTTCCTTTACGGCAAATTTAGACCTGCTGCATGTGGACCATTATCGGGCATTTGCGACAGCCTCTTTACGCAATACGAAAAATAGCAGCGAGGTTATTGCAGAAATAAAAAAGCGTTGTCACGTTGATATTGATTTACTCAGTGGTGTGGCCGAAGCACGACTGTCATTTCATGGGGCAGTTGGTGGCTTGGATTATGATGACGGAATGTACATCGATTCTGGTGGTGGCAGTACTGAGATTGTGCTGTATGACCAAAAGACGCCGGCTATTTTGAAAAGTTTGCCGATTGGTTCGCTCAATTTGTTCGAAGATTTTGTAGAAGAGGTTATTCCAACCAGCAGCGAGATTGCTGCGATTAGCGATAAAGTAAAGCAGGAATTAAAAGCTGCTGAAGACAAGAAAAATCTCTTCCGGGTTGAAAACTTAGTTGTGACTGGTGGCAGCATGCGAGCAATTCGCAAGCTTTTGGTTCAAATGGGCAAAATTGACCGCGACCGGTATGACTTTGATCCACAAGATGTGCAGACCTTGCTGACAGAGTTATCGGCTATGCCAGCTAAGCAGGTCATCCGGCTCTTTTTAAAATGCAAGGCGGACCGAGTCCATACATTATTCCCTGGCTTGTTGATCATTGCTGGAATTGCTAAGTATACTAAGGCACAACATATTCAAGTTTCAAAGAATGGTGTACGGGAAGGCTACCTCATGGAAAAAGTCATTGGAGAGTAGTTTTTGACGGAGTATTTTTATGGCATCACCTTATCCTTTTACCCAAAATAGAGAGTTATCGTGGCTGAAGTTTAACGAACGAGTATTAGAAGAGGCTGCAGACCCTCGGGTACCGCTGTTAGAACGCCTCAAATTTGTGGCAATCTTTACGAGCAATTTGGATGAATTCTTTATGGTGCGATGTGGCAGCATTTATGACTTGTCTTTGGTGAAGCCGGGAAAGAAAGATAAGCGCAGCGGCATGACGCCGGGAGAAGAATTGGCAGCTATCTACCGGGAAGTTCGCAAGCTTTATCCGCGAAAAGACGAAGTATTGCAGCAGCTTAACCGCAATCTGACTCCCTTGCACATGGCCCGTTTGCCACATCAGCAATTTTCTAAAAAAGACCGCAAGTATTTGACTAACTTCTTTGCTGACCGGGTCTACCCGATGCTTTCGCCCCAGATTATTGATGTTCACCATCCATTCCCGCACTTGGCCAATAAAGCTTTATATGTTTTGGTTCACTTAGAAGTGGATCATGATGAAAAGTATGGGATTGTACCTGTGCCTGACTTTTTGGATCGGGTGGTTCCTTTGCCTGATGAAGGCGGCAACTACACTTTGCTGGAATATTTGATCTATAACGAAGCAGGCCAGCTCTTCCCAGGAATGAAGATTCGTGCCAAAACGATTATTCGGGTAACGCGCAATGCCGACATTAACTTGGATGAAAGTGAAATCAAGAAGGATACTGATTATCGTGATTTCATGAAGAGCATTTTGCATAAGCGTAATCGTTTGGCGCCCATCCGCTTAGAATACTATAAAGAAATGGATGAGCGAACAGAGAAATATCTGTTAGATCACTTGCGCCTGTCGAAGGACCAGGTTTTTTGTGCCAATACTTCAATGGATATGGGCTATGTCAATGACATGATTGATCAGCATAAAGATACGGAAACCAAGACTTTGCTCTATCCTCCTTATCAGGCACAGCCAACGCCGGAGCTTGATCAAACGCGGCCTTTGATTCCCCAGGTTTTGAATCATGATGCCTTGCTATTTTATCCATATCAAGATATCAGCGCCTATTTGAAACTGTTGGAAGAAGCTGCTCATGATCGCAATGTAGTAGCGATCAAGATTACCATTTATCGCTTAGCTAAACACAGCAAGGTGGTCCGGGCATTATGCGATGCTGCTGAAAATGGCAAAGAGGTCATTGTGTTAATGGAATTGCGGGCCCGCTTTGACGAATCGCATAATATTGAAGAAGCGAAAGTTTTAGAAGAAGCCGGATGCACTATTATTTACGGCTTTGACGATTTTAAAGTCCACTCCAAGGTTACCCAAATAACCTTAAAGAGGCGGAAAGGACTTAAGTATATTACCCAAATTGGCACGGGCAATTACAATGAAAAAACCTCGCATTTTTATACTGATTTGTCTTACATTACGGCGCGTGACAATATTGGCCGTGATGCTGCCGAATTTTTCCGCAATTTGCAAATTGGCAATATGAACGGAAATTATGATTGTCTGCTCGTTTCGCCATTTCAGCTCAAAGAGCATGTCATTGCCATGATTGATGAGCAGATCGAGGCTGCTAAGACGGGGCAGCCCGCCCAAATCTTGCTCAAGATGAACTCGGTAACGGATGTTGACCTGATCAAGAAGTTACAGGAAGCTAGTCAGGCAGGAGTTTATATCTCACTAATCGTTCGGGGGATCTGCTGTATTTTGCCTGGAGTGCCCGGCTATACGGAGAATATCCATATCCGGTCAATCGTTGGTCGCTTTTTGGAACACTCGCGAATTTATTGCTTCGGTACGGGCAAGGATATCAAGGTTTATATTGCCAGTGCAGACTTTATGACGCGGAATACTGAGCGACGCGTTGAAGTGGGATGCCCAATTTACGATGACACAGCCAAAAAACAAATTTTGGAATATTACGATTCCCAACTTAAAGACAATGTAAAGGCGCGAATTCTGCAGCCGGATGGAACCTATACCAAGGTTAAGAGTGAAGCTGCTCCATATGATTCACAAGAAGCCTGGATGAAGTTCGCTGAACAAGAAGCCAAGAAAATTAAGCAGCCACATCCAACTGTTTTTCAGACCTTGCTGCACCGCTTGCGTCACAGCTAATGATTTTTGAGAGATAGGTAAGAAGATGACTAAAAGCCAAAAAGACCGAATGCTTGCCGGAGAATTGTATCTGGCAGGCGATCCAGAATTAGTTGCTATGCGGCAGGAATGCAAAAAGAAAATTCAAGCCTATAATCGGACTAGCAGCGATGAACCAGCGCAAAGACAAAAATTGCTGCAGAGCTTGTTAGGCGAAATGGGCGAGGGCTGTTATATTGAACCGCCATTTTATGTGGACTATGGCAGTCAAGTCAAGTTAGGCAAGGGCGTCTATTTCAATATGGATTGCATGCTGCTTGATACTTGTGAGATCAAGATCGGCGACGACGTTATGTTTGGTCCGCGGGTCAGCGTTTATACCGCCCACCATCCCCTTACCAAGAAAGCACGACTAAGCGGAGCAGAATTAGGAACTCCCGTGGAAATTGGCGATGGCTCTTGGATTGGCGGCGGGGCAATTATCAACCCTGGCGTCAAAATAGGTAAAAATTGCGTTATTGGCTCAGGTTCTGTAGTGGTTCGCGATATTCCTGATAATGCCATTGCAGTTGGCAATCCGGCCAAAGTTTTACGGCTCCTGAAGCCAGAAGATGAAGCCAAGTGGGATCAACAAGTGGCTGACTTCTTTAATGAATTAAAATCTGAATAATTAAGATAAGACAAAGGCTAAACTGCAAGCCTTTGTTTTTTCTTAACCAGGTTTTACCAGATTGCAAGCAACTGATCACGCTTCTGTCACAAACAAACTCTATTCTGGAAGAAGCTTAGGTAAATGACCAAAAGCAAGATAGGAGAAAATTATGCAAAAGAAAAATCGTTTAACTAGAACGAAAGTAATTACGATTTCAATTGCCGCTTTGGCATTGATGGGAGTCGGAGTAGGAATTGCCGGCAGCAATAATGTTTACAGTGTTTCGGCTGCCGCTCCTCCCCAAAAGCCATCTGGCAAAGGCGGTGCCAACACCCAAAGCTATGATTATACTGGCAAACTTAGTGCAACCTTGAAAGTTAAATCGGCGAAATCCGTTACTGGTAAAACCTATACTTCCAAGACGAAGAACCATAATGTGGTTTTAGCAGAATCTAAAGCTAAGCTGAAATTGAACAAGGTAACTTTGAAGAAGTATGGTTCTTCCAGCGACAGCGACAAGTCTAACTTTTATGGCGTTAACTCAATTCTTTTAACTACGGGTTCAAATGCCAAGACTTATGTCAAGAACAGCAAGCTGTACTCAAAGGCAACTGGTGCTAACGGTATTTTTGCTTCAAACAAGGGTACGGTTTATGCCAACAACGATACGATTACTACCAAGGGCAGCGGCAATTCTCGTGGTTTGGATGCAACCTACGGCGGTAAGATTGTAGCTAACAAACTCGCCATCTCCACCAAGGGGGCACACTCAGCTGCCGTTGCTACTGACCGTGGCGGTGGTTATGTATCTTTGACTAATTCAACTTTGAAGACAGCCGGCACCGGTTCACCGCTTGCTTATTCAACTGGCCGGATTGAATACAACAAGGTAACTGGGACTGCCAGCGGTTCACAAATTGCCGGGATGGAGGGACTTAATACCATCCTGATTAATAATTCCAAGTTAACGTCAACCAGCAACAAGATTTCTGGCAGCGACCCGATTAAGAACGGCATTATTATTTACCAATCAACTTCTGGGGATGCTGATACTACAACTGGTTCAGCAGCTCGCTTCCAAGCAGTCAACTCCACTTTGACTTCAAAGATTACCAGCGGCACCATGTTCTATTTGACCAACACAACGGCCAACGTAGTTTTGCAAAATACCAAATTAAACTTCAACTCCAGCAAGGCTAACCTGTTGACGGCTGTCGGCAATACCTCTAATAACTGGGGAACATACGGTGCTAACGGTGCTAAAGTCAACTTTACCGGGATTAAGCAGACTTTGAAGGGTAATGTTAAAGTCGACAATATTTCCAGCGTAAAACTGGCATTGCTGAACCATACAACGTACACTGGCAAGACCAGCATTACCAGCAATTCAAAGGCAAAATCCAGTGCCAAGACTAAGTCGCCATTAACGGTAAATGTATCTAAGACTTCTAAATGGGTTGTCACTGGCAACTCAACGGTTACCAACTTGAACGTAGCCAAGGGCGGCAAGATTGTTGACAAGTCTGGTAAGAAAGTCACGATTGTCAATGCTAGCGGCAAGACTTTAGTTAAGGGCAGCAGCAAGTACAAGATTACAGTTAAGGGCAGCTACTCTACTAAGTTCTCAACCAGCAGTGCCAATAAAGTACAAAGTTCAAAGATCAGCCGGACGGCTTTTGATAAGTACTATGGTACTAAGACCAGCTTCTAAGCTGATTAACTAGTTTATCACTATTTATAAATCATTATTATCTACAATAAAAAGGCAGTTTGGGCAAAGTTGTCCAAGCTGCTTTTTTTGTAAACATTGTGCAAGGCTTTTTTGTTTGACGGTAAAATCCCCCCATAATATAATAAAAGCGGAAATAAAAACACCACATTTCTTAAAAATGAGGTGGAAATTATTACACGTCTTTCCGAAAGAAGACCGATAAAAGTAGAACTTATGTGAGAGTTTCTTAGGTTGGTAAAGGCCACGTAAATGTTGGGGCTCAAAAACATGACGGTGTAGAAGTTTCCAATCCAACGTATAAATTGGGGCCAAAGGGTACATTGTTCATGTTCATACGAGCGGGGTGTGGAGTCCAGATTCAGTATAACTAATGAATAAGGTGCACCAAAAGGTGCACCGTATTTTTTAAAAAAAGAGGAGAAGAAAAATGATATCAACGCAAATTTTTCGTTTGCTGAAAAGATGGCAATTTTGGCTTGCTGAAGCAATTGGGATTGGTGTGGTTGTCATTCAAGCGAAAACAATTTCTAATAGTAATGCAAATTTTATTAATTCCGCTTATGTTCATTTAACTGGATTTGATTATTCAGGACTCGGCAGCCGGTTATATTACTTGATTGTGCCCCTAATGTGTGGTTTGGTAGCAGGCAGCACGTATAAGGAAGACAAGCAAGATAATATGCTGGAGATCATTGCCAGTAAGTCTTCTTTTTCCCGTTATTTAAGATCTGTTGTTATAAGTTCTTTTTTGGTGGCGGGGATGGTAGCTGTTATTCCGCTGATCATAGAGGGAATATACTTTTTTACTAAGTATTCTACTAACCCCTTACCCGCAAACTATGAATTGACCCCAATTAGTAAAGTAGGTTGGGGCTATCATCTTTTTCTGAGCAATCCAATTCTGTTTTGGTTGCTATGCTTAGGAATCTTGTTTGTGTTTGCTGGCTTTTTTGGCCTAATTGCATTAGCTGCATCAGCTTTTAACTTGAAATATGGTTTGGAAGCCCTGGTCCCATTTATCTTTTGTTTTGTTTTGTTGCTTTTGCGAGATATTACTGGAAATGAAGGAATTTCTGTAGTAAGTATTTTAACTCCAACTTTCAGTAATGATTATCCTAATTTACTTGGATGGATCATTGGGTACGCTCTGATTTTCGTCTTAGGATTATTTTTCTTTTTCAGGAGATGGGGTCAGCATGACTTACTTAATTAAAGCTGAATTAAAGCTAAAGTGGCGAAAGCTGTTAATGTCAATTACCTTGCTAAGCAGTTTCGTGTTGATTTTATTTGTTTTAGACGATTTGAAGAGTGGGAGCTTAGCTCAATTGGCCGAACCCAATTTTTGTTTATTTGAAATACAGCTCTTTACAGCGATTGCAGTCAATTTTTTTCCGATTCATCCAACCGAATTAGAATATGTCAGGCTGCACCAAAGACAGAACTGGGTATTAGCAAGGGCACTTTGGGATTTTACCATTGCTGGTTCCATGTCGTTCATTGCTGTATTGATAGGGGCAATATTCTTATTGATGCATAAAATCGGGTCAAGTTTAATCTTATTTGTGCTTGTCTGGCTAATGTTATGGTTAAATGCTCTGATTTTTGTAGTAGTGATAGAAATGATTCAGTTGTTTTTAGGTAAGCGGAGTTTTTTACCCTTATCCGGAGTGTGTGGCATTGGTTTCTGGATCGGGTCCCAAAGCTTGTTTCTTCGACCTACAATATTAAAACTAACCGGTACTGCGTATTTTTTGACCAAAAACTATCCAGCATTGGCTTCATATGTTTTAATAGCCTGCGGCAGTATTATCTTGAGTTGGCTAATCCAGCTCCAGGTTCATGAGAGGGAAGAGATACTATGATTAGCCAACTGATAAAAAGTAGTTTCAAACTAAATTGGTGGAGTGGAGGATTGTTCCTTTTACTAATTATTAGTTTTGCAATTAATCCAATTTTTTCACCAGCAAACAATACCTTTGAAACATTTTACAGTTTGGATACCAATATTATTTTTCAAAATTTAAGTTGGATATTATTTTATGTGCTGGCTATGTGCTGGTGGCTTCCAAGTTTACAGGAGCTAAATCTTCAAACACAACCAATTTTTTTGGTGCGCTTACCTAATCGAAAATTAGTCAGCCGGCTAACTCTATTTACAGTTGTAATTGCCAGCTCCATTTATTCAGCAATCTATATTGCTATTATGGTGATCGTTAGCCAGCAAACAGATCTCAGTTTTATTGTCACTGCTTGGTTACGTATATTGCTGAGCTTGTCAAGTCTGACCATTTTGCTAATAATTATTAGCATTTGCAGTAATGAAGCGACAAGTTACGTTTTAGGAATTATTTTAGGTTTGTCTTGTCTTTTTCTAAAAACAAACCTTTTCATCATTACTCGACTTAGTGAAATGGTAATTTGGCGTCAAGTTACTGGCCTGAAAATCCTAAGTGTGGTATTTATTTGGCTGAATGAATTTGTAGAAGAAACGGGGCGAGGAAAATGAGTTACCTTGAATTACAACACGTATCTAAAACTATTAAACAAATACCAGTTTTAGAGGATGTGAACCTTAGTTTAGTACAAGGAAAAATCTATGGCTTTGTTGGTGAAAACGGTTCTGGTAAAACCATGCTTTTTCGAGCCATTCTTGGATTTATCAAAACCAGCGGTACAATTTCGATTGCAGGACAAAAAGTAAAGCTGAATCAAAAATTACCAGTTAATACTGGAACCATAATCGAAACTCCGCACTTTATGGCATCATCGACAGGTTGGGAGAATTTAAAATATTTGGCTTCGCTGAATCACTTGGCTAGTGATGAAGATATACTTGCAGCAATGAAAGTTTTTGGATTGGACCAAAAAAGAAATCTGAAGGTCAAACAATATTCATTAGGGATGCGACAGCAGCTAGCGATTATCCAATCTTTCATGGAGGGTCAAGAGCTCTTGATTTTGGATGAACCGACTAATGGTTTGGATGATAAATCAGTTGACCGGTTTATTAAGCTGATGAAGGACTTGCGTGACCAGGGGAAAACCATTCTAATATCCAGCCATGAACGAGCATTAATTGAAAAAATTGCAGATGAGACTTTTGAGATGGCAGCCGGTCATTGCAAAGCGCTAAAGTAAAAATGTTAAAGGAGGAATCCGATTGATGAGGATCCCTCCTTTTGTTCTGGGTGGTTAAAACTGTTCACGATTTTCCATTAACAATAAGTTGTCCAAGCTGCTTTTTAAAAATCATTTTTTCTTTGAAGAAGCTTCACATTTTTACTTAGTTATCGTCACAAAATCATCACACTCTCTGAGTACTATATAATCAATCACTCGAAGGAATGAACTTCTTGATAGAAAGGGCATAGACCTGATGAAGCGCAAAATTGGTTATATTGTCCTCTGCTTAGCTGGCATTCTCCTACTAGCTGCAGGGGCAATCACACTAAACAATAAAATCGGTTTTGCTGGCAACAAGTCAACTAGCCACACACCAAAGTTGACTGAGCGCAAAGTTAATAGCTTAGCGATCAAAGAACAGCCATCAGGTTCACCCCGGAAAGCCAAGACCTCCAATACACACACAAACACACAAACACACTTGGTTATCAATTAATTCCTTCGGATGAGCAAAATTTTTTCTTCTTCATTAATATCTTCCCTAAACCTCCTTCCCAGGGAGGTTTTTTTATGCTTAAATTTTCTGATCGGAAATTAGGTCTTCATTGATAATTGTTAGGCTTTCCTCCCGTTACTTTAGTGACGGGAGGAAAGCCCCACTCAAGCACCGTAAGGCGCTTTCTTTTTTGCCTAATTCTCCTTTGTGTAATATTTTCACATTAAATTACGGTATACTTATGTTGTGAAGAAAGTGAGGTGAACCTATATTATGGAGCAAACAGTTACAATTAAATGCAAGATTAAACTGGATAATCAATCCGCTGAGTTAGCTCTTGCAAAGTCTATGGAACAGTATCGACAAGCTTGCAATGAAGTCTCAAGATATATGTTTAACCACAGCTTTGAAATGAACCAAACTAAACTAAATAAGGCCCTTTACCATACAATACGCTCTGAATATGGATTGAAAGCTCAGATGGCTCAATCTGCTATTCGCAATGTGGTTGCCCGTTACCGTACAGTCAAAACTCAACTTAGTCAAAAGCCTTATCGCTACAATACTGGTGAAAAGGATCAGTATGGCAATGATATTTGGCATTCCGCTAAACGTGATTTAACTTGGCTTTGGCATCCAATCAGCTTTAAGCGTCCGCAATTAGACTTACAGCGCAATCGTGATTGGTCTTATAAGAAAAATGGCAACTTATCGCTCAACACGGTCAAGGGTCGGATTGAGGTTAAACCTGTTTGCCATGGGTTTAACCAGTATCTTGATGGAAGTTGGAAATTAGGAATTGCCAAAGTGCTTAATATCGGTGGTAAGTGGTATTTGCACATTAGTGCAATCAAAGAATTGCCAGATTATATTAAAGAGCAATCCCAACACGTAGTTGGTATTGACCGAGGGTTGCGTTTCTTAGCAACAACCTATGATGAACAAGGTCAAACTCATTTTTTTAATGGGCAAGCTATTGTTCGTAAGCGTCGAAAATTTATGAAACTTCGTCAGCAATTACAGAGTAAAGGAACTAAGTCAGCTAAACGCCGTCTTAAGAAGATTGGTCAACGAGAGAACCGCTGGATGACTGATATTAATCATCAATTGTCTAAGACACTCGTTAATCGCTATGGTTCTAACACTCTCTTTACACTGGAAAACTTAGTCAATGTCCGCTTCGCTACCGAACATGTTGTTAAAACTAAACGCTATGAGCAAGTCTCTTGGGCTTTTTATCAGTTAGGTCAATTTTTAACCTATAAAGCTCACTTGCACGGTAGTGAAGTCGTACAAGTTTCTCCTAAATATACTAGCCAACGTTGCCCTAAATGCGGTCGTATCTGGAAGCAAAATCGTAACCATCAAAAGCACCTATACACTTGTGATCGTTGTGGTTATTCTTCCAATGATGATCGTATTGGCGCCATGAATATCCAATTACTTGGCACCCAATACATTAGCGGCAACCGTCAGCCTAGCTTTAAGACATTAACAACTAACGAGTAAATCTTGTTAGTTAAACGGGTGTGGTCAACCACCCGATGATGTAGCCACATAAGAAGAAGCACATCAGTGCGTTACTACTTCTGAACCGTTAGGTTCGTGAGCTACAAGCCACTGACTTTAGTCAGTGGTAGTTGATTATATCTTCCCTAAACCTCCTTCCCAGGGAGGTTTTTTTATGCTTAAATTTTCTGATCGGAAATTAGGTCTTCATGCTGCTTAATATGGTCTAGCCGTTGCGGCTCTTGTGCTAGCAGCAGTAAAAAGAGGGCCTCGATTGCAGTCATGGCCGCTACGCGTGAAAAGTAGTATTCTGATTGGAAAATTTGTTGGCGGACAGCAGTTTGTAAATGCAAGTCGGCCTTTAAAGCAATGGGCGAATCGATCCGATTGGTGATGGCAATAACAGGCATGCCAACTTTGCGGGCTGCTTTTATTTCTTGCAAAAGGCTGACTGCTTCACCTGAATTTGAAATCACGATTAACAAGTCATCAGCCGTCATATTGAGCAGTTGGCCGGTTGACATGTCCCAGCCGTCCCCGGCAATGGATAAAATTCCCGCCTGGTTAAACTTGTAAGCTGCATCTCGAGCAACGGGGAAGGTATCGCCTTCGGCACAGAAGATAACGATTCGGGCAGATTTGATCATGGTCAAAATCTGCTTGACCTTTTCACTCCCAAAATCAGCCAAGGTATTTTCAACTTCGGCTCGTTTGTTGGCAGCAATGGTTTGCAGATTTTGCTGAATGTCGTCGCTCATCTTTAGTTGGGGCTGGCTGTGAGCTTGAGCCAAGAGAATTTTTAACTGGTGAAAGCCCGATAGACCCAAATTTTTACAAAAGCGGGAAACTGAGGCGTCGCTAACTTGACTGGCTTTTGCCAATTCCGAAATGGTGGCATTAACCGCTTGACTTGGTTCATTAAGGATGGTGTGGGCAATTTTTTTATCAGTGTCACTCATCACCTGCAAGTGACTGGTAATTAGTTCAATGATGTTTGTTTGTTCTGTCATTTTTTGAAAATTATTTTTATCGCTGATATTTTTTGAAAATTATTTTTAATTCAGTCTAACATTAAGAGCCATAAGGGTTCAAGCTAAGTAAAATGCTTTTCACCATATTGACAATTCAGAAAATAAATTTCATAATAACGATGTAAGTTGAAAATAAGTTTTAGCAAGCAGGTGAATTATGAACACAGTAAGTCGTTTGGCCTTGGCCAAAATCAAGCCAGGGATGACGATCAGTCTGGGCGGCGGGTCCAATGTGGCTAACTTGGCCCAGGCTTTAGCCGAAAACATGGTCGCTGGGATCAAAATTGTCAGTCCAAGCGAAGCTACGCGCACTTTGTGCCATAAGTTGCAGCTCCCGTTTGTCGACTGGGATGGGACTAGCAGCATTGATCTGGCCTTTGATGGCTGCGATAGTGTCGATCTGGCTTTTCACGCTTTGAAGAGCATGGGCGGCATTCATTTCTTTGAAAAAAGCTATGCTGATTGCAGCCGGCAATATATTTTGTTAACCAAGGCCGAGCGCGTTCAGCCGAAACTAAATCCAGACTTCCCGCTGGTGTTGGAAGCAGCTGATTTGGCAGTGGCTAATGTGGTTAAGCAGGCTGAAAAATTGGGTTTGAGGACTTCAATCAGATCCAATAAAACTAAACTGGGAAATTCGCTCTTGGATTTATTTGCTGACAGTTGGGATCAAATTGCAGACTGGAACAAAGAGTTGCTGCAGTTAAACGGCGTGGTCAGCTCCAGTTATTTTGACCAACAAGTGACTGGAATTATTACTGAAAATGGTGAAATTGCGAAAGAGGTAAATCATGACTAAATATAATTGGGGAATCATTGGTACTGGTTGGATTGCACATGAAATGGCCGACGCTTTAAATGCAGTGAACGGTGAAATTTATGCTGCCGCCAACCCTAGTGAGGCAGATTTAGCGAAATTTGCGCAAGAAAAGGGGGTTAAGCACACTTATACTGATCCTGAAGCAATGATAAATGACCCCCAGGTCGATGTTATTTACATTGCTACTCCGCACACATTCCACTATCAATACATCAAGGATGCCCTAAATGCCGGCAAGCACGTATTGTGTGAAAAAGCCATCACCGTCAATGCGGCCCAATTTGATGAAGTGGCAAGTTTGGCTAAGGCCAAGAACTTGATCTTGATGGAAGGCTTTACCCTTTACCACATGCCGATTTATCAAAAGGTGCAAGACTTGATCAAGTCAGGCAAGCTGGGCGACATTCACATGGTGCAAGTCAACTTCGGCAGTTTAAAGGATTTTGATCCTAAGAACCGCTTCTTCAGCAAAGACTTGGCTGGTGGTGCCTTGCTGGATATCGGCGGCTATGCTACCGCTTTTGCGCGCATGTTCTTGTCTGAAACGCCAAACACGGTGTTGACCAGTGTCAAGTTCTTTGAAACTGGCGTTGATGAACAAAGCGGCATTATTTTGAAGACGCCGCATGAGCAAATGGCCGTGATGGCGCTGTCGCTTCGTGCTAAGCAGCCAAAGCGGGGCGTAGTTTCTGGAACTAAGGGCTATGTCGAAATCAATACCTATCCGCGCGCAACTGAAGCAGACGTCACTTACACCCTTGATGCGCATACGGAAAAGCATGAACACCTGTCAGCTGGTAAGAGCGAAGAAGCTTTGCAATATGAAATTAGCGACTTCCAAAAGGCAATTGATGAAGGCCATGACCATGGCGAATTGGCAGTATCACGGGATGTGGCTCACATTTTAAATAGCGTTCGGACTAATTGGGGGATGAAGTACCCATTTGAATAAACGCAATTAAACTAAAAGCTTTATCTACAAAAGGCAACGGTTAGACAACTAAACCGCTGCTTTTATTTTTTTATAAAAAATTTTTTCCATTTTTTAGCCAAAATAGTGCAAAATTCAGCAAGTGGTCTATTAGTGATAACTTAAGCTTTTAAAAGCTGCTAAAAGCAATTGAAGTTAAACGCTTGTGAAATAACAAACACTAGCTATTGCCGTAAGATCAACGTTTTCCAAAACTTTCCACTATCTTTTTAAAGCGCTTTCAAGTATAGTTGAATTGTTCAGAACTTTGGAAAGGGAAGTGAGAAAAAATGTGGCTCAACTTTGTTATTGCACTGATACCAATAGCCTGGCTGATCATTGCGCTGGGTGTCATTAAAATGCCCGCAACTAGAGCAACGGTAATTGGTCTGGTTTTAACCGGCATTCTTGCCATCCTCTTCTTCAAGCAAACTCTGCTTGATACGATCAGCGGGGCAGCCGAAGGAATTTTAATGGGTTTGTTCCCGATCATTTACGTAATTGTGGCAGCCTTGTTTACTTATAACCTAACCTCAAAATCTGGTGGGTTAAAAGTTATTCAGGATTTGCTAAGTTCAATTACGACTGATCGCCGAATTTTAGTACTGATTATCGCCTGGGGCTTTGGCGGCTTTTTGGAAGCAATTGCCGGCTTTGGGACGGCAGTGGCAATTCCGGCGGGGATCTTGATTGCGTTTGGCGTCAATCCCATTGCTGCTTCAGTCATCTGTCTAATTGCCAATACTACGCCGACGGCCTTTGGGGCAATCGGCTTGCCGGTAATTACCTTAGCTCAAGTTACCAAATTGGCCGTTATCCCGCTGTCAACAGTGGTGACTTATGAATTGCTGCCGCTAATTGTGATTATTCCTTTCATCTTAGTCGGAATTGTCGGTGGCGGCTTCAAAGCCCTTAAGGGCGTTTTCTGGATAACCTTAATGTCAGGTTTGGCTTTTGCCCTGCCACAAGTGGTGGTCGCCCGCTTTATTGGAGCGGAATTGCCGGCGATTGTGGGTTCGATTTGTTCAATTGCAGTTACAGTGATTATGGCTAAGCTGCGTAAAAAGGATGCTGCGGAATCCCAAACTGATATTCCGCACCACTCGGCTAGTGAAGTCTTGCGGGCAGCTTCTCCGTTTATTTTAGTATTTATCTTAGTAATTTTAGTTTCGCCGTTAGTTAAGCCGTTGAAGACGGCTTTAGATGGCTTCAAGGTTTCCTTCCCGGTTTATACGGGTAAAGGAGCCAGCAACTTTAGCTTCAGCTATTTATCGTCGCCAGGAACCTTGATTATTGTGGCTACGATTTTGGGTGGCTTGATTCAAAAGATGCGTTTAGGAGAAATTTTTGGCATCCTAGGAACCACTATTAAAGGTTTAGGGAAGACCACGATAACGGTGTGTTCAATTGTGGCCTTAGCTAAAATTATGGGCTACTCCGGCATGACCAATGCCTTGGCCGTCGCTTTTGTAAAAATGATGGGGCCGGTTTATCCATTAATTGCACCTTTAATTGGTGCAATTGGAACTTTTGTCACGGGGTCCGACACTTCTGCCAACGTCTTATTCGGCAACCTGCAACTATCAGCTGCTAAAGGCTTAGGCGATAGCGTTAACTGGATTGTTGGCACCAACATGGTCGGGGCTACCGCCGGTAAAATGATTTCACCGCAGTCAATTGCTGTGGCCACGGCCGCGATTGGGCAAGAAGGCAAAGAGGGAGAAATCCTGAAAGCGGTCATGAAGTGGTTTATTTTCTACTTAGTGATTATTTGCGTTTACTTATATCTAGTTGGCATTATGACCGGACAAATAAAACTCTGAAACAAAAAGGACGCTTTAAGCGTCCTTTTTGCCATCTAAATAAGCTTCTAGCGTCTTAAAGACGCCATTGTCGTTATTGCTTGGAGCAATAAATTTGGCCGTTTGCTTGACGATTTCCTGCCCATTTTCCATGGCGTAAGAAATTCCGGCAGCCCGCAGCATTTCCAGGTCATTATTGCCATCGCCAAAAGCGATTAAATCTGGCAAACCGGCATCGAATTGCTGCAATAGCTGTGCTAAGGCCGCCGCTTTATTTACGCCTTGGCGGGTAATGTCAATATCTTCCCAACCACTGGTCGTTGCATGAATTTGATATGAAGTGGTTGCGTTAAACTCTTTTTCAAGCTGCTGACGAATCGAATTTTTGAAACTTAATGTCAGTTTGATGTAAGTATCATCGGGCAATTGCGTAAAATCGTCCAGTTCCAGCGTCCGCGGGTAGAAATAGTAGATAATTTCTTTCATTGCCGGGGGCATCTCTTTTAAGATATATGAATGCTTGACGCCGCTGACTACAATGGAACGTTTAGCTTTCGGGTACTTTAAACTGATTTGATAGATTAGGTTTAACACCACGGGGCGAGGAAATTCTTTGATAATGCTAGCTTCGCCATGGTTTACAATCATGGCACCGTTATTGGCGACAAAGTCAATGCGATCGGCAAAATCGCGAAAATCTCCCCGCAATCGTTCATAGGGTCGGCCACTGGCGATAATGAAATGAATATTTTCTTGATCCAGCCGGTCTAAAATGCGCTCGAACCATTCGTGGTCGTATTTCTTATCATCGTTGACAAAAGTGCCGTCAACATCAACAGCGACAGCTTTAAAGGGTAGTGCCATCCTTAAGTCCTTTCTGGTATCGTTAACAAATTAACCATCCCTTGTAAAACGGTTACATCATCTTGATAATATAAGAAGAGCATTGAGAAAACAAGACTTGATTTTAGATGGAGGCAACAAATGACACCTTGGTGGAAAAAAGCCGTAGTATATCAGATTTATCCTAAGTCGTTTCAAGATTCTAATGGTGACGGAATTGGTGACTTGCAAGGAATCATCAGTCGTTTAGACTACTTAGCTAAACTAGGCATTGATGCTATTTGGCTATCTCCGGTTTACCAGTCGCCGGGCGTGGACAATGGCTATGATATTAGCGACTATCGCGCCATCAACCCGCAATTTGGGACGATGGCGGATATGGATGAGTTGATTAAAGAAGCTGCTAAACGCAAAATCAAGATCGTCATGGATCTAGTGGTAAATCACACCTCTGATCAACATGAATGGTTTGTGGAAGCTCGCAAGAGCCAAGACAACCCTTATCGGGACTACTACATTTGGCGCGACCAACCAAACGACTTGAAATCTGCTTTTTCCGGTTCGGCTTGGAAGTATGATGAAGCAAGCGGCCAATATTACTTGCACTTGTTTGCGCCGCAACAGCCGGATTTGAATTGGACCAATCCCCATGTTCGCCAGGAAGTCTATGACATGATGAACTACTGGATCGACAAGGGAATTGGCGGCTTCCGCATGGATGTAATCGAACTGATTGGCAAGGATCCGGACAAGGAAATTACTGCTAATGGTCCAATGCTGCACCCTTACCTGCAGGAAATGAATCGCGCAACTTTTGGCGATAAAGATTTAATGACGGTCGGCGAAACTTGGGGCGCTACGCCGAAAATTGCCGAAGAATATTCTGATCCGGCGCGTCACGAATTATCGATGGTCTTCCAGTTTGAAAATCAAAGTTTGGACCAGCAGCCTGGTAAAAGCAAGTGGGACCTGAAGCCACTAGACCTAGGCGAATTAAAGCAGGTTTTAATTAAATGGCAGACCGAGATTGATTTTGACCATGCTTGGAACAGTCTTTTCTGGGAAAATCACGACATTCCGCGAGTAATTTCACGTTGGGGCAACGATACCAAATACCGGGTAGCAAGTGCCAAAATGTTTGCGATTGCCTTGCATTTGATGCACGGTACGCCTTACATCTTCAACGGCGAGGAGCTGGGGATGACGAATTACCCAGTTAAATCAATTGCTGAACTTAATGATGTTGAAAGCATCAATATGTACCACGAGCGTTTAGCCCAAGGCGACAAGGCTGAAGATTTAATTCATGCGATTAATGTTAAGGGTCGCGATAACGCTCGCCGGCCGATGCAATGGAACAATACGCCTAATGCCGGTTTTACTGAGGGCAAGCCATGGCTGGCAGTTAACCCTAATTACCATGAAATCAATGCAGAAGCGGCCTTGGCTGATCCCGATTCGATTTTTTACACTTATCAAAAACTGATCAAACTCCGCCATGAAAATCCAATTGTGGTTGATGGCGACTTTGAAGAAGTGCCAGCCAGCGACCAGGTTTTGGCATATTATCGAATTTTAGGCGATGAAAAGTGGTTAGTAGTTGCCAACATGGGTGAAAGCGAAGCTGCCTTTACGATGCCAGATGATTTAGGCCAAATGCTAATTCAAAATTATGAAGCAGCACCGCAAAAGGCTGGTAGAGTAGTGCTTAGACCTTATGAAGCCTTTGCCGGAATTGTCTTGCATTAAGTTGCTTTAGATGGTAGAATAGCAGAGTTAATCGATTAATCTATGACCTGAAAAATGGTTATGGCAAAGGAGACAAGAAATAATGAAACAAGGTATTCACCCAGACTATCAAAAAGTTGTCTTCATGGACTCAGCAACTGGTGCTAAGTTCTTGGCAGGCTCAACTTTAACGTCAGACGAAACTGTTGATTACGAAGGCGAAACTTACCCATTGGTACGGGTTGAAGTATCATCAGATTCTCACCCATTCTACACTGGTAAGCAAAAGTTCGCTGCAGCCGATGGTCGTATCGAACGCTTCAACAAGAAGTACGGCTTGTCATCAAAGAAGTAATCTCATCGATCTGGTGGAAAGCAGTCCCATTAGGGGCTGCTTTTTTGATGAAGGACTGAGTTTGGCATAATCCGGAAAAGAACGTATAATTGTTGCTGTATTAAATCGATTTTTAGGAGCGAAATACATGAAGATGGAACTGGCAGAAATTGCCAAAGCTTTAGGAACCGCTTGTGAAGGCGATGATCAAACTGTTATTACCTCAGTAGGTTTTGACTCACGCAAAATGACCGATGGGGGCTTATTTGTCCCTTTAACTGGTGAACGGGATGGACATGATTTTATCCAAAGCGCAATTAATAATGGTGCTAAGGCAACTTTGTGGCAGACTGGCCACCCAGGCAAACCTGAAGGCATAGCTGTTTTAGAAGTAGCTGACCCGCTCACTGCCATGCAGACCCTGGCGCACTACTATTTGCGCAAGGTCAATCCAACAGTCGTTGGCATCACCGGTTCAAACGGCAAGACAACTACCAAGGATATGGTAGCGGCAGTTTTGGCTAAACGCTTCAACGTTTACAAGACCCAGGCCAATTTTAATAATGAAATTGGGGTTCCAATGACCATCTTGGAAATGAAACCTTCGACCGAAATTATTGTTTTGGAAATGGGGATGGACCGGCCTGGTCAATTGCATCACTTATCAGAATTAACTCACCCAGATGTGGCAGTAATTACCATGATTGGTGAAGCCCACATCGAATTTTTCGGCACGCGTGATAAGATTGCGGATGCCAAGATGGAAATAACTGATTTTCTGCGCGAAGATGGCGAGTTTATTTATAATGGCGATGAACCGCTTTTGGCCCAACGGGCTAAAAAGCTCGATCAAGCTAAATCCACGTTTGGTTTTAACAAGAGCGACAGCGTTTATGCGGTCAGCTTTAGAAGCTATAAGCATCATGCCACCTTTAAAGTTAATGATTCCGATCAGCAATTTTCAATTCCGATGATTGGCAAGCACAATATTTCAAATGCCATGGCGGCGATCTCAGTTGGACGTCACTTTGGCGAAAGCGATGAGGAGATTGCGACTTCTTTGGCCAACTTTACCCCAACGGCTAACCGGATGGAATGGGAAAAAGGCGACGTTGGCGAAGATATTATGAGCGACGTTTATAACTCCAACCCGACTGCTGTTAGAGCCGTTTTAACCAGCTTTGGTCAAATTGAAGTTCCGGAAGATGGGCGTCGCATTGCAGTTTTAGGCGATATGTTGGAATTGGGAGACAAGAGCAGCGAGCTGCATGCGGGGTTAAAAGATGCCCTAGATCCCTTTGTTATTAATGAAGTCTACCTATACGGGGACGAAATGAAGAATTTGTATGAAGCCTTGAAGTCGGTCTACAAGCCAGAGCACTTGCATTATTATGACATCGACCACAAGGATCACATGGTTGACGATTTGAAGAATGACATCCGTCCAGACGATATCGTGGTATTGAAGGGGTCTCACGGGATGCACCTGGAAGAAGTCGTTGACCGACTAAGATAGGAGAAATTTTGAAGTTTACTGAACTTAATTTAAACGATGCCTTAATGAAGGCAATTAAGCGGTCGGGGTTTGAAGAAGCTACTCCGATCCAAGCCCAAACTATCCCTCTTGCTATGGCGGGCAAGGATGTTATTGGTCAAGCCCAAACTGGGACTGGTAAAACAGCAGCCTTTGGCTTGCCAATTTTGCAGCAATTGGATAAACATCATAAGGCGATCCAAGCAGTAATTATTGAACCAACTCGGGAATTGGCCATTCAAACCCAGGAAGAACTTTTCCGTTTGGGCCGGGATGAACACGCCCACGTTCAAGTTGTCTACGGCGGGGCAGACATTGGACGTCAAATTAGAAGCTTAAAGAAAACGCCAGAAGTGTTGGTGGGTACGCCAGGTCGCTTATTGGATCATCTTAAGCGCAAGACCATTGACCTAAGCCAAGTCCAGACAGTAGTTTTGGATGAAGCCGATGAAATGTTGGACATGGGCTTTATTCAAGACATTGAAAGCATTTTGAATTACGCTGTTAACCGCAAACAAACCTTGCTGTTCAGTGCTACGATGCCTAAACCAATTTTACGGATTGGCGAAAAATTCATGAACGATCCGGAAGTTGTGCAAATAAAGGCTAAGGAATTAACCGCTGACCTGATTGACCAATACTTTGTCAGGGTAAAGGAAAGCGAAAAATTCGATACAATGTGTCGCCTGATTGATGTGCAGGGACCGGATTTAGCCGTGGTCTTTGGCAGAACCAAGCGACGGGTTGACGAACTCACCCGCGGGCTGCAGGCACGGGGGTATAATGCCGCTGGAATTCACGGCGATTTGACCCAAGCTCGGCGGATGACTGTTTTGAAGCGGTTTAAGGCTGGCAAGCTTGATATTTTAGTGGCAACGGATGTGGCTGCTAGAGGTTTGGATATCTCAGGCGTAACGCACGTTTACAACTATGACATTCCGCAAGACCCTGATTCCTATGTGCACCGGATTGGTCGGACTGGCCGGGCGGGGAAGAATGGTATCTCGGTCACTTTTGTTACTCCAAATGAACTAGGTTATTTGCGGACAATTGAACGGCTGACCAAGAAAAAGATGTCGCCGCTGCGTCCACCGACAAATGATGAAGCCTTGCATGGCCAGTTGAAGCAAGCTAAGAGTCAAATCGAAGAGTTGATGCAAAGCGACTTGTCCAAGTATGGCGATGATGCCAATGAACTCTTGGAAAATTACTCGGCTTTAGACTTAGCAGCAGCTTTGTTAAAGAGCTTATCGAAGGATAATGCAGCCAAAGTTGAAATTACTCCTGAAAAGCCGCTGCCATTTAAGTCTGGTCGCTCACATCGCGGTCATGGTCGGGGTCACGGACATGGCGCTCGTCATGGTCATTTTGACAATAACCGGCGAAAAGGTCGCGGCAAGCGCAACCAAGCACGCAAGTCAGGTAGGCATGACTTTGTCATTAAGAAAAAGCATAAAGCTTAAGAATTAGTAGCGAAAGAAAACGGGCTGGCAAACCAGTCCGTTTTTTGAATTATAATTAGGCTCGGAGGTCAGAAAGATGATTAAGGGAATTGGAATCGACATTGTTGAGATTGAACGCGTTCAAAAGATTGTCAATCGCGGCGAACGTTTTGCCAAAAAGGTCCTAACTCCTAAGGAATTTGAAGTTTACCAAGATTTAAGCGATCATCGCAAGGTTGAATATTTAGGTGGCCGTTTTTCAATCAAGGAAAGCTTTTCAAAAGCAATGGGGACAGGCTTAGGAAAGCAAGTAACTTTTCAAGATGTGGAAACCCTTTGGGATGAGCTGGGCAAGCCGGTCACGACCTCAAAGGTTTTTAATGGCAAGATCCACTCTAGCATTTCTCATGACCAACATGAAATTATTACCATGGTTGTTTTGGAGGATGAAAATTAATGGTACCTGGATTACATCGTCCAGCCTACGTCCAAGTAGACTTAGGGGCAATTAAACAAAATATTGTTAACGAAATGAAGCATCTGGCACCAGGGCAGAAGTTGTTTGCGGTGGTTAAGGCGAATGCTTATGGTCATGGCAGCGTACCGGTTGCTAAAACTGCACTAGCTGCAGGGGCGAGTGGTTTTTGTGTCGCAATTTTGGATGAAGCGCTAGAATTGCGCCGGGCAAATATTGCTGCACCTATTTTGGTTTTAGGAGTAGTTCCTGCTAAAGAAGCGCCAATCGCTGCCGCCAATGGCATCTCCCTAACGGCGCCTAGTGCTGAGTGGTTGGCTGCGGCCAAGGAGCAATTAGCTCAAAAGGCTGAAACCTTTAAATTAAAGGTGCATTTAGGCGTTGACTCGGGGATGGGCCGCATAGGTGCCAATACTGATGAAGAATTTTTAGCCATGGAAAAGCTCGTGGTTGACAACAGCTGCTTCGATTTTGAAGGCGTCTTTACCCACTTTGCTTCAGCCGATAGCAGCGATGACCGCTACTTTAAAAAGCAAGCCGCGAAGTTTAAGCATATGGTAGGTTTATTGCACACGCGTCCTAAATGGATTCATTGCGATAATACGGCTGCCAGCATTTTTGACAAGGACTTGCCAAGTGATTTGGTTCGCTTTGGCATTGGGATTTATGGCTTAAACCCGTCATCGACCCCAACAACTGCCGATTTGCCAAGCAGCATCCCGCTCAAGCCGGCCTTGTCGGTGGAAAGCGAGTTGACCATGGTAAAAACGATTCACGCTGGTGATGGCGTTGGCTATGGTTCTACTTTTGTGGCTGAGCGCGATACTATTATCGGGACGGTTCCGGTAGGTTATGCCGATGGCTGGGTTCGTGGTTTCCAAGGCTTTAAGGTTAAAGTGGGCGATAAATATTGTCCAATCGTCGGCCGGGTCTGCATGGATCAATTTATGGTTGAACTGCCAGAAATGATGCCGGCAGGAACTAAGGTCGAATTAATTTCGGCTGATCCCGCTGCGCCGAACAGTATTAAAAAAGCTGCGGATCACTTAGGTACGATTCACTATGAAGTCGCTTGTTTGTTAAGTGACCGCCTGCCACGGGTCTATCGTAATTAAAGAAGTAAAAAAATATCGTATTCATTATTTAGTGAATACGGTATTTTTAATTTTATTGGCTTAGCCTTTTTCAGGGTGTTCAATCCAAACGCCAGGATTTTCATCACTCATAATGTTGTAGCCAGCTTGCAAGTCTTCGATTTCTGAAACGACATAACCTTTGGCCTGCAATTTTTCAACGACAGTCTTCATTGTTTCTTCAGTAACGCCTGCTGGCAGCGTGAACAAGGTCCGACGGACAAAATCGCCTGAAAGTTCACCGGCTGCTGCATCTAAAGTCATGGCTCCAGCCAAGTTGGTGTATTTAGAAATGATCTTAGACATTTTTACCAGGTTGCCGCGGGAGTTATCTGATAAAACCGTCAAAACGTATGAACCATTTTTGATGTTCCAAGAAGTGGACAGCATTTCTAACAAACGGTTGTGAGTCAAGATCCCATAAAACTTGTTGTCTTGGTCCAAGACGGCAATGTATGGCAAGTCTTTGATGTTGAAGAAGACCTTGAAGAACGGCGAATTAACCTTAATGGTCTTAGTAGCGTTCTTCAATAAGTAAGTTACCGGCAGACTCATATCGCCTCCTTGCGACTTGTGGCGATAGATGTGCATTTTGTAGATATTGCCACGGAAGATCGTGCCAGTGTCATCAAGAATTGGCACACACCGATATCCAGAATCTTCGAGGACTTTAAGTGCTTCTTCCAAAGTAACATGTTCGTTAACAGTGGTAAGGTAGTCTTTTTTGAGGACCAATGATTTGATGAGCATAGATAGCCTCCCCTAAACAAAGTAAATTTTCCAGTAATTATATCATAGTAATTAAAAAGATGAAATCAGCATTAAATTTCATCTTGTGGCCTAATGTATTATAACAGGACTAAACCAATTTAAAAAGTAGTAAAAGGCGCTTTTTCACCGGATATTTAGTGAATGTGGTAGAATTGTAAAGATGTAAATGAAGGAGCGGATTTTATGAAAATTATTGCAGGGCTGGGCAATCCTGGCAAAAAATATGATCGCACCAAGCACAATACGGGCTTTATGGCTTTGGAGACCTACCTTCAAGCCAACCACCTAGAGCTTAGTCAAGAAAAGTTTGAAGGGCGGTATACTAAAGAAAAGATTAACGGCGAGGATGTAATCCTGCTTGAGCCTCTCACCTTTATGAATGAATCGGGGCGCTCAATTGCGGCGGTAGCTAACTTTTTCAAAGTCGACCCCAGTGATATTTTAGTAATTCATGATGATATGGACATGCCGCTAGGAAAAATTAGAATCCGGGCTAATGGCAAGAGTGGTGGCCACAATGGCATTAAGTCGATTATTCGCGATTTAGGTACAGAAAAATTTAACCGTCTAAAGATTGGCATTCGTCACCCAGAAAAGACTTCGGTCGTCTCCTGGGTACTGACGCCATTTACCGGTGACCAACAAAAAGAAATGGATGCGGCTTTTCAAACGGCCGAGCAAGTCATTGCGGACTTCATTGCTGGCCGGGATGCCCAGTATTTAATGAATAAGTACAATTAATACTTACTACTATATTAAGAAATGCAGCTAACTGATTTTGTACAAAGCGACCAAGAATTGGCCGGCTTTTTTACCAAGATAAAGCAAGTTAAAAATTCGATGATCACTGGCGCTAGCGCCGGTGCTTTTAGTCTACTCATAAAGACGCTGGTGGCAACTTGTCAGACGCCTTTGCTCTTGCTGGCACCGGATGAAGCCCAAGCTCAACGCCGCTTTGCGGAATTAAACGAGATCATGCCCAATGGGGCAGAATATTTCCCAGTCGACAGCACAATTGCGACCCAAGGGGCAGTCAGTTCGCCCGACATGCTGTCTAGCCGCATTAGTGCGCTGAATTTTTTGCTGACGGCTAAGCCCGGAGTTGTGGTCGCTACGCCGCAAGCCTTGCAGTATCAACTATCGCAGCCTGAACTTTTTAATGGTCTGGAACGAGTTTTCAAACCAGGGGTTGAATACGATTTGACCGAATTGAATGCTTGGCTGCTGCGAGCCGGCTACCAAAAAGAAGCCATTGTTGCCCGTCCTGGCGAATTTGCCATACGGGGCGATATCGTGGATATCTATCCCTTAGACCGGGAAAACCCAGTGCGGATGGAGTTTTTTGGCGATGAAGTTGATACGGTTAAAGAGTTTGATTTAGCCAGCCAGTTAAGTCGGCACGAGCTTGCCAGCGTGACGGTTACTTCAGCCTTGGACCGGGTTTTCAGCGCTGAAGGAATTACGAGTGCAGCTCAGAAATTAGCGGCCGATATGGCCCAGGCGCCCGCTCCAGAAAAAAGCGTTCATCAGCATTTTGACTTGGCCCTAGAAACCTTGCAACATGGGGGCTTGCCTAATAATTATGCTTTTTTAGTCGATTATTTATTGACTGACAGTACCAGTCTCTTGGCTTATTTGGCCAAAGATGGCTTGATTTTGTTTGATGACTGGGCCTTGATCAAAGAACGGGTCAAAGAAGTTGATCAAAGCAACCAAGCCTTTATCGACGATGAGCTGCAAGCAGGCGGCTTGTTGCCCCAACAAAAGCTGCGTTTTGATTTTGCCAAAGTATTGGCGGCCGACCAGCACCACCGGGTCTACTACTCGTTATTTCAGCGCAGTTTAGGGCGGATCAAGCTGGGACAATTATTCCAGTGGCGGACGCGCGAGCCAGAGGAATTTTTCAGTCAAATGCCGCTATTGCAGACGGAACTGGCTTCGTGGGAAAAGCAGCAAAAGACGGTAGTGCTGCAAGCCGATAGCGAAAAAAGAGCCCGGCAGATTGAGGCAACTTTAGCTGATTTTGACCTGCACTTACCGCGAACGGCGACTAACGATTTATTGCCGCACCAGAGCCAACTAGTCGTTGGTAATTTTAGTCAGGGTTTTGACCTGCCGGCCAGTCAGTTGGTTTATTTAACTGAACGGGAATTATTTAATAAGCGACCGCAACGACAAAAACGGATTAAAAACTTAGAAAATGCCCAGCGACTAAGAAACTATACTGACTTAAAACCAGGCGACTATGTTGTGCATGTCAACCATGGAATTGGCCGCTTTGAAGGCATTAAGACCATGGAAAGCGGCGGCGTCAAACGCGATTATATTACGATTACCTATCAGCATGGGGACCAGTTGTTTGTCCCGGCTGACCAATTGCGATTGGTGCAGAAGTATGTTGCTTCCGAAGGGAAAACGCCGCATATTAACAAATTAGGCGGAAGCGAGTGGGCCAAAACCAAACGCAAGGTTCAAGCCAATGTTGATGATATCGCCGATGAATTAATTGATCTGTATGCTAAAAGGGAAGCCGAAAAAGGCTTTGCTTTTTCTCCTGATAACGACCTGCAAGAACAATTTGAAGCGGCTTTTCCTTATACTGAAACGCCTGATCAGCTCCGCTCAACCGCTGAAATCAAACATGATATGGAGCGGCCGAAACCGATGGATCGGCTATTAGTTGGCGACGTCGGCTTTGGCAAAACGGAAGTGGCGCTGCGAGCAGCTTTTAAAGCAATTCAAGATGGCAAGCAAGTGGCTTTCTTAGTGCCTACCACCATCTTGGCGCAGCAGCACTATGAAACGATTCAAGAACGGTTTAAAGATATGCCGGTCAATACGGCCATGCTGTCGCGCTTTCAGACTAACAGCGAGGCTAAAGAAATTACTGCTGGTCTAGCAAGCGGCAAAATTGACCTAGTTGTGGGGACCCACCGCATCCTTTCAAAAGACGTCAAGTTTAAAGACCTGGGTCTGCTTATCGTCGATGAAGAGCAACGCTTTGGCGTTAAGCACAAAGAGCGCCTTAAGCAGCTCAAGGCTAATATTGATGTCCTGACGTTGACGGCTACGCCGATCCCCCGCACCTTGCATATGTCGATGATTGGCGTGCGGGACTTATCGGTTATGGAGACGCCGCCGCGCAACCGTTATCCAATCCAAACCTACGTCATGGAAGAGTTGCCAAGTGTTATTCGTGAGGCCATTAATCGGGAATTGGCGCGAAATGGTCAGGTCTTTTACGTGCATAATCGGATCGGAGATATAGAAGAAGTGGTGGCTAAGATTGAAAAATTAGTGCCCCAAGCTCGCGTCGCCTATGCTCATGGCCGAATGAGCGAGAATCAATTGGAAGACATTTTATACGCCTTCCTTAACGGTGATTATGATATCTTGGTGACTACCACCATCATTGAAACGGGCATTGACATGCCAAATGTGAATACCATGATTATTGAAGATGCTGATCGCTATGGCTTAAGTCAGCTCTACCAGCTTCGGGGCCGGATTGGTCGTAGTGCCCGCTTAGCTTATGCTTATTTCCTCTACCAACCCAACAAGGTTTTGACGGAAACTGGCGAAAAACGCCTAGACGCTATTCGGGACTTTACGGAATTGGGGTCTGGTTTTAAAATTGCCATGAGTGATTTGTCAATTCGGGGTGCGGGCAACATGCTAGGTGCCCAGCAGCATGGCTTTGTCGATAGCGTCGGCTACGACCTCTACTCCCAAATGCTGGCGGATGCGATTAAGGCCCGCAAAGGCGAAAAGACGATCAAGAAGAGTTCAGCTGAATTAGATTTGGGCTTAGAGGCCTATATTCCCAAGAGTTATATTGGTGATCAAGAAGAAAAAATCGAATTTTACAAGAAGATCAAGCAGGCTGAAAACCAAGCTGAGCTTGATAAATTGGCTGATGAATTAGTTGACCGGTTTGGCGACTATCCGGAGCCGGTTGAACATTTGCTGCAAGCGTCTGGTTTGAAGCTAGCGGCTGATTTGGCTCAGGTGGCCTTAATTAAAAAGCAAGCCGGAAAAGTTAGCGTGCGGTTTACTCGAGCTGCTTCTAGCGAGTTAAGCGGACCTAATATTTTTAAAGCTTTGGAGCATGTTTCTTGGAAAGCGCGCATTAGTCAAAACCGCTCCCAGGAATTAGTGGTCCTGCTGCTGCTTCCAGAAAAACTTAATGACCGGCTATTCTTCAGCGAGATGGTTACCTTTATGCAGGGAGCAAGTGAGATTTTAACGAGGTGAAAAAATGCGTTTAGATAAATTTTTAAAAGTTTCCCGTTTAGTAAAACGACGGACAGTGGCCAAAGAAATGGCTGACAAGGGCCGCATTCAGGTAAATGGTAAGGTTGTAAAGTCGAGCTATGATGTAAAAATCGACGATATTATTGAAATTGGTTATGGTCAAAGAATTGTTAAAGCACGAGTTTTGGACCTTCGCGAAACGACCAAAAAAGCCGAAGCAATGGACCTATATGAGTTAGTCGACTAATGACTTTTTTCCTGTTTAACGCTATACTAGACTTAGATTATTTTTTGCGCTAATAGGGGAAAATCAAATGACAGGTCCACGTATTTATAATTCGGAGAGCCCAGATGTAATTCAGGCTCGGCTAGAACAAAAAGAGAAAAAACGAGCAAAGAATATCCACCGCAAGCGGCGTCGGCGTTTATTGACGGTGTTTTTGGTTCCCATTGCCTTGCTGTCTTTAGCCCTGTATCGTGAAAATCAAAGCGTTAAAGCTCTAAACAGCGAAGTTAAAACTTACAAGAGCAATCTGAAGGAGCTTAAAACTAAGCGCAGCAACTTAACTGATAAGCGCAGCGACTTGCAGGATACTGATTATGTGGCTAAGTTAATTCGCTATAAGTACTATTACTCTAAGCCAGGCGAAAAGATTTACCATATTCCAGAAACAGGAAACTAATGAAATATCAAGTTGGACAACGGGTTAACGGCATCGTGAATAATGTTACCGATTTTGGCATCTTTTTAACCTTGCCAGGACGGCAGCATGGTCTGGTACATCACCAAGATTTTGGTGAGAATTGGCTGCGTGAACGCAACCGTTATGAAGTAGGACAAGTTGTGCGGGTGGTGGTTGAGCACCGCCACCAAGGCAAGTTGAGCTTAAGCATTAAGCGGGTCAATGATCCTTCCTTGCCTGATCCTACTAATGAATTTACCGGCACCCAGCCCCAGGATTTTGCACGGGTCCTAACCGCGACCCTGCAAACTGCTCGAAAAGAAATTGCCCGTAATCAAGCGGTGTTGACAAATGACCCTTTGAAGTAAGGGCCATTTTTTATTTGGTGAATTATGACACAGAATGTATCGCTTATTCCTTTTTTTAAAAGTTATCATTTACCGCTCAAGGACCAGCCGGTTGTAGCGGCCGTTAGCGGCGGGCCTGATTCTATGGCCTTATTGGATTTGCTGGTAGAAGCAGGGGCCAGGGTGATTGCTGCGCATGTCGATCATCAGTTGCGCGCCGATAGTGCGGATGAGAGTCGCCTTTTAAAAGCTTATTGTGCTGCTCGCCAGGTCAAGTTGGTTGAGACTAGCTGGCCCAAAGACCTGCATCCAGCTACCGGAATTGAAGCAGCGGCCCGTGATTTTCGCTATGCCTTTTTGGTGAAAACGGCCAAAGAAGCAGGGGCAAATTATATCTTAACTGCCCATCATGGTGATGATTTAGCTGAAAATGAACTAATCAAGTTTATTCGCTCAGGCAAACCGCAAGAGATGAATAGTCTGCAGCGCAGCGGCCAAATCCATGGCGTGAAGCTATTGCGTCCGCTTCTTGATTTTAGCAAGGCTGAGCTATTGGCCTATGATCAGCAGCGCGGTTTGTCATATATTTTGGATCAGACTAATACTGAAGACGATACCTTAAGAAATCGTCTGCGCCATCATGTCATGCCCCAATTAAAGCGCGAAAGTCCGCAATTAATTGCTCATGCTGGCGAATTTAGCCGGGAAATGACGGCCTTGACGGCTTGGGCGATCCGCGGGATGCAGCAGATTGTGCCAGAATCTTATTTGGATAGTTTGCGGGTGAAGTCCCTCAACTTGAGTCCGACAGCAGAATTTTTGTATTGGCAATATCAAATAAAGACCTGCTTTAATGAACAAATAGGTCATTTTGGGCGCTGGCGGCTGGTTCATAAAGCGGGCTACGATTACTTGATCCCGCCAGCCGTCACGGAAGCTCGGAAAAAAATCGAGCCAAATCAACCTTTTGCTTTTGCCGGTCGGCATTTTTGCCTGAGAACGAGTAGAATAGAAAATGAAGATACAGCTTGGCAATTGCTAGGAACTTTTCAAGCTGATGGCAGCGACTTTGCAGCGGGAGTTTTGCCTGCTGGGTTAAAGTTGAACTTAAAAAATGGGCAACATGCTAAAGCTAAGAAAAAATTCGCTGATCATGGCGTACCTGGTCCAATGCGCAGTCATGCTTTGGCAATTTTTTGCGCCAACCAAGCGGTATTTGTTGAAAAGTGTTATCAAAATCAGGTCTTTTCCGAAAATAGTCCCAGCTATTGGCTGTACTATGAAAAGAATATCTAAAAGATTAGAGCCTGTAAGGCTTTTGTGTTAAAATTTAGTTCGTATCGACTAAAACACTTTCGCGGAGGTTTTTTATGAAAAATAACCGGAATCGGCTACTTTCAAACGGCCTGTTCTATATCGTGGTCTTCCTCCTGCTATTATGGGGAATCAACTGGGCTCTCGGTGGTTCTAGCAATTCAGGAGCTACTGAGAATATCAGCTATTCCCAATTTGTGAAAGATTTGCGCAAAGGGAAGATTAAGAGCTTCAATGTGCAACCGGCCAACGGAGTATACACTGTTAATGGTACTTACAAGTCGGCTGAAACTACTAAGAGCTCTAACAACGACTCTTTAAGCATTTTTGGTAATGGCAGCAAGAGCACAACTGCAACCAGATTCTCAACGACCATGCTGCAAAATGACTCCAGCGTTTCGGTAGTTCAGAATCTTGCGCGCAAATATAATGCTAAGATGACTACCAGCGGCGAGTCGCAATCTGGCAACTGGATTTCGACGATCATCATGTTGGTACCAACTTTGTTGTTCATCGTCATGCTTTGGATGATGATGAGTCAAAGCGGTGCCGGCCGTGGTGGTGGCCAAGGCGGAATTATGAATTTCGGCCGCAGCCATGTTAAGCCAGAGGACCCTAAGAAGAATAAGGTTCGCTTCTCAGACGTAGCTGGTGAAGAAGAAGAAAAACAAGAATTAGTAGAAGTTGTTGAATTCTTAAAGAATCCAAAGAAATACAGCAGATTAGGTGCGAGAATCCCATCTGGGGTCCTGCTTGAGGGGCCTCCGGGAACTGGTAAGACCTTGCTTGCTCGTGCCGTAGCTGGTGAAGCTAACGTGCCATTTTACTCAATTTCAGGTTCTGACTTTGTCGAAATGTTCGTTGGTGTTGGTGCCAGCCGGGTACGTGATCTGTTTAACAACGCTAAAAAGAACGCTCCAAGTATCATCTTTATCGATGAAATCGACGCCATTGGTCGTAGTCGTGGCAACGGCATGGGCGGTGGCAATGATGAACGGGAACAAACGCTTAACCAATTGCTGGTTGAAATGGACGGGTTCCAAGGCGACGAAGGCGTAATCGTAATTGCCGCTACTAACCGGTCTGACGTTTTGGATGCTGCCTTGATGCGGCCAGGACGGTTTGACCGAAAGGTATTGGTAGGTCGTCCGGACGTTCGCGGACGTGAAGCAATTTTACGCGTTCACGCACGCAACAAGCCTTTGGCTGCGGATGTTGACTTGAAAGAAGTTGCTCGTCAAACGCCAGGTTTTGTTGGTGCGGATTTGGCCAATGTGTTGAATGAAGCTGCTTTGGTAGCTGCTCGGCGCAATGGCAATGAAATTACCGCTGCCGATATTGACGAAGCTGAAGACCGGGTAATTGCTGGTCCAGCTAAGAAAGACCGGATTATTTCTGAAGATGAGCGTAAGCGGGTGGCCTTCCACGAAGCTGGTCACTCAATCTGTGGTTTGGTCTTAAGCGATTCACGGACCGTGCGCAAGGTAACGATTGTCCCTCGTGGTCGTGCAGGCGGTTACAACTTGATGCTGCCAAAAGATGACCAATACATTTTGACCAAGAAACAATTGTTTGAACAAATTGTTGGTTTAATGGGTGGTCGTGCCGGTGAAGAAGTTGTTGTTGGCGATCAATCAACGGGTGCTTCTAACGACTTTGAACAAGCAACTGCTTTAGCCCGCAGCATGGTTGTTAACTACGGGATGACTGATGAATTAGGGATGGTTGAATTAGAAAAAGAAGGCGACAACTCGCCATACAACCGGACCTACAGTGATCGAACTGCGGCTAAGATTGATGAAGCGGTTAAGAAGATCCTTGATGAAGGTCATGCCAAGGCCATTGAGATTGTGAAGAACAACCGAGAAACTCATCGCATTATTGCTGAAGCTTTGTTGAAGTACGAAACGCTTGATGAAAAGCAAATCATGTCGCTTTACAAGACTGGTAAGATGCCAGAAAGCGAAAATGAAGCTTACCCAAGTGAAAGCAAGGCTTCAACTTTTGAAGAAGCTAAGGCTGCCATGCAAAAGAAGGAATTGGATCGTCATGCTAAGCTTGAAGAAGCTGCTGGTACGGACGAACTTGATCCTTTGAATGCACCAAGCGAAAAAGATTTACATCACGAAGATGCGACTGCTGATTCAGAGCTGCCAGAGAAATCAGAAAATGATGCTGACAAGCAAGACCAGCAGGATCAAAAGCCGACTGATGACTAATTAAGTTGAAATAGGGCCGCAAGGCTCTATTTTTTTGAGGAAAACAATGAGCGATTATCTAGTAAAAGCAATTGATAAAACGAAAAATTTACGGTTATTAACCATTATTGCCACTGATACGGTAGCAGAAGCCCAAAAACGGCATGATCTCTGGAAAAATTCAGCTGCTGCCTTAGGCAGGACCTTAGTCGGCAGCATCCTTTTAGCCGGAGCTGAATTAACCGATCAAGAAGAATTGACGGTCCGTTTGCTGGGGGACGGTCCGGTTGGACCAGTAGTGGTAACTGCTAAGAGTGATTTAACCGTTAAAGGCTATGTTAAGAACCCGCACGTTGCTTTGCCGGCTCGCCAAGATGGCCACATTGACGTGAAAGCCGGAGTGGGCAAGGGCTGGTTAGAAGTTACCAAAGATTTGGGACTGAAGACGCCTTATACCGGCCAGGTTCCGATAGTGTCAGGAGAAATTGCTGAAGACTTTGCCTACTATTTGACTAAGTCGGAACAAATCCCTTCAGCTGTTGGGTTATCCGTGTTCATTAATCCTAATAATTCGGTGAGAGTGGCAGGCGGCTTTATGCTGCAAGCCTTGCCAGGAGCCAGTGATGAATTGTTGGATCAGACCATTGAGCGGATTAATCATTTGCCTGGCTTGTCTAGTGCCTTTATGGATGGAATGACTCCGGAAGTCTTAGCCCAAAAGATTTTAGGCGATGATTGCAAGCTCTTGTCAAATGATCCGGTAGCCTTTAAGTGTGATTGCTCAAAGGAAAAATATGCTGGCATTTTAGAGACGCTGGAGACTAGTCAATTAACCGCCATGATTAAAGAAGATCACGGTGCCGAATTGCGGTGTTCTTTCTGCGGCAATCAATATCAATATAGTGAAGCTGAATTAGCGGCGATCTTGAAGAAAAAAGAAGCTAAGAAAGAATACTAATTTTATATAAAGTCAAGCCCTAAATTTTGCCCTTTAGGGCTTTTTTGATATTATATAGATATTTGAAAGGATGAGTAACGGTGAGTAAAAGCTGGAAAATTCGCGACCTTACCATCCCCAACCAAGTAGTTGTCGCACCGATGGCAGGAGTATCAAATACCTCTTTTCGGATGATCTGCAAGGAATTTGGGGCCGGACTGGTCGTTTGTGAAATGATTTCAGACCATGGAATTATTTATCGCAATAAAAAGACCCTGGAAATGATGAAAGTTGATCCGCGCGAGCATCCCATGAGTATCCAAATTTTTGGCGGTACGGAAGATACTTTGCTGGAAGCGGCTGAATATATTGACCAGCATACGGCTGCTGATATTATCGATATCAACATGGGTTGCCCGGTACCAAAGGTAACCAAAACCGATGCTGGTTCAAAATGGCTGCTTGATTCAAATAAAATTTTTCAAATGGTGCATAAAGTTGTGCAGAATGTTGAAAAGCCCGTCTCGGTTAAAATGCGAATCGGCTGGGATCAAAAACATGTTTTTGCAGTTGAAAATGCCCTAGCTGCTCAAGAGGCCGGAGCTTCCATGCTAGCCATGCATGGCCGAACCCGGAAGCAAATGTACATGGGACAGGCTGACTGGGAAGTTTTACATGATGTGGCGAGCGTTTTGGATATTCCATTTGTGGCTAATGGCGATATTACCAGTCCAGAATTAGCTAAGAAGTGCTTAGACGAAACTGGCGCAACGGCCATTATGATCGGCCGGGCGGCGCTAGGCAATCCTTGGATGGTAAAGAATATTGTGCATTATCTCGACACTGGTGAAAAATTGCAGCCACAAACTGTCCGCGAAAAGGTGGCAACGGCCAAGCACCAATTGGCTGGCTTAGTTGACCTGAAGGGCGAAAAGGTGGCAGTCCCTGAATTTCGCCAACAAGCTGCCTACTATTTAAAGGGAGTTTCCCACTCAGCACGTACACGTGCTAAAATAAATGAAGTGTGGACCCAGCAAGAAGTCTTTGATCTTTTGGACAACTTTGTTGATGACTACGAAAAACGCGAAGCGGCCAAAGCAGCGCGTCGCCAAAAACAAGCAATGGAGGAACAATAATTGGCAAAAAACGAAATGAATGACCAATTGCTCGTTCGGCGTGAAAAGCTGAATGAATTGCGTGAAAAGGGCATCGATCCTTATGGCGCAAGATTTGAACGGCAAGATTTAGCAAAAACCTTGGATGAAAAATACAGCCAAGAAGACAAGGATGAATTAAACGACGATATGCCTAAGACGCGGATTGCCGGCAGAATGTTGGCTAAGCGTGGCAAGGGTAAGGTTGGTTTTGCTGACTTGTACGACCGGACTGGCAAGATTCAAATTTATGTCCGGAAGGATATTGTTGGTGAAGATAACTATCAAATTTTTAAGAAGGCAGATATTGGTGACTTCTTAGGCATTGATGGCGAAGTCATGAAGACCGACACTGGTGAATTGACGATTCGGGCTACCCACGTAACCTTCTTGTCTAAGGCATTGCGGCCTTTGCCAGATAAGTACCACGGCTTAAAAGATGTGGAAGCAATCTACCGGCAACGTTATTTGGACTTGATTACCAACCGGGAAAGCTACCAACGTTTTGTTAACCGGACGAAGATTATTCAAGCAATTCGTGACTATTTGAACAGCCAAGATTTCTTGGAAGTTGAAACTCCAGTTTTGCACAACATTCCTGGTGGTGCTGAAGCGCGTCCATTTATTACCCACCACAACGCTTTGGACATTAACTTGTACATGCGGATTGCCCTGGAATTGCCTTTGAAGCGGCTAATTGTCGGTGGTATGGAACGGGTATACGAAATTGGCCGCGTCTTCAGAAACGAAGGCTTGGACACCAAGCACAACCCTGAATTTACGGAACTTGAAACTTATGCTTCATACTATGACTTCCACGATGTCATGGATGAAGCTGAAGGAATTATTCGTGCCGCTTCTAAGGTCGTTTCTGATGATGGCAAGATTACTTACCAAGGCACTGAACTCGACTTGAACAAGCCTTTCCGTCGCATTCACATGTGTGATTTAATCAAGGAAAAGACTGGGGTTGACTTCTGGAAGCCAATGACTGACGAAGAAGCTAAGAAGATTGCCGAAGAACACGGCATCCACCCAGAACCATTCTGGAAGGTTGGCCATGTAATTAACGCCTTCTTTGACGAATTCTGCGAAAAGACGATCGTTGAACCAACTTTCGTTTACGGTCACCCAGTAGAAATTTCACCATTAGCTAAGAAGAATGCGGATGATCCGCGCTTTACTGATCGGTTTGAAATCTTCATCATGGGTGCTGAATACGGCAACGCCTTCTCAGAATTGAACGATCCAGACGATCAACGTCACCGTTTCGAAGAACAAATGGCTGAACGTGAAGCTGGTAATGATGAAGCTGACATGATCGATGAAGACTACTTGCGGGCTATGGAATACGGTATGCCTCCAACAGGTGGTTTGGGTATCGGGATTGACCGTTTGGTAATGCTTTTGACTGATGCCCCAGCTATCCGGGATGTTTTGCTCTTCCCAACTATGCGGCCAGAAGCTGTTCCATCAATTGAAGCAGAAGTTCAAGCTGATATGGAAAAGAAGAATAAAAAGGATTAGATCAACGTTCTAGACCTTTTGGTAAAAAGCTGACGAAGAAAAGTCTCTTATTTATGCTTTATTGCATAAGTGAGGGGCTTTTTTACATAATTATCTATATTCATAAAAATTATTATAAGTAAGAAATTTACTTCAAAGATACAATTATGAGTTAAATACAAATCAATTTATGTTCCGCAAGTTGATGAATCTGATTGTGGTGTAGCCTGTCTAGCAATGATTCTGAAAAAATATCATTCTCAAGTATCATTGGCTCATTTACGTCATGATGCCAGGACTAATCTCGAAGGAACAACTGCACTTGGTTTGGTTAAGACTGCTCAAAAATTTAACCTAAAGACGGAAGCTTTTAAAGCTGATATGTCTTTATTTAATACGGCAGATATTCAATATCCCTTTATTGCTCATGTTTTTAAAGAGGGTGAATTACTTCACTATTATGTGGTTTTAAAGAATACCAAAAATTATTTAGTTATAGCTGATCCTGATCCAGATGTTGGTGTTGTAAAGATGACTAAGGAAAAGTTTGCACAGGAGTGGACAGGATTTGTGCTTTTCATGGTTCCTGATGATGAATTTGAACCTGTTAAAGAGAAAAAACGAAATCTGTGGTCATTATTCCCTTATATGTTTAAACAAAAGTGGCAGGTTCATCTTGATGAAAAGAAAGATATTGCACATTTAATGCCAGAAATTAAAGCTAAAGATGAATTGCAAATTGTGATTTATCTGCCGGTAAATAAAATTGGCAGTATTAAAAAAGGGCAAGCAATTCATATGAGTTTACCGAATTCTAGTGAAACGACTGATAGATTGTCTGGGAAAGTGGCTACTGTTGGGGTTTATCCGGTGAATATACATGGAGCCAGTGTGTATGAAGTTATTTGTAAGATGAAGGTGCCTAGTCGATAGGTGAGATATGGAATGACAGGCGAAGTTAGTATCATTACTGGAGAATCAACATATTTTGAATATTAAAAAGATAAAATATTAAATAATTAGCGCAATATATCAAACCAAAATCATACTTTGAAGGAAACATAATTGCTTAACAATGCTCAAGAATTTATTGAAGATTAATCCTAAATAATTTTTGAATTTGTAAAAAATATTGGTATTTTTGGGAAATATATGATACACTCGCAAAAAATATATGGGGGGAAAACAAAAATGGAAAAAGTAGAAAAGTTAGATGAAGCATCATTATCTAAAGTTGTAGGTGGAAGACACGGTCACGGTCATGGTCATTACCACGGTGGTATTAACTGGGGCGATGTTAGAGACGGTGTAATTGGTTCAGCCATATACGATGGAATTAAATGGGGAATTAAATATGGAATTGAATATGGAGCTGACACTTTAGGATAGTTTAGCTTTAGGAGAGTATTATGATAAAGTGGCTAGAAGATGCTTTTTCTATTGCGGTGGGGATTGCAATTTACGAACTTGTTAAATATATACTAGTAAGTATTTTTAAAAAAAAGAAATAAATTGGGCTCTTTGTCAAATCCTGTTGATAAGGGTTGATATGAGCTTAAATTAAAGATCCGTATAGTATTAGTTTAGATACTATATGGATCTTTTTCTGTTACCACATTTTCTTCAAGATGAATTCTTTTAAGCAGATTGACGAAGTTTCTGCAGCCGAAGGCAGTCCTTTCAATCTGTTTTATCTTACGGTTAAGTCCTTCAAGACAACCGTTAGAATATTCAAGATCAATACCGTTAATCACTCCTCGGTAATTACGTTTGAAAGTAAGCAGGGTTGTATGCATTTGCTTGCTTAGAATAAATGATTTCTTTAATAGCCTGTACATCGTGTTTTTGCATAGCCTGAGAAAAGTTTTGCATGGCTTCAATAGGTATTCCTTAAACCACCTTGGCATTAGGAAAACAGGCCCGGACAGCATCTGGATAATAGCAGTTAAGATCCATAGTGACAGTCTCAACGCTTTCTCTGGCTTGAGGTGAATATTTGCCAAAGTATTTTAAAATTGATTTTTTAAAGCGGTTTTGAATAATCTTGATTACCTTGTGCTTTTCGCTATCAATACAGATAAAGTGCAACTTTCGGCCTACACCTCTGAATTCATCGAAAGCCATATGTTGTTTTTGATCAAAAGCAATATGAAAAGATTGAAAATGGTAAGATTCCGTATGACCAATTCGACCAGAAAGTTATTAAAGCTGATACGATAGAAATGTTAGCTGAAAAGATAGGGGTGGACTCCAAAGGGCTCCAAGAGCAAATTAATATCTTTAATGCATGTTCAAGACAAGGCGAGGACATCCAATTTGGTCGAGACCCAGAGTCGATGGTTGAATTTAGTGATGAAGGTCCATTCTATGCACTTAAGATGATGTATAACGTTTTGAATACGCAGGGTGGTCCAGAAAGAAATGTTAAAGCTGAAATTTTAGATGTTAATAACAAGCCAATCCCACACCTTTATGGTGCAGGTGAACTTGGTGGCATTTGTGCCAACCAATACCAAGGTGGCGGCAATTTAGCCGAATGTCTGATTTGGGGTAAGATTGCTGGTGAGCAGGCTGCTCAGATTCAGGATGAAGTTGATGATGAGGCTTCAGATCAATATAACAACATCAACGAACTGGTAGATGGTGATCAAGTGGATGCTGTTGAATTAGACAAAAATCAATACCTTGGCTCTTCGGATGCTGGAATTGGCGGAAAGTTAGTCGTTCGAGTTACTTATGATGACCAAAAGATCAAGAAGGTTGAAGTTGTTCAAGATCATGAAAGTGAAGATGTTGGTAGAAAAGCTTTAGAGGAAATGCCTAAGCGGATTGTAGAAGCTAACAGCACTGAAGTAGATGCCGTTTCAGGAGCTTCAGCTACTAGCCGCGCAATAAAAGAGGCAGTAAATAAGGCGTTAAGCCAAAAATAATAGTTATATACGACATGAATTTTGTAGTATTAAATTGAGCTTTTTCAAGGCTAAAAAAGCTGATAAATAAGCATTTTCATGTGATAAAAGGCTGAAAGAAAAAGTCCCTGCTGTGTATGTACGCAGTAGAGACTTTTTTCATTGACAACACTTTTTCTGGGATAGATAATGTCTTTAAATTTTATTTGGCTGGGCTAAGTATAACTTCCTTCGATAAGGAAACGGTATCCACTGGAGTGTAGCATATGGAAAGAACTGAATTATTAATTGAGGCAGAACAATTTCAAGATTATGGTGGCTGGACTTTAGATTCACAATTTGTTGATGAAATGGGCTCAGCCTACCTTTTAGCAAATGGCATCGGAAAGCCTGTCAAAGACGCAAATACTGAGATTGAAATCCCCGAAGCGGGCGAATATCGAGTTTGGATTCGAACTAAAGATTGGGTGCCGGATGCTCATCCAGGCCAGTTTCAGCTATTAATAAATGGCAAGCCGCTTCCTAAGAACTTCGGTGCTAGTGGTATGGGTTGGAGTTGGGAGTTGACAGAGCATGTGCATTTGCCGGCAGGGAAAATAACCTTGACTCTGCATGATTTAACCGGCTTTTATGGCCGATGCGATGCTATTTATCTCACAAACACCACAATTGTTCCAATCGATTATCCCCAAACTGCAGCTAGAAATTGGCGCAAACGGTTGCTGAACTTACCAATGGATCAGGTGAAAACGAAAGAATATGACATTATCGTTGTCGGGGGAGGCATTCCTGGTTGCTGTGCTGCTTATACTGCCGCTAAACAGGGATATCGAGTTGCTTTGCTGCATGAACTTGAGTATTTAGGAGGTAATGCCAGCAAAGAAGTTGGTCTGACTCCAGAAGGACAAACTGGGGGATTGGTGGATAAGCTATCACGGAGATTGGAAAATGGTGATATTGCGGCTACACAAATTCTGCAAGACCTGCCTAACTGTGATCTTTTCCTAGGTATGCATGTTTTTGATGTTCATACAGATGGCAAGCAAAAAATCAATTCAGTTACTGCTATAAACGTCAAAAACAGCCAAGAGACGACCTTTTCCGGCAAGATTTTTATTGACTGCAGCGGACGGGCAATTTTAGGCGTTTTAGGAGGAGCAGCTACTCTTTTTGGACAAGAAAGCCAAGCAGATTTTGGTGAGAGTTTGGCTCCAGAAACTGCGGATCAGATGCATCATGGCGACACAGTCATGTTTCGAACAGAAATGGAGCAAGAAGCAGTAGCTTTTCCAGATGTGCCATGGGCTGAAAAGGTTGCTAAAGATTATGCTGACTTGAGCGGGCAGATTGGTCCCATTACCAGCTCAAATGGCCCAGGTCCATATGAAAATCAGCCAGGTCCCCATGTTGGACCAGAAATGCCCAAACCGATCCGCCAAACTGACGGTAGTTGGAAGAATCCGATGAGCCTGCCAAAGACGCACTTTTGGGAATATGGTCAGTGGCTAGATCCATATGCATCTAAAGAAGAGATACGGGACCACTTGCTTTGTGCGATTATTGGTACTTATTCTAATGTAAGGAAAAAAGCACCAGAAAAATACCGAAAGCTATTGACCTATTTAGCTAATGTGCTGGCGACGGGAGCTTTTCGTAATTATTTAGGCGACTATGTTTTGACCGAAAATGACATTCGCCAGCATACCGCTTTTCCTGATGCAATTGTGACTAATGCAGGTGCATTTTGCTTGCACTATCCTGGCAATCCTAAATACGATTTCCGCTTAGGCAATTGGAAATGGGTTGAACGTGATTTTAAACCTTATACAGTACCATTTCGTTGCCTATATTCTGCAGATCTTACCAATGTCTTGTGTGCCGGCAAACATATTAGTGCTACCCATATTGCCAGTTCGACTGTAAAGTTGATTGGCAATGGTGGCCAACACGGCATTGTTGTCGGGACAGCGGCAGGGTTGTGTCTTAAATATGGGATTAGTCCAAGAGAATTAGGACTGAAAAAGATTCAGCAGTTGCGTGAAGAAACAGATCCATATTGGAACTAAATTGTTGAAATTTTTTAGCCAAAAACTATTGCAAAGAAAATTATATCTGCTATAATTTTCTTTGTTACGCGGAAGTAGTTCAGTGGTAGAACATCACCTTGCCATGGTGGGGGTCGCGGGTTCGAATCCCGTCTTCCGCTCTACCAAGCTCATCCAGTAAGGATGAGCTTTTTTGTTACCATCATACTTGCAAGACAGGTGAGAAGCATGCGTCAAAAGGTTGATTATGAATTATTAGGCGAGCAAGCTAAAAGTTTAGTAGCAGGTGAAACTGATTGGATCAGCAATACCGCAAATTTGGCTGCTTTATTATTCCATAGCTTAAATGTTAATTTTGCAGGAGTTTATCGCTATGAAAACCAGGAATTGATCTTAGGGCCGTTTCAAGGGAACGTTGCTTGTGTCCACATTGCTGTGGGAAAAGGCGTCTGTGGCAAATGCGCAGCCGAACAAAAGAGCGTGATTGTCCCTGATGTCCATCAATTTAGTGGTCATATTGCCTGCGATTCCGCCACTAATTCTGAATTAGTAGTTCCAATTTTTAACCCAGAAGGGCAGTTTTGGGGCGTATTTGATTTTGACTGTCTTGATTTCAATGGCTTTGATGCTGAAGATGAAAAGCACCTCAACCAAATCTCCCAGTTAATTTTTGGTCAGGGCAAATAAAATTAATAAAAGTACTTGTCAAAGAGTCATACTTTGTTATAATTATATTTGTTCTGCGGAAGTAGTTCAGTGGTAGAACATCACCTTGCCATGGTGGGGGTCGCGGGTTCGAATCCCGTCTTCCGCTCCAGGACAAAAACTCACCGCCAGGTGAGTTTTTTTATTGACGGGAAATGGCTCAGCTTGGTAGAGCGCTGCGTTCGGGACGCAGAGGTCGCAGGTTCAAATCCTGTTTTCCCGATATAATTTATATATGCAAAAGCATTTAGGCGTAGCCCTGAATGCTTTTTTTGATGAAGAAGATAGCGAAATACATTATTTTATATGTCAAATTTTTTAAATATCGTTGAATATTATTGGATACAATAATAGAATAAAGATGATTTGAAATTTTGAAATGGGAGAAGAAATATGAAGTTGAAGAAAATTGTAGCTGGCTGTTCTGCAGCTCTGCTTGGTTTGCTCATAGTGACAGGAGCACAAAATGTGTCGGCAGATTCTGCAAGTTCATCCAACTCATCTAGTTCAAGTACTGTTAAGAGATCTATTCGTCCTAATTTGCCACTTAGGATGAATACCGCAGCAAGTAATTATTTTTCATATGAAAGTTGGTTTGAACCTAAGTATTATTTAAATGATAAAGGCGAATACGTAAAGAATCCGGTTGGCAAAAACGATCCTGGTCAAAAGTGGTTCCCTTTGATGGCATATACTTGGCCAAACAAGACAATTGAAGCTGACTATATCAAGTACATGGTTGCTAATGGATATAGTGACAGCGAGTTAGGTTTGACTACTGAAAAGGTTTCGGGTCTTAATGGGTCTACTTCAAAGGAAACTTTAGACAGCTTTGCCAAAAAACTTTTGATGAAATACTACAAGGTTGGTACTGACAAGTTAGATTCAACTATCAAGTCTTTCGTCCAAAATGAAAATTATTTCTCAGAATTACCTGTAGAAAGCATGTCTAGCTATGTGCCAGACAATAGTGGTTCGATTGATAATAATCAGTTATTATTTGTAAACAATGATAACACGTCTGGTGCTAATAGCAGTTATCGGAAGATTACCAACAACATGGATCATGAATTCTTGTTGGGTATCGATATGGATAACTCTAACCCTGTTGTACAAGCTGAAAACTTGAATTGGGAATACTGGCTGTTACATTACGGGTCAATTGTTCACAAGAATTCTAAGGCTAACTTTGATGGCTTCCGTGTGGACGCTGCATCACACGTTGATTTGAACTCTTTGGCACAAGTAAGTAACTTAATGAACCAACTATACAAGACTTCAAAGAGCGACAAGAACGCCAACAGCCACTTGGTTTACGATGAATCATATGTCGGCCAAGAACCAAGCATTTTGAAGAAGTATGGTACTCAGCAAATTGCTATGGATGGTTCATTATTCTACACCTTCCAAAACACTTTAGCTAAGGCACCAAGTAAGCGAACTAACCTGTATACTGTTGCTACTAACAGTATTGTTAAACGTACTAGCGATACTTCAAGCAACAAGGCACAAGCAAACTGGACCTTTGTTAATAACCATGACCAAATCAAGAATGTAATTAACCAAATCATCATTGATAATCACCCTGGTGACCGTAAAATTATGAGTGATGATTACAAGAGTGAATACGCAACTGAGGCTTGGAACCAATATAAGAAGGATCGTGCAAGCAAGGACAAAAAGTATGCACAGTACAACGTACCTTCTCAATATGCTTTGCTGTTGAGTAACAAGGATACTATTCCTACTGTTTACTACGGTGACTTGTACGATGATTTTGGTTCGTACATGAAGACCAAGACACCTTATTACACTTCAATTCATGCATTGCTTAATGCACGTAAGAAGTATGTAGCCGGTGGTCAAACCATTACCAAGTTAAACAAGGCTGGCGACTTGATTGCTAGCGTACGTTACGGTAAGAGTGTAACTTCTGCCAAGACGAAGATTAAGAAGAAGGCTACAACTAGCCGTCATAGTGGTATGGCAGTAGTAGTAAGCAATAACCCAGGATTGAACAGTAAAAAGGCTAAGACCTATAAGATTAACATGGGTAAGGCTCACGCAAAGCAAAGTTACAGATATGTCCTTAAGACTACTTCTACCGGTGTTACCACTAAGTCTAAGTCAACTGTAAAGACTGACAAGAAAGGTATATTGAAGCTTACTATTAAAGGTTACTCAAACTCTAAAGTTAGTGGTTACTTGGCAGTCTTGGTACCTCGTGGTGCTAAGTCCAAGCAAGTTGCCACCACTAAGGCTTCAAGTTCTAAGCGGTCATCTAAGGTAACTTACCGTTCAAACGCTGCTCTTGATTCACACGTGATTTATGAAGGCTTCAGCTTATTCCAAAACGGTGGCGAATACGATACCTACACTAAGATTGCTAAGAATGCTAAGACTTTTGCAGGTTTGGGTATTACTGACTTCTGGATGGCTCCTTCATACAAGTCATTCGGCATGAGTCGCTATGGTGAAGGTTATTCTGTTTCAGATCGTTACGATTTAG
The DNA here is from genome assembly GCF_018327645.1 of Lactobacillus corticis. Taxonomy (GTDB): domain Bacteria; phylum Bacillota; class Bacilli; order Lactobacillales; family Lactobacillaceae; genus Lactobacillus; species Lactobacillus corticis. The sequence goes on along the minus strand of NZ_BMAY01000004.1, from coordinate 66,831 downwards.
GTGATAGCGCTAAGAACAAATATGGTACTGGTAAACAATTAGCAAGTGCTATTACTGCTTTGCATAAGGCAGGCTTGAAAGTCCAAAATGATTTAGTTTTGAACCAAATGCTCGGTTTGTCAGGTGTTGAGGCAGTGACTGTTGATCGTATAAACAGTCATGGGCAACAACTAACTGTAAATGGTCGTACCTTCAAGAATGCATTGTACTTTGCCTACACCAAGAGTAGTAAGAGTGACAAGCAATATACTTATGGTGGTAAGTATTTAGGTACGTTGAAGAGCAAGTATCCAAAACTCTTTAAGTCATTTAAAGCCGGCTCAGTAACGGTTAGTGCTCCATCTACAAGTGGTACGCGGATTAGAACTTGGTCAGCTAAGTACGAAAATGGTACCTCTACTCAAAACGCTGGTGTTAACTTAGCAGTTACAACTTCAGATGGCTCATATGCTGAGTTGGGTGATATTATTGCTGACTCTAAACTGCCAGATGAATTGACTGAAAGAGTAACGGCAACTGTTGTAAAATAATTCAACTACAAAGGTAAAAAATTGTAGTCTAGATCTAAAAAGACTGTTCGACGGATTTGATTCCTAGAACAGCCTTTTTTGTGTGATAGGGCATACAATGAGTTATTTGCTTGCATTTTTTAAATTACCATGCTAGTTTGTTGAATATTATTAGTATTTCATTTTAAATTAGAGTAGGAATATAAAAGCACTAACGATAAGGCGGTGTATTAGATATGGGAATTTCATACAGTAAAAGTGCCAACCAGGTTTTGGAAATTGCACGTGAACAAGCGCAAACTTTTCATCACCGTTTGATTGGTTCAGAACACGTTTTGCTGGCCCTAGTAATTGAAAGCGATGGCGAAGCTGGCAAGCTGCTGCGCTCAATGGGGGTCACGCCAACGGATATTAGAGAAGAAATCGAACAATATACCGGCTATGGTTCCGCTGCTGCTAGCGGCTACATGGAAATGTCCCCGCGACTAAGTCTGGTTTTAGATTTTGCTAAAAGAACTGCAACTCAAACGCGGGCAAGTGAAATTACCACTAGTCACATTTTGCTGGGACTGATCGCAAGTCGCCAAGTATTGTCAGCGATGATTTTGAAAAATCTGCAGATCGACCTTGATCAGCTCCGTGAACAACTTGAAACTGGCGCAAGCAACAACGATGACGAATTTGGTGATTCTGCCAACTGGCTGGACACCGGAAGCAGCAATCGCCAACAAAACAGCACGGAAAGCTTGACGCCAACTTTAGATAAAGTAGCCACTAATTTGAATACCAGGGCGCTAAAAGGCGAGATCGATCCCGTAATTGGGCGGGATGATGAGATCGCGCGCGTGATTCAAATTTTGTCGCGTCGTACCAAGAATAATCCCGTGCTGGTCGGCGAGCCTGGGGTCGGTAAGACGGCGGTTGCACAAGCTATCGCAACTGAAATTGTGCATAAGACCGTTCCCCGTGATCTTGAAACCAAACGGGTCATGGCCCTAGATATGGGCAGTTTGGTTGCGGGAACCAAGTACCGCGGCGAATTTGAAGACCGCGTGAAAAAGATCCTGGCCGAAATCGCCAAAGATGGCAATGTCATTTTGTTTGTTGACGAACTCCACACTTTGATTGGAGCTGGGGGTGCTGAAGGTGCCATTGACGCTTCCAACATTCTGAAGCCTAGTCTGGCCCGGGGCGAGATTCAAATGATTGGGGCGACGACTTTTGATGAATACCAAAAATACATCGAAAAGGATTCGGCCCTAGCTCGCAGATTCCAACAAGTCCGGCTGAACGAACCATCTCCTAAAGAGGCAGTCGCTGTTTTAAAGGGATTGCGAACCAAATATGAAACTTTCCATCATGTAAAAATAACTGATGAAAGTATTAATAGTGCCGTAGACCTGGCTAGTCGCTATATTTCGGACCGTTACTTGCCTGATAAAGCGATCGATCTGATTGATGAAGCTAGTGCAGCCGTTAAAATTCGTCAAAATACGCTAGGAGACCAGCGAATTGGGCAGCTTAACGACCAACTGCACAAGATTGTCGACCAAAAGAACGAAGCAGCTGCCGAACAAAACTTTGTCCAAGCGGCCAAGCTGCAAGATAAGCAGAATGCCTTATTAGCTCGGCGCGAAGAATTGCAAACAGCATTGGAAACGAAAACCGGCCAAGGGTCGGTAGTTACGCCTGAAGATATTGCTAAAGTGGTGTCTGAGTGGACTGGCGTACCGGTAACGCAGATGAAGCAACAGGAATCTAAACGTCTGGTTCGTTTGGAAAATGAGCTGCATGAACGAGTAATCGGCCAAGATAAGGCTATTTCAGCAGTGGCTCGGGCAATTCGGCGGAGTCGGAGCGGAATTAAGGATGAAAAACGGCCAATCGGCTCATTCCTCTTCCTCGGTCCAACTGGTGTTGGTAAGACCGAACTAGCTAAGGCAGTAGCTGCTGCCGTCTTTGGCTCCGAAGACAACTTAATCAGAGTAGATATGTCAGAATATATGGACCAAATTGCCAGCAGCAAGTTGATTGGTTCCGCCCCAGGATACGTAGGCTATGAAGAAGGCGGACAGTTATCAGAACAAGTGCGCCGTCATCCTTATTCAGTAGTTTTGCTGGATGAGGTGGAAAAAGCCCACCCAGATGTCTTCAACCTGCTTTTGCAAGTCTTAGATGATGGCTTTTTGACTGATTCTAAAGGTCGTAAAGTTGACTTCCGCAACACCGTTGTCATCATGACTTCAAACCTGGGCTCTCGCTCAATCTTTGATGACAAACAAGTTGGCTTTAACGCTGATAGTGACGAAGCTAAGAAGAAAGCTCGGGAAGAACGCGTTACCCAAGCCTTGAAGCAATTCTTCCGCCCTGAATTCTTAAACCGGATTGACGAAACGATCATCTTTGAGGAACTAAGCAAGGAAGAATTACGCCAAATTGTAACGCTGCTAACTCGGCGCTTAACTGAGCGGCTGGCCAAGCAAGATGTCAAATTGAAGCTGTCTCGAGCAGCCCTAGACAAGATTGCCAAAGACGGCTATGACCCTGAAAATGGGGCACGGCCACTAAGACGGGCCATTCAGACCGATTTTGAAGACAAGATTGCTGAAATGCTGATCAAAGAAGAAATTAAGCCTGGAGATACGCTAAAAGTCGGGGCAATTCGCGGAAAATTAAAGTTTGAAGTGGAGAAACCGATTGCAAAAGCAAAAAGTTGAGTTATTAGCACAAAATCTTTGACTTGACAATGCTTTAAGCGTAAAATAATTAGTGATTTTAAAAGGCTGAAATTCAGGATTTTGCTGATCTATTGTCCAGCAAAATGATAGAAGACAAAAAACAAGTTGCTTGTTTTTTGTCTTTTTTATGCCTAAAATTCCCGCCTTTATAAATTGTAACAAGAATGTAATATTTGCTTTCTTCAACAGAAAGGATGTTTTCTTTGCTTAAAGGACACGTAGTGAACTACGGTAAACACCGGACAAGACGCAGTTTTTCCCGCATTAAAGAAGTTTTGAAACTGCCTAACTTGACTGATGTGCAAACCGAATCATATCAGTGGTTCCTCGATGAAGGAATCAAGGAAGTCTTTGATGACATTATGCCAATCGCTGACTTCTCCGGAAAATTGTCATTAGAGTACGTTGGCTACAAGTTGGGTGAGCCGAAGTACACTGTTGATGAGGCGCGTGATCACGATGCTACTTACTCAGCACCAATGCACGTTACGCTGAAATTGACTAACCAAGAAACTGGCGAAATTAAGACCCAGGATGTTTTCTTTGGCGACCTGCCGTTAATGACCCCATCAGGTTCATTTATTGTTAACGGTGCAGAAAGAGTTATCGTTTCTCAATTAGTTAGATCTCCTGGCGTTTACTACAACAGCGAGTTTGATAAGAACGGTCGGCAGATCTTTGGCACGACGGTAATTCCTAACCGTGGGGCATGGCTTGAATTTGAAACTGATGCCAAGAACATTTCTTACGTTCGGGTTGACCGGACGCGGAAATTGCCAATCAGCGTCTTAGTTCGGGCAATGGGCTTTGGCTCAGATTCCGAAATCTTGGACATGTACGGCAAGAGCGATACGCTGCAATTCACTTTGGAAAAGGATGTTCACAAGAACCCAGCTGATTCACGTGTTGCTGAGGCTTTGAAAGACATTTATGAACGTCTGCGTCCAGGTGAACCAAAGACCACTGACTCTTCACGGTCATTGCTATATGCCCGTTTCTTTGACCCACGTCGGTACGATTTAGCACCTGTTGGTCGTTACAAGATCAACAAGAAGTTGTCTTTGAAGAACCGGCTTTACGGCCAAACTTTGGCTGAAACCTTGGCTGACCCAGATACTGGTGAAATCATTGCCAAGAAGGGAACGGTAGTCACCCATGAAGTAATGGATACGCTAGAAAAGTACTTGGACCGTGATGACTTCAAGATGGTAACTTATGAACCATCAAAAGAAGGCGTTTTGCCAGATCCAATTACTGTTCAAGAAATTGCCGTTTACTCAAAAGTCGACCCAGAACGAGTTGTTAAGTTGATGTCTAACGGCCACATTGCTGATAACGTTAAGCACTTAACGCCAGCTGATGTTTTAGCTTCAGTCAACTACTTCTTTGCTTTGCAAGACAACATCGGTACTACTGACGATATCGACCACTTAGGTAACCGTCGGATTCGCCGGGTCGGTGAACTTTTGCAAAACCAATTCAGAATTGGTTTGGCGCGGATGGAACGGGTTGTTCGGGAAAGAATGTCAATTCAAGACCCATCAACGGTTACTCCGCAACAATTGATCAACATTCGGCCAATCGTTGCCAGCATCAAGGAATTCTTTGGTTCATCACAACTTTCACAGTTCATGGACCAACACAACCCATTGGGCGAATTGACTCACAAACGCCGGATGTCAGCCTTAGGGCCTGGTGGTTTGACGCGTGACCGTGCCGGATATGAAGTTCGTGACGTTCACTATACTCACTATGGTCGTCTTTGCCCAATTGAAACGCCTGAAGGTCCTAACATTGGGTTGATTAACTCCTTGGCTTCTTACGCTATCATCAACAAGTATGGTTTTGTTGAAACGCCATACCGTCGGGTATCTTGGAAGACCCACAAGGTTACTGACAAGATTGACTACTTGACTGCAGACGTTGAAGATAACTACATCATCGCCGGTGCCAACACCAAGTTGAACGAAGATGGTTCATTCAAGGATGACATTATTCTTTGTCGTCACAAGGAAGACAATGTCGAAGTTACGCCAGACAAGATCGACTACATGGACGTTATTCCTAAGCAGGTTGTGTCAGTTGCTTCAGCATGTATTCCATTCTTGGAAAACGACGACTCCAACCGTGCCTTGATGGGTGCCAACCAGCAACGTCAGGCTGCTCCTTTGATTAACCCACACGGTGCCTTGGTTGGTACTGGGATGGAATACCGGGCAGCTCACGACTCTGGCGCAGCAGTATTGGCTGCAGAAGCTGGGACGGTAGAATATGTTGACGCTGACCAAATTCGGGTTCGCCGGGAAGATGGAACTTTAGATTCATACCGGCTTGAAAAATACCGTCGGTCAAACAACTCTAAGTCATACAACCAAACTCCAAACGTTAAGCAAGGCGACAAGGTGGACAAGGGCGATGTTATTGCCAATGGTCCAACCATGGCTGACGGTGAATTGGCCTTAGGTCAAAACCCAGTCATTGCCTTTATGACTTGGAACATGTACAACTACGAAGACGCCATCATGCTGTCAGAAAGATTGGTTAAGGATGACGTTTACACTTCAATTTCAATTCAAGACTGTGAATCAGAAGCTCGTGACACTAAGCTTGGGCCTGAAGAAATCACTCGCGAATTGCCAAACGTTGGTGAAGATGCCTTAAAGAACCTTGACGCTGACGGGATCGTCAGAGTGGGGGCCGAAGTTCGCGACGGCGATATCTTAGTTGGTAAGGTTACGCCAAAGGGTGTAACGGAATTGTCAGCTGAAGAACGTCTGTTGCACGCAATCTTTGGTGAAAAGGCTCGTGAAGTGCGTGATACTTCCTTGCGGGTATCTCACGGCGGTGGCGGTATCGTGCAAGACGTTAAGGTCTACACGCGTGAAGCCGGCGATGAGTTATCACCAGGCGTAAACACCTTGGTTCGGGTTTACATTGCCCAAAAGCGGAAGATTCAAGTTGGGGACAAGATGTCAGGTCGTCACGGAAACAAGGGTACGGTTGCCATTGTTGCTCCAGAAGAAGACATGCCATTCTTGCCAGATGGTCGTCCGGTAGATATTTGCTTGAACCCAATGGGTGTGCCATCACGTATGAACATTGGACAGCTGTTGGAATTGCACTTAGGTCGTGCTGCTGACAACTTAGGTATCCACGTTGCTACGCCAGTATTTGATGGTGCTAACGAAGATGACGTTTGGGATACGGTACGAAAAGCCGGCGTTGACAAGGACGGTAAGACCGTCATCTACGATGGTCGGACCGGTGAACCTTTCCATAACCGGGTATCAGTTGGTATCATGAACTACCTGAAGTTGACTCACATGGTTGACGACAAGATCCACGCTCGTTCAATTGGGCCTTACTCATTGGTTACGCAACAGCCTTTGGGTGGTAAAGCTCAGTTCGGTGGTCAGCGGTTTGGTGAAATGGAAGTTTGGGCCCTTGAAGCTTACGGTGCTGCTTACACGCTGCAAGAAATTTTGACCTACAAGTCTGACGACGTTGTCGGTCGTGTACGGGCATACGAAGCAATCGTTAAGGGTGAACGGATTCCTAAGCCAGGCGTTCCAGAATCATTCCGCGTTTTAGTTAAGGAATTGCAAGCCTTAGGTTTGGACATTCAAGTTCTGGATATTGACCACAACCAAATTGACCTCCGTGATATGGATGACGATTCTAGCGAACGCGTCAACATTGACAGTTTGTCACGGATGGCTGAAGAACAAGAAAAGAAGAAATTAGCCAAAGAAGCAGAGGACGCTGATGGCGAACAACCTGCAGGCGAAGGTGCAGAAACTGCTGATCAACCAGCAGAAACCACCGATGCTCCAGTTGATGAAGCAGCCAGTGATGAAAAGCCAGCAGATGCTGATTCCAGCGACCACGTTTCTAAGTAATAGGAGGTTAAACTTTTGATCGACGTAAACAAGTTTGAAAGTATGCAAATCGGTATTGCATCGCCTAACAAGATCAGAAGCTGGTCATACGGTGAAGTTAAGAAGCCTGAAACTATTAACTACCGTACGTTAAAGCCTGAAAAAGATGGTCTGTTCGACGAACGGATTTTTGGGCCAACCAAAGACTGGTCTTGTGCCTGTGGCAAGTACAAGGGCGTAAGATACCGCGGCATTGTTTGTGACCGATGCGGTGTTGAAGTTACCTCCTCGAAGGTAAGAAGAGAACGGATGGGCCACATTGAGTTGGCAGCACCAGTTACTCATATTTGGTATTTCAAGGGTATCCCTTCAAGAATGGGCTTGGTTTTGGATATTTCGCCAAGATTATTGGAAGAAGTTATCTACTTTGCAGCCTACATCATTATTGATCCAGGCGACACTGACCTTGAATACAAGCAACTGTTGACTGAAGCTGAATATCGCGAACAAAAGGCTAAGTATGGCAAACGTTTCGTTGCCAAGATGGGTGCCGAAGCAATTCGTGATTTGCTGCAACAAGTTGACTTAGACAAAGAAATTGCTGATTTACGCAAGGAATTGGAATCAGCTACTGGCCAAAAACGGACCAGAGCAATCCGGCGTTTGGATATTTTGGACGCTTTCAAGAATTCAGGCAATGAACCGGCATGGATGGTTATGGATGCTGTTCCTGTTATTCCGCCAGACCTGCGGCCAATGGTGCAATTGGAAGGTGGACGTTTTGCTACCTCTGACTTAAACGATTTGTACCGGCGCGTAATCAACCGGAACAACCGGTTGAAGCGGTTGCTTGATTTGCATGCTCCAAGCATTATCGTGCAAAACGAAAAGCGGATGCTGCAAGAAGCTGTTGACGCTTTGATTGATAACGGTCGTCGGGGCCGTCCAGTTGTTGGACCAGGCAACCGGCCATTGAAGTCTTTGTCACACATGCTTAAGGGTAAGCAAGGTCGGTTCCGTCAAAACTTGCTTGGTAAGCGGGTTGACTACTCTGGTCGTTCAGTTATCGACGTTTCCTCAAGTCTGAAGCTTTACCAATGTGGTGTTCCTCGTCCAATGGCTTTGGAACTCTTTAAGCCATTCGTCATGCATGAATTGGTTAAGCGGGGCTTGGCTTCCAACATTAAGAACGCTAAGCGCAAGATTGACCGGCAAGACGATGACATCTGGGATGTTTTGGAAGACGTCATCAAGGAACGTCCTGTTCTGTTGAACCGGGCACCTACTTTGCACCGGTTGAGTATTCAAGCCTTTGAACCAGTTTTGGTATCAGGTAAGTCAATTCGTTTGCACCCATTAGTTTGTGAAGCTTACAACGCCGACTTTGACGGTGACCAGATGGCCATCCACGTGCCATTGTCAGATGAAGCCGTAGCCGAAGCACGCCTGTTAATGCTAGCTGCCCACCATATCTTAGCTCCTAAGGATGGTAAGCCAATCGTTACTCCTTCACAGGACGTCGTTTTAGGTAACTACTGGTTGACTCAAGCTGAAACTGGTCGTGAAGGCGAAGGCATGATCTTCACTTCACCAGCCGAAGCTTCCGTAGCCTACGCTAATGGCGATATTCACTACCACACCATTATTGGGATGTCAGCTGACTCAATGCCTGAAAAGTCATGGCCAAAGGGTTATGAACATGGTATTTTCGTCACTACTTACGGTAAGATTTGCTTCAACCAAATTTTCCCTGACGATTACTTCTATGTAAACGAACCAACTGAAGAAAACTTAAACAATCCTTTAGCTGAAAAGTACTTCTTGCAACCAGGCGAATCAATTCAAGATCGGATTGACGCTGTCAGCCAAGACTTGATTGATACGCCATTCAAGAGCAGCTTCTTGTCTGACTCAATTGCCACTATTTACAAGTACTACAAGGTTCAAAGAACTTCTGAATTCTTGGATGACTTGAAGGAATTGGGTTACACTGCTTCAACTACTTCAGGTATTACTATCGGAATGACCGATGTTCCTGAAATTACCGACAAGGATGAAAAGGTTGAGGTTGCCCACAAGAAGGTTGACGTTGTTTCTAAGCAATTCAGACGTGGTTTGATTACTGAACAAGAACGTCACGACCGCGTAATCAGCATTTGGAACGCATGTAAGGACGAAGTTCAAAATGAAATCGCCCAAATCTACGACCCAAGAAACCCAATTACGATCATGGCCGACTCTGGTGCCCGTGGTAACATTTCCAACTTTACCCAGTTGGCCGGGATGCGTGGTTTGATGGCCACTCCTAACGGTGGTTTGTTCGAAATCCCAGTTACTTCCAACTTTAAGGAAGGGCTGACTGTTTTGGAATTGTTCATGTCCACTCACGGTGCTCGTAAGGGGATGACTGATACTGCCTTGAAGACTGCTCAGTCTGGTTACTTGACTCGGCGGTTAGTCGATGTTGCTCAAGACGTGATTATTCGTGAAGAAGACTGTGGTACCGACCGTGGTATTAAGGTTCACGCAATCATGGAAGGCGACGAAATGATTGAACCACTCTTTGACCGTTTGCTTGGCCGGTTCACTGCAGAAACGGTTAAGGATCCAAAGACTGGTGAAGTCATTGTTCCTAAGGATACGATGATGGATGAAAACTTGGCTCACGCGGTAGTTGATGCCGGCGTAACTGAAGTTGACATTCGTTCTATCTTAACTTGTGACTGTTCACATGGTGTCTGCCGGAAGTGTTACGGCATGAACCTTGCCACTGGTGAAGAAGTTGAAGTTGGTGAAGCAGTTGGTACTGTTGCCGCTCAATCAATCGGTGAACCTGGTACGCAGTTGACTTTGAGAAATTTCCACAACGGTGGTGTTGCCGGTGCCGAAGACATTACTCAAGGTTTGCCTCGTGTGCAAGAATTGTTTGAAGCTCGTAATCCTAAGGGTCGAGCAACCATTTCTGAAGTTGATGGGGTTGTTGATTCAATTCAAGAAAACCCAGCAGAACACACCCGTGAAATTACGGTTAAGGGCAAGATTGATACTCGTAGCTACAGTGTTGCTTACACTGCTTCAGTTGCCGTTAGCGAAGGTGATGTAGTTCACCGTGGCGACAAGTTGACTCTTGGTTCTGTTGATCCGAAGGAATTAATCCAAGTTACTGACACCTTGACAACTGAAGAATACATCTTGGCTGAAGTTCAAAAGGCTTACCGGATGCAGGGTGTAGACATCTCCGACAAGCACGTGGAAGTCTTGACTCGGCAAATGCTGCAAAAGGTTCGGGTTCTTGATCCAGGTGAAACTGACATTCTGCCAGGTGAAGTTATGGATATTAGTGACTTCCGTGATCGGAATGCCAAGGTTATCAATTCAGGTGGTATTCCTGCCACTGCTCAAAGCGTCATTCTTGGGATTACCAAGGCTGCCCTTGAAACTAACAGTTTCTTGTCAGCTGCCTCATTCCAGGAAACTACGCGGGTTCTTACTGATGCTTCAATTCGTGGTAAGAACGACCCATTGCTTGGACTTAAGGAAAACGTTATTATCGGTAAGATTATTCCAGCCGGTACTGGTATGTCAGTTTACCGTGATATGGATGTTAAGGCCGATGTTGACAAGGCTAAGTCTGTTTACTCAATTGCTGATATTGAGAAGCAAATGGCTGAAGAAGCAAAAGAAGACAAGTAAAAAAACATTCGAAAGCAAATATTCTCAGAAAAAGGCATTGCCCCAGTGGCAATGCCTTTTTTATGTTGCTAAAAGTGATTTTGCAGGTAATGATAAAGTGTTAAGCTATGATAAGACCTATATTTTGAGGAGTATTTGTGCATGTCAATTAAACAGTATTTGCATTTTGTTAAAATTCATACTTCGGTATTATCGTTATTTGCCTATCCCTTGTCATTTGCAATTATTCTGCTAATTCAAGGTAAAATAGATTGGCAAAATTCATTGATTTTCTTCGTTGCTTCAATGATCTTCGATAACATGATCACCGGTGTCAATACCACCATGGATTATATTATGGCTAAGGATGAAGATTTCAAACGGCGTAGTGTCATGACGGTCGAACAGATCAGCGTAAAACAGGCATTTACCGTTATTGGAGTAATGGTAACGATTGGGACGGCTTTAGGAATCTGGCTGGTTTTTCGAACCAATTTGATGCTCTTATTTTTAGGTGGAGCAATTTTTTTAGTTTTTGCCAATTATACTTCCGGCCCATTTCCAATATCACGGACGCCTACTGGAGAATTTTTTAGCGGTACTTGCCAAGGCTTGGGCATTCCCTTTTTATTCATCTTTGTTAATGGCAATTGGGATAAACTGTTTGCTTTGCATATTGCTGGCAATTGGAATTTTACAATTTCCGGTAATGTGCTAACTTTCTTGACGGTCGTTTTAGCCTGCACCCCATCTTGGTTCCTAACTTCGAACGTGATGCTCGCTGACAACCTGTCAGATCGAGTTGCCGACAAGGCTAATGGCAGACATACCTTGCCAAACGTGTTCGGCCGAAAAAAGGCTTCTAACTTGTATCGCTGTTTAGCCTATGCTGGTTATGCGGCTTTAGTGCTGGGGGCATGTTTACGGTTATTGCCATGGTTAACACTGTTAACTTTGCTTACGATCCCTATTGTGCATCAAAAGACGGAGGCTTTTTTGGCCAAACCAGTTAAAAGCGAAACCTTCGTTCTGGCATTACAGAACTTTCAAGTGGTAGTGGGAGCCGAAATAGTCTCTTTGTTCTTAGGATATTTATTGCATTTTTAGGTGATAAAATGAAGCAGTTAGTGTTTGATATCGGTGGAACTAATATAAAATATGCTTTATTTTCAGCTACCGGTGAATTGCTGGAAAAAGCCCAGCGACCTACACCGGATAATTTGGCTAGCTTTAAGTCCTTGCTGGAGCAAATTGCCGGTCAATATCAAGGGCAATTTGATGGAATTGCGGTTTGTGCGCCGGGGACGATTGATGGGGAAAAGCAGCTAATTCACTATGGCGGAGCCCTGCAATACTTAGATGGACTTGATCTTACCATTTTGGCTGATAAATTTCAGGTTCCAGTAAGAGCCATCAATGATGGTAAAGCTGCTGCGTTAGCAGAACTATGGCGAGGGCAATTAGTTGGAATTAATAACGGCTGCGTCATGACCCTGGGGACCGGAGTCGGTGGCGGAATTGTCATCAATGGCGAACTGCTATCGGGCAATAATTTTCAGGCAGGAGAATTTAGCTGGGTAATTCTTGACGCTAATCGCAGCGTGTTAGGCAATGCGGGTCGGCTTTGTTCAGCCGTCAAAATGATCGAAGAGGTCAATATTGCTTGTGGCAACCCTAATATCAAGGATGGCGAGGCTGCTTTTAGCGCACTTGAAGAGCCAGGCTCTGTAGCCGGACGGCAAATTTTTAATCGCTACTGCAGCAATGTTGCCTATTTGATTGTTAATATTCAGGCCATCCTTAACCTTGAACGAGTCGTAATTGGTGGCGGAATTAGTGCCCAACCCCGTTTAGTTGCGACAATTGAAAATCAGTTAGCTAAATATTTAAAGCTTCGGCGCAACTTTGGCGATGGCATGACTGCTCCTGCAATCGTCGCTGCCAAGTTTAAAAATGATGCTAATCTCTATGGCGCTTGGTACAACCTAAAAAAGCATGCTAAATTTTGAAATTTAGCGTGCTTTTTCTGTTAATACCAGCTAGGCTTATCACCGGCAGTACCGGGTTTTCCTAAGCCGATGGATTGAAATTTATCTTCTTGCGGATTGCGAATTATGTGGAAGATATAGGCTGCGACGGATTTGCGCGAGACCTCGGTATCGGTAAATTCTTGCCCCTTGGCAAATTTCTCATAATCAACTTCGTTTTTATCGGTCATCCAGCTTGGGCGCACAATTGTGTATTCCAAATCGCTATTTTCAATGATGTCACTGGCTTCATGGTAGAGTGGCAGATAATCGTTCAGCATGCGATTATTCCATTCACCAAATTTTCCAGGAACCTCATTATAAATTCCAATCGTCGAAACCCAGATGAGCCGCTTGACGCCGGCCGCGTGCATGGCATCGACTAAAGCTTTGGCAGCCACGCCTGATTGGCCACTGCCGTTTAGGTTAGCATAAACCAGCTCGCAGCCCTTGATTGCCTCTGTAAGTTCTTTCACGTTACGGGCATCGCCTTCGATAATTTGTGCGTCGTTTTGTAAATCAGTCAGTCGATCACTCTTGCGTAAGAAAAGGACTGGATCGATATCTTTGTCTGCAATTAAGAATCTTTCAACAATCCGGGCTACTTGGCCGTTTGCTCCAATTACCGCAACTTTCATTGGAAAGCCTCCTTTTATTTTTCAAAGTCACTATACACGATGGTAAAAATAAATTCAATTGTTATCTTATGCTGATTTATTGATAAGTTGATAGATTGTTAACGCCTCTTCAATTAATAGGTGTATAATTTAAGTGTGGTCGAGCTAGAGAGCGCTTTCTCTAACTTAAACCTATGTGTAAAAATGTGTGGAAAAGGTAGTATTCGTTTGAATGCTGCCTTTTTGTCTTAATTCAACACATTGTCCAATTGTGTTCATTGGATTTGCTCGTTATGATGATAGACTAGCCCCATTAAAGCATTAGAAGAGAGGAATAGCCATGGCTTTTATTGAATTAAAGAATGCCACGAAGGTTTACCATTCAGGTGGTGGCGATATTTATGCGAACAAGGACATTTCCTTAAAAATTGCGCAAGGCGAATTGATTATTCTGCTGGGGGAATCAGGAGCAGGAAAATCAACCTTGCTGAATATTTTAGGGGGAATGGATTCAGTTACCAGTGGGGATGTCCTAATTGATGGACAAAATTTAGCAGGAGCTAGTCGGAGGGAATTGACGGCCTATCGCCGCGAAAACGTTGGCTTTGTCTTTCAGTTTTATAATCTAATTCCTAATTTAACTGCCAAAGAAAATGTGGAGTTGGCTTCCCAAATTGTGCGCGATGCGATGCCAGCAGAGGAAGCGTTAAAAATTGTCGGCTTGGAAAAACGAATGAATAATTTTCCAGCCCAGCTTTCCGGCGGACAACAGCAGCGGGTGGCAATCTCTCGAGCAATCGCCAAGAACCCCAAACTACTCTTATGCGATGAACCGACGGGAGCACTGGATTTTGAAACGGGAAAAAAGGTTTTAAAAGTTCTCCAAGACATGAGTCGCCGATATAATTCAACGACCATTATCGTTACTCATAATGCAGCCCTTGCTCCCATTGGCGATAAGGTTTTCCACATTCACGACGGTCAGGTTGCCAAGGTCGAAGTCCATGATCATCCACAGGATATTAGCCAAATTAGCTGGTAGGAGGATTTCATGCAAAAAAAGATTTTGATCAAGGATGCTTTGCAAGCAATCCAACACTCATTGGGTCGGTATTTTGCGATCATGCTGCTAATGATGGTCGGGGCGTTTGCCTATACGGGATTGAAAATTACAGGTCCTGATATGCGCCTCACGGGGGCTAATTTTTTTAACCAAGAAAAATTAGCTGATCTGACAGTTAGCTCAACTTGGGGACTCGACCAGCGCGATCAAAAAACCATCCGCCAGCAGAGCCATGTCAAAACAGTTGAATTTGGCTATTATCAAGATGCCGAGATTAAATCTAGCAAGCAGGTTTTACGAATTTTTTCGAAGACTGCTAAATTGTCGAAGTACCAACTAGTCAAGGGGCGCATGCCGACCAAAAGCAATGAGCTGGCAGTCAGCTCACTATTGGCAGATAAATATAAGTTGGGCAGCACCATTAGCGTCAAGCAGCACGGAAAATTGCGGAAGAAGACTTTTCGGGTGGTTGGTTATGTTAACTCAAGTGAATATCTTGATAAAAATGACTTCGGCAATACTAACTTGGGCAATGGTCAATTGGCCGGGTATGCAGTAGCCACCAAGTCAGCCTTTGCTAGTTCAACTTACCAAATAGCCCGAATTGCTTACCAAAAAACGGCGCACATGTCGCCTTACAGTGATAAATACACTAACTATGTGGCTACCAAGCAGAAACAGCTGCGCCGGCAGCTAAAGCAAAATCGGCGGCATAAATATCAGACAGCTAAGAATCAGCTTACCCGATCAGCAGCTAAGCTTGCCAAGGCCAAACAGCAGCTCAGCCAAGCTAAAGCTTTAGGGTTAGATAATCAGCAAGCTGCCAAAAAATTAGCTCAAAACGAGCGAAAACTTGCTGCTAAGCGGGCTGCTTTAAAAGCCGCTGGTTATCCTAGCTATACGGTTAGTGATCGAACGGAAAATCCCGGCTATGAGATCTATCGCTCAAACTCCGAGCGCGTTGACGTTTTAGCAAATGTTTTCCCGGTCTTCTTGTTTGCGATTGCTTTGCTAGTAGCTTTAACGACGATGACGCGGTTTGTGGAAGAAGAACGAATTAACATTGGTACTTTACGAGCTTTGGGCTACTCAAAGCTGGATATTACTTTTAAGTTCCTGTTATATTCGCTTTCTTCATCAATTATCGGCGTTTTGATTGGCTCAGCTGCTGGTTTTACCTTTTTACCTCGACAAATTTTTGAGGCCTATACGACTAATACTCAGATGCCTAATTTTGTCACTGCCTTTTCTTGGCCAATTTTTCTGACGGTGCTCTTGTTGGCGATCTTGGCAACCACAGGCGCTTCATTAATTGCTTTGCGCCAAACCTTGCAGGAACGACCGGCCCAGTTATTATTGCCAAAAAGTCCTAAGGCAGGGAGTCGAATTTTGTTGGAACGGATTACTCCGCTTTGGCAGCATCTTAGTTTTAACGCTAAGGTAACGGCGCGCAATTTATTTAGGTACAAGACACGGATGCTTATGACGATTTTTGGTGTTGCGGGATGCACCGGCTTACTAGTGATGGGCTTTGGTATTCGCGATTCAATCAGCGGGATCGCTAAAGCCCAGTATGGCCAATACCTCAAGTATGATGTAATAAATATCCAAAAAACGAGTGGCAAGCATGCTAAGCTGCAAAAAGTGTTAAATTCAAAGCAAACCCAAAACTACCAAAATATCAACTACACGACGATGTCCAAGCGTTTGGGCGAGGATAATTCCGTACAAACGATTCAAGTTTTGACCACAAACAAAAATAAGTTTGACATGCTGCAGCTTGAATATCAGGGGAGCAAGGTCAAATTGTCAGCTTCCGGGGTTATTCTAAGCCAAAAATTAGCCCAGCTCTTAGGGGCTAAAGTCGGCAGTACCGTTAAATTGCTTGATGCCAACCAGCATGTGCGTAAATTAAAAGTTGCAGGCATTACCACCATGTACATGGGGCATTACGTCTTCATGAACAGCAAAGTCTACCGCAAAGTTTTTGGCAAAGCTTACAAGCCAAATGCGCAAATTATCAAAATAAAGGGCACTAGCGTTAACAATTATTCCAGAAGGTTGATCAAGACTGGGGCAAGTCAAACGGTAATTCAAAATACTAGCAACGAACGGACGATAAACAGCTTTATGAGTTCGCTTAATAGCGTCATTTGGATTTTGATTGTGCTGGCAGTCATTTTAGCGGTAATTGTGATTTACAATCTTACGAATATTAATGTTGCTGAACGTTTGCGCGAATTATCAACTATTAAAGTCCTGGGCTTCTTTGATAATGAGGTTACGCTGTACATATATCGTGAAACCATTATCTTATCGCTATTAGGAATCATTGTCGGATTTTTCTTTGGCAATTGGCTGCATACCTTTATTATTGTTAGTCTGCCGCCTGCCAATGCGATGTTTAATCCGGTAATCAGCATTTGGACCTATGTCATTTCAGGCCTAATACCAGGAGTAATCACCGCTTTGTTGGCCTTGGTGGTGCACCGCACTATTCGCCAAGTTGATATGTTGAGTGCGTTAGCTTCTATCGACTAAAAAATCTCAAAAAAATTTGTGAAATTTTTACTTTGAAAGCAAAAATAACAAAAAAACTGTTATTTACAAATCTCGATTTAGTATATACGTCAAATTTATTCTGTCATTAACTGAAATGATAATTGGTCTAGTGTGAACTTGTGAGCATGCAACCCTATTAGTGACAAGGATAAAAAGGATTTTTAACAAATAAAAAAGTGGAACGGCGTTCCAAAAATAAATAAAAATAATTTGGAAATCAAAATAACTAAACGAGTAAAAAATAGTCCGTCGAAGATTTAAGTAATTTAATTCTTTATCCAATCTTTAGATTAACTTTGTGAAGTACCGTTTTAATAGGGTTTTTGCTACAAAAAAACTTGTCATCTACGAAAAGTTTCTGTTATAATACTATTGAAACGAAAACAAAACACTTCCTGAGGCAACTAGCTTTCTTTTATTATTCTCACACACAACCGCCGAAGGAAATGCTTTGGAGATGATACGGGAATTGCACTAGGGTAGGGGTATCCTAGTGTATTTCTTTTTTAATACTGAAAGTGGTTTACTTACTTTTAGTACTATAAATAGCGACTGGTATTTTTACCAGCCGCTTTTTTGACGAAATTTGTGATGTGGAGATTAGCAAAAGAGATGACAGAGGAGATCAAACTAAATAAGACCATCGTTAATACTTTTAAAGTGCTCGACGTTCTAGCGAAAGCTGACCAAGAATATCTTTCCCTAAGTGAATTGGTAAACGTGACCAAATTGCCTAAAACGACGGTTCATCGCATTTTACAGACTCTAGAAGCAATTGATGGGATCAGTAAAAATAGCTATGACAGCTATCGGTTAGGGATTAAATTTTACCGTTATGCCGGAGCCGCTAAGTTGGGGGATCCGACTATCCAGTTAGCTAAACCTTATATTGAGGCCTTAGCTAAAGAGGTACAGGAAACGATTAACCTCGGGATTTGGTTTGAAGGTCAAGTCCTTTATGTGAGCGAGGTTAAGGGAGAAAATTTCCACTTGCAGGCCGAATTGCCACCGGTTGCACCGTTATACTGCAGTGCCATGGGAAAGATCTTCTTAGCCAACCTGACCGTAGAAGAACGTAAAAAATATTATTTGCAGCATGATTTAGTTGCACGAACAATTAAAACAATTACCGAACCCCAAGATTTGGAGCAGGAAGTGGAGACAATTGCCCGAGAACATCTGGCTTTTGATAATGAGGAATATGAATATGGCTTGTCTTGTATGTCAGTACCGATTTATCGCCAGGGTAAGCTGGTAGCTGGCTTAAGCCTTTCTGGTCCTAGTACGCGAATTAGGGTTAAGGGCGAAGCAGCAATGATTCATAAACTGCAGCAGACCGCCAGTGCAATTGAAAAATCATACCAGCGAATTGATTAACGACAAAAAAAGACCGTCATGCGACGGTCTTTTCTGCTATTTAGCTTTTAACGGTGACTTGCACCAGTTGAAGTATCTTCATGCTCCATACTCATATGTTCCATATGATGCATTGAGTGGCCAGCATGGGCACTTGCGCCAGTACTTGCATGGGTTGAAGCTCCAGTATCAGCTTCAGGACCATATCCTTCAGTACACATCCCTGGCATCCAAACTTCGCTTTCTTTAATGCCACGTTCTTCGGCAAAGGCCTTAGTCAAAGTTGCCATATCCATTAATGGGTATTTCTTGTCTGGGTCCTTTGGATCGTAAATTTGAATTTGGGCCATCATTCCGGCATCTTCGTGCTCAATGATGTGGCAGTGATACATGAAGACCCCGGTCATTGGGAAGATAACCTTTAAACGAACAGTTTCTTGTGGGGCAACTTCAATCGTGTCCTTGTAGACGCCAATTTCGTTTGGGTTAGGTTCATGACCATTACGTGATACTACTAAGAAGTGAGCACCGTGAATATGGAATGGGTGCAGCATTCCGTGGTCTTTGGAGTTAGTGTTCTTAACGTCCCAGTATTCGGCCTTGCCAACTTCAGCCTTCATGTCGATCCGTTGCATTGAGAACTCTTTACCGTTCATCTTGTTGTGGTCGTCCATGGTTACATAACGAACTTGACGGTTCGGGTCAACTTCAGGATCTTCAGGTGTGAATAAAGTTTCTGGCAATACTGAATCATCCTTTTCAAACTTGTGAATTCTAAATTCAACCAGCTTGAAGTCATCAGTGTAGAGGTCAACTACATCGCCTTCTTTGTAGTCCTTGAAGTCAACGATGACTTGCAATCTCTCACCAGGACCGACTAACAGCTTGGTCATCTTAACTGGGTGTTGCAAGAATGAATCGTCACCAGCAATTTGGGTCATTACCAAATCGTCATCAAAGTGCAAACGCCATTCACGCCGGTTTGAACCGCCTAAGAAGAGCAAGCGCACCTTTTGGGTAGTAACATCTACGTATGGACGAACAACCCCGTTAATCATTGGAGTTTCGCCATATACGCCCATTGGATCGTAATCAGCACTGTAATCCAATTGGTTATCTTCGTGGAAAGTCCGGTCTTGCAAAATGATTGGGAATTCGTCAACGCCGTAGCTCTTTGGAATTGGCAATTTAGCTTCGTTATCATCAGTAACAACTACGCCCATTGCCAAACCCAACCAGACTTGCGCAGCTGTACTTGGACATGGGTGAGCGTGCAGCCAAGTTAAAGCAGCTGGTTGGTTAACCGTAAATTCAATCTGCTTTTCTTCGCCTGGGTAAACCGGCGCGTGGCAAGCACCATCGGTAATTGGTCCAGGAACTTCCATTCCGTGCCAGTGGTAAGTAGTTAATTCTGGCAAACTGTTCTTCAAGGTAACATGAACCCGCATGCCTCGCTTAACTACCGTCGTCTTGCCTAATAAGCCAGCGTTGTAGCCCCAAGTGTGGGTCTTAGAACCTGGCAAAATTTGACTTTCGCCTTCCTTTGATTCAATTGTGAACCAAATGTCGGTATCGGTTTGCTTGTCTGGTTCCAATACTGGTGGTACGGCCAACGGTTGACGCTTAATGCCGTCTGGAATGTGCAAGTACTTGTAACGGAAGTGGTTCTTGTCAAAATCTGCTTCATCGTAGAAGTAGTCAGTGTATACTTTGTCTTTGCTTTCGATCGTTTCCATAAATTTCGCCTTCTATTATGAACAAGTTATCATTTAACAAACGTTTACAGCCCTAAACTTACACCTTTGTTGCGACTTTGTAAAGGCTTACAGACTGGGCAGAAATGGCTTCTGGCAGGGATGGACGAGGGAACGCCCGAAATTTTATTACAAGAGTTATTTAAAAACTGCGACTGTTAGTGAATCTTTATAGTTGCCTAGACCAACTAACATGAAAAAACTGGTCAGGCAAAAAAACTTTGTTACATTTTATTTTTTACGGTAAAACAAGAAATAAATTGTTTTTATTGGCGTTTTTGAGTACAGTAATACTTGAACGAACTCAAGGAATAGGAAACGATACGATTGAAAATAGATTTAAAAACTTTAACCGAAAAAATTGAACAAACTGATTACTTGCAAGACATGGAAACCGTCAAGTACGCCGATGTTAGCCATAAAAAGGCTAAACTTAAGGAACTTAGCGAAAAAATGGTCAAAGAGGCAGCCACGGCTTTAAACCACAATTCTTTGCTGCAGACCCAGTTGGTTGTTGAGGGGATGCGGCCGGTTACTTTTAGCTTGGAATTAAATATTATCAATTTGCCTTATGCTAACTACAAGAAAATCAGCAATTTTGTAGAGGAAGATCAGGAATACGATCTTAACCTATATTTTGAGACCAGCTCGGAATATGTGAATGCTTCTCATTTTCGCATCGACCAGTTAGCAACCGGTGAAGAAGTGCTGGCTGATCCTGCGCAGGTGAGTGCAAAGCTAGCTGACAGCATGGCAGAAAAATTCACTGAAATTTTTGATAATGCCAAGGCTGCTAAAGAAGCTGAAAAGGCTAAAAAGGCCGCAAAGAAGACCAAGAGTACGGCCAAAAAGACGACTAAAAAAACGACCAAAAGAGCTAGTAAGAAGTAGATAGGAAAAAGAAATGTTTACTTGGAATTTGCTGGGAATCCTGCTATGGGTTGCCGTGATTATGTATTTGGTGTTTATCATTCAGCATATTCGCCATATGCGGATTAAAATGATTGTCCAAAAACATAAGCGCTTTGATTTGCAGACCTTTTTAATTAGCCTGATCGAAGTTGCTGTGTTTGTGGTGGGCTTTGGCTATATGTTTAATGTGACGATTTTAGATAATCCGGATTTGGAAGATACCAGCCGGATTAGTTCACATGTTGTTTATAAGCAATTAATCCCTGAAACTTCCACTTCTGGGAAGTCTACTTATGTCAAAATTAATTCTTCTAAACGGCGAATTGGCTCACAAACTTATACCGTCTTGGTAAATGGACACAAGATTACGGTTGCGAGCTCCAGTGCCGCCATTGTCTACGGATCCAATCCAATTGGGGTTGATGCCGAAAGAATTCCTTATAATGAAAAACAGCTGCGCAAGCAAGATAAGAAATATCAAAAAGCTTATGTAGCTATTTATACGGCGCGCTATAAGGCAAATTGGCAAAACGGGATCGGAATGCATGCAGGGCGTTTGGCCACGACTTATTACTTAATCAGAGTCCCAGACAGCAGTTTTGTGCGTGCAGCTAAGGATAAATAGTATATATTAGAAGTATTTTTTAGACAGCGCGAGCTGTCTTTTTTTTAATGTCCAAAAAGCCCGATTTGATGGTATTTATCAGGTTAAAAGTAAACATTCAGGCATACTTACAAGCCGTAAGTAAAGAAAAAATGTTACAAAAAGCGTTTACATGCAAATGTAAGCGTTTTATAATACATATGTAGTTTGGATTTGGCCTGCTGAGGGGCAGGCTTTAGAAGAGGAGTACATCATGGCAGAAAATAAGGCATCATTTAAGGATACTTTTGCTGCTAAAGTTGGGAAGTTTGCAAGTTCCCGGTTCGTGCGTGCGATCATGGATGCGGGTTATAGCGTAATTGCCTTCTCAATTGTTGGGGCATTTTTCCTTATTTTGACAGTTTTACCACAAGTTTTTACCTTCCCAGGTTTTAAGGAATTTTATGCTGAAACACTGGGCCGGTTTGTCAACCTTTTCCAAGTAGTTTACAACTCTACGATGGGAATTTTGGCACTGGTTTTCTCCGGAACTTTTGCCTACAGCTATACTAAGATCTACCAACAGGAAGAAAAATTGGACTTATCACCAGTAAATGGTTTGATGATGTTCATGATGGGCATGTTTATCACTGTTCCGCAATTGGTTTGGAAGAGCGGCAGCGTTCAATTTGTCCAAAGCCTGAAGGCCGACAGCATTATTGGTGGCGGCTACGCCGTTTCAGCTAGCGGGATTTCGCGTTTAGGCGCTGTTGGGATCTTTACCGGTTTGGTAGTTGCGTGGATTACGGTTCAAATTTATCGTTACACGATTAAGCACAACTGGCGGATTAAGATGCCAGCAAGCGTACCAGCAGGGGTTTCAAACTCATTTAGTTCATTGATTCCTGCATTTATGGTAGCGATTGTAATCGCATTGTTGAACCTAATCATGGTCATGTTTGGGACCGACTTGTTCAACGTCCTATACATCCCATTCTCCTTCATCAACAACATTGCTGATAGTTGGTGGGGCTTCTTGATCATCATCTTCTTGATCCACTTCTTATGGTGGTTCGGGATCCATGGTGCAACCATCATGTCCAGTTTCTACACTCCAATTGTTTTAGCTAACATGGCTGATAACGTTAAGGGTGCAAGTCACTTCTTTGCTGGTGACCCAATGAACGCCTTTGTTATTATTGGTGGTTCTGGTGCTACCTTGGGCGTAGCTATCTGGATTGCTACTAGAGCTAAGAGTGCTCAATTGAAGGAATTGGGTAAGGTGGAAATTGTGCCTGCCTTCTTCAACATTAACGAACCGCTCCTATTCGGTTTGCCAATTGTTTATAACATTAACTTGCTTGTGCCATTTATTTGTGCACCGCTGGCTAGTGGTATTGTAGGCTACATTGCCGTATCAACGAAGCTGGTTCACAAGATTATTATTCAACAACCTTGGCCAACTCCTGTAGGTATTAGTGGTTATATCGCTACTACTTCATGGACTGGTGCAGTCTTGTCAATTGTTTGTGCGATCGTTGCCTTTGTTGTTTGGTACCCATTTATCAAGCACTACGACAACACGCTTTACAAGAAGGAACAAGCTGGTGCTGCTGAATAAAAGCAACATAAAAAATACTCCATCGAATGATGGAGTATTTTTTTATGCTGTTATGCGGTCGTCAGGCACCGATGCAGCATCATGAGCTAATTTAACCATGATGCCATTGATCGTAGCTAGGATGAAGCTAGCAGTCAAGAAATCCATTACATTGCCCGAATAGAAGGCTGCCATGACCATAAAGCCACTGGCTAGGATTAGTGAGCTTAGTAAATAACTCTTTCGTTTAAACCACTTGAAAATGGCGTATAAGAGCAAAATCACGCTAGGTCCAACGAATAAGAGCATGCCGATAATTCCTAAGGAATATACTTGGGAAAGATAATCGCGCTCAAGATTGAAAATATTCGTTTCCCGCATGTAAGAGATTCCTAGTAGGTAGTCGAGCCGATTATCGTTGTAGGATCTAGCTTGAT
Organism: Lactobacillus corticis; assembly: GCF_018327645.1. Classification (GTDB taxonomy): domain Bacteria; phylum Bacillota; class Bacilli; order Lactobacillales; family Lactobacillaceae; genus Lactobacillus; species Lactobacillus corticis. Next base: position 43,123 of record NZ_BMAY01000004.1, on the reverse strand, counting down.
TCAGCATCTGCTTTTCCACGTAACGATTTTGCATGCGCTGCGTGCCTGGTTCTTTCATGATCCTGACCCAAAAGGCTGGATCATATTGATAGGGATAAGACTTAAAGACAAACTTTTTATTCAAAGCGTAGCGTTTATAATATTTTTTTACAAAATCAGCTTGGAACGCCTTTAGCTTTTCAGGCTGATTTTGGTATTTCTGATTGCCCTGGGCTAATTTTTGATTCAACTGGGTTAAACTAGCATCAGATTGGTTAGCCAGCAGTTTTTCGTAATTGTAGCGCTGCACCACGGGTCCAAAGGGGATGATTGCTACGGCAACAATTTCGATAATTAGTGCCGTCAGGAGGGCCTTGCCGGATTTTTGCAGTTTTTGATCCTTAACTAAATATTTGTGGAACAGGAATACTAAAACCGCAACCAGCAATCCGCCAATAAGTCCAATCAAGGCCACTTTGGTCCCAATTTCGATCATGGCCAGCGCTTGAATTGAACTTGCCATGATGGTTTTCCAGCTAAAATCGCTGAAAAGGTAGTACAAAACCAAGGGCAGGAGCATAAATAAAACAGCGGAAACCATGTTGGCGAAATTGAAGAAGCCTTTGGAAGCCATGTGGGAATATCCAATATTGGGATCGACAAACCACTGAAAAATATTGGCAGAAATCCGCCCCGTTTCATAACTGCGCAGGGAAATAACAAATAAATTTGAAATAACGATAGTATATGAAAACAGGCCGCTTAGTCCCAGAACCAGGTGTTTGAGCTGGGTGCGGGTAAAATTGAGCTGGGTCGTAAAATAAATGACCATTAAGGGCAGGGCCATGCGCACTAAATAAAAGATTTCGCCACTAACTGAGTAGCCATAACTGGTTGGGTTAAGACTCTTAAAGGATCGAACATAGAGCAAGTGGATGATGGAATAAATCAGCAAAAGGGCAATATAGGCTAAGAGCCACTTGTTTTGTCCTAGTTTTTGCCAATTCTGCTTTTGACTGAAAAACATGCCCAAGATTACTAAGACTGCCAAAATACGGATGATTGTCGGCAAGGTAAATGGCAGGGCGTTAGCTAGTTTGCCATGGTAAAACCAATATAGGTCCAGAAATGGCTGCAGCATGATAAACCAGTAGAGCCATGTTTGAGTTTTTTGCTTCATTAGATAATCACTTTTCTTTTTTACATCAAAAAAAGCAGTAAGGCCTACTTACTGCTCTTTTTTTGATCTTTTTTGGCAGATTTTTCTGCTTCAGCTTTTGCCTTAGCTTCATCCTGCTTGATCTTTTCAACTTTGATTTCGTTTAATTCAGCAGCTTTAGCACCCTTGTTGGCTCTTGCCTTGTGTAAGTTCTTGAAGTTAACCACAATCTTGTTGTTCAAGTCGCTGATGGCCGTTTCATCAACTGGATCATATGAGGTAATGGCCAGTAGAGCTGAATTTTCATAGATCTTTTCGACTTTACCCTGGAAGGGTTCCTTCAGTTCTTCTTCAGACTTGGCTCCAACAATTGCGCCGACTTTTACGTCTGATTTTTTCATGCGAAAATTCCTTCCTTCTCAGAATCAGTTGCAATGTTGAAATAGTAATATATTGTAGGAAATTTTTCAAGCTATCAGGCGGCTTTTTTCAGAAAAAATTCTAAACAAAATCGGCTCATTATTAAGGCTATTTAAGGTAAGATAGTTATAAACTGACTTTGGAAGAGGATAGTATGCATAAATTGATTTTAATTGCCGGCCCTAGTGGTGCCGGAAAGACGACGATTAGCGACTACTTGGCTAATCAATACGGCATTCCGCGAGTCGTTACTCATACCACGCGGCCGATTCGCAAGGGTGAAGTACCCAACAAGAGTTATTATTTTGAAACTGAGGAGACTTTTCAAAAGCTGCACTTTTTTGAACATGTTCATTATGGTTCCTACCAGTATGGGTCAAGCCGCGAAGCCCTTAATCGGGCCTGGGAGAAAAATGACTTGGCCTCGTTAATTGTCAATATTGATGGAGTGCGGTCGTATATTGATCAATTGGGCGACCAATGCTGCTTTTTATATGTGACCACTTCCTCCAAGAAAACCTTGATTCAGCGCCTGGTTGAACGCGGGGATGATCCGGCTAAAATTAAAGAACGGCTAAGCGGTGCAGAGCTGAATGAATTGCCAGCTGATCTGCGACCAATTGCTCAGATTTTAATTAATGATGATCTTAACAAAACTAAACAGGCAATTGATGCTTTAGTGGCAGGCTTAAAGGCTAATGAAAAGTTTGCTTAACTGCGAACGTGAAACATTACTTAATTAGATAGTATTTTTTTTGAAAAATCTTCGTAACATTTCCAAGCTACAATAGGAATCGTTGACTGGTACTGACCATGCCAGCGTTATTTTAGAAGAAACATCTTATTAATCAATAGGAGAAAAGGGAGAAATCATGAGAAAAGTTACGAAAGTATTAGCTAAAGTTTCGGCAGCAGCAGCCATCACGGCTTCAGGAGTTGCGATTACCAGCACTGCAAAGAATGTTTTGAACTTAACTAGTACGGTTCACGCTATGTCAGAATACACTGGCAATATTCAAAAGAGTACTACTAAGAGTTCAACTCCAAAATCTTACCAAGCAACTACTTCTGCTAAGAGCAGCGTCTTTAAGGTGAAGATTAACTATGTTCCTGGCTACGGCATTAACATTTGGAACAGTTACACTCACCCACACTGGACTGGTGTTCGGGCACAACACGGTACGACTTGGACTGTTTACCAAACTGCTTATGATCAAAGAGGTCGCAAGTGGTACGAAGTTGGCACCAACCAATGGATTTTAGCTAAGTACACGGTTAGCGCAAGCAGCAAGGTTGCAAGTGCTTCAACTGCTTCAACTGCTAGTGCAAGCAGCAACAGCTCAGCTAATTCAGCTAGTTCAGCAAATTCATCAGCAAATGCTTCATCATCAACTAGCTCAACTAGTTCAACTAGTTCAACGACGACTACCACTACCACTACTACTTCAACTGTAAGTACTTCATCAAGTACGCAAGCTTCATCAAAGGCAGCTGCAGTAGTTGCTTTGGCTAAGGCACAAGTTGGTAAGAGCTATGTCTGGGGTGCAACTGGTCCTAACAGTTTTGACTGCTCTGGCTTAACCCAATACGTTTACAAGCAAGCAGCTGGAATTGATATTACGCGGACTACTTACACTCAAGTAAACCAAGGCAGAACTGTTTCATTGAACAGCCTGCAACCTGGTGACTTATTGTTCTGGGGTTCTACCTCAGCTCCATACCACGTAGCTATTTATGTTGGTAACAACCAATACGTAAACGCCGCTACTCCTGATACTGGTGTAGTATTGCAAACTATCAGCACTTACTACTACCCATCAATTGCTAAGCGGATTCTGTAATCTTAGATTGATTTTTGACTATGACAATACACTTCAAGCCTTAGGCTGAAGTGTATTTTTTATTATTTTTTTATCAAGAGTTCTTTAAATAACTTAACCACTTGGTTAACTTGCTGCAACAGTTCTGTAACAGCACCTTTGTATGATAGAGCTAACAAGTTGAGGAAAAGAAATAACTCATGCATTTTACACACAGATTAATGATAGGGAGAGACCACATTTGAAAAAGATTAATAAAGTTTTTGCACAAGTTTCAATTGCTGCTGCCTTAACTGCATCTGGCGTGGCATTAACTAATACCGTTAAGCCTGAATTAAGTTTAACCAGTTCAGTTGCGGCAGCTACCTTTAAGGTGAAAATTAATTACGTTGCTGGTTACGGCATCAATATTTGGAATAGTTATACTCACCCGCATTGGACCGGGAAGCGGGCACAACATGGTACTAAGTGGACGGTTTACCAAACTGCTTATGACAAAAAAGGCCGCAAGTGGTACCGGATCGGCAGCAAGAAGTGGATTTTAGCTAAATACACCAAGAAGGTTTCGACCAGCACGAAAACGTCGACCACTTCAACCAGCAGCCAAGCTTCTTCCAAGTTGTCAGCCGTAGTTACCTTGGCTAAAGCCCAAATCGGTAAAAAATACGTCTGGGGTGCTACTGGTCCCAACAGTTTTGACTGCTCTGGCTTAACCCAGTACGTTTACCAAAAAGCTGCCGGCATCAATATTACCCGTACTACTTATACGCAAGTCAACCAAGGTAAAACTGTTTCGTTAAAGAGTCTGCAGCCGGGAGATTTGCTCTTCTGGGGTTCTAAGACTGCTCCTTACCACGTAGCTATTTACATTGGCAACAATCAGTACGTAAATGCTGCAACTCCTTCACAAGGCGTGGTTAAGCAAACTATTAGTACTTACTACTACCCATCGATTGCAAAACGCATCATTTACTAAAAATAACTAAGCAACTTATTTTGCAGGATAGAAATAAATAAGATCCGCTTTGATTAAGTTCAAAGCGGATTTTTATTGCTTTTTACACCTATAAGATAAATAACCTATTGTTACAAAATATGATTAAGAGCTTTAACTTGTTAGTTATGACTTTGCAACAGTCTTGTAACAGAGATCTAGTACTATAAAAAACGTGAAGTTGAGAAGAAAAGCAATAACTCAAAAAACACACAGACCACATATTTTGTATTAGGAGAGAATAAAAAGTGAAGTCGAAAAAATTCTTAGTTAAAGTTTTAGCATTCTTATTCTTGTTTACTGTTGGCTCAATTGCCATTAGCGAAAGTTCAAGCCATGAAGTTCAAGCTGCTTCAATCACTACTAAGCGGAACCGGATCGTTAAATGGGCTAATAAGCAAGTTGGCAAACGTTACGTCTGGGGTGCCACTGGTCCTTTCAGTTTTGACTGCTCAGGTTTGACCCAATACGTTTATAAGAAAGCTGTTCATAAGAATATTACACGGACCACTTATTCTCAAGTCTACCGGGGCAGAACTGTTTCAAGAAAGCACTTAAAGAAGGGCGACTTGCTCTTCTGGGGTTCTAAATATGCTCCATACCACGTTGGCATTTACGTTGGTGGGGGCAAATATGTTCACGCTGCTACCCCTTCACAAGGTGTGGTAAAGCAACGCTTGAGCAGATACTTCTACCCTTCATTAGCTAAGCGAGTTTTATAAGATATAAGCAAAAGCTTTTGAAAGAACTAAATCCGACTTTTAATCTAATCTAACAATAACTATGAAAAAAGCTTCTAAATGGTGTCGTAAAAGACAAATTTAGAAGTTTTTTTATTTTTGCTTTTAATTTATTTAAGGTGTATCGGAAATGTAACACTAATGTAACATAAAGAAACTATTATTAACGGTGTTAGAGAAGAAAACATAGTTATTAAAATAAGATCGCTACTTAAAAGGGAGAATTTGGTTTTGAAGTTTAAACGTAATTTAGCTAAAGCTACTGCGGTAGCTGCATTATCTTTTGCCGGTATGGCTGCTGTTAATACTGTTAAACCTGAACTTCATCCACAAGTTCAAGCTGCAGTTAAGAAAGTAAAGATTCATTACGTACCTGGTTACGGCATTAACATCTGGACTAACTACGAACACAAGAAGTTTACTGGTGTTCGGGCTGCTCACGGTGCAACTTATGCTGTTTGGGCAACTGCCTACGACAAGAAGGGTCGCAAGTGGTACCAAATTGGCACTAACCAATGGATCATGGCCAAATATACTAGAAAAGTAACCAAGAAGAAGAAGGCTAAGCGGACTACCACTGCACAAGCTACTTCAAAGGCTGCAGCAGTTGTATCTTTGGCTAAGGCCCAATTAGGCAAGCGCTACGTTTGGGGCGCAACTGGTCCAAACAGTTTTGACTGCTCAGGCTTGACCCAATACGTTTACAGCCACGCTGCTGGGATTAACATTACGCGGACTACTTACACTCAAGTAAACCAAGGTCGGACAGTTTCAATGAACAGTTTGAAGCCTGGCGACTTACTCTTCTGGGGTTCTGCTTCAGCTCCATACCACGTAGGTATTTATGTTGGTAATGGCAAGTATGTTCATGCTGCAACTCCTTCACAAGGTGTCATTGAACAAACTTTAAGCGTCTACTTCTACCCATCCGTTGCTAAGCGGATCTTAAACTAAAAGAAAATAAAAGAAAACGGCAGATTGTTTTGATCTGTCGTTTTTTATTTTTGACCGAATAATTTGTTTGATGCATTTAATAAACGTGCTGACCATGATAAACTAAAAATATTCAACTTTGACAGCTTTACATGGGAGGAAGTTGTAAGATGAAAGAACGGCTTTGGAGGATGAGTTCAGCAGCTGGGATGACGATTGGCGGCATTGCAAGTGTGGCCGTTGATCCAGGATCAGCCCCAGACAATCGGTCCGCAATTAAAAGAATTCAAATTGATTTTCAAACCGGAGTTGGTTTGCCGGTTTACACGCATTTTCAAGGTGGCAGCTATGCCGGTTTTCGAGCAAAAAATGGCAGTCAATGGAATGTCCTAAAAACTGCCTTAGATCAGGCAGGTAATCTGTGGTATGAACTGGAGAAAAATGAATGGATTAAAGCTCGTTATACCATTGATTTACCTTTAGCCCAAGCTCAAAAGAGCAAAGCTGCCCCCGAAATTGCGGCTTTAGTGGAATTGGGCAAAAAGCAGATCGGTAAAAATTATGTTACCGGAGCGGCTGGCCCGGATTGTTTTGATAGTGCCGGCTTATTGCAGTTTTTATTTGACCAGGCGTTGGATTTGGCCTTACCCAATAAGCTGCAAGACCAAGTAAAAATGGGACGAGCTGTTTCCTTAGCTGAAAAGCAAGCAGGTGATTTGCTCTTTTGGGGTTCAGCAGCAGCTCCATATCATGCGGCCATTTATTTGGGAGCTAATCAATATTTAGAAGCTTCAGCAACTGACCAAGCAGTTATGTTGAAGCAATTTTCACCATATATTTATCCTACCGTGATTAAGCGGCTGGTTTAAAGATAAAAAAACACGCAGATGGCATACCATTTGCGTGTTTTCATTTAATGTTTAGTTGTGTCCTTTTTGCCGGAAAAGACGGAAGGTGTACTTGTAAACGCCCTTGATATTAACTTCGTACTTATGGGTGTTGATTAATTTGAGCTTGCCGGGATAGAAGGTTACCGCTCCAGTATAGCCTTCACCATAATAGTCCGTCCCGTAAATTCTTACCTGACTAGCCTTGACTTTTTTCTTAGCCGTTAAATCATAAAGATAGACTTTAGGACGTTTGGTAATTTTCTTGTGGGCAAAGTAAACTGACCAAGGCGTATCCGATCCCAATAACTCGATGGGAAATACTTTAGTGCTTGGGAAAGCCACTACGGACTTTTTTGCCTTGCGCAGGATATCATCAGCGAACATGGCATTTTCCACATTATAGTACTTGCCATTGCTGCGACCATAGGCTGCGCCAAAGCCAATGTGAGTTGCTCGGGCAGACAAGATGAGAGCGCGGTGACCGGTGTCGCCAGCACCAGAAATATTATTTTGATCTAAAAGCAGATCCGTTACATTCTGGCCTGCCGAAATACCACTAACTGACTCCACAAAGTTAATATTGCCGAAAGTGGAATTTTCAGCTCGTTCCCAAGTATCGTCATCAATATAGTCAGGTTGCCGATAGCCAATTAAGCCATGAGCGGAGAGAGAAGTTTTGGCATTTAAGGCTCCTAAAACCGCCGCTCCGATTTGGGCGTCACGGTTGTCAGCGGCGCGCATCTTTTCGCTAGGCAGTCCCACTAGCTTGCGGTAGTAATTGACATATGCAAGTGAGTCCTTTAAGTAGCTGCTCGGCAAAACGCCAGCCCCAAAAGGCGAAGCGTAATTAGGTGCTTTGACATAAAGCTTCTTCTTGGTATAAGTCTTTTTGCTCAGCTTTTTATAGGCTTTTTGAAAAGAGCGTACCTGCTTTAATTCCGAAGAACTGTATTTGGCTGCGGCTACCGGATTGGCAGCCAGCAACATGATCGGAAGGGCTAAGACGACCAACCATTTGTGTTTCATAGTTTTTCACCTGCCTTATTTGCTATAAACGGTTTAAAGCGATCAAGATCGCGTTGACTGATGCGCGCCTCTACTTTAATGCTGTCGGCTGTATAGTCTTCTTGCAGAATTTGCGCGTGCTCATGCAAGTAGGCTAGGTCGCTGCCGTGGTTGAGCGGTAATAGCAGGCGATAAGCTTGGTAACTTGCAAAAATTTTCTGGGTAATAAATTTAGCCAGCAGTTTAATCGATTCTGGATCAACGGCTGAATAAAGAATATCATTGCCTTCAATTTGCGGATAGCTGCGTTCAGTCAAGTCTGCCTTGTTATAAGCGGTAATCATGGGAATATCGCCCGCGCCAATTTCAGCTAATACTTGCTGGGTGGTCCGGATCATTTGCAGCATGTTGGGGTCTGAGGCGTCGACAACATTGATCAACAAGTCGGCATCCTTAGCTTCTTGTAAAGTTGCTTTAAATGATTCAATTAAATTGTGGGGCAATTTAGAAATAAACCCAACGGTATCGCTTAAAATAAATCCGCCTTGTTTGCCCAAGTCAATATGTCTGACTGACGTATCTAAAGTCGCAAACAACATATTTTTGGCAAAGACTTGTTTCTTAGGGGCCTGATCCTGATTAAAAACCTGCAGCAAGCTGTTTAAGGTAGTGGACTTACCCGCATTAGTGTAGCCGATCAAGGCCGCTTTTGGCAGTCCGCTTTGGTTGCGCCGACTAGCCTTTAACGCTTCTTGGCGACTGACCGCCCGCAATTCTTTTTTGATGGCGGAAATTTGTTTGCCAATGGTCCGCCGATTTATTTCCAGCTTGCTTTCACCAGCCCCACGGTTGGTAAAACCGCCGCCTCGTTGCTGGTCCAAGTTGTTTTCAGATGGGTGCAGACGGGGCAATTCGTATTGCAAGCGGGCCAGTTCAACTTGCAGCTTAGCCTGCCGCGTTTGGGCCCGACTGGCAAAAATCTCCAAAATTAATTCTGTACGATCAATTACGCGCAACTTGGTCATTTTTTCCAAGTTGCGGATCTGCACAGGTGACAATTCATCGTTTAAGACGAGGACGGTTGCTTTTAAGCCTTGGGCAAAATGTTTGATTTCATTGATTTTGCCTAAGCCAAAATAACTAGCAGCGACAATGCTTTCCAGGTTTTGCTGGTTTTGCCCAACTACTTCAAAATTATTAGCTTCACACAAGGCGGCCAATTCGGACATATGGTATGAAAAATTGGCATCAGCAACATTTACCCCGGCAATGTAAGCCTTGGTTTTATGAGGTTGGTTATCAATCATTGGTTCACCTTCTTCCACATTTTTTGAACAAACTAGCTCTTCTTTGTTACTATTGTATCATCAAGAAGGTAGGAAATTTAACATTTTAACTGAGCTGTATTATGAAGAAAATAAATAGTAAGCAAAAAGTAAAGAAAGTAAAAAAACGTAATTTTTCTAAGCGTCTGCTGTTAGTAATAATTGGCTTAATTGTCCTAGCAGGCGGATATCTTGCGGGAAAACAGTATTATCAAAAAGATGCACAAATCGATCGGATGGTAAAGGCTATTCAAGATCCCCAGAGCTCTTTGGCCCAATATGTGGTTCCATCCACGACTGATATGCAAGTAACCGATAAAAGCTTAAAGCCACTGCAGAGTTATTTTAAGCACAATAAATTAGCTGCCAACAAATTGTCCGCTAATTTAAAAGCTGGTCGCGACACCAAACAGATTCGGCTGGTCAGACGCGGCAGTTGGTTCTTGTTGTTTCCTAAATATCAATTGCGCGTGCAAGTTTACAGCACCCAGGTAAAAACCAACCAAGAGCATGCCCAGCTTTATGTTGATGGTCATGCCAAGGGGCAGATGAGCGGCTCGGGGAGTACCTATTACGCTGACTGGGGCCTGGTTTTCCCAGGACGTTACCATGTTGAAGTAAAAACCAAAAGTCATGGACGAAAGCTGCAAGCTAGTTCAATTGTCAATGTCTGGAGCAATCGGACGATTAACATGAATATCAAGACAGCTACTTTCCAGGTGCGCAGTTTGCCAAACGCCAAGATTTATATTAACGATAAAGCAGCGGGACAATTGAATGCTGAAGGCGTGAAAGTCTTCCACAATTACCCTATAACCAAGAGTATGGAATTGTATGTTACTAGCAAGTATCATGGCAAGACCATTAAATCGCTGCCAGTTCGCAATTTCACCAAGTATATTAACTTTAATGACAGCTCAAGCGACGATGGGGCCCAAGACTATGATTCTGAAGGCGGGTATTATTTAGGCGAAAATAAGCATGAAGTATACCAAGATGACGAGGGCGACTATGTGGTAAGCCCGTCTTGGAAGGGACTGATTAAAGCCGATGAAGCTGCCAAACAGCTGTTTTATACTTTCAAAAATCCTAGCAGCGACCAATTTATTAAAGGGGAAAAGAGCCAGGATTATTTAGCCTTAGTCAAAACCTTGCAGACTTTAATTACTGCCAAGACCAAATCGGTTAAGACGCATGTAGAGGTAACCAATTTGCTGCCAGCTGGGGATAATTTAAGCGATGTGACTTATCAAGTCACTTTGAAAATTGTCGATCAAAAAAAGGCAAGCAAAACCAGCAGCAACCAGACAAGCTCCAAGAAAAAGCACAAGTCACTGACCAGCAGCGAAAAGGCCAGTTCAAGTTCTTCTGCAAAACTCGCCCAAGAATTGAAAAAAGTCAAAGTCTTAGAGCCTACGGTTGAAAAGGTTCGCAAGCATCAGCAGCGAACGGTTAAAACCGAAATTTTTGTTTTCAAGCATGCGATCTACCAATGGCAAGATGGCGAATACTTGTTGCAGGGACTAGGGACTTTAGAACACTAAAAATCGACCTTCGGGTCGATTTTTTTATTGACAAAGTTAATAAATCATATTAGTGTATTACTCAGCTAGTACAACAAAACATTAAGATATAAGGGAGAGCCAAGATGACGAAAATACTGAAAGTTGAGCAAATAACCAAAACTTACGGGAAAAAGGGGCAAAAGCAGTACCAAGCACTTAAAGGCCTGAGCTTTGCTGTAGAAGAAGGAGAATTTACAGCAATCATGGGGGCATCTGGTTCTGGGAAAACCACTTTATTGAATATCCTGTCAACTTTAGACCGACCAACCAGTGGCAAAGTTGAAATTGGCGGCAAGGATCTTAGCCATTTAAAAAATAAAGAAATGGCCGATTTCCGCAGTCAATCAATCGGTTTTATTTTCCAGGATTTTAACTTGCTGGAAAACTTGACCAACCGCCAAAATATTGCTCTGCCGCTAACTTTACGGGGCGTTTCAGCTAGCCGCATTGATAAGCTGGTTGACGAAATAGCGGCCAAACTTGAAATTTCAGCAATTTTAGACAAGTATCCGGTTGAAGTTTCTGGTGGGCAAAAGCAACGGATCGCAGCAGCGCGGGCTTTGGTTCATAGTCCAGCCATCCTGCTAGCAGATGAGCCAACTGGTGCACTAGATTCTCACAGTGCTCGGGAGCTTTTGAACATCATGACTTTATTGAATGAGCGTGATGGCGTAACTACCTTAATGGTTACCCACGATCCATTTTCAGCTAGCTTTGCCAACCGCATTTTGTTTATCAAGGATGGAAAGATTGGCGAAGAATTAGTCAAGGGCGAACTTGATCGCAAGGCTTTTTACCATAAATTGATTGAACACTTGGGAACGGAGGAAGAATAATGCTGCTGCGTTTATCATTAACGGGACTGCAACGGCGCTTTAAGGACTATGCAGTGCTATTTTCAGGCTTGGTGATTGCCAGCATGATCTTCTACATGTTCATGTCGATTAGTGCCAACCCAGGCTTTTATAAGGCTAACGTCTCAATGGGGGCACGCCTTTTGCCCTTTATCTTTGGCTTCGGAAACGTCTTATTGGCTATTGTGACTTTCTTTTATTTAATCTATGCTAATAGTTTTATGCTGAGCATGCGGCAACATGACTATGGCATGTTTTTAACACTTGGCGCTAAACGGGGAAAAATTAGCATTCTAGTAGTTATGGAAACCTTGGTCACCGGCCTAGCTGCGACTTTGGTGGGAATTGGATTAGGAATTGGCTTAACTGGGGTAGTCAGCCAACTCTTGCTTAAACAATTGCACCTCGATTTAACTCACCTGAATGCCTTGGTTCCGGCAGCTATTGGCTATACGTTGCTGTTTTTCATCGTGGTTTCGCTATTAGCCGGGCTTTGGAATGTCCAAAAATTGCTGCGGACAAAATTAATTGATCTGCTGCATGAAAAACAAAAACCGGTTAAGCTAATCAAACACCCAGTTTTACGGAGCCTTGAAGGTATTAGCGGTTTAGTCATCTTGGCTTGGGCTTATTACACCATGATGCACTTTAAGGTGGAGGGGGCAAAAGTTGAGTTTACCATTGCCTTCTTTGGGACATTGATCGGCAGCTGGCTCTTGTTTAATGCCTTTTTCAGCACCTTGATTGGCTGGATTATGAACAAGCATGGCTTTACCTATAAAGGCTTGCGCTTGTTCACCTTGGGACAATTAAAATTCCGGCTCAATGATTTCACCCAAATTTTGACGATCACTTCCGTTCTGTTTGGTTTGGCTTTAGGAGCGGTGACGGTTGGGCAAAACTTCCGGTCAGAGCAGCAAGCAGCTACCAAGAGTACCTACTACTCGTTAGTAATTGCTCATCCTACCGACAAGATCAAACAGAAATTAGCCAAGCTTGATCATGCTAAAGTAACCACTTATCACTATAAGCTAGATGCAAAGGGCACAATTTACTTTAACCGCAAGGAATTTGCCCAAAAGCGGCTTTACACGGTAGAATTTCATCCTAAATCACGGACTTACTCCTACCTTAAAATGCCGCTAGATCAGGTTTATCGCATGGAAGGGGATAGTACCCTTATCTTAGGAGCGGTAAGCAATTCGCAGGTTCGCCAGCAAAAGATGGTTAAAGAGGCCGCCTATAAGCGAGTAAAGGGGCAGACTGCGACTTTCTTATTAGTGCGTGACACTGATTTAGCTAAAGACTATCAAAAATTAAAGCAGATCGATCAAATGCAGCCTCAAACTGAAAATGTGCAAGCCGTTAACTCTCTGATGGGGGTAAGCACTTATGAGATGATTATTGACCTTATTGGCAGTTTTGAGTTCATGGGCTTCTTCTTAGGCTTAGCCTTTCTGGCAATGTTAGCTTCAACATTAATGTTCAAAGTTCTGTCACAAGCTACGAATGATCGTCCGCGCTACCAAATGCTGTTCAAACTAGGCGCGCAGTCGCGTTCGCTTAAGCGCTCGATTGCTTGGGAACTAGGAATTCTGTTTGTTTTACCAGGCTTAGTTGGAGCTGTTGATGTGCTGTTCGGGTTGGGGATGTTTAAATCAATGTTCCAAAATCCGTGGTATGGGATCTGGCTGCCGTTTGTCATCTTTGCCGTCTTGTACCTGCTCTACTACTTGCTAACTATCAAGCTTTACCAAAAATTGGTTCTACGCGATTATCAAACTGACTAAACAAAAATGATCCGCTGAAGCGGATCATTTTTTTAGTTCAGGCTCATTTGATTAAAAGCCGTAATTTTCATATCTTGATCAGTCATTTCCATGATGGTAATTGAAGCATTCCGCGGACTAGCGCTTTTATCGAAGTTCTTGCCATAATGGTCAACTAAACTGCGAATCGTGAAGCCGTGAGTTACCAATAGAATATTCTCAGCCCCATCCATTTGCCGAATCATGTCAAAGCCTTGGTCGAGGCGAGCCCAATATTCTTTAGCATTTTCAGCTTGGTGGTAGGGGTCGGCCTCTTTAATCCAATCTTTGATCGTGTCAATTGATTCATGTTTCAATAATTCGTGACGGTCATTATAGCCGTGAGGCCCGCCAATCATGCGCCAGGCCATTTCGGAGTCCATGCCTTCAAAATAACCGTAAAATTGTTCGCGGAAGAAAGGACTGGCCAAGTGCTGCAAGGTGTCTTTGTTGCAATTGTGGCTAATGATCAGATCACAGGTATTGCTGGCTCTCCCAGTATCGCTAGATAAAGCAATGTCAAAGGGAACTTGCGCCAGTGCTTCGCCGGCTTGGTGGGCTCCGGCAATTCCAGCTTCAGTAAGGGGAGTGTCGCACCATCCCTGCATTTTGTTGTAACGGTTAATGTAAGTTTGACCATGACGGACGATATAGATTCTTTTCATTCGTGTTATGCTCTTTTCTATAAATCATGCTAAGACAATTCTATAGAAAAAAGGCGTTTGAATAAAGGCTAATTATTTTCGCCATAAAGATCTTTGACGTCTTGCACATCGACAGCCTGAATACCGTAGTAAGAACCTGCCGGGTACATTACCGAGACGCCATATGAGTGTGATAGTCCCATAGCGTGCCCTAGTTCGTGTTCGACGGTGTTGATAATTCTGGTTTGACTATAACCATAGTATTCGTTTTGTAAATAGTAGGTGTTCAATTCAATTGTTGCCGAGATCAGGTTTTTGCTCAGGGGATTATAAGTGGTCCAAGTGCGCCCGGCAGCCGTGGTGGTACTGCTATCTTCTTCATTGATGGTAATTTGCGCTTGACTAGCTCGCTTGACTATGACGAACTTAAAGGCGCCAGTTTTATTCCAAGCCTTGATGGCGGCTTTGACAGCATCCACGAGTTGCACATTGTCATGGATGTTGATATAGACTTTCGCTGTTGGTTTAGCCCAGGTCTTAGTACCTTTGGTGCTGGCCGAAACTTTGGCAGAAGTCCTATTTTCTAGACTAGTCACCGAATCTTGGACAAATAGTTTTACGGTTTGATTTGTGTTATAGGTATAGATAGCTCCGCCTAGTAAAGCGACTAGGATGAGTCGTTTAATAAACTTGAACATATGTTTTACCTCCAGCATTAGCTGAAAGTATACTGGCCGTTTGTGAATATTCCGCCGTAAAAGGGTTAATATTTTCTAAAGCGAATTTTATAAAAGGATAAATAATCGCTTTGTTACAGAAAAAATGAACAACTATAAAATACTCACTTGGTGAAGCACTGAATACTTCAAAAGTTGGGACGAAAAGTTCAAGAACAAGTGTAATTATATAAGATCCATACCTAAAATAATTAAGAAACAGTAAATATTATTGACATCAAATAGTACAAGAGCGGTTACAGAATATGATAACTAATTTGACCGTCAAAATATAAAGTTACAGATTTAACAAAAAATCTGTTTGAAAAACAAACTAATTGTTATAGAAAGTTTTACTAATGGTAGTCATCAAACGTATAAGTAATCCTTTTGCTTAACAATAACTTTTCACAAGCCTTTTAAAAAACTAACCAAAAACCGCTTAGCTGGCTCATTAGAACTAGCTAAGCGGTCTTGTGCAATATTTGATTTTTAGTAGGTTACTTGTACAGTTTATTTGTATTCTTGACGTCAATCTTATGGATGCAGTATCTGGAACCGCTTGGGTACATGACAGAAACGTGTCTGTTATGCTTAAGCCCGATAGCGTGGCCCAACTCGTGTTCAGCCGTATTGACTAATCTGGTATAGCTGTACTTGTAACGCTTGCTGAGCAAGTAGTAAGTGTTTAAACGTACGTTGGCATCTAGCAACTCGCCACTATCCAAATCATAGCTAGTCGTAGTTTGTCCGGCCGCATTGTTTCTGGACTTGGTTAAAGTTACCACGATATCTGCTTTGGACTTCTTGGAAGTCTTGGAGAAGTGGAACGACTTAGTACTGTTCCAGCGACTGATAGCCTTATACGTAGCTTGCTTCAGCTTCTTTTTAGACTTTGATTTCGATGAAATCGAAACGTACACCCGAGCTGTATCCTTGCCCCATTTGTGGGCACTCCCGGTGACAGTTTCAGTTCCATCCACAGTCACTAAATTAGTTGTGACGCCGTAAGCGCCTTGCTTAACATTTGATTGATTGGTTGACAACCAGCAGGCTCCAGCTGCTACAAACGAGACTAGAGTCGCTGTTAAAATATTTTTAGCTTTCATGTTATTTATCCTCACAGTCACTATGGTGGACTGCAAAGGTAAAGAAAGTATAAAGAAATGGTAAAGCAAAAATAAAGAACGTCAAGAAAGAACAAAGAAATAACAAGGCGTTTAATTAAAAATAGCCTCTAAAGGCGTGATACAATAGGTTATACGATTTTTTTAAGGGTGATATTATGACGCACGCAAATGATGATAAAAAAACAGAACAAAAACACTTAGATTGGATCCTGCAGCTTATCCAAGATCGTGAAAAATATCTCAAGCATGCCATTGCTGCGGCCGAAGGGGAGGCCAGAAACCTCAATTCCCATTTCTTTGATAATGTGAAACTGGATTATGATGGCTATTCGACTTCGATGGAAACGGCCCTATCGATTCATCAGCAGCAACAAATGCTGAGTGAACGTGAGCATGCTTGGCAGCATTCAGCTAAGCAGCTTGACACGATCGAGCGGTTAAAGACGCGGCCTTATTTTGCGCGTGTCGATTTTACCGAAAGCGGCAGCGAGCCCGAAACGATTTATATTGGGCTGGGATCATTTGCCGATGAGAATGACCATTTCCTAATTTATGACTGGCGGGCGCCAATTTCTTCCATATATTATGACGGCAAACTGGGGAAGGTTAGCTACCATGCCCCCGATGGCGATGTCACCGTCAATATGACCAAAAAACGGCAGTTTGTGATTGAAGACGGTAAGATTGTGGATATGTTTGATACCAATGAATCCATTGGCGATCAAATGCTATTGCGGGCTTTGTCTGAGAAATCAAGTACCCAGATGAAGTCAATCGTGACTACCATCCAGCAGGAACAAAATAAAATTATTCGTAATACCTCTGCGGATCTGTTGTTCGTGCAAGGAGCAGCCGGCAGTGGCAAGACTTCGGCAATTTTGCAGCGGATTGCCTATTTGCTCTATCGGTATCGCGGCAATTTGACCAGTGGCGATGTGTTAATGTTTAGCCCCAATATGCTTTTTAACGACTACATTAAGAGTGTCTTGCCCGAAATGGGTGAACAAAATGTCGTTCAGCTGACTTATTGGCAGTATGTTTCTCGGCGCTTGCCGCACATGCGGACCGAAACCCTGTTTGATCAATTTGAACACGGACAAAAAGATACGGCGGTGCACCGATTTAAGACCTCGACCGCCTTCTTTAACCTGCTTGAGCGTTATGCGCGCCATCTGAATAAACGCGGCATAGCGGTAAAAGATATTAAGTTTAAGCACAGCACCAAGCCATACTTTTCTAAAGACGAGATACGGGAGCTTTACTATTCTTTCAATAGCAACTATTCACTGGCTAATCGGATTGAAGCTACGCGTGAAGAATTGGTGACCAGACTAAATCATAAGGTTAACAGTGAGGCCAAAAAGAGCTGGGTACGCGAATATATTGAAGGACTCAGCAAGGATCAACTTACGGCGCTTTATGATCGTCCCGACCAAGAGTTTAAGTCAGAAGATGATGAATACCGTTTTTTGTCCAAACGAGTTGTTATGCAGCAATTAGCGGAAGTTAACCGCCGGATTAATTCAAATCAATTTTTGAACATGCAGCTGCAATATCTGCGCTTTTTAAGAGCAATTCCGAAGATGACCAAGCTGGCTGATTGGCAAATCAGTGAGGACGAATGGCTGGCCGAAGTCGATCGGGTCAAGGCCAACTTTTTGCAAAAATATATTGCAATGGATGATGCTACTCCGTATCTCTATCTATGGGACTTAGTAACCGGGCGCCAGATGGACTACAATATGCGCTATATCTTCATTGATGAAATTCAAGATTATACGCCGCTGGAGATTGCCTATTTGAAGGCCGCTTTCCCGCATGCGCGCTTTACTCTGCTCGGTGATTTAAACCAGGCGATTTTTACCAAGGATGATAGTCGCACCCTGCTTAAGCAAATCTCAACTTTATTTGCGCACGATAAGGTGGAAGTAGTGCAGCTAACGCGCTCTTATCGGTCAACTAAGCAAATTACCAATTACACCAAGCAAATTTTGCGGACCGGCGAAAAAATTGAAGCTTTTAACCGTGATGGCGAAAAGCCGGTAGAGTGGCAATGCGACCAGCCCGAAACGGCCCTGAAGGCTTTGACGAAGGTACTGGCGCGCAACCAGCAAAAGCACTACACCACGGCGATTATTACTAAAAATTTAGCTCAGGCTGAACAAGTTTATGCAGATTTGCAGCAAGAAGGGCAAGCCGCTAGTTTAATTAAGACGGCCAACCAACGGTTAGTTGACGGTAATTTGGTCCTGCCATCTTATTTAGCAAAAGGCTTGGAATTTGATGCGGTAGTCATGTGGGGAGCGGATCAACAAAATTATCACGCCCTTGATGAAACCCAGCTGGTTTATACGATTACCTCGCGGGCAATGGCACAATTAGATGTCATCTATACTGGACAACGAAGTCCGCTGCTGCCAACTGACACTGCTACTTTTGAGGAAAATCATGAAAATTCTCATTAAACCACTAGCGCAATTAAGCAGCCGCGAATTTTATTTGGCGGCACGTTTGCGAGAAGAAGTATTTGTAGCAGAACAAAAAATTACTGTCAGCGATTTGGATCAAACCGATCTGACAGCAATTCAGTTGATTATATTAAATGAGGACGAAACGGCAGCGATTGCCACCTGTCGGGCTTACCAAGAAGACGAAAAATGGTTCTTTGGCCGAGTAGCTGTTGCCAAAACCGTGCGCGGGCAAGGCTTAGGGTCTAAAATGATCAAACGCTTAGCAGAGCACCTGGCGCAAAAAGGCGCTTCAGCGCTCTATTGCCATGCCCAGCTGCAGGCAAAACCATTTTACGATCGGCTAGGTTTTAAACCACAGGGGGCGGAGTTTATGGAAGCAGGCATCCGCCACGTCTTAATGGTCAAGGATTTGGCTGATTGCCGGTAAAAAGGCTTTGACCAGGAGCTGGTTGCCATAATCAGTCAAATGCTGCCCATCAGCTTGGTAGGTTTGACTAGGCTCAGCTTTTGCAAAAGCGGCTAAGAGGTCCACATAGGGCGAGTGAAACTTGTTGGCGGTTTGCTGGGCCAGATGATTAAATTGACCGAGCCGGTCCTGAGGGTAATATTGCATGATTTCGCGATTGGTGCGGTCTGGCAGACAAGGCCCGGCAACTACGGCGCGCGTTTGATACGGCTGAACCAGTTTAGCTAAATTTTGGGCATAGCGCTTGGCTGCCAAGCCCCAGTCGGTTGCGGCATCATTCGTCCCATATTCAAAAACTACTAAATCGCAATTTTTAGGAATTTGCTGGGCATAGTCCAGTCCTTCTTCAGTGGTGGCGCCGCTTTTAGACAAATTTTGAATTTGATCGTTTGGCCGAGCCGCTTGAAATAGCTTGGTAACCAGGTCGGTATCCTGACGATTGCGAAAACTATTGAATAATGAATCGCCAAATAAGACAATTAAAGCCATAGGAGGCTCCTTTCTAGAAAATAGAATGTTTATTTGCTTATGAAAAATTATACACGCTTTAACCGTGACGACTGGGCCAAATTGGTCTCCAGCAATCATTTAGAAATTAGTGAAACCGAACTAGCTGATTTGAAATCAGTTGGCGATGTGATTGATTTAACCGATGTGCAGGAAATATATACCAGTTTAATTGCATACCTCTATCTGGCATATTCAGAAAAAAAGCGGACGCATCAGGCTAAGAATCAATTTTTGCATACCGATGCACAGGCAGCACCGTTTATTATTGGAATTTCAGGTTCTGTTGCGGTGGGGAAGTCAACGACTGCGCGGCTTTTGCAGCTTCTGCTCAGTCGGACCTATCCGAATTTGAAAGTTCACTTAATGACCACCGATGGTTTTATCATGCCCAATCGCGAATTGGAACGGCGCGGGCTGCTTGATCGCAAGGGCTTTCCTGAGAGCTATAACATGCAGATGCTAACGGACTTTTTGAGCGATGTTGCCGAGTGCAAACCAGATATTGTCTACCCGCTTTATTCGCAGCGCCTGCATGATATTGTCCCTGGCAAGTATGGCCATGTGCGGCGCCCCGATATTTTAATCATGGAAGGCATCAATACCTTGCAGCTGCCAGAAAGCGGTCAGGTGGTGACAAGCGACTACTTTGACTTTTCAATTTATATTGATGCTGAGGAAGATTTAATTGAAAAATGGTACATGCAGCGCTTCGACAAACTGATGGATATTAATAAGTCTGACCCCAGCAACTATTACTACAACCTGGCCAATGGACCACGGGACAAGGCTGATCAACTAGCCGAAGAAACGTGGCAAATGGTAAATCTGGTCAACCTGCGTCAATATATTGCGCCAACCAAACAACGAGCTAATTTAATCCTGCATAAGGGCGAGGGCCATTTGATTGATCGCATATACCTGCGACGGTATTAATTTGGTATACTGATGGTATGAGTAAGATTTATTTATTGCTGATTCAGAAATTTGCACTGCCCCCAGATGGCTGGCGGAGGAAAAATTGACAAACGATTAGTGCAAATAGGGAGTTATTAATTTTATGGTACAAGCAATTGATTTGAAAAAAGGTATGATTTTTAGCCAAGACGGCAAGCTGATTCGCGTTTTGGCAGCTAACCACCACAAGCCAGGCAAGGGCAACACGGTTATGCAAATGGACTTGCGGGATGTTCGGTCAGGCTCAGTTGTCCACAAGACGATGCGCCCAACTGAAAAGGTTGACTTAGTTGAAGTAACCAAGAAGACTGCGCAATATCTTTACAGTGAAGGCGACATTTACACCTTCATGGACAATGAAACTTATGAACAATACGAAATTTCTGCCGATCAACTAGGCGACGACCGGCTATACTTGATTCCAAACGTTGCCGTAACTTTGGAATTTACTGATGCGGGCGAATTAATTGGGATCGAATTGCCAGCAACTGTCAACATGACTGTTAAGGAAACCCAACCTGGCATCAAGGGCGCAACCGTAACGGGCTCCGGCAAGCCAGCCACGATGGAAACCGGCTTAGTGGTCACAGTGCCAGACTTCATCAATGAAGGCGACGAATTAGTGATCAACACTGCTGAAGGAACCTACAAGTCACGGGCTTAATTTAAAAAAAGTAATTTTCCACAAAATCAACAGAAATCAAAAACAACACTTATCCACATTGGGATAAGTGTTGTTTGTTTTTGTCCTAAAGCGAAATTAGCACTAAGGCGATCGCAGCTGGCAGCAGCTGCACTAACCAAATCTTTTTGCTGGCGGTAAAGCCACCATAGGCGGCGACGATCACAATAAATCCTAAAACTAGTCGCCACATCAAGAGCATAATTTGAAAATGCGCTAGCAAGGTGGCATAGATTGCGATTAGCAAAACTCCCAACATAAAATTATAGATTCCTTGGTTAGCCATGCTAATCTTGGCTTCTGGCTGCTTGATGAAGTCTAATGACATGCTAAAAGCTTTAGCTTGTTTTTCCGGTTGACCAAACATTTCCAGCCAAGCAATGGCAATGTGCTCAATGGCAACGAGGACGGTTAAAATGATTCCGGTTAATACCAGACCATTAGCTGATAAAACTGTATTCAAAATTATTCACCTTTAAAAGTCCCGTTTTCCACCGACTTAATAAAGTCTGCCAGATGCTTGTAGTAAACGGCTGGGTTATCCACCATGTGGTGGTGACCACCATCAGGGGTAGTTACTAAGCGGGAATTAGGAATTTCCTTCTGCATAATTTTTGCGGTGGCAATTGGCATGGTTTCATTTTCACCAAAAGTCAACAGCGTTGGTACCTTGATCTTGTGGAGCTGATCACGGAAGTGCCAATCCTTGAGCTTACCAGTAATCACAAATTCGTTATCGCCTTGGAAAGCATGGTAAACGGCACTGCCACCAAGATCTTTTAAGTGGTAAAGCTTAGATGGCTGTTTGCGATCCACAAAATTGATATTCAGAATGTGGACATCTTCTTGATAACGTTCATTATCATAATCATTGTTGGCTTCGCACTTGTGCATAAAGTCAATTTCCGTTTGCGGGAGCACTTCTTGGCGACGGCGATTAACGGCTGCAACGTAGTCATCAATTTCATCAACCATAGACGAAATAATGGCGCCCTTTAAATGTTGACCATACTTAACGGCGTATTCTTGCACCAGCAAACCGCCCCAGCTTTGGCCGATCAAGTAGAAGTTGTCCAAGCCTAATTTTTCGCGGACTTCATCGACTTCATCCAAAAAGTATTCGTAAGTTAAATATTTCTTGGCAATTTCAGGATCAGAATAATCTGGTTGATCTGAATAAAGCGATCCCAGCTGATCGTACATGGTCACTTGGACGTCCAAGCCCTGCTTTTTCAATTGTTCGGCGGTGTCTTCCCAATATTCATGATTGCCGCCAGGGCCGCCGTGCAATGCCAGTAAATGAATATCGCCTTGCCCCTGGGTATTTGTCCACAGGTGGTAACCGTTGTCTAAAGTAATAATCTTGCTTCCGGTTTTCATACTGTTCCTCCTCATTTTATTAAGAAAATATCTAATTTTAATTTTACCATGAAAAGCTGTAACTAAAGTCAATTTGTCTGATTGATCTGCTTTCGGCTATAATTGAAAGTAATAATTTTATAATTTTGCTGAGGGAGAAAATTATGACTTTAAAGTATGCCAAAAAGAGTCGCGTCCTGGCTTTTACCCTGCTAGCGGCGATAAAGGCTTGCGATATTCTTTTTATTGCCTATATGGTCAAGATTATGTTGAACTTGGCTTCTTCCGGCTCTCATGACTATCTGCGTTTGGTAAAGCTTGCGGCCTTGACCAGTCTAGGTCAGCTGTTTTTTATGGCTAGCAATTTTGTTTACGAAACAGTGAAAATGGGGATCATTCGTGACGTAAACCTGGCTTTCAAGCGGGCTAATTTAACCTTTTTAGTGGATAATTACGATCCTGATATTAAATCAGGTCTGTCGCTGATGACCAATGATTTAAAACAGATTGAAACTAATCGTATTACTGCGCAACTGGATATGATTTACCAAGGACTGTGTTTTGTGGGTTCTTTGGGTTATGCCTTGTATAATTCTTGGAAAATGACTTTGATTTTCTTAGTTGCGACGCTTGCTCCGGCCATTGTGCAAGGAATTACCAGCACCATTATTACTAGACGGTCGAAGATTTGGGCTGATAAAAATGCCATTTATACTCAAAATGTCGCCGATTCTTTGAATGGCGCGCAAATCGCCAAGCTTTACAATGTCCGCACCAATATTATTTCCCGGGCAATGAAAGCCGCTTCCGATATGGAAAATGCTTTGCGTAACTTGGTCCTAACCCAGGCTTGGGCCCTAGAATTAATTTATTCAGCCGCTGAGGTCTTTTGTTTTGTGATTCCTTGCACGGTTGGGGGAATTTTAATGATGCAGGGACAACTAGCAGTGGGGACTTTGGTCATGATGGTTGACCTAGCCATGAACTTTATTACCCCTGTGGTTACAATCTTCAATGAAGTCAACCAGGTAAAATCGACTGACCCGATGTGGAAACGGACCAAATCAGCTCTGGCTCATCAATTGAAAAATGACCAGGCTCCAACAGATGACTTCGCTGGCTTAAAGTTAACGCATTTAGCTTACACGACTAAATCTGGCCATAAGTTATTTACGGATGTCAATATGACCGTTAAACCAGGCGAAAAGGTGCTCTTAATGGCTCCTAGCGGTTGGGGCAAGACGACGCTTTTGCGAATTTTGCTAGGAATTAAAAAGCCGGATTCTGGTCAAATTTTAATTGCCAATAAAGATGTTAGCGGCAACTGGGAAGCAGCCCATAATTATTTTTCTTATGTAAATCAAAAGCCTTTTATTTTTGATGATACTTTGCGTTTCAATATCACTCTGGGACGCAAGGTCAGTGATCAAGCATTGCAAAATGCCGTGCACTTAGCAGGGCTGGATGATTTGGTAGCTGAAAGCGGTCTGGAAAAGCCGGTGGGCGAAAATGGGGCGGCCTTGTCAGGTGGACAAATTCAACGGGTGGAAATTGCCCGGGCGCTTTTGACGGGACGGCCAATTTTATTGGCGGATGAGGCTACCAGTGCTTTGGATCCGCAGCTATCTTTAGAAATTCACCAAACCTTGTTAAGAAATCCCAAGATAGCTGTTTTGGAAGTGGCGCATAAGATTTCTGAACAAGAAAAAACCATGTTTGATCAAATTATTCACTTGGACCAGCCATAATCTATCGCTTACTTAACCATGAGCAAAATCTTTGCCTCCTAACAAAGTTGGGTTCTATAATGGACGCGATTTCAGCAATAGCAGTTAGGAGGATTTTTTATGGCAAAGAAAAAAGTTGTAATCGTGGGTGCCTCGCATGGTGGTCATGAAGCAGCACTTGAATTGTTGGATCGGTATGAAGATGTTGATGTAACCGTTTATGAAGCAGGCGACTTTGTTTCCTTCATGTCCTGTGGGATGAAACTCTTCCTTGAAGGCAAAACCACTGGTCGCGACAACGTGCGCAATTTTGCCCCTGCTGATTTGGAAAAAGTGGGCGGCAAGGTAATTAACAACACGGCTGCCGTTCGTTTAAACCCAGCTGCCAAAACCTTGGAAGTGGAAAATGCTGGCAAGCGCGAGACAGTCAGCTATGATAAATTAATCCTAAGTGTCGGAGTTAATGCTGTCAGCTTGGATGTCCCGGGCAAGGAATTAGACAACTTGCTGCTAATGCGGGGCTATGACTGGGCCGGCAAGATTGATCAGGCCGCTAAGAACCCTGCAATTAAAAAGGTGGTAGTCATTGGTGCCGGCAACGGAGTAGCTGCAGTTGAAGCTTTAACTTTAGCTGGCAAGGATGTAACCTTGATTGATACGACCAAGGTGCCAATGCAAAACTTCTTTAACCCAGAAATTATCCCTACTTTTGAAGATGAAATGAAGAAGCACGGCGTTCATGTGATGATGGATACCTTGGTTCAAGGCTTTGAAGGCCAGGATGGCAAGGTAACCACGGTCAAAACCAGCAATGGCGATGTTGCAGCTGATTTGGTTATTGAAACGGTGGGCATTGTTCCTAACACTGATTGGCTCAAAGGTACGCTGGATTTGGACAAGAAGGGCCACATCGTAATTGACAACAACTTCCGGACAAGCGCCAAGGATGTTTATGCCATTGGGGATGCTACTTTGCCATTCTCAATTCCAGCTAATACCAGAATGCCAATTCCTTCAGCAGCTGCTGTGCGGCATGAAGCTAAGTCAGTGGTTGATCATCTTTTTGAAGACAAACCGTCTGCTCCTTTCAAAGGGCTGGTAGGTGGCCAAGTTCTGGAATTGTTTGACCAGCATGCTGTTTCTACTGGTTTAACTGTTCGGGGAGCTGGTTTTGCCGGCATTAAGGCCACGAGCAGCTACTATGAGGACCACTTGCGGCCGAAGTTTATTCCTGAAGCAGACAATCCAATCGTTAAGGTGAGTCTGACCTACAATGAATTCAGTCATCAACTGCTTGGTGCCAATATCGTTTCAAGTCATGATGTAACTGGGATTGCTAATGTCTTCAGCTTGGCTATCGGACAAAAGCTGACTTTGGAAGACCTAGTTGACCAAGACTTCTTCTTCTCACCAAGCTATGACAAGCAATGGAACTTGGTAAACTTGTCAGCTCGGCATGCCTTAGGATGGCGTGATTTTGAATAAAAAAGCCAAAAAATAAAGATAATCTTCTACTCAGCAACAAGCAGTCGCGTAAAGCGGCTGCTTTCTTGTTATAATAGACCCATGCTGATGGATTAATTAGAAAGGCGTGATTTGATGCCATTTGATCGTACTTACATCCAACAAAAGTTTATTGATTATTGCAAGTTAAATACTCGTTCGGTTGACGGGACGGGAGAAGTCCCGACGACTCCGGGGCAAACCGTTCTGCTGCATAAAATTGCCAAGGAATTAACGGGCTTAGGTTTGCAGGATGTTTCATATAGCGAGCAAGATGCTTATGTTGTTGGCTGCATTCCCGCTAACACTGCGCAAGCAGCTTCCCCAATCGGCTTTGTAGCCCATGTTGATACGGCTGATTTCAATAGTGAGCACGTTCAACCCCAGGTTCACGAACACTATGATGGCCGCGACTTGGTATTAGGAAATGGTCGCATTTTATCAGCCAAGGAATTTCCATCATTAAAAAAGGTCATTGGTCAAACGCTGATTACGGCTAGCGGCGATACGCTTTTAGGAGCCGATGATAAAGCGGGGATTGCTGGTTTATTGGGCATGGCTAAATATTTGCAGGAAAATCCGAGCGTCAAGCATGGCGAAATTTGGCTGGCCTTTGGACCTGATGAAGAAATTGGCCGCGGAGCAGCCCGCTTTGACGTCTCTCGTTTTCCAGTAGAGTTTGCCTACACGCTTGATAACGGCAATCCGGGCGATATTGCTTATGAAACCTTTAATGCTGCTAGTGCCCACGTCGAATTCAAGGGCACAGTGGTCCATCCGGGAGAAGCTTATGGCTTGATGGTTAACGCGGCTTTGATGGCCAGTGAATTTATTCAAGGCTTGCCGGCCGGTTTTACTCCCGAAAACAGCAAGGATTATCAAGGCTACATCATGGTCTTGAATAACCAAGGGAATGTTGACCATGCTGCGATCGACTTGATTGTCCGCAGTTTTGATACTGCTGAATTTAATCATTCCAAGCAATTATTGCTGGATTTAGTTGGTCAGCTTAACCAAAAGTACGGTACGGGCAGAGTAACCATTGACCTAGAAGATCAATATCATTCTCCCGGCGACGTTATCAAACAGCACCCTTATGTGGTAAATTTGGTTCACCATGCTTATCAGGCTTTGGGCTTGCCAATTCACCACATTCCCTTTAGAGGCGGCACTGATGGTGACTTTATTACGGAAAAAGGGATCCCAACGCCTAACTTGTTTAATGGCGGAGCTAATTTCCATGGCCCATATGAATATGCCACCACTGAGCAAATGGTACTGTTGAGCAAGACTTTGGTGGAAATTGTCCGCCAGCATTTATTGCTGAATAATCAGCGGGACGAGACCCCACTTTCACGGTAGAGAGGATTTTATGAATTTACCAAATAAACTTTGGCATGATGCCGACAAAATCGTTTTAGCCTGTGGCAACCAATTTTTGCCCTTGGATGATTTTGCTGAATTAGAAAAAGCCCAGCAACTTGCTTGGCCTGAACGGTGGGCCAAATGGAGCGAGTTGATTGGCCAAAAGACCTTGAATTTTCAAGAGCCAGCCGCTTTTAGCGATGTGCGCAAACTGCTTGCTGGAAAAGAATATTTTATTGCTACCAGTTCATTTGAGCATTACTTTGAAGCAGCCGGCTTTAATGAGCAGCGAATTTTTAACTTAAATGGCGATTGGACCGTCATGCAATGTTCAAGTGGCATTAACCATGGGCAATTGTCAGACTTAGCAACGGTCAAAGCTTACCTGGCCGGTCAAGGATCAGTTCCCAAATGTGCTAAATGCGGCCGTGAAATGGAACTGCATGTGCCCTTAAGTCAGCATTTTTATCCAGATACTGATGCCAACACGCGCTTTCGGTGGTTTTTGACTGGTGCCGAAGATGATCAGGTCTTGTTGGTGCAGCTCGGGGTAGATGAAACCACTCCCCAATTAGCTGATCCGCTGGTTCACTTAAGCCGGCAATTTGCTAATTGGCATTTAGTCAAAGGGGATGCGGACTGGCTTCACGAACTGGTAAATTAAGCAGAAAAAAGAGCAAAAAAGCAGAGAAGCACAAAGAAAAGGATAGAAGGAGCAATGGCAATAACAATTGATCACGGAATCTTGCAGATTCCTGGAGCACAAGACAAGTTGCGGCAAAAGGGGCGAGAACACCCGGGGTTTTATGATGATTACACGATGATTGATATTGAAACTACCGGTCTTGCCCCATACCGCGATCGAATTACTGATTTAGGTGCGGTTAAAGTCCGCCAAGGGCAGGTAGTAGATACCTATTCTACGCTGGTTAAGTACCCGGGGAATAATCGGGTGCCCGCCTTTATCACCAAGCTTAACGGGATTACCCAGCAGCTTTTGGAAGACGAAGGCAAGCCCGTTAAACAGGCAATAGCTGAATTTCGTGATTTTATCGGTTCCGATCTGATCGCGGGTTACAATGTTAATTTCGATTTGAATTTTGTTTATGATGCCTGTGAAAAATTTAAGGCACCGCGTTTAGATAACGATTATATCGATGTGCTGCGCTTGGCGCGGGGACTTTATCCTCGTCAGCGTCACAATCGCTTGGTCGATTTGCTGCAGCGACTTAATATTGCGCAAACTGAAGAACACCGCGGGCTGCAAGATTCGATGGATACGATTCGCGTCTACAACGAGTTGCAAAAATTAGCACCGGCAAACCTGGAAGAAGAACTAACCCAGCAATTGAAGACGGTCGACCTGTCCCAGCCGCTCCCGACCTCGCGTGATTTGGTGCGCTTTAGTCAATTTGATCATAAACGGATTGTCTTAGCGGGAGATTTAGCCAGTGGACGCAGCGAACTAGGTCAAGCCCTCAGCAATTTAGGGGCTGACTTGCGAGAAGAAGTTAATCCGCTCACGGACTATGTTATTGCCGGGGACCGAGAATTTTTCAAGGGCGACCTGCCCGCAATTAAAGCGGCTAGATCGCTGCAAGCAGAACACAACCCGATCAAATGCTGGACGGAAAGCTTCTTCTTAGCAGTATTTGATGATTGGGCACGGAGGTAAGGAGGAAAGCATGGCACGAAGACGAAGACGCAAGCGGCAAACCAATTCCCTCCTGTCAATCCTGATAGTAGCCATAGCCGTAATTTGGGGTGTTGGCACTAGTGGCGGACAAAGCAGCTT
Organism: Lactobacillus corticis; assembly: GCF_018327645.1. Taxonomy (GTDB): domain Bacteria; phylum Bacillota; class Bacilli; order Lactobacillales; family Lactobacillaceae; genus Lactobacillus; species Lactobacillus corticis. Next base: position 14,309 of record NZ_BMAY01000004.1, on the reverse strand, counting down.
TCAAACCAGTCATTTTACTGATTTAATTGGCCAAAGCGACCAATCTGCTAGTTCAGCTTCCAGCACGCTTAATTCAGCTAAAACGGCCACCAAGTCATATGGCGGCTTATCAGCGAGTGATTATCAAAAGCTGGCCAAGCTGAATTTTAAATCAGGCAGCCAGGCCTTTGTTTATGTCAATAACAATCACAGTACCTTGATCAAACATGCTTGGAAGGTTAACAAGGTCATCTATGCCAATCTGGATAAGCTGAATCGGACCAGTAGTTCCAATACGGCCTTTTTGGAAAAAAGAAACGTCGCCAATGACAGCCTGCGCGTGCGTCAATATGTTGAACCGACTGGTTGGCACAGCAATCATGGGCGCAATCAGATTTACAATCGGGGACATTTGATCGCATATTCAGTTTCAGCTGGGATTGACCAAGATGGGCAGTATAACCCGAATAACCAAAGCGGCGACCAGAACAATCCCAAGAATTTGTTTACCCAATCGGCTTATTCTAATCAGAAGATCCAAACCATTTTTGAAGCCAAGGTTAGAACGGCGCTGCGTCAAGGGAAAAAGGTAATTTATCAGGCAACGCCAATTTTTCGCGGGTCAGAATTAATGGCACGCGGAATCAACCTGCAGGCAGTTTCGACCGACGGCAAACTGGATTTCAATGTTTATCTTTATAACGTCCAGCCTGGATATAGCTTTAACTATGCCAATGGTCGGGCCAAGCGGGATGCTAGTGTAAAAGTAAGTGAAAGTGAAAATTAATAATGCAAAAAGATAATTGTACAGCAATTTTAGTTGGTAAAAAGGCAAGTTTGGACAATTCAACCATCATTGCCCGGGATGAAGACGCCCACGGCGCCATTAATGAAAAGACTTTTGTGGTGCGTCCAGCCAAAAACTACGACGAAGATTACGTTTCGACTTATAACGGTTTTAAGATGCATTTGTCGGGTCAAGGTGCCCGCTACACTTGCACGCCCAACAGCGATCAAAGTGCTGGGGCATGGGATGAGCAGGGAATAAACGAATACAACGTGGCTATGTCAGCGACTGAAACTGAATTTACCAACGCCCGCTGCTTGGGCCATGATCCCTTGGTAGAAAATGGCATAAATGAGGATTCGATGCTGGCCATCGTTTTGCCTTTTGTCAAGACAGCGCGGGAAGGCGTCAAGCGACTGGGGCAGCTGATTGAAAAATATGGTACCGGCGAATCGAATGGGATTGCTTTTTCCGACCAAGACGAGGTTTGGTACTTTGAAACCGGCGCCGGCCACCAATGGGTGGCAGCTCGAATTCCAGATGATTCCTACGCAATTTGTCCTAATATTCAAGTCATTGAAGAAATTGACTTTGACGACCCCGACAATTTTATGTATGCCAGCACCATTCGGGAGTTTGTCGAAAAACATCACCTGAATCCAGCCAGTCACGGTTTTAATTTCCGCAATATCTTTGGGACGCAAAACGAAGCTGACAGTTACTACAACACGCCTCGGACCTGGTATGGGCAGAAGTTGTTTAACCCAAGCATTAGCCAAGATCCGCGCAGCCAAAACCTGCCCTTTACTCGTAAGCCTGAACGCAAGATTAGTATCGAAGACGTCGAATTTTTCTTGTCTAGTCACTATAATGGCACAGAATTTGATCCTATGGGGACTTTTGCCAGCGATCAGGAAAAGGGCAAGCTGTTCCGGTCGATCGCTTTGGATCGCAATCAAGAATCAAGTATTTTGCAAATTAGAAGTGGCGTAGCCCCCGAGTATGCTGCTATTCAGTGGTTAAATTTAGGCTTTTATGCTTATTCGCCATATGTGCCGTTTTACACCAATATTAATGACACGCCAGCCAACTACCAAAAGGCTGATCATGAAGTCGATTTGACCAGTGCCTACTGGCTGTATAAAAACCTCCAAGTGCTGATCGAGCCGCGCTACCACCAATTTATTAATCAAGTTAATGAATATCGCGATCAATGCCAAAGCTATGCAGTAGGCCGAATTGATGCGATTGATGCGGCGGCTAGTGACCAAGAAAAAGCTGCCTTAAGCGAGTTTTTGACGGCAGAGAATGCCAAAACGGCAGCCACAATTACCAAGAAAACACAAACGTTAACTAGTGATTTGACCCGGCAAGCTTTGGAAAGTTCGCAATTCAAATTTGATTTAGGCAATAATCTGTAAAAAAAGGCGCTGTTACGAGCGCTTTTTTGTTAGGCAAAACACAAGATATTGAAAAGCCGAATTTTAGTTTTGCTTTTGTGAAAAAATATGCAAAAAATCCATACAAAGCAGAAATAAAATCACCCAGTTAGCTTGTGAGTAGCTTAAAGCCGAATATTTATAATTGTAATTTATGCTCTAATAGCTTAAAATTAAGAAGAAATTGCTAGCAAGAGACTATATATTGTGGTGTGTATATTTATGATTGATGAACAATTTGTCCAAGTAAAGAATCTCCGCAAGGTTTATGACAACGGTCATGAAGCTTTGAAGGACGTGAGTTTTTCCGTAAAAAAGGGGGACCTGGTTTGTTTATTGGGGCCTTCTGGCTGCGGGAAGACAACTATGCTGAACATGCTGGCTGGTTTGCTTGATCCAACCAGCGGCGACATTCTCTTTAACGGCAAATCGGTCGTTAAGGTGGCGCCAAAAGACCGGCAAATCGGCTATGTTTTCCAGAATTATGCGCTATATCCGCATATGACGGTGCTGCAAAACGTAATGTTCCCGCTCACGGTAGGGAAGAATAAGCGCAGCAAGGCCGAAGCGGAAAAAGTTGCCAAGAAGTACATGGAAATCACGCAAATTACGGAATTAGCCAACCAAAAACCGGGCAACTTGTCTGGTGGTCAGCAGCAGCGGGTGGCGATTGCGCGGGCTTTAGTGCAAGAGCCGCAAATTTTGCTGATGGATGAACCTTTAAGTAACCTTGATGCCCGGCTGCGTCTGAAAATTCGTGAAGAAATCCGCTCATTGGTAAAGCGGGTGGGCATTACGACTTTATTTGTTACGCACGACCAAGAAGAAGCTTTATCGATTGGCGATAAAATTATTCTCTTCAATAATGGGGTAATCCAGCAAGATGACGTCGGTCAAAACTTCTACCTGGAACCCAATAATTACTTTGTAGCTAACTTTGTTGGCAATCCAGTAATTGACAATTTTGCGGTTAAAATTGCCGATGGCAAAATTAGCGGCAGCGACTTTGAAATTCCCCTTGCTGCCTTAGACCAAGATCGGATCAAGGGCGAGTTAACTCCTGGCGAATATACTTTATCGGTTCGTCCAGAAAATATTTTGCCGTCTGAACAAGGACATTTTACGGCCAAAATCAGCGATGTGGAATTAATTGGCCGTGAACGGATCCTCAAATTTGATCATGACGGCATCCAAGCTCGCTCACTGGTTAACCTGGAAACTACTATTCAACGCGGCGACCAGGTACAGCTGAGTATGCGGCTGGACCGCATCTTCCTCTTTACTAAGGAAGGGACACGTGTTTACTAATGAAGAAGAATCAAACTAAGGCTTGGCTCTTTTTAGCGCCGACGGTTATCCTGTCAACCTTGTTCCTAATTTGGCCGATCCTGAGAGCCTTTGTGATGAGTTTTCAAAGCGGCTCATTGATTAATTTATCTTGGACCGGCTTTAGCAACTATAAATATATTTTCAGCGATCCCGAATTCTGGTCATCGATGAGTCATACAATTTTGTATGCTGTTGTGACCGTGCCTATCGGGCTTGCCATCTCAGTGATGCTTGCCTGGATGATTTTCAGCAAGGTAAAGCATAAGTCGTTCTGGGAAACGACCTTCTTTATGCCCTACGTTACCTCTACGATTGCCATCGGAATTGTTTTCCGCTACATCTTCAATGGGGACTATGGGATTTTAAACTTTGTTTTGAAATTTTTCCACTTGCCAACTGCTAACTGGCTTGATGATCCGTCAATGTCCATGATTACCGTTATCATTTTCGGAATTTGGACTTCGTTAGCCTTCAACATTGTTATTTTGATGGGGGCTTTGCGGAATATCGATCCTAATTTTTACACGATTGCAGAAATGTATGGTGCCAGCTCCAACGAAAAATTCTGGCGGATTACCATGCCGCAATTGGTGCCAACTTTGGCTTTCTTGCTGACGATGGATGTAATTTCCGCTTTCAAGGTATATACCTCAATTTACGCCTTGTTCAACGGTCAAGCCGGGGTCGGAAACTCTGCCTCAGTAGCCGTGTTCTACATCTACAACAAGTTCCAAATGGTCGGTACGCCTGGAGTAGCGATGGCCGCAACGGTTATCTTGTTCCTGTTAATCCTGCTGACTACTTTCCTGCAACGTAAGTTAATGAAGAAGATCGGGGAGAACTAAATGAAAAAACTGCATGTTGGCACTTTAGTTGCCTATATCATTTTGACCATTTTTGCCATCATCACGATTTTCCCTTTCATTTATATGATTTTAGGCGGCTTGATGTCCTTCCAAGAAACTACTGCCATCCCGCCAACCATAATTCCCAAGCACTTCCAATGGGGCAACTATGCTAAAGTGTTCAAACAAGCGCCATTTGCTCGTTACTTTTTAAACACCTTCATTGTTGCCAGCGTGACGACAATTGTGAGTCTCTTGAATTCACTCTTGGGCGCTTTTGCCATGGTCAACTTGGAATTTAAGGGCAAGAAAATTTTGCAAATGGTGATGCTAAGTCTCTTGATGGTTCCTGGCGAAGCAATTATCTTCACCAACTACAACACCATTGCTAGACTGGGCTTATTGAATACCTACTTAGGTTTGGTTTTGCCATTCTTGACGTCAATTTTCTACATGTATTATTTGCAGTCATATTTTGGCTCAATTTCTAAGACCATCTACAAGGCCTCAATGATTGATGGGGCAAGCGACTGGAATTATATTTGGAAAATTCTGGTTCCAATGAGTAAGGGCGGCCTCTTTACGGTCGGTTTGCTGAGCTTTATTTCCAGCTGGAATTCCTTCCTCTGGCCATTATTGGTAACCAATGAAGATACGATGCGGCTGCTTAACAACGGATTGTCATCGTTTGCTTCCGACGCCGGGGCGGAGACGGAATTGCAATTGGCCGCAGCTACTTTAACTGTTTTGCCGATCTTAATTCTGTACTTCATCTTTAGAAAGCAGATTATTCAGGGGGTTGTAAGAAATGACCTTAAAGGATAAGACCACTGTTACTTTCTATAATGGTTTGACGACCATTGGCGGGCCAATGATTGAAGTGGCTTATGCCAAATCGCATGTCTTGTTTGATCTGGGCGAAGTTTATCGTCCAGAATTATCCTTGCCGGATGAAAGCTATAAAACCCTGATTAAATATGAACTGATTGGGGATGTGCCCAATTTCTACGATCCGCTGATCACAGGCGAAGCTATTGATCATGATCGCTGGGAACATGCGGCGGCTTACATGTCGCACTTGCATCTGGACCACAGCAAGGCAATGAATTTGCTCGCACCAGAAATTCCGTTGTATGCTGGTCCCTTAACTGCAAAATTGCTGCCGGTTTTGAATGAAAATGGCGACTTTTTGCTGCCAGCAGCGGGTAAGGCCAAGAACTATACGCGTCCGATAATCGCGGCGGAGTATAAAAAGCCGATTCAAGTTGGCGATTTGCAAATTGAAGTTTGGCCTAGCGACCATGATGCCTATGGTGCTACAGGATTGGTGGTTAAAACCCCTGATAAGACCATTGCCTTTACCGGCGATATTCGGCTGCATGGCTACCATCCTGACTGGGTTGAAGCTTACCTTGACCGAGTTAAGGGGTGCGATTTGTTCATTATTGAAGGGACTGGGGTTTCTTGGCCTGAGGAGAAGCAGGCTAAGGCTGAAAGCAGTGAAGAATTCACTGGTCCTAAGTCAGAGGTCGACTTAACGGCCCAAATTGTTGCCCTGCAAAAGGAAAATCCCAAGCGCCAGCTGACTTTTAATACTTACCCAACTAATGTTGAACGGTTATTGGAGATTATCAAACAATCTCCGCGTAAGGTAGTCTTAAATGCCGGCCGCGCCCACTTGCTAAAGGCAGCTTTAGGGAAAGATTTGCCATACTACTATCTTCCGGATGAGGCGGCTAAACCAGACCTTGATCCGAGTTTGGCAGTTGACTACCAAAGCCTTTTGGCAGATGATCACCAATATTTGTGGGAAGTTAATAACAATTTTGACCAATTGCTGCCTGGTGGGCTCTACATTCATTCCAATGCCGAACCTTTAGGCGACTTTGATCCGGCTTATCGGCCATTTATTGAGGCCGTTGAAGCACGCCGGATTGAAGTGAAGCTGCTTCGCTGCTCTGGGCACGCAGATGAAGCGGATTTGGCCAAAATTATTGCCCGAGTTCAACCAGCAATTTTATGTCCGGTGCACACATTGCATCCGGAGCTGGAAACGAACCCCTATGGAGAGCGGATATTACCTAAACGCGGTCAGACAATCACGCTTAGCTAAATATCAAAAGTTTGTGTTTATTTTATTGTGTATTTTTTGGAGGACTCAATTACATGAAGTTCGGAAAAAAGTTAGCCACCATCGCTATTGCTGGTGCGGCCTTAATTTTAGGGGCCTGCTCTAACTCAAATTCATCAAGTTCATCTTCAGATGCCAAGATTCCATCGAAGATTACCAAGAAGACCACGATTGTTTTCTGGCACGGAATGACTGGCGTGCAACAAAGCACTTTGAAGAAGTTGACGGCTGAATTTGAAAAGGCCAATCCAAAGGTTACGGTTAAGTTGGAAAACCAAGGTTCATACCCTGACTTGCAATCAAAGATTAACTCAACTTTGCAATCACCAAAGAACCTGCCAACAATTACCCAAGCCTACCCAGGTTGGCTTTACAACGCAGCTGAAAACAACCTGTTAGTTGACTTGAAGCCATACATCAACAACAAGAATGTTGGTTGGGGCTCAGCTTCAGCTTCTGGCATCAGCTCAACTTTGCTTGATGGTGCTAAGATCAAGGGAACCCAATATGGTATTCCGTTTAACAAGTCAATTGAAACTTTGACTTACAACAAGACTTTGCTTGATAAGTACGGAGTTAAGGTTCCAAAGACCATGGCCGAACTTAAGACTGCCGCTGAAACGATCTACAAGAAGAGCAAGGGCAAGGTTGTTGGTGCTGGTTTTGACTCATTATCAAACTACTACGTTTTAGGCATGAAGAACGAAGGCGTTAACTTCACTAAGAACATCAACTTTAGTGGTGCAACTTCTAAGAAAGTTATCAACTACTACGCTGATGGCATGAAGGCTGGCTACTTCAGAATTGCTGGTTCAGACAACTACCTTTCAGGTCCATTTGCTAACCAAAAGGTTGCAATGTTTATCGGCACTTCAGCTGGTGAAGGCTTCGTTAAGCAAGGCGTTGGCAAGAAGTTCACTTACGGCGTAGCTGCCCGTCCTGGCAAGTACACCATGAGTCAAGGTACTGACATTTACATGTTTAAGCAAGCCTCAAGCATGCAAAGAGCTGCTGCCTTCAAGTACATCAAGTTCTTGACTTCAAAGAAGAGCCAATTAACTTGGGCTAATGCAACTGGTTATGTTCCAGTAAACACTAGCGTTTTGAACTCTAAGGCCTACACTGACAATTCAGATATGAAGACGCCAAAGATTTTGAAGGACGCAACCAAGAACATGTACACTTTGCCAGTAACCAAGAATGCTAACGCAACTTACTCACAATTGAGCACCATTATGCAAAACATTTTGACGGCTGCGCAAAAGAAGCAAAATGTAAATACACAAATTACTAATGGCAAGACTAAATTTGATGCTGCTTGGAAGCAATAAATTTATTAGTAAGAAGACCCACTTGTGGGTCTTTTTTTCTTGGCTTAATAAGGCAAGCTGCAAATAAGCAAAGAAAGTTGCAAGATCGCCGTTTTTAGGCGCAAATGCAGGCTAAAAAATGTTACGATAATTAAGTATGAAATTGAATAGTTTGGTATTTTGCAAACGAAATTGAGGTGAGAGGAACTTGATCAGACAACAGCATTTTCCAGTTGAAACTAGTTACCGGTGGTTTGATGTCAGTAATTTAAGTGAAGAAGACAGCAATCGCCTGCAAGACGAATTCAACTTTACGCCAGACATCATCTCCTATGTAAGTGACCGGCACGAGCGTCCCCACTACGATTATGACCAGCATACTCACAGTCATTTGCTGGTTTATGATGTCCCCATCTGGCCCACCAGTTCGATCAAGCACTTTACGGCTCACCCAATTACTTTCTTAGTAATCGGCAACGACGTTTTTACTTTTCATACCGAATCAACTAGTTACGTTTTTGATGAGTTTAACGATGAAAAGATGCGGGATCGCCTGAGTGAAGCAGAGGATGTAACTACTTTGGTGATGTCCTTTTTGTTATATGCTTCGCAATACTTTCAGCGGGCCGTTACGCAGCTAGATGTTGAACGCAATATTTTAGACACCAAATTATCAGATGATATTGATAACAAGGATTTGGCTGAACTATCCAACATTGAAAAAAGTTTAGTTTATTTGTCCAGTTCTATTCAGACTGACTTGATGATGCTTAATGGATTAAAGCATTCTAAACTAGAGTTTTCCAAGTCGGCAACTGAACGCCTGGATGATGCGCTGATTGAATCCAACCAGTCATCTGAAATGGTGCAGATTTCGCGCCAGGTGACCCAAACCTTGTCCACCACTTCTAATAACATGATGAACAATAACCTGAACGACACGATGAAGTTCTTAACCGTGTGGTCTTTGGTGTTGACCATTCCAACAATTTTGACCGGCTTTTACGGCATGAACGTCAAGCTTCCCATTGCCAATAATTCGCTTGACTGGGTCGTCATCATTATCTTGATGGTTGTCTTGATGGTATGGCTAGTATTTTTGATGAAAAAGAATCATTTTTTCTAGGGTAGGTAGCAACTATGAAAAACCATATCTTTTTAGGAGCTGCGATAGCGACTTTTTTTGCTTTTGTTCTCTATTCAGCTAATTTAAAAAGAATCGATACATCACCCATCAATGTTAGTGGTCAAACGACTAAGTTAGTCAAACCATCGACTTCCAGTAAAACCAGCAAGAACTCAGCATCTTCAAGCAGTGAGCCCCAAACGCCTAAAAGCACTAAAATCCAGGTTAAAGTAGCTAGTGGAAGCGATCAAAAGTATGCCAAAGCACTTAAGACGGCCATGGGAGATAATGAAAGCTACCAAGTTTATGTAGTTAATGGTGGCGGCAATAAGTTTGCTAACGTCTATACCAGCAGCATAAGTCACAATGTTGGTCGGGTCGTGCAGATCTATTTATTGGCTACTTTGTATGAACAAGAGAAGACTGGCAAATTGAGTTCTCAGACCGCCATCAAGATTACGGCCAGCGACAAGGTCAAGGGTGACAAATTAGTACAGACCGGGATTATGTATGGGGTGCAATATTTGCGCCAGGCGATGCTAAAAGGCAGCAAATCAGCAGCTAATGCGCTATTAAGAAAAATGGGCAAAAAGAATGTCGAACGCATTGCCAAAAAGCTTGGAGCCAAGCATACCGTCTTGACTAGTGGCTACGCCGGCAAGTCAACTGCCCAAGATTTGGCCAATACCATGGCTAGTTTCTACCATGGCAAAGGGATCGGGACGACTCAAGCCCAGCAAGTCTTAACGGCGATGGCGACGGCTAAAAACAAACCTAGTTTGCGTAAGCATTTGAAGGGGACGGTTTATGCCATGGGTGATAGTCAAGCTGCCTGTGCCCTGGTGCGCGGCAGCAAACAAACTTATGTGGTTAGCTTTTGGACTGAAAATGGCAACCCTGGAAGCAGTCTAGGAGCTAGTGTCAATAAGCTCTTTCAATAGAACTTAATATTCTATATACATATAGATATAAAATAAAAGCCTTTTCAGCGTATGAAAAGGCTTTTATTTACATTAAACTGTATTTTTCTACATTTTGTAGATTGTTTTCTTCAAATTGTAGTGGTATATTATCCTCTGTACTAGAAAAGGGGCAAAGAAATGGTAAAGAAACGAACCCTGGATTTAGATAAGATTCTTGATGCTGCTGTTGAACTCATCAATGAAAAAGGATTAGAAGACACGACTTTGCCAAGTTTGGCAAAAAAGTTGGATATCCGTTCACAATCGCTCTACCACTACGTGCGCGGGCGAAAAGAGATGTTGTCTTTGGTAGCAGCACGGGAAATAAAACGGCTGCGCCAGCAATTGACCGGCGAATTGGTAGGAATGTCAGGAGAAGAGGCATTGCTAAAATTTGCGGATCTGACGCGAGATTTTTTGTTGGCAGATAATGCTTTGTCGGCGATTTTATTCCACTTGAATGAGTATTCAACCAGTGATGAAATCAGTCAGGGCATCCAAAGTATCCTAGATTTAGCTGAAAAACTTAATTTGCGTCAAGGTCAAGCGATCTCGATTCATGTTGTCATCGGGGCGGTTTTAGGATATGTCTTTTTAGACCGATCAGCTTTTTTCACTGATCAAGATGCTCAAAAAGCAAGGCATGACTACCACCAAATGATCTTGCGCCTGGTACGGCCAGATTTATCGGAAGCATAAGGGAGGAAAAGAAAAGTGCAGAAGTTCTTAAAGAATCACGTATTCTCGCTTTTGGCTTGGATCGTGATCTTGGTGATCTCTGTTGTTGCGTTGCCCAACGTTTCAGCCTTAACGCGGGCACACTCAACAATTAGCTTGCCTAGCTCAGTCCAGTCTGAAGTGGCTAACCACCTAGAAGCTAGATGGACTAAGACCAAGAAAAACACCCATGAAATTGGGATTGTTTTTAATAAAGAACATGGCAAACTAACTGCCGCAGACAAGGAAGCAATTGACAACACCGTCGCTGAGTTGAAGGCAAATAAGTCCAAGTATGGCATCAAGAGCATGCAAGCTCCTAATGATAATGCTGCCTCCAAAAAGCTGTTAAAGTCAGATGATGGTACTACTTGGCTCGTGCAATTAAATGTGTCCAAGAACCATGGGACGATTGAGCACATTAATAAACAGCTATCTAAAGCAGCCAAGACCAGTGGCGTGCGGACCTATGTCACGGGTGCGGATATCTTAACCGACGACTTCTCCAGTTCAATCCAAGAAGGAATAAAGAAGACCGAATTGATTACGGTAGTCTTTATCTTTATCGTATTGGTAATCGTCTTCCGTTCACCAATTGTGCCTTTGATCTCGCTATTGACGGTGGGGGTTTCATTCCTCGTTTCCTTCTCAATTGTGACCAACCTGGTGCAAACGGCTAACTTCCCATTCTCTAACTTTACGCAAGTCTTTATGATTATCGTCTTGTTTGGGATCGGGACGGACTACAACATTCTGCTTTATGACAAGTTTAAAGAAAACTTGGGTAAAGGGATGACCGTCAAAGAGGCTGAACGAAACGCCCTCCGTGTCGCCGGTAAGACCATTCTTTATTCCGGCTCCTCAATTTTGATTGGGTTTAGTGCCTTAGGTTTGGCTAAGTTCTCAATTTACCAATCAGCAACGGGAGTTGCCGTTGGGGTTGCGGTCTTGTTAATTGTCTTATTAACCTTAAACCCATTCTTTATGGCAGTTTTGGGACGCAAGATGTTCTGGCCGGTAAAAGAATTCTCGGGTGAAACGGAAAGCAAATTGTGGCATGGCATTGCCCGTGGAAGCTTAAAGCATGCCTTTTTAGCCTTGGTCTTAACGGCAGTTATCGCAGTTCCGTTTACCATGATGTACCAAAATAAGCTAAATTACGACGACGCTGCCGAAATTTCTGATTCTACTCCTTCTAAAAAAGGTTTGCTGCTGATTCAAAAGCACTTCTCGAAGGGGATGGCCGAACCAACCTATATTTACATCCAGTCTAAGCACAAGATGGATAATGAAACCTACATGAAGCTGCTGGATGAATTAATTGGCAAATATAGCAAGCTGCAGAACGTCGACTTTGCTGCCGGCGTAACTCGTCCATATGGTGAAAAGATCAATCAACTTTATGTGAATAACCAAATGAAGACGGTTAATAGCGGCGTTAACCAAGTAGTAAGCGGTTTGGACAAGCTAGAAGCTGGTTCCAACAAGATTACTGCCGGTGCGGTTCGTCTGAAGACCGGGGCGCAAACGCTATCCTCTGGCTCAAGTCAATTGGAAAGCGGCTCGGAAGAATTGGCTTCTGGGACTGACCGCCTAGCTTCTGGCTCTAGCCGACTTTACAGCGGGGCTGGCAGCTTAAGAGCGGGCACTTACACTCTCTATGCTGGGTTAAACAGCTTGAGTCAGCAATTGTCAGCGCAACTATCCAGTTCAAGTCAAAGCCAAATTCAACAATTACAGGCAGCCTTGCCAAAAATCAATTCCGGCATTCAGGAATTGAATTCAGCTTTGGGCAGCAACAGTTCAGTTGATGTCAGTCAATTAACGACTAATTTGAGCAATGTTGCTAGCCAAGCCCAAACCATTGGCACGCAATTATCTGCTGCTGGGAATACTTTAGAGACGCTTAAGTCCAGCTTGTCCAGCGCGGGTTCAACTTCTCTGTCCGATAGCGATAAAGCAGCCATGTTAGCAGAATATAATGCTGCTGCTAAAAAAGCTGGCCTGAACGATGCCCAAATTGCAGCGATGGATGCTGCTTTGAATTCAGTCTTATCATCAGTTGAAAGCAAAGTTACTAGTCAAACTGCAAGCTTGACTAGTAGCTTGACTTCAAGTTTGCAAAGCATCGGTCAAAACATTGAAGCAGCTGGCGATGCCGACAAGTCTTTAGGCACTTCGCTAAAAGGAATCAGCGGTCAGGCAAGCACTTTGAGTGGCTTGTTAAGTCAAGTTAAGACGCTCAAGAGTTCGGTTCAAGAATTAGCCAGTGCTTCAAACGTGGCCTTGCCAGGAGCCGTTACTGCCTTGAACAAGCTGGATTCTGGTTTGGAACAAGTGCAATCTGCTGCTAAAGAAGGTGCTTCTGGTGCCGGCCAACTGTACACTGGTGCTAACTCCTTGTACAGCGGTTTAGGCAGCTTGAATTCAGGAATCGGCAGCCTGCAATCAGGTGAAAGCCAATTAACCAGCGGCGCTAAGCAGCTAACCAGTGGATCAGACAAGTTATCATCTGGAGCTGGCAAGCTTGCTAGCGGCAACAAGAAGATTACCAAGGGTCTAGGAACTGCTTCAACTGGTTTAAAGCAGGGTGGCAGTTACTTGAAGGGCTTGCAAAAGTCAGCCGCTGCTGAGACCTTCTACATTCCGAAGTCAGCCTTGAAGGACAAGCAAATTAAGCAGTCAATTAAGACCTACCTGAGTCCAGACAAGAAGAGTGCCTACATCATGGTCGTCTTTAAGTCAGATCCATCTGGCAATAAGGCAACTAATCAAGCACAAAACTTGACGCAGATTGCCAAGAAGAGCTTCAAGGGTACCAAACTGGCCAATGCTCAAGTGGCAGCCGGCGGTCAAAGCTCACATATCCAAGACACTCGGCAAACGGCTAGCGGTGACTTTACCAGAACGGCAGCCATCATGATTATTGGGATCGGGATTGCCTTGATGTTTGTAACCAGATCATTGCTGCAGCCAATTTACATCATGCTGACTTTGCTCATTGCCTACATCAGCTCACTGTCAATTAACCAATGGCTGGTTAAACCAATGCTGGGTCATGACAAGTTAGCTTGGAATGTACCATTCTTCAGCTTTATCATGATCATTGCCTTAGGGGTTGACTACAGTATCTTCTTGATGACGAGATATCGTGAATTGCAAAAGGCTGATCCGCAGGCTTCACCAAGCAGCACGATTCTGCATGCTGCGGGAATTATTGGGACCGTGGTTATTTCTGCGATTATCATCTTGGGCGGTACCTTTGCTGCCTTGATTCCATCTGGCATTCCAACCTTGATTGAGGTCGCAACCACCGTTATTATCGGTTTGTTGATTTTGATGTTCCTCTTGCCAATTACCTTGCCAGCCTTGGTAAAACTTACCTACGAAGGGTTGAATTTTGACTTTTGGCGCAAATCAAAACCAAAACATAGTGCAGAAACAGCATAAAGTTTAAACTTTTGCTAAATTGGACCGCTCAGCTTCGGCTAGAGCGGTCTTTTTGTGATAAATGGTATAATTAAAGCATGTAACACAAAATACTTAAAGGGTAGGGATTATTATGGAAACTTGTCCTAATTGTGGCTCTTTGTCAAATCCTGTTGATAAGGGTTGATATGAGCTTGAATTGAAGATCCGTATAGTATTAGTTTAGATACTATATGGATCTTTTTCTGTTACCAC
>NZ_BMAY01000003.1:1513-190896 GCF_018327645.1 Lactobacillus corticis | reverse complement strand
GTGGTAACAGAAAAAGATCCATATAGTATCTAAACTAATACTATACGGATCTTCAATTCAAGCTCATATCAACCCTTATCAACAGGATTTGACAAAGAGCCAACTTATCATACCATAGAAACGGTATGCTTTTTTACAATAAGCTTGACCAGATCAAAAAGCGGCCAAGCCTGTTCCTCCTAGAATTAGGATCCTGGCTTCGCCGCTTTTTTTCTCACACACTAATTATATTATCTATTCTTGACTACGTTTTATCAAGTCCGCTGCGTTTTGTTTAGCAGCTTCAGTGACATTGTTGCCAGCCATCATTTGAGCGATCGCTGTAATGGCTTCTTCGGTCGTTAAAGGACCCACTTGCGTAAAGGTTGCCCCATCTTTGACTTCCTTAGCCACCAAATAACGATTATCGCCAGCTGCAGCCACTTGGGGCGAGTGCGTGATGGCAATAACTTGTTTATTTTTACCAATGTTGTGCATCTTTTTGCCAATAGCAGCTGACACCCGTCCGGAAACACCAGTATCAATTTCATCAAAAATCATCGTTCCCACTGGTTCAACCTCACTGAAAATTGCCTTGAGGGCTAAAATCAGGCGTGATTGTTCACCACCGGAGACAATTTTGACTAGGGGCATCAGCGCTTCGCCAGGGTTTGGCGCAATCAAAAAACTTACCTCGTCACACCCTTTTTCGGTAAAGGTTTCAGTTTGGTCGATAGCAATACTAAAACGCGCCTTTTCCATATAAAGATCAGCCAGTTCAACTTTAATCTTAGCTTCCAAATCGCTCGCAACTTTTTCGCGAATTTGGTGCAGCTCGCTAACTTCTTTGGTCAATTTGCTTTCTAGCTTTGCTAGTTCTTTTTGCAATTCATCTTCATCAAGACCGCCAGTTTCAAATTGATCCAATTCACGGTCAACTTTGGCATAAAAATCAAATACCTCTGGCAGACTAGGGCCATATTTCTTTTTTAAGGAATTTAAGGTATCCAGCCGACTGGTAACAAATTGGTAGCGTTCCTCATCAAAATCAAAGGCATCCATTAAATTTGATAATTCGCTACGCGCATCTGTCAAGGCATAGATCCCATCATTGACAGCTTTAGCAAAATCCTTAAATTTATTTCCATATTCTGCCAAAGTTTGGGCGGAATTTTGCGCATCATCAAGCAAAGCACCAATTCCATGTTCATCGTCATCATAGAGCTGCATGAAATAGTTTGCAGTATCCGCAATCTTTTGGTAATTGCTCAGTTCGTTGAATTCTTCTTCAAGCTCGTCATCCTCATGGGGATCAGTCAAATCAGCTGCAGCCAGCTCATCATGTTGAAATTGCAAAATATCGTGCTTTTGAGCTAGCTCCTGCGCATTTTGCCGCAAGGAACGCAGCCGTTTAGAAATTGCAAGCCAGTCTTGGTAATCTGCTTGATAGGTCTTTAAGTGTTCTGCTAGGGCTAATCCGGCATAATTATCAACCAGATCAATTTGCCGGTCAGGATCCATGAGGATCTGGTGGTTATTTTGTCCATGAATATCTACCAAATAACGTCCAAGATCGCGCAAGACATTGATGGTGGTGAGCTGGCCATTGATGCGGACGACGCTGCGCCCTTTTACAGCCAATTCTCGGCTAATAACTAACTGATGATCATCATAAGGAAGCCCATAATCTTCACACAGCTTGCTTACTTGTGCTTCTTGCGTCTCAAGTTCAAACAAGCCAGTAATAACTGCCTTTTTTTCACCGGTCCGGATCATTTCTTTTTGACTCCGTCCCCCCAATAAGAGGGAAACGGCATCAATAATAATTGACTTACCAGCACCGGTTTCTCCAATTAAAACCGTCATCCGATCCTGAAAACGGACTTTAAGCGTTTTAATTATGGCAAAATTTTGAATATCAAGTTCAACCAGCATTCTGCTACCTCAACCTTTACAATTCACTAACAGCCCGCGCTACAACTTCTGCTGGATCTCCATCCCAGAGGCACTGTCCGCCTGAAGCTTCATTTTTGCCTAAATGAATTAAAAATTCAACATTCCCCTTGCCACCTTTAATCGGGGAATAGTCAACTCCTAAAACATTAAAGCCGATCTTCATCGCTTCGGTCATCGTGTGCTGGATAACTTGCCGATGAACTTCATGATCATGAACAATCCCATGTTTGCCGACATTTTCCGGACCAGCCTCAAACTGGGGCTTGATCAAACAAACCGCATCGCATTGATCCTTCAAAATGGCATACATTGGCGGCAAGATGAGGTCCAAGGAAATAAAGGAAACATCCGTCATGGCAAAATCAGGCAAGCCTTGGTCAAAATCGCTTGGCTTGCTGTAGCGGAAATTCTGCTTTTCCATTACCACCACGCGGGGATCATCTCTAAGCTGCCAGGCTAGCTGATTATAGCCAACATCCAGGGCATAGACCAAGCTAGCCCCATTTTGCAAAGCCACATCGGTAAAGCCGCCAGTTGAAGCACCGATATCAAGACAGATTTTATTTTTGAGCTTAATATCAAAAACTTTCAAGGCCTTTTCCAGTTTAAAGCCACCCCGAGAGACGTATTTTTTTCCATCATCTTTGACGTAAAATACCTCATCAGGGGGAAACTTGGTGCCGCTCTTATCAATCCGTTGATGATTGTGGTCTGACACCAAACCAGCCATAATCGCACGTTGTGCTTGGGTTCGGGAATTGAAAATCCCCTGTTTGGTTAAAATCACATCTGCACGTTCTTTTGCCATTAAAGCACCTTCTGATAAATTTCTAAAAAGCCGGCTAATACTGGATCAGAAAAGTCCGTCAAATCCGCTTTAGCCTGGTCAATAAGTTGCTGCAACGCTTTGCGGCTGGCCTCAACGCCCAATGAAGTCAAAGTATTATTTTTTCCTTCCGCTTCATCTTTGTGCGTGGCTTTCCCAGCTTCTTCACTGGATTCAACCACATCAACCAAATCATCATAAATTTGGTAGGCACGACCAAAAGCATGAGCAAAATCAAGCAAATTTGGCTTAGCTTGGGCATCTGCTTGCCCATAAATCGCACCCATTTCAACACTGGCCAGAATCAAGCAGCCCGTTTTCAGCCATTCCATTCGATTTAAATAGTTATCGTCATTTTTAACCGCCGCATTATTGGTCGCATCAATATCTAAATACTGGCCACCAGCCATGCCGTTCGGGCCGATTGCTTGGGCCATAACGGCCGTCATCTCAACATTCTGGCTGCCTTTAGCAATCCACTCGATTCCTAATGGCAACAGGGCATCGCCGGCTAAAATAGCTTGGGCTTCACCCCATTTTTTGTGGCTGGTTAATTTTCCCCGGCGATAATCATCATTATCCATTGCCGGCAGATCATCGTGAATCAAACTATAGGTATGAATCAACTCAATTCCGCAAGCAGTTCTAAGAGCTGATTCATCAATTTCTTTGCCTAAAGTCTCTAGCACTGCTAAAAACAGCAGCGGACGCAATCTTTTGCCGCCAGCCATAACTGAATAAGCCATGATCTGGCCAAAATCGTGATCAGCGATTTCAGTCGCTAATTTATCAGCTAAAAAGCGATCAATTTGGGGCGTCCATTTTTTTCTAAAAGCCGAAAACTCCATCATTATGCCTCTGGTGAACCGCTGTTGGTTGGATCAATCGGTGTTTCGTTACCATCTTTGTCGATCAATTTAGCCACCGTTTCTTCGGCTGCGGTTAATTGCTTGTCTAAGTCTCTAGAAAGCTTAACGCCTGCTTTAAATTGATCAAGGGCATCTGCCAAAGGAACATTGCCGCTTTCCAAGTTGTTAACGATTTTTTCTAAACTTGCTAATTCTTGTTCAAAATTATTTTTCTCTTCTGCCATCTTGATTCCTCCTGATTTCATTTACTACCACTTCAGCTTCGCCGTCTTTAAAGTGCAGAATCAATTTCATTCCCTGGCTTAAGTCGGAACTTGAAGCTATCATCCGGTCATGCTCATCCGTAGTATAAGCAAAACCGCGATCCAAGGTTTTCTGCGGACTGATATCAGCTAAGCGCTGCTTAGCCTTCTCATAATCGTTCCGTTTGTCGGCTAGGTAATGCTGCATTTGGTCAGTCAACATTTTACTTAAATAGGCCCGTTTTTCTAGGTAGCTAGCAACTCGCTTTTCAGGGCTGTTGCCTATTAATTTTTGCAAAGCCAGCTTATAACTAGCCCGACTTTGCTTTAGCTCGTTATCGATAACCCGCGATAAACGATTTTTTAGCAAATCAAGTTTTTGGCTTTGCTGATCATACAGTCTAGTTGGCTCACGCAAGACTACCGAATTAGCAATGCGGTCCAAATATTGTCGCCGAACTCGAATGGCATTCTGCATAGCTGCCAAAAGCCGACTTGCCAGCTGATTCAGATTGGCCAACTCCTCTGGCAGGTTCGGCGTTGCGTATTCAGCTGCTGCCGTTGGCGTGGCGGCCCGCTGATCGGCAACCAAATCGCACAAGGTAGTATCAGTCTCATGTCCGACCGAAGAAATTACCGGAATCGACATCGCATAAACTTGTCGAACTACCTTTTCTTCGTTGAAGGGCCATAAATCTTCAAGCGACCCACCGCCACGACCGATAATCATGACATCATACCGGTCTTGATTGGCCTCAATTTGCTGCATGGCACTAACCAAGGAATCAGCTGCCTTGTCGCCTTGTACCACTGCTGGAAAAATATCGATTTCAGCGTGCGGAAAACGCCGATTGGCAGTAATCATAATATCGTGAACTACGGCTCCAGATGGCGAGGTAACTACTGCAATTCGATCCGGAAAATGCGGCAAGGGCTTTTTATGGGCTTGATCAAACAAGCCTTCCTTTGCCAATTTTTCCTGCAGCTGTCTTAACTGTTCATATAACGCCCCTAAGCCGGCTGGCTCCATGGTTTGAACCACAAAGTTCATGGCCCCGCCAGCTTCATAGATATTTACATAACCGGAAACATAGACTTTCATGCCTTCTTCGGGTTTGAATTTAATTTTTTCAAAAGAGCTTCGGAACATGATACAGTCAATTTTGGCCTTCTCATCTTTAAGGGAAAAATACTGATGAGCGTTGCGCCGCAGGCGAAAGTTGGAAATTTCGCCTTGCAGATAAACCTTGCGCAAGTATGGATCCTGTTTAAACTTTTGACCTAAGTAATAATTTAAGTCGCTGACCGTTAAATATTTACTAGCGTCCATACTGCCTCCTTGTCAATTTGATGACCCCCTCCATCAAAAATTCAACTGTTATTGGGCCAATTCCGCCCGGAACCGGCGTAATCATCTTTACCAGCGGTGAAACTTCATCAAAGGCAACATCCCCGACAAGCTTGCCGTCTACTCGGTTGATCCCCACATCAATGACCACCGCACCCGGCTTAATCATATCTTTAGTGACAAAACCAGCTTGCCCCACTGCCGATACTAGGATATCGGCGGTTTTAGTTAATCTTGCTAAATTTTGAGTTTTAGAGTGCAAAATTGACACCGTCGCATTTTCTTCCAGCATTAAGGCAGCTAACGGTTTGCCTACAATGTTGCTGCGGCCAATAATCACACAATTTTTCCCCGTCAATTCAACGCCATAATGCTTCAGTAAAGCAATTATTCCGGCTGCGGTCGCTGGTTCAACAAAATGGCTCCCTTGCCACAACCGTCCAACATTAGTGGAAGTTAGACCATCAACGTCTTTTTCTGGATCAATTCGGTCAAGGACTTTCTCCGGATCCAAGTGTTTCGGCATGGGCAATTGCACCATGATGCCGTTAATTTCCGGATCCTGATTTAAGCGATCGATTAGCGCAAAGACTTCAGCTTCAGTGGTGCTACTCGGCAACTGAAAAATATCCTGCTGAATTCCTAATTTTTCTGCTTTGCGTTTTTTAGTTCTGACGTATACCGCACTAGCTGGATCGTCCCCAATATTGATAACGCAAAAATGGGGAAAAATTCCCTTTTCTTTTAATTGGTCAATTTCAGCTTGCAGATGTTGACCGTGAAATTTTGCAAATTCTTTTCCATTCAATAATTCCGTCAAAAAAGTCACCTACTAATAAAAATAGCCGGCAGCTTGCCGGCTATTTGCTAATCTTCAACAAAGTTTGCAAGCACGCCATTCACAAATGGTTTCTCTTTAGGATCCGCAAACTCATCGCATAAATTCAAAGCCTCGTTCACAGCTGATTTAGGTTCAATAACTGAGCTGTATTTAATTTCATACAAGGCTACTTCTAAAATTGCAACAGTGATCTGGTTAACCCGATTCAAGCGCCAGCCTTTTTTTAATTTACTCGAAAGATCTTGCTCGAGTTCCATGCGTTTAGCAATCACTCCGGCAATCAATTCTTTGCTGTAAGCTGACAAAGTTTTTAAATCTAGGGCCTTAACCGTATTAGCTTCAACCTCTTCAACCGTCAGTTCAGGCGTTTGGTTTGCACTGTAAATGGCTTGCATAGCCACCTTTCGACTTTCGTGCTGATTCATTAATCTTCCTTATCCTCCGGAAACAGTTCTTCAGTAGCATCTGACTCAGTTAATTCTTCCGGAAAAACTAAACCGACAACATGGACATTGATGTCCGCCAATTCTAAATCGGTCATTTGAACCATTTGGCGCTTCAATGACTTTTGCAAGGCAGCAGCAACACTAGGGACATTTACGCCGCTGTTCAGATAAACGTAAACATCGGCAATTAAGTCGCCATTATCATCTAAGCTGACGCTGACGCCTTTGCCACGGTCTTCTCGGCCCAAAACCTTGCTTAAACTAGATTTTAAGTTGCCACGCATGGCAGCTACGCCATCAACTTTTTCAGCCGCAATAGCCAGAATAACTTCTAAAACCTTAGGATCAATTTGAATCGCTTCTTGCGTTTCGTCACCGCTAAGAAGAATCTTTGAATTATCTGCCATCTGCTTTTACCTCTAAAAACTATTTGTTAGCCCGTGAAACATAAGTACCATCACTAGTGTTGATGGTCAAAACATCCCCAGCCTTAATGAAGAATGGAACGTTGACTACCAAACCAGTTTCCATCGTTGCTGGCTTACCGCCACCACTAGAAGTATCACCCTTGATACCAGGTTCAGTTTCGGCAACTTCCAAATCGACTGTATTTGGCAATTCTACCCCTAAAGTTTCACCTTCATGAGAAATAACCGAAACTACCATATTTTCTTTCAAGAATTTTGATTCATATTCCACTTGTTCATTTGGAATTTCAAGTTGTTCATACGTTTCGGTATCCATGAACACATAATTGCTGCCATCATTGTACAAGTATTGCATCTTCTTGGTTTGGATGTCAGCAGTTTCAACCTTGGCAGTTGACCGGAAAGTAATTTCTTGCACGGCACCATTGCGTAAGCTCTTCAGCTTGGAACGAACAAAGGCACTACCCTTTCCCGGCTTAACGTGTTGGAATTCCACAATGCGCCAAATATCGTTATTGTACTGAATTGTCAGGCCATTGTGAAATTCATTAACAGAAATCATTGTCATAAGTAATTTTCCCTCATTTCTACATTATTATCTTACCAATCTTAGCCTCTTTTTGCTATGAAAACATTAATTAGAGTTCGAGTAATTCTGCTTTGGGCAAAGTTGATAAAGTTTCAGGAGTTTGATCGTGAACCAAAATGTCATCTTCAATCCGCACGCCGCCAACTTCTGGCAGATAAATTCCAGGTTCAACCGTGTGGACCATATTGTTAACCAGAGTTTGTTTGGCAAAAGGCAAAGCAGGTTGGCACAGCTCATGAATTTCTAGACCAATCCCGTGTCCAATGCCATGACCAAAAAATTCGCCATAACCTTTTTCGGTAATATAGCTTCTGGCTGCCTGGTCTACCATTTTTCCCGTGTTTCCTACAACTGCACTGGCAATTCCGCGTCGTTGGGCTTCTAGGACGATGTCATAGATCTCACGCTGTTTGGCATTGGCTTTTCCGACACAGACAGTTCTGGTAATATCGGCGCAATATCCATGGTAAAAACTACCAAAGTCGATTACTACCAAATCCCCTTCAGCAATTTCTTTATCTGAAGCTACGCCATGAGCCCAGCTAGAACGATAACCTGAAGCAACAATGGTATCAAAATCCGGCCCATCGCCGCCATTTGCTTTAAACAAGTAGTCTAATTTAGCAGCTACAGTCCGTTCCTTAACTCCTGGCTTAAGAAGCGGCAGGATGCCCCGATAGCTTTCCATGGAAATATTAATCGCCTGGCGAAGCGCGTTAAGTTCTAACTCATCCTTCACGTTGCGAACCCGTTCGACCAATTCTTCACACATAACAAACTCAACTTGGGGATTAAGCTTGACCAGATTTTGATAGTCGATTGCCGAGATAAATTCGCCTTCTACCAAAACGCGCTTGGGCCGCAGTTCTTGCAAAACGGCTGTGATTTCGGGCAAATCGCCCCGCTTTTTCATAACTACCTGCAGTTCGCCGGGAGCTTGAGCTTTAATTTGACCAGCAAAACGCGAATCTGACAGCAAAACCCGTTCTCCTTTAGCGGTCAAAAGCAGCTGCGCTTCCTCGCCAGTGAAGTTAGTTAAGTAACGATAATTTGCCTGATTGAAAATTAGCAAGGCATCTGCACCCTGCTCCTTAATTAAGGCAGTTACTTGGGCAATTCTACGATTTAATAAACTGAGCAATTTTTGTGTTTCCATGAGGACACCCCTTTCTCTTTTTAATCATTATACAAGATTTTGGACTAAAAAAAGCGAGCCGCAATAGCTGCCCGCTTAATTAATGTCTTTTTATTCAGCTTCGTCTACTGGGTAAACGGAAACTTGCTTCTTGTTCTTGCCAAGACGTTCGAACTTAACAACACCATTTGCCAATGCAAACAAAGTGTCGTCACCACCGATACCAACATTCTTACCTGGGTGGATCTTAGTACCGCGTTGACGGTAAATGATCGTACCTGCGTGGATTTCTTGGCCATCAGCAGCCTTAGCGCCTAAACGACGACCAGCTGAGTTACGACCGTTGGCAGTTGAACCGCCCCCCTTGTGGTGGGCAAGTAACTTAAGACCTAAAATGTTCATATTATTCACCTCGTTAATCTCTAATTATGCTTCGATACTTTCAACAGTAACCTTAGTGTAAGGTTGACGGTGACCATACTTAGAGTGAGAGTGCTTCTTAGGCTTGTACTTGAAAGTTACAACCTTCTTTTCCTTGCCTTGCTTTTCAACTTTAGCAGTGACCTTAGCACCATCAACTAATGGCGTACCAACCTTAACGTCTGAGCCATCAGCTACAAGGATCACTTGGTCAAAAGTAACAGTTTCGCCAGCTTCAACATCAAGCTTTTCAACGTATAAGCTGTCGCCCTTGGCAACTTTGTATTGCTTGCCGCCGGTCTTAATAATTGCGTACATTTGTACACCTCCGAAAAAAATACTTAGACTCGCCAATTGAGGTGCTGCCATTTAGCAGACTTGGGACCTCAAAACGTGCGGTTGCAGATGTGAGGTTTCACAAATACAACTCCTATATTCTACTACCTCCAAAGGCGCTTGACAATGCTTAAATCTGATCTTCTTAAGCTTTTATATAATCAATGCTCTGCGTTCCTTCATATGCCGGCAAGCCTTTTTCTGCCCGATAAAGTGCCCGTTCAAAGCTCTGATAGCCCTTGCTCGAACTAACCGCAAACTTAACGCCGTATTTGCTGGCAAATTCGTTAATATTCCAAGTCGCATCATGAGCCGCAAAGGCCGTAACCAAAATCACCAAGTCGAGCCGCTTAATTTGGTTTTCCATGAGTTTGCGTTTGCCTTCAAAGGCATCAATTGGGATCGGAATACCATGATACCTGGTCACGATACTTTCTAAAAATGACTCGTTTTGATGATCGCCAATCGCAATTCCGACTCTTTGGTAATGCAGATCCAAATCCAATTTTTCTAAAGAATCATTTGTTTCAGTTCTGACTTTCTTAACCTTCTTGGTTTGCGGCCTCTTAGGCTGTTCTGTTTCATAGATCCATCTTACCCGCACCGCATCAGCTGGCTGCTTTTTCAGCCGAATGTCACCGGTGTACCAAGCCAAATCGACAATTGAGCCGTCTTCAAGGGGAACTAAACCGCCCTGATAGTAACTTTCATCCAGCCAAACAGTTGTCGACTTGCCCCTAATTTTTAGGTGTTCGCCGCGAATATTTCGAGTTACTGAAAAACTCTTGCCATTTTTCTGCACAACGCCATAATCAAAGGTTTCTATTGGATCATAATCCCGCGTGCGCAATTTCTTAAAACCAACAATCCGCAAAACTTCGGCTTCATAGTGACTATCAGCAAGCGGCAAGGCTTCGACGACATCGCCGCTTTTTAAATTCAAAGAGTGGATTTGTGCCTCTTTAATGTTAAAAACCACATCCCCGTTTTCATTGACCAAATCGCATCCCGTCAATAAACGAATCACCGTATAGCGTTTCCCCTTGCGATAATCACGTTTGGTTGCTTTCGGTTTAACAGCTTCTTCAAAGATTTTTCGGTTGACTGCTGACTCCGTCGGCTGCGAAGCCTTAATGGCCTGTTCTAAACTACTGAGCAAGTCGCCATATTGTTTGCCTACTCCGGGGACAAAAGTTAAGCGATGAATTGCTTGAACCGCTTTTTCTTGATGGTTGCGGTCGCCTGGCTGGCGAATTAAGCCGGCCGTTGACTTTAGCAGTTGCCTGACATAAGTTTTTTCAGCTTCATTATGGTTTTTTACCGGCTTTTTAGTTGGAGTTTGACTAGGCTTACTTTCCTTATCGCCTTCAGCCATTTGAATAATTGCTTTGATCGCCGCCAAACTATTAGTCAAGCTTTGGTCATCACCAGCGGTCTTATTTAGAATGGTTTTTAAATTATTGCGGTAATCTAGCATTCCATCATCCTTTCACAAAATAAAAAGACGGGTAAATCCCGTCAATCAATGGCTATTTGCGCCATTCTCCGCCTTGGGCTAATTGGTGTGAACCAAGCTGATTGATAATTACGTTGATGTGTTCCTTAGGGGCACCAGTATCTTGATGCACAACTTCAGTTACATCCTTTACTAATTGCGTCAGTTGTTCGTCGCTGCGACCTTCCAATAGTTGAATAGTTACAAATGGCATGTTAATTCCTCCAATCATAAGTCTATAAAATCATTTTACAACTTCTTGTTCAGCAATGGCTACAGGCTTATAATTAAATCGTTTTCATAGTATAAAAAACAGAATTGTGAGGTAACTATTATGGCTGAACCAAAATGGTTAAAAGACATGAATCGTGATGAATACTTAAAGGAAGACTTCGATGCTACCGGTCATTCGCGGTACACCGTCGACGGGATCGACAAAAACGACCCTGATTGGTTGGATAAGGCTGCTAAAAAGGTTCACGCTGCAGAAGGTGATGATTATGTTAAATTGGACAGCGGCTTGCTCACCGTTAACCAAATTAACTGGATGCTGCGGAACACCTTTGGCGAATTGACCTTCGTTGATGACAACAACCAATTCCTGTGGTACAACCGTCCACAAGACCCTAACTACAAGATGAAGGCCAAGCGTGTGCCAGCCCAAGTTGGCGACACAATGGCAGCAATTCACCCAGACGTTCGCGACGTAATTCCTAACGCTAAGAAAGTGGTACATGCTTTGCGGACTAAGGAAGGCGGCCACGATGACGTTTATATGCCAGTGCCAACCGGTAACTTAAAAGAATTGGTATTGCACTACTACAAGCGGGTTGAAGATGAAGATGGCAACTACATGGGAATTTATGAATGGGTTCAAGATTTATACCCATTTGTAAAATACTTCTGTGAAACTACCGGACAAAAGTTAGTGGTTGATCCAGATGCCCAAACAGGTGCTACCTACCGGCGTAATTCTGATCCTGAAGCACAAACTGGTGCATCAACCAAGGCTGAAGCCGAAAAAGTGGAAAAGGCAGCTGAACCAGCTCCAAAGCCGGCTGCTGACACTACTTCAAGTGCTTCTCACCATGAATAATCAGCATAACTAGCGATTTTAAAATTAATCCGAAAAAAGGTTTGACAAGGGCCCCAGAAATTCCATATAATAGTTTTGTTCTGTTTTGGAACTGGTCTGGTAGCTCAGCTGGATAGAGCAACAGTCTTCTAAACTGTGGGTCCTGAGTTCGAATCTCAGCCGGATCATATCAAAAAGACGTCATCATTTGATGACGTCTTTTATTTTGCTTCGCAACCGACAATGTGATCGTTAATCAAACCAATTGCTTCTAAATAAGAATAGACTGTTACCGGTCCTACAAATTTAAAGCCCAACTGCTTTAACTTTTTAGACAAGTCGATACTAATTTGCGTTTTATTGGGCAACTCCTTGAAAGTCTTTGGGTAATTTACAATTATGCCCTTTGTTGCTTCTTGCAAAATCGTTCCTAATTTTTGACCATTTTGATGCAATTTGCACATTGCTTGCGCATCAGCAACGGCTGCCTCAATTTTCCTGCGATTGCGAATAATTCCTGGATCAGCCATCAAAGAAGCAATTTTGGCTTGATCATAATTTGCTACGACTTGATAATCAAATCCAGCAAAGGCTTTGCGAAAGTTTTCGCGTTTATGCAAAATCGTTTTCCATGACAAGCCGCTTTGAAAACTTTCTAAAACCAACATTTCATATAAGTATTGTTCAGCTAAATTCAGCTTCCCCCACTCTTGATCGTGGTACTCCTGGTAAAGTGGATCATTAGGCAGATCTGGCCAATCGCAGCGTTTCATTTAAGCCTCTTTCAAATCAAAATATGCTTCTAGGTAATCAGCTAAGCCGTCATGCTCATTATCAAACCGAGTTACATCATTTGCTCGCTCTTTCAGTTCAGCTCTACCGTTAGCCATCGCCACTCCGCGACCCGCAAAATCCAGCATTTCAAAATCATTTACTTCATCCCCAAAAGCCAGGATGCGCTCTTTAGGAATGCCATAGTAGTCAGCAATCCGAGCCAAGCCCAGGGCTTTATGCGCTTTGGTCTCGATCAATTGCATAATTTGACTATCTCCGCCCCAAACGCGAAATTCTAATTCGCCGCTAGTGACTTCGGAAATTGCGGCAGCTAACTGGTCTTGTTTGGAAATATCAGCTACGCCTACGCTTAGTGATATTGGCGCTACTTGCAAGTTTTCCCGATTCAAGATTTCTTGCGGGCGCAAGCGATCAGGCAAAAACGGCGAAAATTCACGGCATGGTCTATCTGCCCACATATGCCGCTTGCTTTCTGCCAAAATAAATTCCAAACCTAGACGCTGACGCTGGGCCAATAAATGAAAGACAATTTCTGGATCAATCCGCAAAGCATATTCTTCCCGCCACTTATGGTGCGGAATATGAGTTAGCGCCCCATTAAAGTTCACCATCGGAGTGCTGAGCGTGAGTTGATCATAGTAATTAACCGCACGGGTATAAGGACGACCGGTAACGATTACCACATAATGGCCCTCTTGATTCAAGGCTTGGATTACTCGTTTGGTCTTTGGGCTGATTTCTCCCTGGTCATTCAAAGTTGTGCCATCTAAGTCTAAAGCAATTAAATGTGGCAGCATTAACTTTTCCTCCTCAATTTTTAGTCTGTAGAGTTTAAATATACCGCATTTAGCTAGCTATTCCAAAATATAATTTCAATGCCACTTAGTATAGTACGGACAATGCATGGTTTGCGGCACCTGGTTCCACTTTACCGGATAACCGGCACCGTGCTTGCAGAAAACCGAATCGGGCGTGTTGTCTAAGTCTCCTTCGGCATCATAGCCATTATTGGCAACTTCACAGGGACGATTTCCACCTGGCAAGAGCTGCAAAACTCCTTGACCAGAAGTGTAGCTGCGGACCTTAATGCCATATTCGCGCATCTGACTTACTGGCGCATGACCAGTAATCATGGCCAAATTGCCTTTTTGCGTCAATTGACTGTCGCCGCCCATCCGATCAATATCTGACAAAGCATGGCCAACTTGCTCTTGCGGCAAAGTTAGGACGAATTTGTACCAAGGTTCAAGCACTTGAGCGTGGCCTGCTGCTTGCGCCATCATTAAGCCTTGTCGAACCGCTCGCCAGGCAGCTTGGCGCATATCGCCACCAACAGTGTGGACCTGACTGCTTTTTCCGCCAACCAAGCTGATCCGCACATCGGTCAAAGGCATCCCTAAAACGACGCCCTTATGCTTTTTAGCAGCAAGACTGGTCATTATCTGGTGCTGCATGTTTTTGTCTAATACTTCCAAGCTGCATTTATTAGCATATTCGATCCCGCTCCCCGCTGGTAAGGGCTCTAGTAAAAGGTGAACTTCTGCGTAGTGGCGCAAAGGCTCAAAATGGCCGACTCCTTCTATCGGCTTAGTAATAGTTTCATGGTAGAGTATTTGGCCTTCACTAAACTCAACATGCAAATTAAACCGATCCTGCAGTTTAGCTTTTAAAACTTCCACTTGCAGTTCGCCCATCACGGAAACCCGGATTTCTTGCAAAGTTTCAGAAAAGGCAACTTGCAAAAGCGGATCTTCATCAGCTAATTCGTTAAATGCTGTCAAGGCTTCATGCAATTTACTAGGAGCAACAAGAACGGCATACGATAAACTCGGCTGCAGAACCGGGGTCGGCAGATTTTTTTCTTTTCCAAGTCCCTGTCCGACATAGCTAGCAGTTAACCCGGTCAAGGCGGCTACGCCCTGTTTTAATTCGGAGGCAGTTTGGAACTTGCCTCCTTGATATAAGCGAATTTGATTGATCTTCTCACCGGTTGGTAAGACTGTTTTCGGCCGCAATTCTCCACCAGTTAGTTTTACCCAGGTTAAGCGTTCATGTTGATCGTGAGAAATCTTAAAGACCCGAGCCCCAAAATCAGCAGCAAGTTTAGGTTCGATTGTCCATTTAGCCAAACCAGCCAGTAAATCGGCTGTTCCTAAGAGTTTCAAAGCACTGCCAAAGTAGACCGGAAAAACTTTCCGCTCCAAAATTAAATTTTGCAAATCTTCATCAGCCAGCTGACCGTCCGTCAAATATTTTTCCAGTACCGCATCATCTTGCATAGCTGCGTTTTCAATATCGATCTCATCAGAAAAGTTAGTGCAGCCCTCAGACCAAGTCGTTTGCAGGTTTTCCAGAATTTGCGCGCGACTTGGAGTCGGCAGGTCCATCTTATTGACAAAAATAAAAACGGGAACCTGATATTTTGCCAGCAAATCCCAGAGTGCAGTGGGATAACCGGCTAAGGGGTCACTTGCGCTGATCAACAAAACAGCATAATCAAGCACCGATAAACTGGCTTCCATTTGGCTAGCAAAATCGAGGTGGCCGGGAGTATCAATCAGCTGGTAGTGCGCATCGGCCGTTGCTAGCTCTGCTTGATGACTGAAGATCGTCACGCCGCGCGCTTTTTCTAAATTATCCGGGTCAAGCAAGCTAGTCTTTTGATCAACGCGTCCTAGCTGCCGAACGGCTCCGGTTTGATAGAGCCAGGCTTCAGCTAAACTAGTCTTGCCCGAATCAACTTGCGCAATCAAACCGATAGTTAAATGCTTCATGCTTTTGCTCCTAAATCATGACTTTTTCAGCCATAAAATTTATCACTAACTATTTTATAGCAAATACTGGCAAAAAAATAAAACTCCAGTAATCAACTGGAGTTTTTCGCTATTCAAATCGAGCAACTTCATCTAAGCTCAACCGCGAGCAGTATCGGCCATGGCCTTTAGCTTTGCCCATCGAAACAATCAAAACCGGCTTATAACGCTTTTCATCCAAATCAAACAGTTTAGCAGCTGGTTCCTTCTTGAATCCGTCCATTGGGTTGGTGTCATAACCATGGGCTCTGGCCACCAGCATCAACGCCATCTCTACCAAACCACAATCATGCATAATCCATTCTTCCTTTGTCTCTTCACTAAGAGTTGGGAAGTACGATTGCGCAAATTTAGTCAAGAATTCCTGATTTTCTTTTGGAAAGCCACCCATTTCATATGTAGCTTCGTTTATCTTTGCTGCTTGTTCATAAAACTTACGATCGCCAAAAACCATGACAATGCTTGAAGCTGTTTTTACTTTCAAATGATTTGCAGGACCAACAATCTTATCGAGTTTGGCTTTACCTTCATCTGAATCAACAACTACAAATCGCCAAGGCTGCATGTTAAGCGATGAAGGTGCAGTTGTAGCAGCTTCCAAAATATCACGCATTTCATCTCTAGAAATTTTTACATTGGGATCATATTCTGGACAAGAATGACGGGCAAGCAAAATTTTACCAAAATCGTTAGTCTTAAACTTTTTTGCTAAGTCTAAAAGTTCCCGTTCTCTTGCATCAGCTTTTTCATTCTTTTTTGGCTGATTTAAATTAACATCATCAGTTGACATCTTTGAAGTCTTCAAAGCAGCTTCTGCAGCAGTTTCTGCATCCATCTTTTTTTCTGACATAATTAGCTCCTTTCGTTCACTTGAACGATAAAAATCAAAAAAATAAGTTGTACTATTATCCTTAGTCAAAAGCTCTAAAAAGCGCTTTCAACAAGACTCATTATATACTGTTTTGAATTATTTTCAATAGTTGTTACATTTAGCTTATCGATTTCGGGGCTACTTAGTCCCTAAATATTCCCGCTTTTTGCCACTCTAATTGTTATAATTAATTCAATCGAACTAATTGGAGATGAATTTATGAAGCAATCTCAACCCGAAAAAATTATCCATACAGCAAGACAGCTTTTTGCTAAATACGGCTACGCTGCCGTTTCAACCCATCAGATCGCTAAGGTAGCAAAGGTTTCCCAGAGTCAAATTCGCTACTACTTTTCAACCAAAAGTGGACTGCTGTCAGCAGTAATTGACAATTACGCTCAGGATTTTCTCCCAAAATTAAAGCTAGAACTTCATCGAGCAGCAAGTAAGCAAGAAAAAATTCAAGCAATTGTTGCTATCTTTATTAACAACTTGCAGGCCGATCGCGACAACTTCACATTAATGTATGAGTTAGTGCAAATGGCTTTTAGCCAACATCAGCCAGAGATTACGGAATTTTTAAATCAGTGTACCCAGATTGTTAATGATGAGATTTTTCACGAAAAAGTTCCAGCAATGGCCAAACAGTTAACCGGATCGCTGATGGGAACCAGTGCTTGGCTTTTAACAATGCCTGATTGGTACAATCATTTGGATTGGCTTACTGAAGTTGGGGCTAAATAT
The DNA here is from genome assembly GCF_018327645.1 of Lactobacillus corticis. Taxonomy (GTDB): domain Bacteria; phylum Bacillota; class Bacilli; order Lactobacillales; family Lactobacillaceae; genus Lactobacillus; species Lactobacillus corticis. The sequence continues at coordinate 173,688 of NZ_BMAY01000003.1, read as the reverse complement.
TATAGTTAAGTCCAGCAAGTCATTGTACAATTATCTTAACGACCTATTAGAAAGGACTTTGCAATGATAAAATTTTATGGTTATAAACGTTGTTCCACTTCAAAAAAAGCCCGCAAATGGTTTGACGACCATGATCTCGCCTATGATTATCAAGATCTAGTTGAACAACCGCCTACCAAGGATGAGCTAAAGCGCTGGATTTCCGCCCATCAGGATCGGGGTTTGCGCTATTTCTTTAATACCAGCGGCATGCATTATCGTGAGCAGAATATTAAAGAAAAGATTCCAACCATGACAATTGATGAAGCTAGCGACTTGTTATCCCAAGATGGCAAACTGATAAAACGTCCTTTAGTGGTTGATGGCGATAAATTAACCTGCGGGTTCAAACCTGATATTTACGAAGAAGTTTGGCAGAAAAAATAAAGGAGTGCGCAAATGAAGTACAACCAATATGCTTACCAAAAAACCAGCCTGGACCAAGCTAAAAAAGAGCTGGCCAGCATCAACTTTTTGCCCCAAAACTGGCAGACTTTGCCATTTGGCGAATTATTTGCGGCGTTAGTTGAAAATTCAGTGGCTGAAGCTAAGACTCCCGCTGCTAAAATTGCAAAATTAGCAGAATTTGCAGTTGATCCCCAAACCAGCTTAAAGGACTTTTTGCAAACAGACCCCACTCGGTTAACAAGCGAACAATTCTATGATGTAGCCCTGCAGCTACTGGGCTACCACCCATTTTATGATTATGACTTAGCTGCACCAATTAAGTTCATGAACAAACAGGCTTTGCCAACTGTTCAATCCATCGACAATTCAGATCAGCTGGTGCAGGCTTTTTATCAACTCTTGAATACTCGTGCCAAGAATGGTCAAACCTTAATTGATAATCTGGCTGGCAAAGGCTACTTCACCCAATTCTGGGGTAAGCATGAATTTATGTTTTTCAATGGCAAAAGTTTGCCGGTTTTTGACACCAGCAAAGTAATTCGCGAAGTAGTTTATGTGGCTAGTGATTTAGATACTGATGAAGATGGGCAAAGCGACTTAATGCAGGTTACCATTTTCCGCCCGGCTGAAACCAACTCAGGTCTAAAGGTCCCTGCTCTCTACACAGCTTGTCCATATTTTGGCGGAATTATCGACAATGCTAAAGAAAACCATTCAGTTGACGAAAACTTAACTGATGCTACCGCCTGGACCAACCCGCCGTATGTTGCCAAACCCCAAGTTCCTGCTCCTAAACCGGGAACTGAAAATGCTGAACCAACCGAAGAAGCAGTTCACAAGGCAACCTACCCATTAAACGAATATCTTTTGGCGCGCGGTTTTGCTTCAGTCTTTGCCGGAGCAATTGGGACGCGGGGCAGCGATGGTTTAAGAATCACCGGATCGCCAGAAGAAACCCAAGCTGCAAAAGAAGTTATCGAATGGCTTCACGGCGATCGGATTGCCTACACTGACCGCACTCGTCAACACGAAACCAAGGCCTTCTGGTGCAACCGCAACATCGGCATGACTGGTCGGTCATATTTAGGAACCTTGCAAATTGCCGTAGCCACTACTGGCGTGGCCGGACTCAAGACGGTAGTTTCAGAAGCTGCGATTTCTTCTTGGTATGACTATTATCGTGAACACGGCTTAGTCATTGCTCCTGGGGAATGCCAAGGGGAAGATATGGATAAATTGGCCGAAACCTGTCAATCCAATTTGTGGGATGCCGGCGACCGCATTAAGATTTATCCAAAGTACGCCGCTGAACAAAAACTGCTGCAAACTTGGCAAGATCGTCAGACTGGCCAATATAGCGACTTCTGGGAAGCGCGCAACTATCGCCACCACACTGACGGCATCAAATGTTCTTGGATCAGCGTTCACGGCCTCAATGACTGGAATGTTAAGCCAAAGAATGTCTACAAGATTTGGCAAAAAGTTAAGAACTTGCCAATCAAGCACCACCTCTTCTTGCACCAGGGACCGCACTACAACATGAACAATTTGGTATCAATTGATTTCACCGATTTGATGAACTTATGGTTCTGTCATGAACTATTAGAAGTAGATAATCAAGTTGATGAACTGATGCCGCCGGTTTTAATCCAAGATAATCTTCATGCCGACAAGTGGCATACTGAAGCGGACTGGTCAGACGATTTGGGGCAAAAAGTTGTCTACTACCCTAACGATGATGGCAGCTTAGCCAAAGATGGCAACGGCAAGGCTAAATTAAGTTTCGAAGATGTTGGCGGCAGCGACTTTAAAGCAGCCAAAATCAGCGACTTAGACTGGGAATACAAGTTCATTGCAGGTGATGAAAAATGGGCCAAGCCAAGTCTGCGCTTTGAAAGTGAAGAATTCATCCACCCGGTAACTTTGGTTGGACGACCAGAAATTCATGTTCGCGTTAGCGGCAGCTTGCCTAAGGGGCAATTGTCAGTGGCTTTAGTTGAAAAAGCTGACCGCAAGCGTCTAACCCCAACACCTAAATTCTTGATGCGGGGCGGCCAAGAACTTGCTTATCGCTTTGGCACCGATACCTTGCAGGAATTTGTACCAGATAAAGAAACCAAAGCTAAACTGATTACCAAAGCTCATATGAACTTGCAAAACTATCAAGATATGAAGCGGCCAAGCAAGATCGAAGCTAATGAGTTTTATGATTTGACCTTTAAATTGCAGCCAACCTACTACACCATGCCAGTTGGCAGCAAGCTGGTTTTGATCATCTATTCAACCGACCAGGGAATGACTAAACGGCCGCTTGAACATGAAACCTACACCATTGATTTGGCAAATACTGAATTAACTTTCAGTCAGAAATAAGCAGCAAAAAAGCTCTCCATTTGGAGAGCTTTTCGTTTGCTTAGAAAATAGTTGTCAAAACTGCACCTAATACAATCAGAACCAGGCCGATTGCCGTGTAAATCATGCCTTGCTTGCTCTTGCGTTCATGTAAGAACAGCATCCCGCCTAAAGTCGAAATGACCACTGAAAGCTGCGAGATGACAAAGGCCATATTTACGCCGTTAGCCTTCATCGAAAGGTTGTAAAATAGTGCTCCGAAGGCCCAAGCCATGCCTGGCAAGGCAAATTTGTAACTGATGGCTTCTTTTAAGGCGGAACCTTGTTTAGTTACTAAAACATAGATCAAACCAGCCACAAACATGCCAACTGTTTGACCAACAATAATTGAATAGCCATTGGCTTGAATGCTCTTAGGAATGGTACTTGAAGCAATGTAGCCTAATGAAGTCAAAAGCAAAATCGTCAGCGTGGCCGTTTGATTGCTCTTGCTTCCTTCGCTGGTGCCTTCATCGGTTTTACTGGTTGCTAAAACTCCGATAATCAAGCAGGCGATTCCCAAGAAGCCCCAGATTTTAGCTGAAGTACTTGCCCATTCGCCAAAAATCAAAACACCAATCAAGCTAACGCCAATTAATTGTGCTCCGGTTGAAATTGGCATGGTTTCAGAAACGCCAATCTTGGCATATGAAATAAATTGCCCTGCTTGACCAATCACCCAGCAGGCACCTGCCATAAAGGCCACCCAAAAAGTTTCCCACGACATTGGGGGATGTGCTACTGCCAAGGTTCCCAAACCTAACACTAAAGCACCAGTTACCGTCCCGATAATCTGGTTGTAAACGTTGCCGCCTTTAATCTTACCAACAATCAGGGGCATGATTCCCCAACAGATTGCTGGCAAAAATAAAATCAGAATATTCATATGTACTTTTATCTCCCGAATAAAAACTGTGATAAGTCATTCTATCAGTTTTCCCCGAGAAAATGCAAGCACTTTTATAAAACGCTTTACTTTTTACCCAATGGCACCTTCCATCTGGAAACTGATCAAACGGTTAAGTTCAACCGCATATTCCATCGGGAGTTGCTTGGTAAATGGCTCAACAAAGCCCATGATAATCATCTCGGTCGCCTTGCGTTCGGGGATGCCGCGACTTTCCAAATAGTACAGCTGCTCATCAGAAATCTTGGAAACAGTGGCTTCATGTTCCATCGCAACATTAGAATTTTCAATGGCATTAGTTGGGATCGTATCGGAACTTGATTGATCGTCCATAATGATGGTGTCACATTCAACATGGGACTTGGACCCGCTAGAATTTTTGCCAAAATTGACGGTCCCGCGATAGTCAGTCGACCCGCCACCCTTGGCAATTGACTTAGAGACAATTGAACTTGAAGTATTAGGAGCATTGTGCAGCATCCGGCAACCTGAATCTTGGTGTACCCCGTGGTGAGCGACGGCAATCGACAGCATGGTTCCGCGAGCACCCTCACCATTCAAATAAACAGCTGGATACTTCATCGTAACTTTTGCCCCTAAGTTGCCGTCAACCCATTCCATGGTGGCATTTTTGCCAGCAGCTGCCCGTTTGGTTTCCAAACTATACACGTTATCCGACCAGTTTTGAATCGTCGTGTAGCGCGTGTAGGCATTGTCTAACACATTTACTTCAACAACAGCGGCATGCAGCGAATCTGATGAATAAGTTGGAGCAGTACAGCCTTCAACATAATCAAGGCTTGCTCCTTCGTCCACAATGATCAGGGTCCGTTCAAATTGCCCTGAATTTTCACTGTTTAAGCGGAAATATGCTTGAATTGGCGTGGTTACTTTAACGCCTTTAGGAACATAAATGAAACTGCCGCCCGACCAGACCGCGCCATTTAAGGCCGCAAATTTGTTGGAATGCGGATCAACAATCTTGCCAAAGTATTTTTTAAAGAGCTCCGGATACTTTTGTAAAGCCGTATCAGTATCGGTAAAGATAATGCCTTGCTTATCAAACTCCTGTTTCATATTGTGGTAGACCATTTCCGATTCGTACTGTGCTCCGGAGCCAGCCAAATATTTCCGCTCGGCTTCAGGCACGCCCAAGCGGTCAAAGGTCTCCTTAATTTCAGCGGGCACCTCATCCCAATCACGATATTTTTTCTTGGTAAATTTTTGGTAGTAAAGCATCTCATCCAATTTCAGATCAGCTAAACTTGGACCGTAGCTGGGCATGGGCATTTGTTGATAAATCTCGTAAGACTTCAAGCGATAATCCAGCATCCATTGCGGTTCATTTTTTTCTTTGGAAATTGCCCGAATGACTGCCTCTGATAATCCGCGTCCGGTTGAAAATTCCGGATCAATATCATCGTGGAAACCGAACTGGTAATCCTCATCTTTGACTATATCTTCTGCTTTAGTCATTTGGATGTCCTTTCATTTTGATAATTGCTTCATCTAGCGCCCACCAGCTAATCGTGGCACATTTGATGCGCGCCGGAAACTGCATGACCGTGGTCATAATTGCACTGTCGCCAAGTAAAGCAATGCTTTTTTGGTCAGCTTCTTGGCCGGTTGCTAAGTTGGAAAAAGCTTTAGCCATCGCCAGACATTGCGCCGTGGTTTTGCCAATTACCGCCTCGGTCAACAAACTAGCCGAGGCCTGGCTGATGGTACAGCCGCTTCCCGTAAAGCTGGCAGCAGTAATTTTGTCTTGGTCAATTTGTAAAAATAATTTGATGGTATCGCCGCAGCTAGGATTATGGACAGTGCTAGCAGCATTATAATCGCTTAATTCCCCTTTATGACGAGGATGGGCGGCATGATCCAAAACCACGGCTTGATACAAACTTCGCATATCAGCAAGACTCATTGAAAAACTCCTGTGTCTGTTTAATCGCCTCTAATAACCGATCACAATCTGCCTGATCATTATATATGTAGAAACTGGCTCTAATGCTGGCCGGGATTCCTAACTCCTGCATCAGCGGCAGGGCGCAATGGTGGCCTGCCCGAACTTCAACGCCAAATTGATCAAACAGCGTGGCGGCATCATGGGGATGAATGCCAGCCAAATTGAAGCTGACAACTCCCAGCTTTTGCCCTTGACCATAAATTTTTACGCCTGGGTTGGCAGCAAGTTTTGGCAGCAGATAATTCATTAGTTCTTGGTTATGCTGTTCAATATTTTTAAAACCGATTTTGTTTAAATAATCAATTGCATATCCAAGACCAATTGCACCAACGGTATTGGGAGTACCAGCTTCAAATTTTTCCGGCACGGCTTCCCAAGTAGCTTGTCCGTGATCAAGATAATTGATCATGCCGCCACCAAAGTGAGCTGGCGGCATTTGCTCCAAAAGTGCTTTTTTGCCGTATAAAACGCCGATGCCCGTCGGACCGAGCATTTTATGACCAGAAAAAGCATAAAAATCACAGTCCATCTGGCGCACATCAATTCTTTCATGAGGAATTGCTTGCGCACCGTCGATCACGCAAATTGCCCCGACTTGGTGGGCCATGCTAATTAACTCAGCAACTGGATTTTCGCTGCCTAAAACGTTGGAAACCTGTGCTAAAGCCAGCAATTTAGTTTTTTCATTAAATAAACTCTTGGCTTGAATGAGGTCCAACTCTTCTTGGTCATTTAACTTAATTAGCCGCAATTTGGCACCAACAGCTTGGGCTAACTGCTGCCATGGCAGGAAGTTGGAATGGTGCTCGCTCACGGCTAGCACAATTTCATCACCTTGGTGGATGTTTTCCCTTCCCCAAGATTCAGCGACTAAATTAAGACTGGCAGTTGCTCCTGAAGTAAAAATCACTTCGGCTGGATCCGCATTGATAAATTTAGCCACCTTGCTTCGAGCATGCTCATAGGCATTAGTGGTCTCTAGGCCAAGGGAATTCACGCTGCGGTGAACGCTGGAATAACTCTGGGCGTAAAAGGTCTGCAGTTTTTCACCAATTGCTTGCGGCATGGGCGTAGTAGCAGCACTGTCTAAGTAACACAGCCGCTGGCCGTTTACCGACCGTCTCAGCAAGGGAAAATCAGACTTCGCTAAAGCGTTGACGCTGCCCATGGATCAGCTTCCTTTCTAGGATTGTCAGCATCCGATCACGCACCATGCCCTTTGGCATCCCGCTTAAAACCGCATCGAGAAAGCCATGAATTACCATTCTCTCAGCCTTGGGATATGGGATTCCGCGACTCATTAAGTAATTCATTTGCACCGGATCAACAGGACCGACGCTGGCGGCATGGGCGGCAACCACGTCATTTTCGTCAATCAACAAAAGCGGATTGGCATCCCCGTGAGCATTGTCGGACATCATCAAAACGCGATTCTTTTGGTCAGCCTTGGAGCCTGAGGCGCCATGCACAATTTGCCCGATTCCGTTAAAAATCAACTTAGAGTTATCAAGCAAAACTCCCCTTTGATTAATCAAACCGGTAGTATGGCGGCCGCGGTTGATAACCAAATTGTTAACGGCCATTTGTTCATCCCCGGCAGTAACGGCAATGGCTTTAGAATAACCATAACTCCCTTGTCCAACTAATTCTGAGCAGACATCGCCGATGCTGTCAGCATCATTCATAAAGGCACAATTCCACTCAAGATGGCTGTCAGCATCTAAGTTAGCCCGCCGGTTAAAGTACAAAGTGGTATTTTTGCCAACTTCATCCAAAGATGAAAATTCAATATGACTGTTAGGCCCAGCTACAACTTCCGCAACCAAATTGGCTATTTGGGGCTGCTCGCCGATGGTTGACAAGTGCTGCACAAATTTCAAGGAGCTATTTGCCCCAGCAATTAGCAACAAATGGTGCAGCCACGGCTGTTTGCGCGTTGCATCCCCGACCAGTTCAACTTCAATTGGTTCAGCCAATTCCATCTTAGCTGGGACATAAATCACTAATCCTGCTTCACAAAAAGCAGCATGATAGCTTAAAAGTTTATTTTCATCCGGTTTAATGACCTGGGTCATATAATATTTTTCGATCAGGTCGGGATGCTCTTTTAACGCCGTCTTTAAATCACAAACTATTAAACCAGCCTGGAGCAATTTTTCCGGGACCTGAATTAAAATTGTGCTTTTACCAAACTGCACAATTTTGATTTGCTGCGGATCGGTCTTTAACAAAGCTTGATCAAGCAGACCGCTGTCGCTGGCCAAGGGCTGAGTTTCATCAAAGAGCGTCCAATCTTGATAATGGAACCGCTGGATATATGGCAATTTGCCAGTTTCATAAGCAGCTAAGGCTGCTTGGCGGCGTTTTTCCCAAAAATCGACTTCTGTATTAACCATCACGCCACCTAGTTTTCATCAACTAATTCAATATCAAGGCCCAGTTCATCTCTTAAACCGGCATAGCCTTCATCTTCCAGCTTTTTGGCAAGGTCTGGACCGCCATCCTTAACTACCTTGCCGCCCATCATGACATGAACCACATCAGGGACAATGTAATCCAATAGCCGCTGGTAGTGGGTAATCATTAAAGCGCCAAAATTGTCGCCGCGCATGGCATTAACCCCGCGCGCAACCACTCTTAAGGCATCGATATCAAGACCGGAGTCAATTTCATCCAAAATGCCAAAGCTCGGTTTGATCATCAGCATTTGCAGAATTTCGTTCCGCTTCTTTTCACCGCCAGAAAAGCCTTCATTAAGATAGCGTTCGGTCATCGACTGCTTCATGTCCAATAAATCCATATTCTTGTCCAGCTCTTGCAAAAATTCCCGAATTGGCACGGGATTGTCCTTCGGCCGGCGGGCATTAATGGCAGCACGCAAGAATTCGGTGTTGGTTACCCCAGGCACTTCGGCCGGATATTGCATGGCTAAAAACAACCCCTTGCGCGCCCGTTCATCTACCGGCATGCCAACAATATTCTCACCGTTCAGCAAGATTTGCCCACTCGTTACGTGATATCTAGGATTGCCCATAATCGTTTCTGACAGGGTTGACTTCCCTGTCCCGTTGGGCCCCATGATGGCGTGGATTTCACCGGTTTTAACCGTCAAATTAACGCCTTTTAAAATTTCTTTGCTTATCTTTTTTTCTTGGTCTACGACTTCAACGTGCAGATCTTTAACTTCTAAAACTGCCATGATAGTCCTTTCTGTTTTACTCACCAATGACTTGAGTTCATTGTAGCAAATAAAAACGCTTCCCAAATTAGTTAATTTGCGAAGCGTTAATTTTTCTTAACTTAGGCTAAACTTTCAGTTGCAAATGAACGGTTTTCTAAGGCCTTTAGTAAGGCTTCAGCCGTATCTAAAGCAGTCAACAAAGGAATATTTTGCTGAATAGCCATTTGTCTGATAATGAAGCCATCAGAATTCTTTTCAACATCATGGCCCATGGTATTGATTACCAAATCAATCTTTTCATTGCGCAGGACATGCAAAATATTGTGGTCTCCCTGATCGTGCACCTTGCCTACGGCTTCAACATAGAGGCCGTTGTCCTTCAGATATTCAGCCGTGCCTTTGGTAGCAAACAGGCGGTAGCCGATCCGGGCAAAACGCTTGGCGATTGGCAAGATGGTTGCCTTGTCCCGATCTTCAATAGTTAACAAGACATTGCCGTTTTCAGGCAGGTGCATGTTGCAGCCTTCAAAAGCCTTGTATAAAGCTTTGGCAAAGGTGTGGTCGCTGCCCATCACTTCACCAGTTGATTTCATTTCTGGCCCCAAATAACTGTCGACGTCCGCCAGCTTGCTAAAGCTGAAGACTGGGGCTTTGACTGAGATCATTTCCGGCTCAGGGGCTAAACCATCGCTAAAGCCTTGTGAAGTCAAGCTTTCACCCATGATTACCCGAGTAGCAACCTGGGCCATTTCGATTCCCGTAATCTTTGACAAGAATGGAACCGTCCGGCTGGCCCGCGGGTTAACTTCAATGACATAAACATCCCCGTTGCGCACAATAAACTGAATGTTCATAATGCCGTGGCAGTTCAGCTTCAAAGCTAATTTGCGCGTCACCTCGGTAATTTTTTCCTTGACTTCATCAGAGAAGGTTTGTGGCGGATAAACGGCCATGGAGTCACCAGAGTGAACTCCGGCATGTTCAATGTGTTCCATAATTCCTGGCAAAAGCACCGTTTCGCCATCGCAAATTGCGTCAACATCACATTCCCGGCCGTCCAAATAGTCGTCAACCAAAATCGGGTGGTCGCTGGCAATGGCTACGTGGTCATGGAGGTACTCTTCTAGTTCATCCCGGTTATAAACAATTTCCATGGCTTTGCCGCCGAGGACATAACTTGGGCGAACCAAGACAGGATAACCTAATTCTTCAGCAGCTGCTACAACTCCGTCATGGGTCGTGGCGGTCAAGCCTTTAGGCTGCTTCAAACCAAGCTCTTTGATGATTTGGTCAAACAGTTCCCGGTCTTCTGCCCGGTCAAGGTCTTTGACGCTGGTTCCTAAAATCTTGATGCCGTGGTCAGTCAAGCCTTGCGCCAGGTTAATTGAAGTTTGGCCACCAAATTGGACAATGACGCCTTCTGGCTGTTCCAAGTCGCAAATATTTAAAACATCTTCCAAAGTTAACGGTTCAAAGTACAGCTTGTCAGAGATCGAAAAGTCGGTTGAAACTGTTTCGGGGTTAGAGTTGACGACGATGGCTTCATAACCCATCTTCTGTAAAGCCTTAACACAGTGAACCGTAGCATAGTCAAATTCAACCCCTTGACCAATCCGAATCGGGCCAGAACCAATTACTAAGACAGATTTTTTGCTGTCTTTGGCACTTTCATTTTCAGATTCATAGCTTGAGTAGTAGTAAGGCGTTGAAGAAGCAAATTCGGCTGCACAGGTATCAACCATCTTGTAGACAGGTACGATGCCATTTTCTTTGCGCAAATTGCGGACTTGATCAAAGTCTTGCTGCCACAAATTGGCAATGGTTTGATCACTGAAGCCGTATCGTTTGGCTAGGCGCAAAACATCTGGATCTGAAGGGTTAGCGGCAATTTCGCCTTCCATTTCGACCATATGCTTAACGATATCCAAGAAGTAGAAGTTGATCTTGGTCAATTCATGCAAGTCTTCCATGCTGTAGCCGCGTCTAAAGGCTTCGGCCAAGTAGAACAAGCGGTCATCTTGCGCCTTGACCAATTTTTGTTCAAGCTTGGCGTCGCTAGCTTGGTGCGCTTCTTCAGAGAAAAGATCTTTTTCATCAATTTCCAGTGACCGGACAGCTTTTTGAAAGGCTTCTTCAGCTGTTCTCCCGATCGCCATAACTTCCCCGGTTGCTTTCATCTGCGTTCCCAATTTTCGGTCAGCTTTGGCAAATTTGTCAAATGGCCAGCGTGGGATCTTGCAGACAACATAGTCTAGAGCTGGTTCAAATTCCGCAAAAGTGGTTCCAGTTACGGGGTTCTTGATTTCGTCCAGCGTCAAGCCAACAGCAATTTTCGCAGCCATCTTGGCAATTGGATAGCCCGTTGCCTTACTTGCTAAAGCTGATGACCGGGAAACCCGCGGATTAACTTCGATGACATCATAGTTAAAGCTGTTAGGATCAAGGGCTAGCTGAACGTTGCAGCCACCTTCAATCTTCAAAGCCCGAATCAAGTTCAGAGCACAATCGCGCAGTCTTTCATATTCTTTATCAGACAATGTTTGGTTTGGCGAAAAGACGATCGAATCGCCAGTGTGGATCCCCACGGGATCGAAGTTTTCCATACAGCAGACAATCATGGCATTGTCGTCATGGTCGCGCATTACTTCAAATTCGATTTCTTTATAGCCGGCGATCGATTTTTCAATCAAACATTCAGTAACTGGTGAAAGCTCCAAACCATTTTTGGCAATTCTAGCTAATTCTTCGCGATTGTTGCAGATGCCGCCGCCGGTACCGCCCATGGTAAAGGCAGGCCGCACAATGATCGGATAGCCGATTTCTTCACCAAAGTCCAAGGCATCTTCGACAGTATTAACCGTCTTAGAAGGGGCAACCGGTTCGCCTAAACGTTGACATAATTCCTTGAATTGTTCCCGGTCTTCGGCTTCTTCGATGGATTGCAATTTGGTACCTAAAAGTTCAATGTGCAATTCATCCAAAATTCCGCTCTTAGCTAAAGCTAAGGCCATGTTTAACCCTACTTGACCGCCCAAAGTCGGCAGAATCGCATCTGGATATTCTTGGCGAATAATCCGGGAAATCGACTCAACTGTTAAGGGTTCAAGATAAACCTTATCAGCGATGGTGGTATCAGTCATGATGGTGGCAGGATTGGAATTTACCAGCACAACTTCATACCCTTCTTCTCTTAAGGCCAAACATGCCTGGGTCCCTGAATAGTCAAATTCGGCAGCTTGACCAATAATGATTGGGCCTGATCCAATCACCATAATTTTGTGAATATCAGTTCTTTTAGGCATGACGTTGGTCCTTTCTTTCATCAATCATATGCATAAAGTCATCAAACAGGGAAACTTCATCGTGTGGTCCCGGAGTTGCATCTGGGTGGAACTGGACTGAAAATGCTGGATAGCGGCGATGACGCAACCCTTCAACCGTTCCGTCATTGACTTCAACGTGGGTAACCATTAACTCATCTTTTGGCACGCTGTCGGGATCGACCGCATAACCGTGGTTTTGCGAAGTAAAGCCAATGTTGCCCGTCGCAATTTCTCTAACTGGGTGGTTGAAACCGCGGTGGCCAAACTTCATCTTGTAGGTCTTGGCCCCGTTAGCTAAGGCAAATACTTGGTGGCCCATGCAGATGCCAAATACCGGCACATGTTTTTCAACTTCGCGGACCATTTTAGCAGCTTCGGTCAATTCCATTGGGTCGCCAGGTCCATTTGATAACAGGACGCCATCTGGATCCAAGCCTAAAATTTCTTCAGCGGTTGCAGTATATGGCAAAACAATGGCATTGCAGTCACGTTCAGCCAGTTCGCGCAAAATACTGTGCTTAATGCCAAAATCAACAACTACAATATTGCGTTTAGAACCAGGAACCGGATAGGAGTTTTTGGTTGAAACCCGCTTAACAATGCCGGCCGTGATATTAGTCCGGCTTAAATCGCTGGCAATTTGTTCAGCTGCTTGTTTTGAATCAGTGATGGCACCTCTTAAAGTTCCGTGTTCCCGTAATTTTTTAACCAGCTCACGAGTATCAATCCCGCTTAAGCCCGGAACATCGATCCGCTTTAAAAAGTCAGGCAAAGTTTGCTGCATCCGCCAATTGTCGGGGCGGCGCGCTACTTCATGACAAATTACGCCTTTAATGCCAGGTTCAAGTGATTCCAAGTCCGCTAAGGTAACTCCATAATTACCGATCAAGGGATTAGTGAAAACCAATATCTGATCGGCATATGATTGGTCGGTGATAGCTTCTTGATAACCAGTCATCCCCGTGGTGAAAACTACTTCACCAGTTGTTTCGCGGTCAGAACCAAAGCCCTCACCGGCATAAATTGAACCATCTTCCAAAATCAAGTAGCGCATCTTAATTGCCCCTTTCGTAAACTTTTTGTCCGCTGACCAAGGTCATCCAAGTTGAGCCGTAGACCTCTTGTCCAGTAAATGGCGTATTGACGCCCTTAGATAGATAATCGCTTTCTTTAAGCGTTACGGGATGGTCTAAGTCAAAGATTGCTAAATCAGCTTCAGCTCCAGGCTTGATTTGACCGCAGTTTTCCAAGCCAAAGTTTTCAGCTGGCATAATGGTAAGCCAATCCAATAAATCTTCCAAAGCAAAGATGCCCGGTTTGACAAACTTGGTGTACAGCATGCTGAAGCAGGTTTCGCTGCCTGTAATCCCAAAGGCTGCATCCCGCATGTCGCCAGTTTTTTCCTTTTTAGCATGAGGTGCATGGTCGGTGGCAATCATATCGATTGTTCCGTCTAGCAAACCTTCAACTAAGGCATCAACATCACTCCTTGACCGCAAAGGCGGATTCATCTTGTAGTAAGGATCATTGCCAGGAATTTGGCTGTCACTCAGCAATAAGTGGTGCGGTGCTGCTTCACAAGTCACATTGATCCCGCGAGCCTTAGCCATTCTAACCAAGTCGACGCTGGTTCTGGTTGAAACATGGCAAATGTGATAATGCACTCCGGTCTTTTCAGCCAGCAACAAGTCACGCGCAATTTGGGTCGTTTCGGCTAACTCGCTAATCCCTGGCAGATCAAGCTCGGTAGCTTTTGGTCCCTCATTAATGACGCCGTGATTGAATAAGCTGTCGTCTTGGCAGTGGCTGGCGACAATTAAATCATTGTCTGCTGCCTTTTGCATGGCTAAATACATGGTCCGGGCATTTTGTACGCCGTGACCGTCGTTAGAAAGGGCAACTGCCCCTGCTTTCTTCAAGCCCTTATAGTCCAGGATCTCATCACTGGTTTCGCCGGCGGTAATTGGCGCATATTGCAAAACATGAATGATGCCTTTTTCCCGGTTAGCTTTGACCATTTGCTGCATTAATTCTGGCGTGTCTGGCGTAGGAATGACGTTGGGCATGGCTAAGGTCGTAGTAAAACCGCCCCGGGCTCCAGCTCTTGAACCAGTAGCAATATCTTCCTTATATGTTTGCCCTGGTTCGCGGTAGTGGACATGCACATCAACCAAGCCAGGCGTTACTAATTTTCCTTCAGCGTCAATTACTTGCTCAGCTTCAAAGCCAGTCCCGATTGCCTTAATTTTGTTGTTGTCAATTAAAATATCGGTTTTGGTCAAGTTTCCGTCTAAGTAAACTAGGCCGTTTTTGATCAAAAGCATTACTTCAGCCCTCCTAACTTGCGTCCGCGCAATACTGCTTCCAGCATCGCCATTCTCATAAAGACGCCATTTTGCATTTGCCGGAAGAACATGCTCTTTTTGCTTTCAACCAAGTCGCCGGCTAATTCAACGTCGTGGTTGATCGGACCTGGGTGCATGATAATGGCATCATCCTTCATCCGGTTGTAGCGTTCATGGTTAATACCATATTTTTCATGGTAACGCTGAGCATTGAAAGCTGCCTCGTGGCGATCGCCTTCATGGCGTTCATGCTGCACCCTGAGCAGCATCATGACATCCATCTTGTCAACCAGTTCATCAAGCGGCAGGTACTTGCCGTAGCGGTCGTATTCCTTGGAATACCAGAATTCCGGACCTGAGAAGTAAACTTCGGCGCCTAAGCGCGTCAACAATTCCATGTTGGACTTGGCCACGCGGGAATTGGTGATGTCGCCGACAATTGCTACCTTTAGCCCTTTGAAATGGCCAAAGTGTTCATGAATCGTCATCATATCCAGCATGCATTGTGATGGGTGCTGCCCGCTGCCGTCACCAGCGTTTACGACCCCAATATTTAAGTGCTGAGCTGGTTTTAAGTTGATTAATTGGTCATAGTAATTGTTTTGCCGGTGGCGGATGACTTCGATGTCAACGCCAACGGCGTTCATAATTAAGGAAGTGTCATATAAGGTTTCGCCCTTGTTGACGCTTGAGTGAGCAGGATCAAACGGAATGACGGTCAAGCCTAATTTCCGTTCGGCCATTTCAAAGCTGGTATGAGTCCGGCTTGAATCTTCAAAGAACATGTTGGCTGCATATACCGGATGGGTTAATTTTTCAGGAGCTCCACCCTGCTTAAAATATTCAGCCCGTTCAATCAAGGCGGTAACTTCTGCTTCCGTTAAATTTTCAACACTGACAAAATGCGGTAATTTGACTAACTGCAAATCTTCCATTGTCCTACTCTTTCTGCAAAAAAAGAGCCCGAAGCAGATACTCCGGGCTCAGGTTAAACTGCGGCTGCCACAAAACAGCCGCCAACCCTTTTCGGCCCTCTCTGGAGTCAATTAAAATGGTTGTCTTTTATAATGATTTCAATTCAACGCGATCTTGACCATCAAGTTCAGCTACCTGAACGGCAACTTGTTCATCACTTGAGGTTGGAATGTTTTTACCGACAAAATCGGCACGGATCGGCAATTCACGATGTCCGCGGTCAACCAGGATCGCAACACTGATTGAAGCGGGACGGCCATTATCAACTAAGGCATCCATCGCTGCACGAATGGTCCGGCCGGTGTAAATGACATCATCAACCAGCACCACGTGCTTGCCTTCAACGTCAACACCAACTTCACCATTATTGACCACTGGATCTTGCTTCAAACGCGCATCGTGACGATCATCCCGGTAAAGGGTGATATCCAATTCACCCATCGGAACATCGGCCCCTTCGAGCTTTTTAATGCGGTCATGAATCCGCTGAGCCAAGTAAACGCCACGCGTCTTAATGCCAACCAGAACTAAATTATCAGTCCCCTTGTTGTTTTCAATAATTTCATAAGTGATTCGCGTCAGCGCCCGCTTCATGCCGGCAGCATCCCAAATTTCTTTTGCCATAGTAACCTCCATGAAAAAGCTCCTAGTCCGGGTAGACTAGGAGCAGTGTTAAAGTCAAACTTTAGGTTGCCTTGCTAGCCTCACGGGACTAATTTTAAAGGTCATTGATCATCTACAAGAGTATGAAAAATCTAGGCTCTTGTCAAGGAAAAACACTAATTAAATTTCAGTTGTCCAACTAAGTCGTTAATGTCGCTTACTCCCATCTCATCAAGGACTCGTGGAAGTTCTGCCGCAATATGCGGGATCGCCAAACTATCCTTGAAGTGGGCAGTCCCAACCGCTACGGCACTGGCACCAGCCAACATGAACTTAGCTACGTCTTCAGCGGTAGCAATTCCGCCCATGCCAATAATCGGAAGCTTAACTGCCTGGTAAACCTGGTTAACCATGCGCAAAGCTACCGGTTGCACGCTTTGACCCGATAAACCGCCATAATTATTGCCTAAGACAGGCCGGCAGGTCTTTAAGTCGATCTCCAGGCCTAATATCGTGTTGATTAGCGACACCCCATCAGCCCCGCCATTTTCGGCAGCTTTGGCAATCACCGCAATATCGGTCACGTTGGGGGTTAACTTAACGTAAATCGGAACCTGGCCACTAGCTGCTTTCACCTTGCTGGTTAAGTTTTCAACCACTTCTGGGTCAGTTCCAAAGTGCATCCCGCCATTAGCCACATTCGGGCAGGAAACATTGATTTCTAGGGCACTTACCGCACCAGAATTAGCTAATTTACCAGCCACTTCCACATAGTCGGCAACGCTTGAGCCACCTACACTGGCAACGATTGGCAAATCTGGATACTTGGCCTTGAATGGCAAAATTTTATCGGCAACTACGCTGTCGACGCCTGGATTAGTCAAGCCGACTGAATTCAAAACCCCATCTTCCAAAACTTTGATCTGAGGTTGCGGATTACCGGTCCGGCTGCTGACTGTGGCAGTCTTCATCACCATGGCACCCATTTGATTCAAATCAAACTTGGTGCTGGCTGGCGTATCGCCAAAACCAAAAGTGCCGCTAGCCGGCATCAAAGGGTTCTTCATCGTTAAACCAGGGATCTTAACAGCTATCTTTGTCATATTGTTCCTCCAAAAATGAACGCTCACTGACATTCTTTATTTTTCTCAAACCAAATTTAGCACAATTTCTATTCCAGAAACAAGTGGGAAATTGAGTTTGCAATTTCTCGTAGATGATGCTAGAATCATGGTAAATCAACTTTAAACGGTACAGAGAGACCGCAAGTTAACTGAACATTTTAACTTTGCCTGAGCAAGTCTATGCTTGCTGCCTCTTTGCAGCCGGTATAGGCTTTTTTTCATGCGGAGGAAAAATAATGCGACCAGTATTCGTAGCACTAGATACAGCTAATCCGACACGCCTCAACCAGCTGGTAGGTCAATTGGGAGATCCTCAAGAAGTTTACCTGAAACTGGGGATGGAAATTTTTTATGGTTTAGGAGCTGAGCCTGTCAGAGAACTTAGTCAAAAAGGTTACAAGATATTTTTAGACTTAAAACTGCACGATATTCCCAACACGGTTTATAACGCAGCCAAGCAGATTGCTAAATTAGGAATTGACTATACGACAGTTCACGCTTTAGGCGGCAGCAAGATGATTGAAGCTGCTAAAGCAGGATTAATTGAAGGCAACCCAGCCGGCCACAATCTTCCTAAACTGTTAGCCGTGACTGAATTAACGTCAATTTCAGACCAAGTTTTAGCTGAAGAGCAAAACTGCCGCTTGCCGATGAAAGAGCAAGTAGTCAGCCTAGCTAAAACGGCGAAAGCTGCCGGGGCAGATGGCGTAATTTGCTCGCCGCTAGAAGTTCAAGCCTTGCGGGCCAAGGTGGGCGAAGATTTTCTCTATGTTACTCCCGGTATTCGGCCTAAGACTAGTGCCAGCGACGACCAAAGCCGGATTGCCACGCCTAGCCAAGCTAAAGAATTTGGCTCAAGTGCCCTCGTGGTCGGCCGGCCAATTACTTTAGCCAGTGATCCTCAAGCAGCCTATGAAGCAATAAAAAAGGAGTTTAACTAATGCATACCCAAGCAATCATCGACGAATTGATCAAGGAAAAAATCATTACTATTTCACCAGATAAGCCTTTTACTTATGCTAGTGGCATGAAGTCACCCATCTACACTGATTTGCGGCTAACTATTTCCTACCCGGAACTCTGGGATATGATTACTAGTGACCTGGCAGCCTTAATTAAGGAACGTTTCCCAGAAGCAACGGTCATCGGCGGGGTTGCTACGGCAGGCATTCCGCATGCTGCTTTAGTTGCTTCGAAACTTAAGCTGCCAATGATTTATGTGCGGCCAAAGCCAAAAGATCATGGCAAGGGGCGGCAAATTGAAGGCCGCTTCACCAAGCAAGACAAAATCGTTTTGCTTGATGACCTGATCACCACTGGCGGTTCAGTGCTTGAAGCCGTTCGGGCAACCCAAAAAGAAGGTGGCCAGGTAATCGGGGTAAGTTCAATCTTTACCTATTATTTACCTGATGCTAAGGCCAACTTTGCCAAAAGCGAAGTTGCATATGCCCCCCTGCTTTCCTACCCGGAACTTTTGAAGGCGGAAAAAGCTGGTGGCCATTTATCAAGTGAACAATATGATTTATTGAAACACTGGCATGAGGATCCTTGGGCATGGGGTAAATAATTTTAACAGCTGTGTATTAATAATGACTAACAACTTCTTTTATTGTTAGTCATTATTTTTTATTTAAAAATGCTAATATAATGGGCATCTGATCTTCGTTGATTCTTCTTGCTTTTTTCATATTTTAGACACAAATATATCTTTGATCATTCACACATTTTTCCTAATATTCCTAATGGATTAGTTATTCTATAGGAGTATTGATATGCAAATAGTAAAGAAGATCACGACCTCAGCGGTCATTATTTTAACTGGCAGCCTCTTATTTGGCTGCAGCAATGATGATAATTCTTCATCGAGTTCCCAAACTTCGACTAATAGCACTAGCTATGTCAAAAGTACCGCTAAAAGCGCAAGTCAAAATAATCAACTTGGTAAAAAGTGGAATATTAACAAGCTGATTTCAGATAAAGGGTCCAATGTTAAAACCCTAAATTATTCAGATCTAAACATTTCTAGCGTAGCTGACATCTATAACACCTCAAACCAGCAAGCGATCGCTAAGAAACTGGCGAGTTTAAAATCAGAAAAAAATTATTCATTTAAAAACCCCTTGGTTGTGTCTGACCCGTATCTAACCAATACTACTGGGCTCTACCTCTACTTTAAGACAGATAAGGCCGTTAAAATTTCATACACGGTCAAGGCTAAGGGTTATGCCTCATATTCAAATACGCTTTACAACCCGAATGGGACTTACGCCAAGACGCATGAATATCAACTAATTGGGGCGGTAGCCGGGGTTAAGAACACGATTACGCTAACTGCCACAACCAAGAGTGGCAAGAAGACGACCACCACCTTTACCTACACGCCTAACAAGCTGCAATCAACTGTTGCCAATACCTATAAGGTAAAAACTTATGCAAGTAAGCAAAAGCTTTCAAACGGTTTGTTTGCGGTGATGGGCAATCAAGCTTCAAGCACCATCCGGTCGACTTACTATATCGACAATAACGGCGTTATCCGTGGCGAAGTACCAATCATTGGCTACAACTCAATGCGGTTGAACTTCACTAGCGATCAGCAAATGTATTTAGGTATCAGTCGGGGCGGTTTCGCCAAGATAAACCGTTTAGGTCAAGTCACCCAAGTCATCAATACCGAAAAGCAAGGTTATGATGTCCATCATGACTACGTTTTAGATAGTGACGGCAATATTTGGTCTTTGGCAAGCAAGATCAACAATAAAGAGAATGGCAAATATTACGTTGAAGATCAAATCATTAAGATTAATACCAAGACTGGCAAGATCGTTAAGAAAATCAATATGAGAACCTTGTTGCCGAAGCTCTTCTCCACTGCCACCGGTCTTGATAAACACACTTATAACAAGGGTAAACATGACATTGTCCACTTGAACACGATCCAAGTATATAATGGCAACAGCATTATAGTTTCATCTAGAGAAACTTCCACTATTATTAAAATCAATGGTGTCAACGCAACGCCAAAGATTGACTACATGATTTCTAACCAGAGTCAATGGTCACAAATTGGCTACACTAACCTGCTGCTCAAGCAAACTGGCGGCAACTATCTCAACACCGCTGGGCAACACTCGGTAACCATCGAACGCAGTTCTAAACTGAAGAGTGGCCAATATTACCTCTACATGTTTAATAACAACTACGGTTTGCGTGATTCTTTGACCAGCTTTAAGTGGACTAATTACACTTCAGGCGACAAGAATAATAATTCAATCAACGGCAATTATTCGCTTTACTACAAGTACTTGGTTGATGAAAACAAGGGAACCTACAAGCTGGTTAAGTGGTTCAGAGTTCCAAAATCTAACTTTGTCAGCGATGTCGAAAATATGGCTAACACCATTGTGGTAGCATCCGGACAAGAGAACCAAATCTTGGAATACACAACTAACGGCAAAAAGATCCGTACTTGGACCTTCCGCGGCAAGAGCGCTTTAACTTACCGGACCTACAAATACAGTTTCAAGGGTTACTACTTTAAATAACCAACAAAACACCACGATTATACATGACCGTGGTGTTTTTGTTATGAGCAGGTTGTAGTAAAACTTAATTCTATTTGCAATGATCAGAAGCTTTTCGCTATGCTTATTTGGTAAAGAATGGAGCGAAGATAATTGAAAAAGCACTACCGTCCGATTGCCGTGATCGTATTAATAACCGGGATATTGCTCACCGGAGTTTGGGCTTATCGTCATCGTCAAACTTTAAAACCAGAACTAATCTGGAAAACCACTCCTGTAACCAACCAGACCAAAATTCAAAAGCTGAATTACCAAGGGTTGAAGGTATCTACTACTAGCGCAGTTTTTAATTTAAAAACGCAAAACGCAATTGATCAGCGTTTGACCAAATTGAAAAAAGCTAAAACTTATACCCTCGCTTCCCCACTTTTGATTGCCAATCCATATAAGACTAATACTTCAGGTTTATATGTCTATTTCAAGACCTCACTGCCAACCAAGGTTACCTACCGCGTCAGAGCTAAAGGCTATGAGGATTATAGCGGAACGCTTTATAGCAAAAACGGCTACCAGCGAATTCATGAAAATGAACTAATCGGGGCCGTTGCCGGAGTAAAAAATAAGATCACCTTAACCACTACCGATAAAAGTGGCAATCAGCACTCAACTACTTTTGAGTATATTGCACCCAAGCTAGCAAAAACTGACTATAACAGCTACCGCTTAGTTTATGGCCCCAGTTCCGAGAAACCATCTCAAGGTTTATTTGCCATGATAGGCGACAAGGCTTCAAAAACTCGCAGATCAACCTATTTAATTGATAATAGCGGAACTATAAGAGCTGAATTTCCCATTGAGTCTTATAACTCAATGAGATTAAACTTCCGCAAACATCACATGTATTACGCTATTAGCAGCGGCAAAATCGCCGTGATGAATCATGTAGGCCAAATCACAGCGATCATTAATACTAAAAAGCAAGGCTATGAATTGCATCACGATTATATTATCCAAGGAAATCACCTCTGGGCCTTAGCTACCAGTATCAAAGCTAAGACAAAGGCCAAACGGGTTGAGGATCAGATTATCAAGATCAACATCAAAACTGGTAAAATCACTAAGGTCATTGATCTGAAACAAATCCTGCCGCAACTCTACCGCCAAGCAACTGGCTTAGAAAAACATAGTGCTAACCGCGGTCTGCACGACCCTGTGCACCTGAATACCATCCAGGCCAGCAAAAATTCATTAGTTGTGAGCTCTCGTGAAACTTCGACCATCATGAAACTTGGCAATGTTTCTGGCAAAGTCAAAATTGATTACTTTATTTCAGATAAGAGCGTTTGGCAAGGCGTGGGCAATTATTCAAAATATCTGCTTAAACAAAAAGGCAGTTTTTTAAATAGTGCTGGTCAGCATACGGTCATGATTGAGCACAGTGCCAAACTTAAACACGGTCAATACTACTTGTACATGTTCAATAATAACTATGCTATGATGGATTCTCGCCCTAACTTCAACTGGTCAGCCTACACAGAAATGGATAGGAACAATAATACGGTTAAAGGCAACTACTCCTTGTACTACAAATACCTTGTTGATGAGAACAATAGAACTTACAAACTCATCAAGGAATTCCGGGTTCCTAAGTCAAACTATGTTGCTAGTGCTCAAGATTATCACGGAAAAATAATTATTGATTCTGGCCTTGGTGGCGTCTTTAGTGAATATGACAAAAATGGTAAAGTTATCAGATCGTACTACTATCGTGGCAGCGATCGGCAAACCTACCGGACAATAAAATACGATTTTCAAAATTTCTTTTAACAAGAAAAGCTTCTGCATCTGCAGAAGCTTTTAGTTTATTTTTAGAACAATCCGGTTATTTTACCATCATCAGAAATCGTCATGTTTTCAGCTGCCGGATGTTTAGATAAGCCCGGCATGGTCATGATTGAACCAGATAAAGCAACAATGAAACCGGCGCCTAATTTTGGCACCAATTCACGAATATGGAAGTCAAAATTGCTTGGAGCACCCAATTTAGTTTGATCATCGGAGAAAGAATATTGGGTCTTGGCAATACATACTGGCAAATTGCCCCAACCAGCTTCTTCGAATTGCTTCAATTGCTTGCTGGCCTTTGAACTAAAGACCACATCTTTAGCACCGTAAATCTTAGTAGCAATGGTCGTCAACTTGTTTTCTAAGCTGTCATTGTAATCGTAAAGAGGCGAGAAAGTGAATGGCTGTTCAGTCAGACGGACAACTTCGGCAGCTAATTCCAGTGCACCGTCGCCGCCTTTGGCCCATTCATCTGCCAAAATAGCCTTCACGCCGTATTTGGCAACGCCATCGGCAATTGCTTGATTTTCGGCATCAGTTGAGCTGAAGTGGTTGATCGCAACAACTACGGGCAAGTTGTACCGCTGCAGGTTTTGAATGTGCCGTTCCAAGTTTGGCAAACCGGCTTTAACGGCGTCAACGTCTTCATCATTCAGCTTATCCTTAGCCACTCCGGCATTGTGCTTTAGGGCCCGAGCGGTAGCAACTAAGACCACTGCATCAGGGGTCTTGCCCAAAACCGGCCGCTTAATGTCTAAGAACTTTTCTGCTCCCAAGTCAGCACCAAAGCCGGCTTCCGTAACTGTATAATCAGACAAATCCATGGCCGTTTGGGTGGCTAAGACCGAGTTGCAGCCATGAGCAATATTAGCAAATGGTCCACCATGAACAACGGCAGGCGTCCCGCCTAAACTTTGGACTAGGTTTGGCTTTAAGGCATCCTTTAGCAAGATGGCAATCGCATCAGTAAAGCCTAAATCATCTACGGTGACTGGTTTCTTTTCAAACGAATAGCCTACAATGATGCGCCCGATCCGTTCCTTTAAGTCATGTAAATCACGTGATAAACATAGAATCGCCATTAATTCTGAAGCAGCCGTAATGTCAAACCCCGTCTCCCGCGGAATGCCTTGCATGATTCCGCCAAGGCCGGTGTTAATCTTGCGCAGTGCCCGGTCATTGACATCGTCGCAGCGTTTCCAAATAATCCGCCTTGGATCAAGTCTTGCCTTATTTTCACGCATGATATAGTTGTCGATCAAAGCAGCCAGCGTATTATTGGCACTGGTTAAAGCATGCAGGTCGCCGGTAAAGTGCAAATTAATGTCTTCCATCGGGGCAACTTGGGCTAAACCACCACCAGTAGCTCCCCCTTTGATCCCAAAAACCGGTCCCATGGAAGGTTCACGCATGGCAATCGTAGTTTGGTGGCCAAGCTTGTTCATGGCATCCCCTAAGCCGATTAAAACCGTCGTTTTACCTTCACCAGCTGGCGTCGGATTAACAGCAGTAACCAGTACCAGCTTGCCCTTTTTGCCAGCAGGCTTATGAGCTAGCGGCAAGTTAATCTTAGCTTTATAGTGACCGTATGGTTCTATTTCATCAGCGGAAAGTCCGAGCTTTTCGGCAATTTTTTCGATTGGTTGCAAGGTTGCAGCGTCAGCAATTTCAATATCTGTCGGCATTGGCAAATCCTTTCTAATTAGCAATGGCTAATAAAAACGTGGTTAAGTCCTGTTCCAATTATAACTTTAATCAGTCTGATAACAAACCGCTTAGTGCTCAGCTAAGGCTTTTTTTCCAATATCGTGCCGGTAAAAAACATGATCGCTGGAAACGCCTTTGAGGTAGTTATAAACTGCTTGATAGGCTTTAGGCAAGCTATCTTGGCTGCTGATCACCATCAAAATACGCCCACCGGCAGCGGTTAAATTGCCAGTTTGGCCGGCTACATTAGCATAATCAATAAAGATATTTGGATCAGCTGGCAATCCGGGCAATTTAAACCCCGATTTCGGATTTTGCGGATAGCCTTTAGCGCATAAAACGACGCCCAAAATTGCTTGTTTGTTTTCTTTAACTTCGGGTAAAGCCTGGTTTCTTACCGCACAATCACAAATTTCTGCAAAATCGCTAGCCAAACGCGGCAAAACGACTTGGGTTTCGGGATCGCCCAAACGGACATTATATTCGATGACTTTTGGCCCGTCATTAGTCAGCATCAACCCGATGTAAAGAATGCCGTGATAGTTGTAGTTGCCGCTAGCTAAGCCTGCTACGGTTGGCTTCACCACTTCCTCAACCATCCGCTGGTAGTCGATTTTCGCTAATTGCGGTACGGGACTGTACGAACCCATTCCGCCGGTATTAGGACCCCGGTCGCCATCATAGGCCCGTTTGTGGTCCTGGGCCATCGGCAAAATGCGCAATTTTGTCCAGAAACCACCACAAACATGGAATATTCCGGCCCGGTCAAGAATTCTTCCAAGACGACTGCCTGGCTAAACTTAAATAACTTTGCCAGGGCGTCCTCTGCCTCTTGCTGGTCTTGGGCAATAATTACGCCCTTGCCGCCCGCTAAACCATCAGCTTTAACGACTAGCGGAAAGCCGAAATCTGCGATTCCTGCTTTGGCCGCAGCTTCACTAGTAAAAGTTTCAAACCTGGCAGTAGGAACGTGATATTTCCGCATAAAGCGCAGCGCATAGTCCTTGGAACCTTCCAATTGGGCAGCTCGCTGATTGGGACCAAAAATTAATTGACCGGCCGCCTGAAATTTATCAACAATCCCGGCACACAAGGCGTCTTCTGGCCCCACGAAAGTCCAGTCAATTTGCTTTTCAACCGCAAACTTCAGCAATTGCTCAAAGTCTAGTTCATCAATCGGAACTGTTTTAACATTAATTTCTGCCATGCCGGGATTACCCGGTGCACAATAAACTTCAGCTACCCGCGGACTAGCCAGCAATTGCTTGGCAATCGCAAATTCGCGGCCGCCACGCCCAATTACCAATAAACGCAAATTTTGCTTCATTCTGCTTGCTCCTAGTGTCTAAAGTGCCGAATACCGGTAAAGACCATGGCAATGCCGTATTTATCGGCCATCTTGATTGAATCTTCATCCCTGATTGAACCGCCAGGCTGCACAATCGCCTTAATGCCGGCCTCGCCAGCAGCTTGTACACAGTCATCAAAGGGGAAGAAGGCATCAGATGCCAAAACTGCTCGCTCATCGATCGGATCAGCATGCTTGATGGCAATTTTGGCTGAGTCAATGCGGTTGGGTTGCCCGGCACCGACTCCTAAAGTACGTTCATTATTGGCAACTACGATAGCATTGGACTTGGTGTGTTTGACGGCCTTCCAAGCAAACAACATGGTTTCCAATTGTTCGGCAGTAGGCGTAGTTTTGGTTACAACTTGCCAAGTGGTTGGGTCTTCTGCTAAAACATCTTGTTCTTGGGCCAAAATTCCTCCCATGACTGACACGGTTTCTAAGCGCGGAGCTTCATTTTCATGGTCAAAGTCCAGTTCCAGCAGCCGAATGTTCTTCTTTTTTGCCAACACTTCTAAAGCATCAGGGTCAAAACCTGGAGCAATGACAATTTCTAGAAAAATCTTGTGCATTTTTTCAGCCGTGGCCAAATCAACTGGCCGATTTAAGGCAATTACCCCGCCAAAAATCGAAACCGAATCAGCTTCATAGGCGCGGTCCCAAGCTTCTTCCAGCGTCTTGCCGCGGCCAATGCCGCAAGGGTTCATATGTTTCATGGCAACGACAGTTGGCTGGTCTTGGAATTCCCGAATCGCTCTTAGCGCCTCGTCAGCATCTTTGATGTTGTTATAGGACAGCTTTTTGCCATGCAATTGCTTGGCCGCTAAAATTGAGAAAGCCTTTGGCAAAGCATCCCGATACAGCCAAGCTGCCTGGTGGGAATTTTCGCCATAACGCATTTTTTCATCCAAATCATAAGTCAGGGTTAATTTTTCAGGGTCTTCGACACCCACCTGCTTGGTTAAATATTGCGAAATCAAGCTGTCGTAGCTGGCCGTCAAGCGAAAAGCTTTAGCTGCTAATTGAAAACGCGTTTCTTGGCTGACTTCACCCGCACTAAGTTCTTTGATCACTTGGTCGTAATCAGCCTTATCAGTAACTACCGTAACATCTTGGTAGTTCTTGGAAGCTGCTCGCAGCAAGGATGGACCACCAATATCAATATTTTCAATTGCTTCAGCAAGTTCAACTCCCGGCTTCATGATTGTTTCTTTAAATGGGTACAAGTTGACGCAAACCAGATCAATTGGCGTAATGTGGTGTTCTTTAAGCGTTGCCAAATGTTCTGGATTGCTGCGCTTAGCTAAGAGGCCAGCATGGATATAGGGATTAAGCGTTTTTACCCGGCCATCCAAAATTTCGGGAAAACCAGTAACCTCTTCAACACTAATCGTGTTAATTCCCGCTTCATCAAGGACACGCTTGGTGCCGCCGGTTGAAACAATTTCAAACCCCAAAGAAACTAATTTTTGAACAAATGGTACTAAATTTTCTTTATCACTGACGCTGATTAAAGCTCGTTTCATTTTTGCTTTTCCTTTGCTAATTCTGCTGCTAAAACTTGACTAACTGCTTTGGGAAACAATCGATGTTCCGTCTCATGCACCCGCTCAGTAAGCGTTTCTAAGGTGTCATCGGGATTAATGACGACTTTTTCTTGAGCAATGACCGGACCATGATCTAATTCTTGGTCGATAAAATGGACGGTTACCCCAGTATATTTTTCGCCTGCCCGATAGGCCCGTTCAATTGAATCAAGCCCTGGGTATTTGGGCAATAAAGCCGGATGCAAGTTGATAATTTTTTCAGGATAGGCTGCTAAAATTGCCGGTCCAACGATTCGTAAATATCCTGCTAAGAGGATAAAATCGACCTGATATTTTTTTAAAAGCTTCAGCAACCTCTGCTCATACGCTTCCTTGCTGCCACATTCTTTAACTGTAAAACATTCCGCCGGAACGCCTAACCGCTTAGCGCGGGCTAAAACCGGCGCGTCGTGGTGATTGGCAAACAAAAGCACTTCTTGGCCAGGAATGTTGCCAGCTTGAAAGGCTTTAGTCAAAGCTTCAAAATTGGTCCCATTGCCCGAGGCTAAAATTGCTACTCGTAAAGCCATGCTAATCCTCCTCAAAGACCAAACGCTGGTCACCTGACTGTTGAACCACGCACCCAACTTTATAGTAGTCTTCACCTTGTTCAGCCAGCTTCTGACTAAGCTCGGCCACTTGATCAGGACTGACGGCCAGGACCAAGCCAATCCCCATATTGAAAGTTCCCAAGCAATCTTGCTGGCTTAAGTTTCCCAGCTTTTGCAAATACTTGAAAATCGGGGTCACCGGCCAAGAACCAAGGCGAATTTGGGCAGCTAAGCCGCTAGGCAAAATTCGGGGAAGATTTTCAATCAAGCCGCCGCCAGTAATATGGGCGATTCCATGAACCAGCCCCGCCCTAACTAGTGGCAAAACGGACTTGACATAAATGCGGGTTGGCTTGAGCAGACTTTCGCCGACGGTTTCGCCCCCTAAAATCGCTGGCTTGGCGTCTAAGTCAATTTGATGATCTTTAAACAAAATCTGTCTCACTAAGCTAAAGCCATTTGAGTGAACGCCGCTTGATGGCAGCGCAATTAGCACATCCCCTGCTTGCACCATTTCTGGTTTGAGCAGCTGCGCTTTTTCGCCAACCCCGGTAGTAAAGCCGGCGAGGTCATATTCATCCGGGGCATACATATCAGGCATTTCGGCCGTTTCACCGCCGATTAAAGCACAGCCAGCTTGTCGGCAGCCTGCGGCGACGCCCGCCACTACTTGACTGAGCAAGGCTGGGTCATTGTGGCCGGTCGCAATGTAATCTAGGAAAAACAAGGGTTCAGCCCCCATTGCCAAGACATCGTTAACGCACATGGCCACACAATCGATCCCGATGGTGTCATGTTGCCCCAGCATTTTAGCCAAAATTAGTTTAGTTCCGACGCCATCAGTCCCTGAAACCAAGACGGGATGTTGATAACCCAATTTTTCCAGGTCAAACATGCCGCCAAAACTGCCAATTCCGCCCATCACGCCGCTGCGCTTGGTGCTGGCCACTGAATTTTGAATGCGTTTAACCAGTTCATATCCTGCGTTCACGTCAACGCCGGCTTCTTGGTAGCGATTCATTTTTTACCTTCCTCTCTAGCTGTTTGGGCCTTAAGCGAAGCCAAATACCCAGCCTCATAATCATCAAGTTTAGTTGGATACTTTCCGTTAAAATAGGCAACAGTTAAGCCGCCATTCGGAGCATCCCCCTTATCAGGCAGGTCAATCGCCTTAATTAAACTCGCAACGCTGAGGTAGGATAAGCTATCTGCTCCAATTAGCTCCTTGATTTCGTCAACCGAATAGCGGGCAGCGATCAATTCAGATCTAGTGGAAATATCAATGCCGTAGAAACAAGGGAAACGAAAAGCCGGACTGGCAATGCGAACATGAACTTCACTGGCGCCAGCTTGCTTGAGCATTTTGACAATTTGCTTACTGGTCGTTCCGCGAACAATCGAATCATCCACCACGACCACGCGTTTGCCTTTGACCACGCCGCGGACGGCCGAAAGCTTGAGCTTAACGCCTCGCTCCCGCAAGGCTTGATTAGGCTGGATAAAAGTCCTAGCAACATATTGGTTTTTTACCAAACCCATTTCATAAGGCAAGCCGATTTCTTCTGCATAACCGCTGGCGGCTGACAAAGAAGAATTAGGCACCCCGATGACAATATCTGCTTGGGCGGGTGCTTCTTGAGCTAATAAGCGGCCCATGTTTTTTCGGGCAGTATGGACATTGACGCCATGAATAATCGAATCTGGCCGCGCAAAATAAATAAATTCCATCGAACAAACGGCCAGTTGCGTGTTAGTCGTAAAATGATCGATTTTCATGCCCTGCTGGTCAATAATAATTAATTCGCCTGGTTGAACGTCCCGGACAAATTTTGCCTCAACAATATCTAAAGCTGCTGATTCACTAGCTACGACATAGGCCCCATTAGCCATCCTGCCGATGCATAAGGGTCTAATACCGTTGGGATCCAAGGCAGCAATCAGTTTATCCTTGGTTAAAAGCAAAAAAGCAAAACCGCCATGAACCTGATTCAGACTTTTTTTCAAAGCTGGGATCAAACCCAGGTGCTTATTTTGCCGCAGCAAGTGCATCAAAATTTCTGAATCAGAAGTTGATTGGAAAACAGCACCTGCTTCTTCAAGCTGCCGTCTTAAGCTAACCGCATTTACCAGATTGCCGTTATGGGCCAAGGCAATTTCGCCATCATAAAAATGAAATAAAAATGGTTGGACATTGGCAATTGAATTGTTGCCGGTAGTGGAATAGCGAACATGGCCAATCGCCCGGTCGCCCACCAATTTATCCAAATCTGCTTCATCTGCAAAAACTTTGGAAAGCAGTCCCCGGTCGCGGTGCTGGTAAAGCTTTTTGCCATCACTGGAAACGATACCGGCACCTTCTTGCCCGCGATGCTGCAAATTATGTAATCCTAAATAAGTAATTTGGCTGGCTTCTTGGGCACCAAAGACGCCAAAAACGCCGCACTCTTCGTTTAAGCTTTTGACTTCATTAGGCATGGGATTGCTTCTTTCCAGATTTTCTCTAAATCGTTCATATTTTGGTTTAATACTTGATCGTCTGTTGTAATTTCTAAACGGTGACTGTTAGTAACTTCTCCCAGCAGCCGAGCCTGCGGAACTTGCTTAGTAAAGGAAGCAGCCTTTTCTTTAGCAACAGTAACCAAAAAGCTGCCTGCGGGTTCGCTGAAGAGTTGACTGATTGGACCAGGCACTTGCAGCTTTAGCCCAAAACCAGTTCCGAATAACATTTCACTAGCAGCAGTCGCCAAACCACCCTCGCTAAGATCGTGGCAGCTAGCCACCAGCCCAGTTTGTTCCGCCTTAAGCAGCTGCTCCATGGTGCGGTGCAATTTAGCTAAATCAAGTTGGTCTAAGGCGCCGCTAATTTTGCCAGTCAACAGTTTTTGCAATTCTGACCCCGCAAAGTTATCAGTCAAATCCCCGACCAAGTAAACATAATCGCCCAGATTTTGCGGTTTCATCGGAATGGTGTGGTCATAGTTTTTAATTAAACCAACCATGCCAATCATTGGGGATGGGTAAATTGCTTGGCCATCATTTTCGTTGTATAGGGAAACGTTGCCGGAAACAACCGGCGTTGCTAAAACCTCACAAGCTTTGGCAATCCCCATCACTGAATGATGGAGTTCCCAATAGATTTCTGGATCATTCGGATCGCCATAATTCAAGCAGTCGGTAATCGCCAAGGGGGTCGCCCCGCTAGCCACAATGTTGGCTGCGGCTTCAACGACTGAACGCTGACCGCCAATTTCTGGATCAAGATAAACGTAGCGACTGGCTGTATCAGCACACATGGCAATTGCCTTATGGCTGCCGCGAACTCTCAAGACGCCGCTATCGCTTCCTGGCTTAACCAAAGTGTTAGTCCGCACCTGCGAATCATATTGGCGGGTAATATAGGTTTTATCTGCTAAAGTAGGCTGAGCCAACAATTGGCGCAAAATTGCTCCGGCATCCTTAACTACTGGCTCCCACTTAGCAGCCGGCTGGTTTAAACGGGCCGGCTTTTTTTCTTCACCAGGCTGTTCCAAAACATCGCTGGTTAAACTGGTCACTGGCAGATCACAGACAACTTGACCATCATGATGCAGAATATAGCGCGGCTGGTCAATAATCTTGCCAATCACCGCACAATGCAGCTGATAACGATCAAAAATTTCTTTAACATCAGCTTCATGTCCGGCCTTGACACAAATAACCATCCGCTCTTGCGATTCACTCAGCATGATTTCATAAGCAGACATCCCGCCTTCTCTTTGCGGAACTAGGTCAAGATTAAGCTCCATGCCGGCGCCGCCTTCAGTTGCCATTTCAGCAGTCGATGAAACCAGGCCTGCAGCTCCCATATCTTGGATGCCGACAATCCATTCCCGGTGGTTTTGAATCAATTCCAAACAAGCTTCCAGCAGCAGCTTTTCCATAAAGGGATCGCCAACTTGCACAGCTGAACGTTGGGTTTCATGTTCTTTTGAAAAATCAGCTGAGGCAAAGGTGGCACCATGAATCCCGTCCCGGCCCGTGTCGGCTCCGACGTACATCACGCTGTTGCCTACGCCGCTCGCATTGCCCTGTTCTAGATACTTGGTTTCCATCAAGCCGACGCACATGGCATTCAAGAGGATATTGCCTTGATAACAAGCATCAAAAAAGGTTTCGCCGCCGAGGTTGGGAATTCCCATACAGTTGCCATAGTCGCCCACGCCTTTAACAGTTTCGGCTAATTTATAGCGCATCACCGGGTCAGCCTTAATTTCGCCAAAGTGTTCTGAATCAAGGATTGCTACCGGACGTGCCCCCATACTGAAGACATCCCGCAAAATTCCGCCGACGCCAGTAGCCGCCCCTTGGTATGGTTCAACGGTAGTTGGGTGATTGTGACTTTCGGCCTTAAAAACTACTGCCTGACCATCATCAATATCAACTACCCCAGCTCCTTCACCGGGCCCTTGAATAACTCGTTCGCCTTTAGTAGGAAATAGACGCAAAACCGGCTTCGACTTTTTGTAAGAACAATGTTCTGACCACATCGCCGAAAAGAGCCCGACTTCAGTGTAATTAGGCAGGCGGTGGAGCAACTTTTGACTGATGTAGTCATACTCTTTTTCACTCAAACTCCAATCCAAGTAAGGCTTGCGTTCTTTGATTTCTTCGGGCGTCATCGCTTGCTTCATGCTTGTACCTGCTTTTCTACCATTGACTGGAATAAGCCTAACCCATCGGCTGAACCAAGAATTGCTTCTACAGCCCGCTCTGGGTGCGGCATCATACCTAAAACATTGCCTTCTTCGTTGCAAATGCCAGCAATGTCATTAACTGAACCATTAGGATTATTAACGTAGCGAAAAACAATTTGCTGCTTTCGTTCTAATTCATCCAATAAAGTCTGATCAGCATAATAGCAGCCTTCGCCATGAGCTATTGGAATTGCCAACCGTTGATTGACCTGATATTTATGCGTAAAGGGCGTTTGATCGTTAGCCACTAACAAAGTGCTGGTTTCCGCTACAAATTGCTGACTCTCGTTTTGCTTGAGGGCACCTGGCAAGAGGCCGATTTCTGTCAAAATTTGAAAGCCATTGCAAACTCCCAAGACTAATTTGCCAGCTGCAGCCATCTTTTTAACTGCCGGAATAATCGGTGCAAATCTCGCGATTGCTCCAGCTCTAAGGTAGTCGCCATAAGAAAACCCGCCCGGCAGCATCACCGCATCATAGCCGGCTAGGCTTTCAGCGCGGTAAGAAACGTAGTCTACCTCAACTCCCAAAACGGTATGCAAGGCTTCATACATGTCAATGTCACAATTTGAGCCTGGGAAGACAATTACTGCAAATTTCATTCAGCTTCCTCCAACACTTCATAGCGGTAGGTTTCCATGTTTACATTTACGAGCAGTTTTTCCGCAATCTCTTTGACGCTGGCATCTAAGTTGGCAGCTGGCAGGGTCAAGTCAAAAAATTTTCCGACAGTAACCTGACTAACTTCTTGGTGGCCCAAAGCCGTTTGAATCGTGTCAAGGATCGTTGCTCCTTGTGGATCAAATACTGATGGCTTGTAAGTTACATAAATCCGAACGCGTGACATTAGGCTTCCTCCACGTTTTCTAACCGCTTTAAAACTTCTTCATAAACAGTAGTTAAATCGCCAAGATCCCGCCGATAAACATCTTTATCCAAGTGATCCTTAGTCTTTTTATCCCATAAACGGCAATTATCAGGTGAAAATTCATCAGCTAACACAATTTGTCCATCATGGGTTTTGCCAAATTCAAGTTTGAAGTCGACTAACTGCATCCCGGCGCGATCAAATAAGTCAGATAAGAGCTGGTTAACTTGGCGGGAAATCTTCCAGATGGTTTCATGTTCCTCATGATTTAAAATTCCCAAAGCAATTGCATCGCTTTCGTTCATTAAAGGATCATCCAACTCATCGCTCTTGAAAAATAGTTCTTCAACCGGCGTTGGGAAAACCTTGCCTTCCCCTAAGCCGTAACGCGTTGAAAAGTGGCCGGCTGCAACATTCCGCGTAACCACTTCTAATGGGAACATGTCGCACTTTTTGACAAGACTTTCACGCTCGGAAATGCTCTTGATTAAGTGGTTTGGTACACCGTTTTGGCCAAGGTACTTAAAGATTAAGGTTGAAATGGTGTGATTCAACTCAGCTTTGTGAGCAAAATGATCTTTCTTGGCCCCATTGCCTGCAGTTGCAATATCGGTATATTCAACCCGTAAAACCTCGGGATCAGCGGTTGCCCACATCTTTTTTACCTTACCGGTGTACAATAACTTGTCCATGATTCGCTCCTTTTTAAAATACGAACAATTATAGCACTATCTATTTATATAATTCATATTTAAATGATAACGGGCTAGAACAATCTTGTCAACCGTTCTTCAGATAGTTCGTTTTTTCGACAAATAAAAAGTATTGCTTTAGGCTTTACGCCAATTCAAAGCAATACTTTTCATTTTTAGCAAATACAAACAAAAATCAGTTTCAAGTTAAAAATACGAACATTACTAATTATGCCAAATATGGCTAGCAGAAATTTCGTCTAGGGTTTGGTCAAGGTCCTTGGTTAAAATAGTCACATGACCCATTTTTCGATTGTGGCGACATTCAGCCTTGCCATAATCATGAAAGTGCCAATTTGGATACTTGGCAATCGCCTCCTGCACGCCTTTAACATGTTGGCCTAAGACATTCACCATCACGACCGGTGAGAGCAAGCTGATCTTGGGCAGAGGCCAATTGCAGATGGCCCGATTATGAATGGCAAACTGGCTAAAATTGCAGGCTTCGATTGAATAGTGCCCTGAATTATGCGGTCTTGGCGCCAACTCATTGACCAAAATCTCTCCGTTTGGCATCACAAACAACTCCACGCCCAGAATTCCGCAAAGGTCAATCGCTTCTGCAATTCTTTTGGCAATTGCTTGCGCTTTTTGACAGGTTTCAGGAGCCAGGCGAGCCGGCACGATGCTTAAGTGGAGGATTTCGTCGGCATTATAGTTTTCACTAACCGGGAAGACGCTAATTTCGCCTGCTTGGTTGCGGGCGACCATCACGCTGGCTTCCACTTGATAGTTAGCCCAACCTTCCAGGATGCAATCGCCGCAGGCCAGAATTTCCGCAACCTTAGCTTGCTGCAAGTCCTGCGATTCTTTAAGCACAACCTGACCATGGCCATCATAGCCGCCTTCACAAGTTTTCAGCACCGCCGGCAAATGGATTTGCGCTACGGCTTGCTGCAGGTCTTGCTGGTTTTTAACCGGCAAATATGGAACAGTTTGGCAGCCTGCCTGATGCAAGAAATTCTTTTCCCGCATCCGATGCTTGGTAACATACAGCAAATTAGTTCCTTGCGGCAGCAAAGTTTCGCTGCTGACCGACTCAAGGGCCGTTAGATCAACGTTTTCAAATTCATAAGTCAAAACGTCGCTGGCCTTTGCCAATTGCTGCAAAGCAGCTTGATCACTGTATTCGGCAACGATTTGCCGGTCAGCAGCCTGGCCGGCTGGACAGGCAGGCGTAGGATCCAAAACGATGGTTTTCATGCCGGCGTATTTTGCTGCTAGGGCCATCATTTGACCAAGTTGACCGCCGCCAATAATCCCAATAGTCGATCCGGGTTTAATAAAGTTTTTTCTAGTCAAGGCGAGCACTGCTTTCAGCCGCTTGATCGTGCATTTCCTGGCGATAGTTCTTCAGGGCATCGCGCAATTCCGGACGGCTAATTCCTAGAATTTCCACCGCTAATAAGGCGGCGTTAGCTGCTCCAGCGTTGCCAATTGCCGTGGTGGCTACCGGGATGCCAGTAGGCATTTGCACAATCGACAATAAAGAATCCATTCCACCCAAAGCCTTGGTTTGTCCTGGTACCCCGATCACCGGAATAACCGTATTAGCTGCGGTCATCCCTGGTAAATGTGCGGCCATTCCGGCCCCTGCAATAATTACTTTTAGACCGCGCTGTTCGGCCGCTTGCGCATAGGCAAACATTTCTTGGGGCATGCGATGAGCTGAAATAACCTTTTTCTCGTAATCAATTTGGAATTTTTCCAAAATTGCTGCAGCTTGTTTCATCATTGGCCAGTCACTTTGGCTGCCCATGATTAGACCTACATCAGGCATTATTCTCTCCTTTTTAATTTACGAACAATTATTACCTTACACTGTAGAATTGTATCAGTTTTATTAAGTATTTCAACCAAACAGCCATTGTTTATAATTTATTTTGGTAATTTTGTGAACTTTGCTAATATATTCTCGCTATCTTTGTGGAAAATTATTATCACTATATTTTGTAGCTAGCACTTAATAAGCACTATATATTGTGTTAGAATATAAAACAGTTTTTTAAAACTGAAAGGAAGCAATCAGCGAATGACCAAGAAAGGTTTATTATTAGTCAACCTGGGAACGCCACAGGCGCCAACTCCCAGTGCCTTTAAAACTTATTTGAAGAAATTTTTAAGTGATCAGCGCGTAATTCGCATGAATCCCCTAATTTGGCAACCGATTTTGCGCGGGATGATCTTGCCTCGCCGGGCTGCTCGCTCAGCCCAAAAGTATCAAAAAATTTGGGATTCTCAAAAAGGATCGCCCTTGCTTTATTACACCAAGGAGCAAGCTCTAGCTGTACAAGCAAAACTTCCAGAATATACGGTGCGCTATGCGATGTCTTACAGCACTCCCAGCATCCCGGCCGCTTTAAGCGAGTTTGAACATTCACAAGTGCAGGATTTGACGGTAATCCCCTTATATCCTCACTATTCAACAACCACGGTTGCCTCGGTGCAAGACAGTATTCATCGTTTTTATTTATCTCGCCAAGTAGCTCCCAATTTGCATTTGGTCAGTGATTACTGTGATTATCCGCCCTATATCGAAGCCTTAGCTAAGCTTTTGCAGCGCGACCTAACTAAATACCAGCCAGATTGTCTGGTCTTTTCCTACCACGGGATCCCTCAGAGCTACTCGGATAGCGGCGATCCATATATTTTTCGCTGCCACAAAACCACCCAAGCTTTAGTTGCAAAATTAAAAATCACGCTCCCTTACTTTGAAAGCTATCAGTCGCGCTTTGGCCCTAATGAATGGATCAAACCAGCTACTGATGAAACGATCAAAAGCCTGCCAGCTAAAGGCTATAAAAACGTCCTGGTTCTTGCACCTAGTTTTGTATCGGATTGCTTGGAAACTTTACTAGAACTCAATGAAGAAAATCGCCATTACTTTATGGCAGCTGGCGGGAGCAGCTATCACGTCGTTTCTTGTTTAAATGATGATCCCGACTGGATCTCGGCACTGAGCAAATTAACTTTATCAATGCAATAAAAAAGACGCCTTTTGGCGCCTTTTGCTATCTGGTCCTGTTAATAGTGTGATTGAGTTCTTGACAGCTTGGAACGAAATTGCAGCTGTCATAACGAGTTATTGCTATTTGAAGGTTTTCCGTAACCGGATAAATTAGAAATCTATAATGTGCTTGAACCAATAGCAAGTACATTCTATTTTATTAAGCTTGGGTTATCAATGCGACACATGATTATTTACTAATTCCTTATCTTTGTTGCAAAAACTTTATATTTTACCTATTGCATATATTTAACTTGGTAAATGCAAACTAATTGTGCCTAATATTTGGTGATCGTTAAGAATCCTTCAAGAATATTAATATTAAGTACTTTTGTCTCGTTTTACTGTATTATGAATACTATAGATAATTTATATTGATTTGAAAGGAAGTGTTGACTTGCACTCAGTAATTAAACGCAATCCCTGGTTTCGGAGTTTGCTTTTCCTAATAGGATTGGAACTGATTGCCCTAGCCATCAATTTCTTTTATGCACCAATTGAAATTGCGGCGGGTGGAACGACTGGACTGGCGATTTTGGCAGAAGCCGCTTTCGGCATTAATCGTTCCCTAGCAGTCTTTATTTTGAATGGCTTAATGGTGGGCCTAGCGTGGGCCTTTTTAGGCAAAAAAACCGTCCAAAATATTGCCCTGGGCAGTCTTCTCTTGCCAGTACTGCTGGCCCTGACGCCCTCATTTGCCCTTACCAATAACAAACTGCTGGCAGTAATCTACGGCGGGGCCCTCATGGGAGCGGGCGTAGCCCTCTTGTACCGCATTAATGCCTCTCCCGGCGGCACGACCGTTCCACCATTAATCTTTAAAAAATATTTCTATCTCAATAAAGCCATTGGCTTACTCATTGTTGATTTAATTGTGATCAGTTTGAACCTCTTGGTTGATGGCATGGAGGCCTTTTTACTAGCGGCCTTTTCACAGGTCATTACTACCATCGTCATGCGTTATGCCGAGTCTGGTTGGGACCACAAGTACCAAGTCCAAATCATGAGCAATCAATATCTCCAAGAAATCAAGGAGATGCTCATGGCTGAATATTCAAGCCTGACTTTATACGATGTAATCGGCGGCTACACCAATAGTTCGCGGCAGCAAATATTATTGGTCGTCGATACCCAGGATTACGGCCCGTTAATTAGAAAAATTCATCAAATTGATCCCGATGCCTTTATTATCTCAAGCAACGTAATGAAAGTTCATGGCGGACGCTGGGGTCTATAAGATTTTCATAGCAAAAAATTATAATAAGTAGTATATTGTTAGTAAAATTTAATTTAACGATAAGGAGATTTGCTATGAGTCACGAATTAACTTGGCAGGAAATTCAAAAGTTTCAAGACCAATTCAATCAAAATCCGCAAAATCAGGTTATTGCCCGGGCTGCTTCCCGTAGCGGCATCTATGAAGCTTCTTTCAATGACCGGGTGGCTGGTCGCTTAACTCGCGTTTTTTCTACCGAATTGCCAACGGATCAAGTTACCAACCAAAAACAATCCGGTCGTTGTTGGGAGTTTGCTAGTCTGAACGTCTTGCGCCACTATTTTGGCAAAAAGTATCAAGCTAAGAATTTCACTTTTTCACAAACCTACAATTATTTTTGGGATAAAATCGAGCGCGCTAATATTTTCTACGATGCCATGATTCGGTTGGCTGATCGACCAATTGACGATCGCGAAGTCGCTAGTTACCTTAATTTTGCTGGGACTGATGGTGGTCAATGGGCGATGGCAATTGCCTTAGTTAAAAAATATGGGCTAGTTCCCAGCTATGCGATGCCAGAAAGTTTTAACGCTGAAAATTCTCAGGCCCTAGGTGAAGTTTTACAATTAAAAGAAAAAAAGGATGCCTTGGTTCTGCGGCACTTAGCGCAAACTGGGCAAACGGCCGAGTTGGCCCAAGCTCGTGAGCAATTTTTAAGCGAGGTTTATCATATTGTTGCCACGGCTTTAGGCGAGCCGCCTCATAAATTTGATTTAGAATTTCGTGATGATCAAGGGAAATACCACCTGGAGAAAGATCTTACCCCGCAAACTTTCTTCCAAAAGTATCTGGGTGATTTTAACGCTGATGATTATGTGACTCTAGCCAACTATCCCGACCATGAATATGGGAAACTCTATCACGTTCCCCTAGAAGATAATATTGTGGGCATGAAGCCAATTTTATTTTTAAATGTGCCAATGGACTTTTTAACCCAAGCGGCTGTTAACCAACTCAAGGCTGGCGACAGCGTCATGTTTGGCAACGATGTCTTGCGACAAATGGATCGCAAAACCGGCTACTTAGATCCCGAGCTTTACCAAATGGACCAACTGCTAAATGTTGATTTGAACCTCAGTAAAAAAGATCGCCTAATTTTAGGTGAAGGTCGAGCAACCCATGCCATGACTTTGGTGGGGGTTGACGAAGACCATGGCCAGGTGCGGCAGTGGAAAGTCGAAAATTCTTGGGGCAAGGACCGAGGCGAAAAAGGTTACTTTGTCATGAGCCAGGATTGGTTTGAAAAGTACGTTTACCACGTGGTAGTTAAAAAAGAATATCTGACAGCTGATCAAGTAGCCCTAGCAGAAGGCAGCTGGGTCGATGTTAGTCCGTGGGATTCAATGAATTAAAAAAAGCTTGCAGGCAATGCCTGTAAGCTTTTTTAGCTAGCATTTAAAATTCCACTATCACAACACAATTGCCAAATGACTTTCCCTGGACGGGTAACGTGATGCTTGTTGCCAAGCTCAAAATTTCCAAAACAGCGCAAAACCCCATTGTCGCAGCTGGCATTATAGCCTTGTTCACTCCGAATTGAGTCTTTGACCAGCAGCATGCCATTTTTAACGGTCAAACTAGCTTTTTGGGCAATTAAACTATGACTAACGCGAATGATGCCATCATCCACTTGGGCTTGTATTTTTTCGGTTTGCAGGCCAATCAAGCTAACCACTCCAGCTCCCAGTTCAATCCTGCTCGTACAACAAGTAAAGCCGTTTGCCACAATTGCTCCCAATTTACAGGTTAAGTTGAGATAGGTGCCAATCGGCAAAGAGACCAGTAAATGGGGCGGTTCATTAATGACTCTTAAAGTCATCGCATCGTCGGCCAGTTCTAAATCATGCACTTGTTTGATTTTAAGACTGTCATTAGTTTGGGAAATTTCAAAATCCGTTCTCGCTGCACCGGCACCAAATCTGACGCCAGGCAGACCGTTTACTAACTTGACTCGGACCTTTCCAAGGGAAAATTCTGCTTTCATGTTTTTCTCCTGTAGTATATGAGGCTTATATTAAATATATTACTACAGAATTTTTATTAAATAAAGCAATTATCATATTTTTAATATTTATGAAATATTAACTAAACCATGTTCACAGGTAATATACCAATGCGGCCGTCCCTTGCGGATTAACTGACTATTAATTTGGCTTTGCAATTGATTATAGGCCCGGATCAAGCCATCACCAATTTTGACCGTATAACCCTGCCCTGCTTCAATGCTGCTTTTAATGGCAATTCCGCCATTCTGGGCAGAAATAGCAGCATGATGTGCTACCTTTACTTTGCGCAATTTTACCTCGCCGCGATCCGAATGGAGCTGCAAACGATCGATTCGGCTACATTGAACCCAAATATCCCCTTCCGTCAAATTCACTGCTAATTCTCTAGCGATTAAATCACTAACTAAGAGGTTGCCGCCCAAATTAGACAAACTAATTTCAGCACGGTGAGGCACCGTCAAGTAAATTCTGGGATAATATCCTCGCGCTAGGCGAATATCTCGCCGCTGTTTAACAACCAAGTCAGTAGCGGACTGGCTGATTTCAAAATAATTCGGAGCCAAATGACCAAACTGCATCCCCAGCGGCCCGTTGTGAATGGTCAGCTCCACGTTTCTAAGTTCTAATAAAACTTTCATAAGCCAGTCCTTTCTCAGTTTTCTGCTTCTATAAGCAAGACGTTATACTTCTATTGTAGACTGATTTACTAGGCTTTTAAAGAGCTTATGAAAGCACTTTAATTTACCTGCAAAAAAAAACGTCAAGTTACTTAAACCTTGACGTTTTTTATAAGAAACAAGTAATAAATACCAATATAATCTGAGGTTAGGTCACTCACTAGGTAAACCGCCCCAGTTGCATTATAGCAATCCTTGTAACCGATTTCAATAATTAGTTGTCACGTTCAGGAGCCTTGCCTAATTGAGCTTGAATCATCCATAAACGCTTTTCAATATTAGTCTTGTGCTCAATTAGCATATCTTGAGTACTAAAGTCTTTTTCGTCATCAGTGATTTCAATGCCTTTTTGGTAGAGATCTGCCAAGTATCGATAATCTTGTGACAAGACCGTAAATCTTTCGGTGATTGAGCGATCCCAAGTACTTGGAGTTGATTCAATCTTGGTATGTTTAACCACATCTTCTAAGGTAGCATATGGTGACCCATCAATTGCAATTAATCTTTCAGCAATCTCGTCACGTTGTTCGTTCAAATCGTCCATCCAAGAATCCAACAAAGGATGCAGGGTTAAAAAGCCAGTTCCCCGCATGTACCAGTGGGTTTGACGAACGACCATCTGCATTTGACCTAAATCTGCAACAAGTTGATTAAGCAATTCTTTTGTCTTTGGATACTTCATAAAATTACCTCTTTAATCAAAATACAACTTTGCTTTACGACTATATCTTAGAAGTATTCTAATTTAGACACAAGTTTTTTGCTTACAACTTTTCTCTAGCTGCTTCTAAAATTTTTAAGGCCGTGAGACTTTCGCTAAATAGCCTTTCTGCTTCAGCAACCTGCTTCTGATCAATGATTTGGATAAAATCTAAAAACTCGTTAACCATTCGATGATCATATTCATTATAGTTATAACTAGTCGATGATTGGTCTCTCAAATCCAGTCGGTATTGGGGCAAAGTATTAATTGCCCCTTTAATGACCAAGCTTCCAGCTTCGCCCTCAATCACGCTTTCGCATCTAGCATTAGAATCTTTAGCAGCAATTAAACTGACTAGCTTATCGTCATACTCTAACATGGTAATTCCCGAGGTATCCGTCCCAAATTGATGATTGGCAAAATGAGTAACTTTGTTTGGCTCGCCAAACAGGGCCCCCGCCAGATGGATGGGATAAATGCCTAAATCCATCAGGGCTCCACCACCTTTGGCTGGATCAAAAACCGGCAGCATCTCACCCGCTAGTAAAGCCGGATATCTAGAAGAATATTGCGTGTAGTTTAAATTTACAATATGAATCGGTCCCAGCTTTGGCAAATCTTGCTTGAGGTGGACAAAATTAGGTAAATGAATGTTAGTAATAGCCTCTAGCAAAATTACCCCAGCTTGCTTAGCGGCTTGGTGTAATTTTTGAGCTTCAAGAACGGTATAAACTAGCGGCTTTTCACAAATTACATTTTTCTTGGCCTGGATAGCAGCCAGGGCAATTTCAAAATGCAAACTATTGGGAACGGCCACATAAACAGTGTCTACGCCATCATCTTGCAGTAGTTTACGGTAATCATCATAGGCTCGCTGAATGCCATATTGCTGGGCTAGTGCCTGCCCAACGGCCTTGCTTCTTTTGGTGGTGGCAATCGCAGCTAAACTTAAATTTGGCAATACATTGGTAATCGTCAAAAAGTCTTTGACAATTTTCCCGCTGCCGACAATTCCTAATCTCATCAGCCTACTCCTTGATCTTCAAAATCTGATCCAAATCTTCTCTGACGGCCTGGTAATCATTAAATTTATGTTCAGCCGCTTTTCCCAGGCCAATTCCAATTGCTACTGCCTCATCTTCACCGATATCCATAATCTTGCGGATGCTTTCTGGAAAGCGTACGAACTCATAAGCCTCCATGCTATCAAGTCCTGCTTCTTGAGCCAGCAGCATGATTGTTTGGGCGAAAGCACCTAAATCAAACATTGACCAATTGGGAGACTCTTTGGGAATGGTTAAATATAAAATTGCCGGTGCATGATAGAGTTCGTGCTGCATCTCAGCCCATGCGTCTGCTGCTTGGTTACCAATAAAAGCTGCCCGGTTTTCGGTATGCAGGGCCATATGCCTTCTTGGATATGGCGCCCATTCTTCCCGGTGCCAAGTTGGCCAATCTGAATCAGCTTCACCATTTTGACTATTTGCCAGATGAACCTGGCGAATTTTCTTGAGGGTTGCGCCAGTTGCCAGATAAACTTTCCAAGGCTGAGAATCAACCCAAGACGGCGTTTGCCGGGCCTTATCAATAATTTCAGTAATAGTATTTAGGGGAACTGCCTCATCCTTAAATACCCGAACCGAATGCCGATTTTTAACTGCTTCAGAAACTTCCATACGTCTAGCCTCTTTCTTACTTTTTACAAGCTCTTCTTCCCCTATTCTAGCAAAAAAAGGCGTTTTATAACGCCTTTTTATGATTTTTTAGTAAAACTACGGCAATCCAACTAGAAATTAAAGCTGGCAAAATAAACAGAACCAAGATGGACGGATCCAGTAAATTGCTGGCATTAATCTTGGTGATTTTTTTAATCGCGTCTGAGCCTAACTCTGAAAAAGCAACTTGATATACCGTCACATAGATCAAAGTCCACTGAATGTAATATTCAATAACTGTTAAGGTCGCAATCTGAATCTCATGCAGCCGATCCAAGAACCGTAAAAAATAATATAAAATAATTCCTGCCAAAATTAGGATCAAAGCCAACCATAAAAATTGACCGCCTAATTTCAGATTCAAAGTAACCCCAAAAGTTAAGATATCAATGAGATATAGCAAAACCACACACAGCGTGCTGACCACAATCATGATCAACAACAGCAACAAGGCTTTGACAAAAACTCGTTTATTTTCGACCTTCACTAAAGCGAATAATATTAAAAGGAATAAGCCCAGCGCAACTATTCGGACAATTTCAAACCAAGTCATCTTAGATATTGATAATCCATAAGTAAATCAGGAAAATAATGGCCAAAAC
The DNA here is from genome assembly GCF_018327645.1 of Lactobacillus corticis. Lineage (GTDB taxonomy): Bacteria > Bacillota > Bacilli > Lactobacillales > Lactobacillaceae > Lactobacillus > Lactobacillus corticis. The sequence goes on along the minus strand of NZ_BMAY01000003.1, from coordinate 129,529 downwards.
ATACATCGCCAGCGAAACATCTTTGCCGCGCTTGGAGGCCAGCATCGTAATTGGGTAGGCAATCATGCCTAGAGCCAGACCATCAGAAATTGAATATGTCAGGGGCATCCCCAGTACGATCAAAAAGCTTGGCAAAGCTACTTCAAATTTGTTCCAGTCGATTTTAGCCAAATTGCCAGCCATATAAACGCCAACGATAATTAAGGCTGGTGCCGTAACGGTTGTCGGGATAACTTGCAACAAGGGACTAAAGAACATTGAAATTAAGAATAAAATACCAACAAAGCAAGCAGTCAGACCGGTCCGGCCACCCATAGCAATTCCTGAACTAGATTCGACTACCGTTCCAAGTGGGGAAACTCCGGCGATCGAACTTACAATCATCCCCGTTGAGTCAGCTGCTAGCGCCCGGCCAATTCTAGGGATATTGCCATCTTCATCAGTTAAACCGGCTTGCTGCGTCATTCCGATTAAAGTACCAGCCGTATCAAAGAAAGTTACTAGCAAGAAGGTAATTACCACAATCCATAATTGCACGGAATTAACGTCTTTGATGTGCACCAGGGCTTGCCCAAATGAAGCATTGATGCTTGGCGGAGTTGAGACGATTTGTTGCGGCAAGGCGATTTGACCGATGGCGATGCCAAAAATAGCCGTCAGCACCATCCCAATAAAAATTGACCCGGGAACCCCAAGACAAATCAAAATAACGGTAATCACTAAACCAAATAAGGCAATCCACATGCTGGGATTATGGAAGGATCCCAGTCCCACTAGGGATGATTCTGAATTAACAATGATCTTGCCGTTTTGCAAGCCAATAAACGCAATAAATATTCCAATCCCGCTGGAGATGGCATATTTTAAATCTTGTGGAATTGCATTGATGACAATTTCACGTAATTTAAAAACCGTAATCAGCACAAACAGGATGGAAGCAATCAAAACTGCGGCCAGGGCTGTTTGCCAAGGAATTTTCATGCTTTGACAAACCGTATAGGCAAAAAACGAGGCACTACCTAAAGTTGGCGCCAGAGCAATGGGATAATTCGCCATTAACCCCATCAAAAAACAACCGATTGCTGATGCAATGACCAATGCGGTAAAAACCGTACCCTTTTGCATGCCGCTAGCTGATAAAATATTTGGTACCACGAAAAGCATGTATGACAAACTCACAAAAGTCGTCAAAGCAGCCACAAATTCCCGCTTAACACTGGTTCCAGCCTGATCGAGCTTAAAAATTCGATTCAGAGTTTCCACATTACTCGCTCCTTTTTGATAAAACTTCTTTTCATTTTACCATAAAACCAACTGCTAATGCTGGTTGATCGCATCATTCAAGGATTTATGCCAAATCAAGTAAACTACTAGGGCCAGCGGAATGATTGCTAAATCGACCCAATAAAAATCATTGATCGGCAGCAACGCCGCACTTTCCCCGCCAATCATTGGTCCTAAGGCCATTCCAATATCAAGGCCCAAGTAAAAAGTACTGCTGGCCAGGCCTTGTTCATTGATTGGCGTTAGCAGCAAGGCGGTTGATTGCAAAACAGAATAGATTAAACCATAGCCTACCGCCATGCCGGCAGCTGCGAGGAACATTTGCCAATTATTTTTCATAATCGCAAGCATCGTAATGTAAAAGCCGGTGCTCAAAAGACTGATCCAAAACCAAATGCCAAACCGCACTGTATCAAACAAACGCTTCAACCCCGTTCTAATCAACAAGAGCACAATGGCATAAAGCAAGAAGTAATCGCCAACTGCCACCCCGCGATGAGCTTCTTCGGTATAAGTAACAATATCAGCCTGCGTAGTAAAATATGGGATCGCAAATAAAGCCGTCAAAATTGCTACTGGCAAGGCCTTAGGCGAAATTATTTTTAACTCCCTTAGGCGCATTTTGTTGGTCCTTTTGGCGGGCAAGGCATGATCAGAAACAAATTGGATCACTAAGACCATTAAAATACTAGCTGCTAAAGCAATCATGATGGCTTTGCGATAGCCAATCTGATGGTAAACGTTGATCGCAATCGCTGGTGCAAGCGCCATTGCCAAGGCGTTCATTAATCCATAAAAGCCCAGCGCCTCGCCAACGTGTTCTCTAGGAACCAAGAAGGCTAACCAAGTGGTCATGCAGACGGTGCATAAGACATAGCCACTCCCATTGATTAAGCGAAAAAGCAGCAGCAATTGACTATTGGGCGTAAGCACGTAGCCCAAGATCCCAAGCACAATCAATAGTCCCCCAATAAAAGATAAGCGATATTTTGAAAGATAATCGGTTAAATTGCCTGCAATTGGTCGCAAAAACATGGCAGCAATACTCATAATTCCTACGATTAAACCAGCAAAAGCACTGCTGGCACCAAGTGAGCGAGCATAACCATTGATCAGCGGATTCACAAACATCGTGCCAAACATAAAGAAAAATGAAGCTGCCATTACCAAGATGACATCTTTAGAATAGACACTGGACTGTTTTTTTGTCATTATTTACTACCTCACGCGATTCTTCCTAAAACCTTGTTCTATTGTAGTACAAAATAAAAAAGCGCGATCAGCTGATCACGCTTTTAGTTTTAATTTGCTTAATTTAGTAGCCCATGTACTTGCTGCGTTCCCAGTCAGATACGCTTTGAGTATATTGTGACCATTCAAGTTCCTTGGATTCAATAAAGCTTGCACTTAAGTGTTCGCCCAAGGCGTCCTTGATTACGTCATCAGCCTTAAAGGCCTTGATAGCGTTGTGCAAAGTTGATGGCAATGGCTTGATTCCAAGTTCAGCCCGCTTTGCTTCAGGCATTTCAAAAACATTAGAAGTAATTGGAGCCATTGGTTCTTCACCACGCTTGATGCCTTCAAGACCTGCATTCAAGGCTGCTGCTAACAACAAGTATGGGTTAGCAGTTGGGTCAGCTGAACGCATTTCCAAACGCGTCGTAACTTCATCAGCATCAGGAATCCGAACCAATGGTGAACGGTTCTTCCGAGCCCATGAAATATATACTGGTGCTTCGTATCCTGGGATCAAACGCTTGTATGAATTAACAGTTGGGTTGCCAATTGCCGTAATTGCACGAGCATGCGTTAAAATCCCGTTTAAGAAGTAACGTGCATCTGCTGACAGGTGATATTCGTTATTTGCATCGTAGAATGCATTCTTGCCGTTCTTCATTAATGACATGTTAGTGTGCATCCCGTTACCAGCCTTACCTTCAAGCGGCTTTGGCATAAAGGTTGCAAACAACCCATGCTTTCTAGCAGTCTCGCGAACAATCATCTTGAAAGTTTGGACACGGTCAGCAGTGGTTAAAGCATCATCAAACTTAAAGTCAATTTCTTGTTGACCTTCACCAACTTCGTGGTGAGCAGCTTCAACTTCAAAACCAATTGATTCCAAAGTTTCTACAATATCACGACGGCAACGCGCACCTTCGTCATCAGAAGTCATATCAAAGTATGAAGCATGGTCAGGAACCTTGGTTGTCCAGTCGCCATCTTCGCCCAACTTGAACAAGTGGAATTCAGCTTCAAAACCAATATTGAAAGCTTCAAAGCCCATGTCAGTCATCTTCTTCAAGACGCGCTTCAAGTTGTTTCTTGGGTCACCTTCAAATGGTTCGCCATTAGTCTTATGAACTGAACAAGTCAAGCGGCCAATTCTTGCACCGGTTTCATCAACCCATGGCAAGACCATCCAGGTTGAAAGATCAGGATAAAGAACCATGTCACTTTCTTCGATCCGAACGAAGCCATCAATTGAAGACCCATCAAACCGAATTTCGTTGTCAAGGACCTTGTCCAATTGACTCTTAGGTACTTCGACGTTCTTCAAAGTACCATTAACATCAGTAAAGGCTAAGCGCAAAAAGCGAACGTTCTTGGCTTCTACTTCTTTACGAATACTATCAGCAGTAATTTCTTTACTCATAATTGAATCACCTATAAAAACTCAAACATCTAAGAATTGGTATAGTCCCGGTGAACCCTCGTAACTGAGTTCTAGAACTGTCTAATACAATAGCAGACCAATTTAGCCTTGTCAAATTGGTATAGCGAAAAAAAGCAAGTTTTTTACAAATCTTTACCAAACAAAAAAGATCGGCAGCGCTTCCACTGCCGACCAGTCGCAATTCTTGAAATCCAAATCTTTTTTTAAAAAAGATTTGCTTCTGTTCAGTATATTTTGCTATTAATTATTAATTTTGCAGCCATTCTGCCACTTCGCTTAAAATTTTTTCTTCACAGGCAGGATCCTGCAATGGATCAAACCATTTAACCGGCAAAGAATTATTAAAATAGGTCAGTTGTCGCTTTGCATACCGGCGAGACGCCGTTTTGAGCTTGGTTACGCAAGAGTCTAAATCTGCGGTTCCGGCAAAATATGGGAAGAACTCTTTATAACCGATCGCTTGTCTTACTTGGTGCAAACTTTGCCGATTGTGATAAACAAACTCGGCTTCTTGCAACAGTCCCTGATCCATCATTTGGTCTACTCGCTGATTAATCCGTTCATATAAAATTTCCCGTTCGGTCTTAAGACCAATCAGCAAATAATCATACCGAGGTTTAATTTCCGCCTGCTGCTCGGAAAATTTTTTCCCAGTCCGATCGATCACGCTCAAAGCCCGCATGACGCGACGGGAGTTTTGGACGGGTATTTTTTTAGCAGCAGCAGGATCTTGCTGGGCTAAACAATCCCAAAGCTTGGTCGGTCCATATTTTGTTAGATATTCTTCCCACTTAGCTTCAGTTCCAGTTGGCACTTCCTGCTGCTCACCTAATTGAAGATCAGTGACCAGGGCCCGCACGTATAACCCAGTCCCGCCCACCAGCATGGGCAAATGGTGCTCTTGGCCAATTTTAGCAATGGCCTTGGTCGCATCATCAACAAACATCTTGACAGAGTATTCATCAAAAATAGACTGCGTATCAACCAAATAGTGCTTTACCTGCTTTTGCTCTGCTGGCGTGGCCTTGGCAGTGCCGATGCTTACCTCCCGATAAACCTGCATCGAGTCACCGGAAACAATCTGAGCATCGAGTTTTTGGGCAAGTTTAATTGCTAAAGCCGTTTTCCCAATGGCGGTTGGTCCGACAATTCCTAAAAGTTTTTGCATTGTTTTCCTCAAATAAAAAGCACGCTCATCTCCTGAGCGTGCCATCGTTTTAATACTTTGCCTTCTTGGTCCGGCCATCCCAATTTTCAAAACCGTCTTTTAAGTAAAACAGGTGACCATAGCCTTTTTTCTTTAAAAACCGGGCTGCCCGCAGAGTGATCGTTAGAGAATCGGAATATAAATAAACCGGCAAATCAGGGCGCAATTCTTGATACTTATAGCGTAAAGTTTGATAAGGAAAACTCCGAGCACCATCAATATGCTTACGCTTAAACGGTGCTTCTTCACGCAAATCGACAATCTGCGCCTTTCTCATACCCTCTTTAAAACCTTCGTTGTCAAGTTCGCCGCCGACGCTTTTGGCCATAATTTTAGTATAGAGCCAGTAAATAACCATGGCTGCTATAATGATGATCAAAATGACATCGACGATAATTAAGAATGATGACATGCTCCAAATATTCCCTTCGATATAGTTTACTTAAAATATAATAACGCTAATTCACATTCTTGACTAGATTTTCCCGTCAGACTTTTCCTCAAGATCATGCTCATGTCGCAATACTAATTTTGCGCGCAAATAATCATGTTGGTCCATCACGCCTGCTTTATAAATATTATCTAGCTCGATTTCCATCATATCGATATCCCAAATTCGTTTTCCGAGGTGAACTAGGATTCCGTATTTTTCCAGCAGCTGTTGCACATCATATAGCGTCCGAAGCTTCATTAGAAATTAATCCTCATTCCTAATCTTAAAGTCACGATTACATATACCACTATGCCGATTGCTGACAAAATTTTAAAAGTGCGCCGATATAAGCCGTGATATTGCGTAGTAATGAGACTCATCAGGCAAAAGCCCGTAATAAAGCCGCCAACGTGACCCCAAATATCAATTTCACTAATGAATAAATCGATCACGATGTTTAAAACCGCTAGCGACAAGGCTTGGCGACCTGCATAACCTGTAGCCAGCCGGCGGTCACTAGTAAACAGCAAGGTCGTCAGTGCCCCTAATAGACCAAACAGAGCCGTCGAAGCTCCTGCACTTAGGGCCAAATCTGACCCAAAGGCAAAGCTCATTAAGTTTCCGCCGATCCCTGACAGCAGATACAAGGCAAGAAACCGCCATGACCCCATAAAAGGTTCCATCATTCGTCCCAAATATAAAATGATGATCGCATTTGAGGCAATGTGCAGAATCCCAATATGCAAAAATTGCGCAGTAAAGAGCCGCCAAAATTGATGCTTGATTGCTACTAATGGGTTATACATGGCCCCCATTTTGTATAAAACGGTCGTATTTTCGGAGCCACCCATGAAGGTTTCTACTAAAAAAACCACAAACAATACCACCAAGATGGCATTGGTCATATTGAAATAATCTTTTCGTCGAATTGAAGTCATTTAATCACCTATGATTTCTTCAGTTGTGACCAGATAATTAATTGGCATATCAAATGCTTCAACTGGCCACACAGGCTTTTGGTAAATCATTTTAGAATTAGCTAAGACCAGGCTTTTTACTTGATGCTTAGCCAAAAAGCGATCATAATAGCCGCCACCAAAACCAAGCCGATAGTGGCTTGTGCAGTCATAAGCCAAACCCGGAACAACCAGCACATCCAAATCATTTTCAATTTGTGCCTGGGGATCAGCAACTTCGCTAACGCCAAATTTTGAGACTTTTAGTTTTGTATTATAGTTGTAGGCTAAAAAGTCCATGGTCCGATCAGAATTTGCCCGAGCCAAAAAGACTTCCTTGCCCTGATCCCATAAAGAGGCAATTAACCTGGAAGTATCAACTTCAAAATTCAAACTTGAAGTCACGCCGATCTTTTCTGCGCCTTCAAGCAAGTCGGAATTAAGCAAGCGCTCCAGCAAAAGCTGATCCTCGCGCTTTTTTTCAGCTGTTTCGGCATAAGCTTGCAGTTTAGCAATTTGCTGCTTGCGTAATTCTTTTTTCTCCATCAGTTCCACTCCCTTTAACAAAAAAAGCAGGCTAGACTCGCCTGCAATTTTGGTTCATTACTTAGTTTCACGGTGAAGCGTTACCTGTCTTTCAACTGGGCAATACTTCTTCAAAGCTAAACGTTCCGGATGCTTACGCTTGTTCTTCTTTGATAAGTAACTTCTGTCGCCACATTCGGTGCATTCCAAAATGATGTTATCTGCCATTTCTTTCACCACCTAGTATAAATATTCTGACTTTTACAAGTCTATCATTTTTCTGTGATTAATGCTAGGACTCTTTGCTATTTATTCGGATAAAGTTTGAAATACTTCTGAACCATCGCTTTCGCCATTTGCAAAGTGTACGTCCCTTCTTTTTCAGGATCTAGTCCTGGGAAAATAATCGCAATCGCTAATTTAGCATTATTGGATGGCGCGTAACCCACAAAGGTCGCATTAATCAACTCGATGTTGTAACTCTTATTTGGTTTCTTCGGATTGTAGTAGTAAACCTGCGCCGTACCAGTTTTACCAGAAATTGAAGGCGAAACGCTCTTTAAAGTATGAGCAGTTCCCCAAGCATTGGTTCCGTGAACTACGCGGTAGAACCCTGTACGAACGACGTTAAGTTCGGAACTAGTCCAAGGAATCCGTTGTTGCACATTTGGCTTTTTATTCCAGGTAATCTTAACTTTATTGCCTTTATCCGTGGTTTTGCCAACCGATTGCACAACATATGGCTGCATGCGGTAGCCGCCATTGGCAATGGTTGAAACATATTGCACCATTTGAATCAAAGTATAAGCATCATAGTTACCATAGGCCAAGTCAAGCACGGAACCAGAAAGAATATTGCCGCTCGAATTGTAAGAGTCCCCTTCAATTCCGGAAACTTCTCCTGGCAAGTCGATACCAGTCTTTTGTCCTAAACCAAACATGGCAAAGTTGCGCCGCAAGGTTTGGAAGGCGGTCTTAGGCATGTAAATGTAAGTGTGCGCTTCATATTGCGCCTTTACCCATTTCAAGGCTAGCCGCATCATGTAAATGTTTGATGAAACTTCCAAAGCTGTTTCAGCATCCAAGGATGAGAAGGTCCCTTTTGGATAAATTGACTTCTTGACGGCTGAACCTGGCAGGTAAATTGGCGTATCCGATAAAGTGTTATTAGTTGGCGTGATTACCTTATTGATCAAACCACCACTAACCATTGCCCCTTTAACGGCAGAACCCATTACGAAGGATTGGTTAATTACGCCTAGCGGATTAGCTGTCAATTTTCCGGTTGAAGTGTCCCGGCTAAGACCGGCCATGGCATAGACCGCACCGGTATTAGGGTTCATTGCCACCGCATAAGCCCCATTTGAATAATTTGCCGCACCAGCACTAATCGCCTTTTGGTAAACACTCTTTAAAGCCGATTGAACTTCTTGCTGATATTTGGCATCGATCGTTAAGACCAAACTTGCCCCTGACTCACCCTTGTAAACAGTCTTAGATTGTTTGATCGTGCCGTCACTCTTGGTTGTAACGGTGCTTTCTGATTTTGTCCCCTTTAGCAAGGATTCATACTCTTTTTCCAAATAGGAAGTCCCAACTCGGTCATTCCGCGAATAGCCTTGAGCTAAGTAGTACTTAAGCGAATCACTTGGCAAACCGCTCTTTTCAGTTGAAACGGTCCCAATAATTCCTTGGATTGACGTCCCATTTGGATACGTCCGTTGCCAGTCGGTCCCAATGCTGACCCCTGGCAAGTCTGACAAGTGCTCACCAACCAGAGCAACTTCTTTACTGGTCAAGCCTTTATTCTTAATGTAAATCGTTGACAAACTGTAGGCACCGGAAATTTTATTGTAAATTACAGCAGCCGTCTGTTCCTTAGTGGTTAGTTTAATATTTTCTTTTTCAACTTGGGCCACTAAGTAATTATTTACCTTCGATGAGCTTAGTTCATTTCCATCCGAATCGTATTTTTTGCTCTTAGGAAGCTTCTTATATTCGGCACTTTCGTTGGCTGAATTGGCCAAATAATAATCAGCAATCATCCGTTTAGTCAGACTTTTGCCACTAAGTTTTATATAATTACTTAAGGCATTCGAAATTTTATAGATGTCTGAGCTACTGGTGGATGAACCCTTGGTATAGGTGATAGCATTAGTAGCCTTATTGCCAACCAGCACCCGCCCATGGGAGTCATACATCACGCCCCGCGGTACTTGACCGGAAACCTTATTCGTGTCGGTTGACTTAACCTCAGATTTAAACTGAGCCCCATAGCCCAGTTGCAAATAAGCTAACTGTGCTATTAACATAGAAAATAAAATAAAGATGACGCCAAGAATGATTCTCATTCTCAACGGTGTTGAAGCGGCAGCCTTAGAGCCGGTTCCGCTGTTTTTTCTGAAATATTTCACAACAATCGTCCCTTACTAAACTTGATTGTATTGTATCAAAAAGCAGATTCCAATTCTATCTTGATAGAAAGGCTTAGAATTTTTTTAATCGTATGAACCAACATTCAAAATATCAAAAATACTTGTTTTACTTGTTGTCCTTGTTTGTCCCAGCCGCTATTTTTGCTGGCTATTTTCTCATGCATCACAATAATGTCATGACCGTGGACCTTGGTCAACAGTACGTGGATTTCTTAGCTTTTTTCCGAGCTAAGCTTTTTTCAAATCCTTTAGAACTAATCTATACTTTTCAAAATGGTTTAGGCAACTCATTTATTGGTACCATGACTTATTACCTGATGAGTCCGTTTAATTTGATTTTGTTTTTATTCCCGCAAAAAATGCTGCCCCAAGCAATTTTAGCAGTCATTACTGCCAAAGTCGCCTTTAGTGGCCTAACAAGCTTTTATTACTGGAATAATAAATATCACAATCAGTTTGCAGCCCTAGCTGCTAGTTGTGCTTACGCAATCAGCGGCTATGTAGTAGCCAACTACCTAAACCTCATGTGGTTAGACAGCGTGGTCTTTTTGCCCCTATTAATTAGGGCAATTGATCAATTGATGGCCGGGAAGAAAAACCATTTAATTTTAATAACCTGGGCCTTGTGGGTAACTAATTTCTACACCGGCTATATGGCTTTGTTATTTGGCTTCTTGTATTTTCTCACCCAACAATTCGCCCAAACTTGGAGCTGGCCACAATTTCGGGCCTATCTCTTAAAAAGCTTTTATGGCAGCATGCTGGCAGCTTTTGTTTTAATTCCTTCGGTTATCGAACTGCTGCAAGGAAAAGCTTCAAGCAATACCAAGTGGACCTTTGGCTGGCAATTCATGCCGTTTAAAGCCTTTTTAAAATTAATCGATGGGGCCTACAATTACCATGAAATGGAGGCTGGCTGGCCCAACATTTACCTAACCGTTCCCCTGTTTTTAATGGCCTTAGCCTATTTCTTTAACCAAGCACAAGCTGCTCGCCAACGACTGGCAAATGGGCTGCTGCTTTTATTCATGTTCTGCTCATTATGGTTTACCCCCTTGGTGCTTATTTGGCACATGGGCCAGTTCCCCGTTTGGTACCCAGCTCGCTTTAGTTTTGTCGTAGTCTTTTGGCTGCTGGAATTAGCAGTCAATTTCCTAGCCACCAGTCGTAATTTTAAGTTATGGCAATTTTACATAATTGCGGCCTGTGCCTTTATTTTAGTCAGCTATTGGGCAGCAAGTGCCAAATCGGTAGCGTTTATCAACCAAAACGCGATGCTCTTAGCCAGCATTTGTGCCGTCCTGGCGCTTTTCTTCCTGCTCTTTTTTAAAGAACGAAAGTATGGCTTGGCTTTACTTTACGTCTTAGTTGCTACAGAAGCCGGCTTTAACCTGGTTTGGTCTTTTGACCACATCTCTTTCCAACAAAATAGTGCCTACACTAATTTCACGGAAAATATGCAAAAAGCGACGAATTACGTAAATCAGCGGGATAAGACCTTCTTCCGTTTCGATAAAACCTTTTTCAGAAGCGATGATGATAGCTTTTCCGACAATTACAACGGAATTGCCAACTTTAACTCCATCACCAATCAGCAAACCTTAAACTTGATGAAACAGTTGGGATACTACCATAACAGCAACTCCTACACTAACCATGGCGGCACGCCGATCACCGATGCTATCTTGGGCGTTAAATATTATGCTATCCCTAATTCCAACCGAAGCGGCGTTAAGACGAGCCAGCTGATGAATTATGATAATCGCAATTATCGGATCGATGTTAACAGCAATAAGATTATTAATACCCAAAAACAACTTGTGCTTTACCAAGCAGCCAGCTTGCCTTTGACCTTTATCAGCAATACCAGCAACCAGGTGGCATTTAAGGAGAATTCGCCAATTGTCAACCAGACCAACCTGCTGGGCAATATCTTAGGCAAAAAATTGACGCTTTTCCACTCTTTGGCTTGGCCGACCAAGGTTCAGACGCAAAACGCCAGCAAGTGGCCTGGAAGCTGGCTGCAATATGACAGGAAAAACAGCAAAAATGAGGCCTCGGTCAGCTTCACTTTTACTCCTCAAGACAATGACAGCTATTATCTTGAACTGCCTAGCGGCATGAATAATAATTCCGTGGGCGTTTACCTAAATGGGGTAAAACTTGACAATACAACGCGCGATGACCAATATCAATTGATCAATTTAGCCCGGATGGCCAAAGGGCAAAAATTAACGCTAAAACTAACTTTCAATTCCAATAGCCTGAATTTGAATCAAGCCGTCTTGTGGCATTTCAACCAACAAGATTTACAAAAAATGCTGCAGCGCTTCAATCAAAAACAGCCAACTACCAAGCAAACTGGTGCTTTAAGTCTAAAAACCAGTACTTTTACCACCAGCAAGGCGACCAAATTAAAATCGACTATTCCTTATAGTTCATTCTGGCAGGTCTATGATAATGGCAAACGGCTGACTACTCACTTATTTGCCAAAGCATTTATTTCGGTGAACTTGTCTGCCGGCCGGCACCGAATAACTTATGTCTACGTGCCTTGGCACTTGATTGGCGGAATTTTGATCAGCTTGCTTACTGGCTTGTGGCTTTTGCTTGCTCGCAAATTGTTTAGCGGTAACAAAGAGAAAAAGCCTAGACCAGCCGGCAATAGTTAGCTAAAATTAAAAGCGGTTAAAAACAATTTTATTAACAAAAGTAAATGAAGGGAGTATTTGAATTGACTCTTAAATATCTTATTGGTGTAGATGCGGGCGGTACCCACTCAACTGCCATTGCCTATGATATGGCTGGCAAGGAACTAGGTCGAGCTGAAGGTGGCCCTGGTCAAATTAACGCAGATTATGAAGGTGGCATCAACAACATTGCAGCTGTTGTCAATGAATTATTAGACAAAATTGATGGCGACTGCATGCGCGTCTTAGCCGGAATTGCTGGCTTATCCGTAGTGGGCAATGCGCCAGAAGTCGCAGCCACAATTTCATCACGCATCAACAACTTGCCAACTCGCGCAATTACCGACTCACTCTTAGCACTTTACAGTGGTCTTGAAGGCGATGACGGTGCTTTGGTAATCGCAGGAACTGGTTCGGTATATAACGGTTTGCAAGATGGTCACCTGATTGCTGTCGGTGGCTACGGCAACATTTTAGGCGATGAAGGTTCTGGCTACGCCATTGCACGGGCTGCCATGCAAAGTGCCCTGTTAAGCTGGGATAAGCGTGAAGAAAACGGCTTAATCCCAATGTTCACTGAATTGCTGAAGGTAGAAACCATGGGTGACTGCCCAGCTAAATTCTATCGCATGAACAATTCAGAAGTAGCCGGGATGGCTGTGCACGTTGCCAAATTAGCTGATGCTGGCGACAAGGATGCCGCCCAAGTGATTTCTGAGCAAGCACATTTATTGGCTCGGGATATTTTAATTGGCTTAGACCGGTATGAAGATCCAAAACCAATGAAGATCGCCTTGACTGGTTCTGTTTTGGCTAACAATGCCACGATGCGGGGCTTGATTGAAGATGAAGTCAAGAGCAAGTACCCTGAAGCAACCTTCTCAGTTTCAAACGGTGAAAATGCTCGCGGCGTCATCTTTGACAAGTCTAAGGACTACCGCTACTTCACTAACCACGAAGATCGTTAAAAAACGAATTTCTAAAATAACAAACCCCTCAATTAGGACAAAACCTAATTAAGGGGTTTTTGTTTAGGCAAATTTTTAATCAGCGTACTTTTCTAAGTTATGCTTGATTTTTTCAGCTGAACCAGCCAACTTTTCGCGTTCGCTGCTAGTTAATTGCAGCTTCAGGACCTCTTCAATCCCATCTGATCCAATAATGGCAGGATAACCAACATAGGTCTTATATTCCGGCAAATAAACCGAAACCGGTTCGTACATCCGAGCATTAGTAAAGACAGCTTGGACTAATTTGACCGCACAAGTCGCAATGGCATACGAAGTATAGCCCTTGCCGCGTGCAACCTTAAAGGAATTTTTGTTTGGCTGATCAGATAACTCTTGTTGGGTTTGCTCATCAAATAATTGGGCAGCAATCCGATTGTTAACCCGTAAAGTTGACCAAGCCGTAAATTGACTCGAGCCATGTTCACCAAGCACCCAACCTTCAACATTTTTAGGATTTTCATGCAGCTTTTCGCCTACAATCCGTTGCATGCGGGCTGTGTCCAAAAAGGTCCCAGTTCCAAAAACTTGATCTTTCGATAGACCAGTAACCTTTTGTAATACAGCGCTGACTGCATCACAAGGATTAGAAATATTGATCAAAATACCATTGAAGCCACTAGCTTTAATCTTTGCCCCGACTTCTTTGGCATTCTTCATATTAATTGGCAATTCAGCAAAGCGGTCACCACTTTCAACCGAAGCCTTAATATCGCCAAACGCAGTCACGATAATATCAGCATCCCTTAGATCATCCCACTTGCCAAATTTCAATTTGACATAGTAGTCGTTACGGGCTAAGGTGTCGCTTAAGTCATTATATTCCGCTTCTGCTTTGGCCTCGTTTTTATCTAGTAAAACCAATTCATCAACATAACCATGAGTGAATAAGTCAAAAGCAACGGTTGCCCCAACATGACCCATTCCAATAATTCCTACTTTACGCATAATAATTTCCCTTCCTGAAAAAATAAGAGCCGGAAAACTTGTTCCGACTCTTATTATAGCAACTTATTCAGCTTTGACATCGTTAATAACAACATCAAACTTGCCACCAGGGGTTGAAATAGAAACGGTTTCCCCTTTCTTGTGACCAATTAAAGCCTTGGCAATTGGTGAATCGTTAGAAATCTTCCCGCTCAATGGGTCTGATTCATCACTTCCGACAATTGTGTATGATTCAGAATCACTTTCACCAACCTCAGTAAAGGTAATTGTCTTGCCAATTGAGACTTCATTTGGATCAACACTATCGGCATCAACCACGTCGGCGTATTTTAACATTTCTTCGACTTGCTTGATCCGATCTTCCAAGTGGCTTTGTTCATCTTTAGCAGCGTCATATTCAGAGTTTTCTGATAAGTCGCCAAATGAACGTGCTACTTTAATCCGGTTAATAACTTCCGGACGCTTAACTAATTTAAGTTCCTTTAATTCTGCTTCCAGCTTCTTTTTGCCTTCAGCAGTCATTGGATATGTTTTCTCAGCCATATTTTCGCTCCTACGAATCAAAATTTCTATGCACTGATCAATAATATTGATTTAGCTGCTGAATGTCAACCACTAACGAATGTTTGCGCCTAGTTTTGCAATTAAAGCCTCTGAAATTGTTTCCATTGCCTTGCTTACGACGCTGTCAGTCAAAGTATCGTGGTCATTTCTGAAAGTTAAATTATATGCCAAACTCTTCTTGCCGCTTTCAATATGTTCACCTTGGTAAACATCAATTACCTGTAATTTAGTCAGGTACTTGCCGGCATTTTCGCGGATGACCTTTTCCACATCTTCGTTGGTGAGATTGTCACTGACCAAAATTGACAAGTCCCGCTCAATGGCTGGGAATTTAGGAGCCGGTACAGCCTTGGTGCCTTGGGTTTGATATTTGCTTAAAACGTCTAAGTCAAGCTCGTAGGCGTAAATTTCATGTCCACGCAGAGTTTTATCTAAGAAGGTCAAAGATGGGGCGATCATGCCGATCATGCCTAAATATTCACCATCGAGGTAAATACCGGCCGTTCTGGTTAAATGCATCCCGCTAATTGCTTCAGCCCGATAAGAAACTCCCTTAATTCCTAAGCTAATGAACAATTCTTCCAATTGACCTTTGACAAAGTAGAAATCAACTTCGCGGTCCTCATGTTGCCAATTGTCAGCATAAACATGACCAGAGTAAAGGGCAGCTAAATGTTCATGTTCATGGAACTCCCCACCCTCGCGGTCGTAAGTCCGGCCTTGTTCAAAGAGGAAGAGCTCATTTTCTTTGCGCGCAAAGTTGTAGCTGGCAGCATCAAGCAAACCTTCAAGCAAGTTTTGGCGCATGACTGACCGACTTGAATTAAGCGGCATCTTGATCTTGGCATCGGCTTTTGCTTCCTTGACAAAAGCATGTGCCTTTTCTGGCGAGGTCAGCGAGTAGGAGATTGCTTCCATCAAGCCTTGTCCTTGAACAATAGACTTGACCCGGCGCAATTTGGTTTCAGCTTCGCTGTAGCCGCCGTGAGTTTCAGCCAAAAGCGGTTGGGTTGACTTAATATTGTCATAACCATACAAACGACCTACTTCTTCAACTAGGTCTGCTGGAATTGCCAGATCCCATCTTCTGGCTGGAACATTAACCGTTAATTCGTCGCCGGCAAAGTTGCTCTCAAAGTTCAAGCGATCGAAAATCCGCTTCATTTCGTCAGCGCTGATTTCCGTACCCAGAACCTTGTTAATGTAACTGACAGTGGTTTTAATTACTGTCGGTTCTTTTTGCTGGTCAGCAGCCTTTAAAATGCCTTGAGCAACCGTTGCTCCTGCCTCATTGCGTAAAAGCAATGCTGCCATATTTTCGGCTTTTTCCAAATTGTCCCAGTTGACGCCTTTTTCAAACCGGCTAGAAGCTTCCGTCCGGTTAGCATGGCGCAAGGCAGCTTTCCGGATTAAAGTTGGATCAAAGACCCCAACTTCCAGGTAGACATCCGTGGTATCAGGTTGAATTTCCGAGTTTAATCCGCCCATTACTCCGGCTAAGGCAACTGGTTTAGTGCCATCAGTGATCACGATGTCTTGGGCATCTAATTCAATCTTCTTATCGCTCAACAGGGTGAATTTTTCACCCTTTTCAGCTAAGCGAACGCCAATTTGATGGTCTTTAAAAGTTCGAGCATCATAGGCATGCATTGGCAAGCCGGTTAACAGCATGACGTAGTTAGTAATATCAACGACGTTGTTAATTGGCCGAATACCAGCATTCCACAAACGAGTTTGCATCCACAAAGGACTTGGCTTGACCGTAATGCCGCTAAATTTGCGCAAGTAGTACTTAGGAGCTAGCTTTTGGTCAATTTCAGCACTGAAGCTATCTGTCCATGCAGCGCCGTCTTCTTTTAAAACAACTGGTTCGATTTTAACCGGCTTATCAACAATGGCACCTACTTCATAAGCTGCACCTTCCATTGACAAAGTATCGGCGCGGTTTGGCGTGATATCAAAGTCGAAGATGTAATCATCCATGCCTAAAGCTTCATAAACATCTTCGCCTGGCTTAACATCAGCATCTGCTGGGAAAACATAGATGCCATCAACAAATTCGCTCGGAACAACGCTTTCGTTAAAACCGATTTCCTGCAAGCCACAGATCATGCCGTTTGACTCAATCCCGCGGATCTTGCCCCGCTTGATCTTGTGTCCGCCGGCAATCCGGGCTCCATGCAAGGCCACGATTACCTTTTCACCAGCAGCAACGTTTGGCGCACCGCAGACAATTTGCAATTTTTCATCTTGACCAGCGTCAACTAAAGTCTTGTGCAAGTGGGTACCTTCAATTGCTACACATTCTTCAACATAACCAACGACTAATTTTTTCAGTCCGGCCATTGGGTGGGCAACATCAGCAATTTCAACCCCGGTGCGGGTAATCTTTTCAGCTAAGTCGTTAACATCTAAATCGTCGATATCAACGAATTCTTTTAACCAGTTATATGAAACAAGCATTATTTATCCTCCTTGCGGAATTGTCCTAAAAAGCGGACATCGTTGGTGTAGAAATCACGGATGTCGTCAACGCCGTACTTCAAAATTGCAAACCGGTCAAGACCGACACCAAAGGCAAAACCGCCATAAACAGATGAATCAACCCCGGCATTTTCCAAGACGTTCGGGTGAACCATCCCGGCACCTAAAACTTCAATCCAACCAGTATATTTGCAAATCGGACAACCCTTGCCGTCACAGTTGAAACAAGAAACGTCCATTTCAACTGATGGTTCAGTGAATGGGAAGTAGCTTGGACGCAAACGCGTTGCTCGGTCGGCACCAAAGACGTGCTTGGCGATCATTTCAAGCGTTCCCTTTAAATCGCCCATCGTCACATGTTTGTCTACGACTAAGCCTTCCATTTGCATAAATTGGTGAGAGTGGGTTGCATCATCATCATCACGCCGATAAACCTTACCAGGTCCAACCATCTTTAACGGACCTTTTGCAAAATCATGCTTTTCCAAAACCCGTGCCTGGTCACCGGAAGTTTGGGAACGGAGCAGGTTTTCGCTGTCAATGTAAAAAGTTTCCTGCATGTCACGGGCCGGGTGGTCCTTAGGCAAGTTCATCATTTCGAAGACATAGTGGTCAGTTTCAATTTCTGGCCCTTGCACAACTTGGTAACCCATGCCAATGAACAAGGCTTCCAAATCATCCAAAATCAAATAAATTGGGTGTTTTGAACCAACATGGCCCCGCTTGCCTGGCAGGGTAACGTCAATGCGTTCTTCTTCAAGCTTTTTTTGGGCCAAAGCTTTAAGAATTTCTTCTTTGGTGCCGTCTAACTGTTCATTGAACAGGTCACGCAATTCGTTCACCCGTTGACCAACTTCGCGGCGTTTGTCGGGGGCTACTTCTTTCATTGAGTGCAAAATCTTAGTCAGTTCGCCTTTTTTACCAACTAACTCAACGCGTACTTCGTTAAGCTTCTTTTCATCAGTTGCCTCTTTGATTTTGGCTAAGCCATCTTTACGAAGCTCTACCAGCTTATCAAATAAGTCCATAGTTACTTTCCCTTTCCAAAACAAAAAAGCTTCATCCCAAATAGGGACGAAGCTTCGCGGTACCACCCTAGTTCAGCCTATCCAGCTGCACTTTAAGATTCCTATAACGGCGGATACCGGAATTGATTAGATCCTACTCACAAGATGAAATTCACTGCTGACTTTGGAGCGGCTTTCAGTCATCTGGCTGCTCTCCCTGGACTCAATCATCACAGCTACTAGTCTTGGTCTTCGTAATTACTTATTAGGATACGTCAAAGGGCCAAAGGTTTCAAGCCTTTATATCCCCAGCAATAATAATTATTTCCACAATAATTCATCCCCGTAACGCTTGGTCAAATATTCCTGCATTAATTTCATCATTTTCTTCGGCGCTGGTGCCAGCATTTGGGTTTTGTTGGCTACCAAAGCAATATGCCGTTCATATTTACGGTCAAAATCAAACACGTTAACGTCGCCTTTAATTTTGTTCAAGGCCAATTTTGGCAAAACTCCTAAACCTAAATTTGATTCTACCATGGCTAAAATTGACTGGTCGTCAATTGAGAAAGTCAATGAATTCTGGGTAACTTGATAGTCATCCAACACCTTTTTCGTATCACGATCATAGTCAATCTGCTGCAAAATAAAGTTCTTGCCCGAAATATCTGCTTGCGTAATGGATTTTCTATTTTTAGGTTCAAAATCCTTTGGCGTGATGCAGTAGATTGGATCATTGATCAAAGGGATTACTTTCAGATTTTGGGTAACCGGCAAAGCCGTAAAGCCCAGGTCGATGGCCCCAATTCGGGCTTTTTCGGCGATTTCATTAAATGTTCCCTGCACTATCGTTACCTTGATTTTAGGATAGCGACTCTTAAAATTTCTAATTATTTCGGGCAACCAGTTAATGCAAATACTAGAAAAGGCCCCAATTCTGACTACTCCGGAATTCAAGCCGCGAATGTTATTGGCCTCCTGTTCCAAATTGTGCTCTAAGTTTAAGATTTCTTGCACATAAGGCAAAATTGCGGCCCCATCTTGGGTCAATTCAACGCCTGAACGATTTCTTCGCAAGAGCGGAAAACCTAAATTCTGTTCTAATTGGTTAATCGAGTGGCTGACCGCACTAGGGGTCACTTTTAATTCTTTAGCAGCTTGATAAAAAGTCCCACGCTCGACTACTTTGGCAAAAACCAGGTAATTAAAATGTGCCATGATCTGCTTCCTTTGTTGTTTAGTTGAATAATTTTCACTTTTAATTGAAAATGTTGAGTTTTACTTAATTATGAATTCATTCTAACATACTAGACATAGAGTAAATGAAAAACGAGGCACAAAGATGCAGAAAACAACTGAGAAAAAAGATACAGATTTAAATGACATTATGACCATGGCCGACAATCCTGAAGTAATTGCCTTTTCCGGCGGACTGCCAGATCCCGCCCTTTTCCCAGAAAAAGCCCTAGCCCAGGCCTATCAAAAAGCTATTAGTCAAGATCGGGGAGTTTTTCAATATCATTCAGCACAAGGAAATTTGCAGCTACGTCAGCAACTGGCAAACCGTTGCCAGAAGGATGGCCAAATTAATGCCCAAGCTGAAAACGTATTGATCACGCAAGGCGGCCAGCAAGCCATCACCTTAATTGCTGAAATGGTTCTTTCAAAGGGATGCGGAATCGCCGTTGAATCGCCTACTTACTTGGGAGCGCTCAATGTCTTTGACCAATATCAGCCTAACTATTATCAAATTCCGCTAGATGAAAACGGCATGGAGATTGACAAATTAGCTGAACAATTAGAACTTCACCCTGAGATTAAATTGATCTATACGGTTCCGGACTTTCAAAATCCTACCGGCACCAGCATGAGCCTTACCCGGCGCAAGCAACTAGCAGACCTAGCCGCCAAATACCAAGTATATGTGCTGGAAGACAGTCCTTATCGCGACTTGACCTACACCGGAAGCCAGCTGCCAACAATTAAGAGTTTCGATCAAACGGGTCATGTCATCTTTATTTCGAGTTTTTCCAAAATTCTCTCCCCGGCGCTCAGAACCGGTTGGGTCATCGCTGCGAGCGACGTTATTGGTAAACTTACTGAATTAAAGGCAGCGAGCGACTTATGCTCACCAGAAATAACGCAACGTTCAATCTGTTGCTATTTGACGGATAATTCTTTGGATCAACACATTGCGCAGCTTTGCCAAAACTATCAAAAAAAGCAAAAGGTAATGCTAGGAGCGATTAAGGACTACTTCCCATCCTGGGCTAAAGCAACTAGTCCGAAGGGCGGATTCTTTATTTGGGTGGAACTGCCAGAGAAGCTTGATGCTGGAAAGCTCTTAATTGAGTCAGTCTTGCCCAAGTATCAAGTATGCTATGTTCCAGCAAGTGCAGTTTATGCCGGTGCTTCAAAGAAAAATGGCTTCCGCTTAAGCTACGTCGGCAATTCTCCAGACAAAATAGTTGAAGGAATTAAACGCTTAGGGACATGCCTAAAACATGTCTAGACCTTTTTAACGCAAAAGAAAAACTTCGAAAGCAAGTTGTACTTGAATTCGAAGTTTTTTTATTATGAAGTTTTAGATAAATATCTTGGACCTAAACCCATTTGTCAGCCCAAGTATGAACTTGGTCAAAAACCGGTTTCAAATCCGCTCCTTTTGGCGTCAAACCATAAGAAATAATTCCCGTCTCTTGGTCTACTTCGCGCTTGACAATGCCTTCGTCTTCCAGCTCACGCAAGCGAGCAACCAAAACGCGATCGGAACAGGCAGAAATACATTTTGCCAATTCTTTAAAACGCATATAATGAGTGTCACATAAGGAACTGATAATCAGGCCATTCCATTTCTTGCCAATTATTTGAAAGGCATTAATAAAATGATCGCATAATTCGTAATCTTCCTTACAGCCACTGGTTTTTGCAGCTTCAGCCATTAGCTTCCCTCCTCTTCTTAATAAACTCCAGCTATTCTTGGTTTTACTTACATTATAGCTTTATTTACTTACTAAATACAAGTAATAAAACCTAAGCAAAGTGATAAATCATGATCCCGGCAGCCACGGCAGCATTCAAAGATTCAGCTTGCCCATAAATTGGAATGTACAATTTTTCATCACTTAATTGTGCAATTTGGGGACTAACGCCATGCGCTTCGTTGCCGATGACGAGGCCCAGACCAGCTACTGGTTCAAACTCCTCCAGCTTTTTAGCATTGCGATCAAGCATGCTGGCATAAACCGGAAGGTTGCTGTTTTGCAGCTCGGCAATGGTTTCTGGTAAGTCCCTAACTAGTAAATCTATATGAAACTGACTCCCTTGCATGGACCGCTGTACTTTAGGATTATACAAATCAACGCTTTCAGGCGACAGCACCACTCCATTAAAGCCAGCTGCATCTGCCGTTCGAATAATGGTTCCAACGTTACCAGGATCGCTTAAATTATCCAGCAACACCCACTTGCCATAATTAAACGAAAAACTTTTTGGCTGGCTGATTTTTAAGACCATGAAGATGCCTTGGGGAGTCTTGGCAGCCGTCAAATGCCGACAAATTGCTTGATTAATTTGGATTGCCCGATTATCTAGCGCAAAACCAATTTCTTCAGCCTTGGCTAAAGCTTCGCTGGTTCCCAATAAATATTGGTAATTTAAATGCGCCTTGTAGGCTTCAGAAACTAGGTGAAATCCTTCAATCAGGTAGGATTGACTGGTCTCGCGTCCTTTTTTGCGTAAAAGTTTGGCAATTTGTTTAATAGTTTGATTATTAACTGAACTAATTTGTTGCATTTTTTAAAATCCTCGTAAATTCTCTGCTAATTTAGTTTAGCAGATTTTTCATGCTAAAATTAAGAGTAATGGACTTTTTTCAAGGAGGGATTTTAATGACAACGGTTAAGTTGACGATTTATGGGATTGTGCAAGGCGTAGGTTTTCGCTGGAGTGCAATGAACCTAGCCCAGCAAATTGGTTTAAATGGAACAGCCCAGAATAATCCAGATTCTACGGTAACAGTTTGCCTTCAAGGCAGCGACAGCGATATTGCTCGTTTTATCATGGAATTGCCTCATAAAATTTCCCCTTTTGCCAAAATTGACAAGATTGAAAAAGAAGTTCTGCCAAAAGTGGAAAAGATGCATGGTTTTCATGTATTATATTAACCATATACTTAAATATAGACTTTAGGAGAAAAGAGAAATAGGTTTAATGAAGAAAATTCGCAAATATTTGTTAGCCGGCTCTACTTTAGGCATTTTAGCCTTGGTGCTTTCTGCTTGTTCTAGCTCCAAGAGCGGACAAGCGACCAAGCCAGGTGGTATCTACGGCTTTTTCTACCAATACATTGGTTTGCCTTTGCAGCACATAATGCTGCAGATGGCCCATGCCTTGGGCAGCAATGGTGCTGGTTGGGCAATTATTATTATGACTTTTGTGGTGCGACTGGTCTTAATGCCGTTAATGCTTTACCAACAAAAGAAGAGTATTGAACAACAAGAAAAAACTGCTCGCTTGCAGCCACAGATGACCCTGTTGCAAAAAGCCATGAAGCACGAGAATATTACCCAAGAGCAGCAATTTACTCTAACTGGGTGGCAGAGAGATATTTACAAGAAAAACAACCTGTCAATGACTGGCGGAATAGGCTGTTTGCCTTTGTTAATCCAATTCCCAATCCTAATTGGAATTTACGATGCGGTTTACTACTCAAAGGCCTTATCGGCTGCAACATTTTATGGCATCCCGCTTAGCAAGCGTTCCATTGTCTTAGCGATTGTTGCTACCTTGTTGACGGTAGTTCAAACCTGGATTTCAACCATCGGGATTCCTGAACAACAGAAAAAGACGATGCAGACGATGTTATGGATGAACCCGTTAATGACTTTGTTCTTCAGTATTTCATTTCCAAGTTCAATTGCCCTCTACTGGGCTGCGGGTAATTTAGTTCTGTTAGTACAACAATTAGTGATCACCTTTATGCTTCAACCAAAGGTAAAGGCTAACGTAGAACAAGAGTTACAAGACACGCCAATTGTGGAAGTGGTAACCCAAGAAAAGATCGATCAATTGTTTAACCAAGCTGCTAAGAGCGCTAAGAATACTAAAAATACGCAATTGCACAATGACTTGCGCAACCGCAATAAAGGAAAACAACATCGAAAGTAAAATAAAAAGGACCTCAAAGGTCCTTTTTTTGTTTACTTATTTGACTGGAGTTTTTCTGCCTTTTGGGCCTTTAACTCGGCTAATTCCGCAATTTCCTTGGTACTTAATAGCGGAAATTCGAGTTTAAACTGGCTTCCCTGACCTTCAGCCGACTCTACGCTAATTTTACCGTTATACGATTTGACCAATTTTTGCGCAATCGACAGGCCAAGGCCATTACCGCCCTTTTCGCGGGTACGCGCTTTATCAACTCGGTAAAAGCGGTTAAAGATCTTCTTTTGATCTTCTTCAGAAATCCCCTCACCAAAGTCTTGCACCATGATCATGACCATTTTACCAGAAACGCCAGCAGAAATATTGATTTGCTTACGATTCGTAGAATACTTGATGCCGTTATCAATCAAGATAACCAGCAATTGTTCTAAGTGGCCGTGATTAATCTGAATCTGGGCGTCTTCTGGCAAATCTTCCATATCAAGCTGCAGTTTGAAATCTTGATGAACCAGCTGCATATCACTGACCTCGCGACGTAAAACCTCCGTCACATTGGTCACTTCGTATGGATAGTTAACATTGATTTGTTCGGCTCGGGTCAAATCAAGCATTTCTTGAATCAAGTGTTTCATCCGATCTGCTTCTTGCAGGGAGGCTGAGATCGATTCTGCTAAAATCTCGGGATCATCCTTGCCCCAACGCTCAAGCATGTTTAAATGGCCCTCAATAACGGCAACAGGCGTCCTCAGCTCATGAGACACATCAGAGACAAATTCTTTTTGTTGATCAATATATCGCTGCATTCGATCCAACATCTGATTAAAGCTAAGGGCAAGATCCTCTAGTTCGTCATTACGATGAAGTTCCCTAATTCTGACATCACTATCAGGATCCTTATTAACCTTCCGAGCAACCCGAGAAATCTCTTTAATTGGCTTGACCACGCCACTGACTAATAGGTATGAAATGGCAGTGAAGGATATAATCGCAATAATCGAAATGATAATCATCCACCGCAAAACTTGACTCATGAGCTTATTGTATTCAGACATGGTATTTTGAACAACAATATAACCAGTTGTTTTTCCAGTCCTGGTGGAACGAACGCGTGAATAAGTCATCAGATAAACCTTATTTTTTCGTCGCACCTCAACAGATTTGCTCTCACCTTTTGGCTGACTTAACTTAGGTGTCGCGGAGCCGTTGGCAAAAACCACTTCATTATGACGGTTATAAACCACGATGCTTAAATCAGGGTTGGAAAAAGATGATACCAAATCATCTGAAAAAACTGAATTGCTTGATTTACCATTGCTGTAGATTGTCGGACCGCCATTTAACAATCTTTTAGTACTTGGCGATAAGGAAGTAACAACATTTGAAACCGTAAGTTCTTGATTGATGCCTTCCAAGTTGCCGTTCAAGATCGTGACGGCATTATCATTGATATCATGCTGTTCAGTAATGCTCTGTTTGGAAACAGTAGTATAAATTACAATTGAGAAAATGACAAAAGAGACCACAATCGTCATTGTCACAACCAACATCCACTTGGCAATTAATGATGATTTTTTGGTCTCTTTAGTCTCAGCCTTGGCAGCCGTTTTTTGCTTATCTTTCATTAGTCTTCATCTCTGACCATGTAGCCAGTGCCCCGAACTGTCTTAATATAAGAAGGTCTACCTGGAATATCAATCTTATTGCGCAGGTAACGAACATAAACTTCAACAACGTTGGTTTCAATGTTTGATTCTGGACCCCAGATCTTGTTTAACAATTGATCGCGGCTAACTACATTATTCTTGTTTTCAATCAAGGTCATCAACAAGTTATATTCCCGCTTGGTTAAATCAACGGTCTTACCATCACCGCGGTGAACGATCCGGTTAGCAGTTTCAATCGTCAAATCCTTAAACCGTACAACTTTTTGTTGGCCGGAAGGACCTTGTTGAGCCTTCTTTTCAATATCAACCCGACGCAAGACTGCCCGAAGTCTAGCCAACAACTCTTCAATGGCGAACGGTTTAACAATATAATCGTCTGCTCCGTGGTCCAAACCTGAAACTCGGTCAATCACTGAATCACGGGCCGTCATCATAATAATTGGCGTAGTCTTAGCTTGACGAACCCGACGAGCAATTTCTAGTCCGTTTAAATCCGGTAACATTAAATCAAGCAAGATTGCATCGAAGTTTTCATTTAACGCATCTTCGAGCCCCTTGCGCCCATTGTTTTCTACCACTACTTGATAATTTTCGTGCTTTAACTCAAGTTCTACGAAGCGCGCTAAATTCTTTTCGTCTTCAATAATCAAAATCTTTGCCATTAGTTACATCCTCATCAATATTAACGTTATCAATATTCCTTATTAGGAATGAATTTGTTTTTTAATTTTATTCTACTTGAAAAAAGCTGGTTTTACAAGGATTAAAAAGCAATTAACTTAATCATCGCCCTGGTCCTCATTTTTTAGGAGGTCCTTTAGCTTAGCAAAAGCTGGATTTGGCTTATGTTCTTGTTCGGACTCAAATTCAGCTTCCGAGATAACCTCCCAGCCTTGACCAGCTGGGAAGATATTTTTGCTTTTTTCTTCTGGGGTCAAACCCGTGGTTGGAATGTGCAAGAGAATGTTATCTTCTACTGCTTCTTGCAGATCAATCTGACCATCGGGGATTTGCACAATAAAGTCGACTTCTTCTGCTTCCTCCGCACTCGCCTTGCGATCAAGATAATTTTCAGTAAATGTAAAATCTTCGTGAATTGCCACGGGAGCCAAGCTTCGACTTGATGGAACAACCAAATCGGCTGATACATGATAGTTTGCAACTACAAATGGTTCTTGGTAAAAGGCATCAACCTCTACCTGAGCCGATTTTAAGTCCAATAAGAGCTCATGTCCCCGCTCCAAAAATTCCGGCCGTACGGCCAAGTCATGGTCTAGATGAACTAATGGCTGTTTGCTGTTTTTGATGCTATCAAAACTAATTGTAAACATTTTATACCTCAATTGGACGATGACCAAAGTTTTGATCATGTTTCATAAATTGTTCGAATAACCGGTCTGTCTTTACGTCTAAAGCCAAAGAGCCGGTTGACGCGTTCTTCCGATCAACTTTACTGATAATTGGAATTTGGCTCTGTTTACGCAGCTTTTTTAAATACTTGCGTCCGATTTTGCTATAGCCTAAAAGCAGCAAGGACTCATCATCAAAGCTCGCCCTAATTGCCTCATCCGTAACATTCAAAAGGGTAAATAAACATAAGCGGCGCAAACGAGCGTATGTATAGCGCTTGGACTTAATATGCCGCAAAAATTCAGTAAAATCTTCTGCTTGATGAATTTCGGCCTTCATCTTATATTCAAGGCCTTCGCTCATTTGATAAATTCTTTGTAAATCCGCAATGTCAGCCGATTCTAACCGATACTTCAACAAAGGAAATAACAAATTCCAATTTGGATAGCGGTCCTGCTTGATCAAGGCTTCCGCTTCAGCTTTTGGCATAAATAAATCTAATTCGCTGGTATCTTCACCATGCAGCAATAAATTTCGAATTGCACTGGCACTTTGAACAGCATCGTTTCGGTCCAAAATACTATCATGACCTGCCCCCACCCGATTTACCGGTTTCAAATCGAGAGGAGAACCCAGGTAATAATTCGCAACTGCATACGCTAAACCTAAAATAGCGTTAGGCTGACTAACTTCGTAGCCGACCTCCCGCGCTACCATTTGGTTATACTGGGTCGAATAGGTTTGGGAATAATCCTTGAAATCAAGGTGATTTTGCGGAATTTCTGCAATCTTTTGCCCAATATAATCAAAGTCTAGATTAGCGTCCTCAACGCCAAAAACCAGTTCCTTGGCCCCTAAGCGATCCAATTTATCCACCGCTCCCAAGGCAAACATATCGGCTGCCTGGACTGCCGTAGAAAAAGGCAGCTGCAAAACCAAATCGGCGCCCGAACTCAAAGCAGCCTTGGCTCGTAGCCATTTGTCAGTAATAGCCATTTCTCCGCGTTGGACATAATTGCCTGACATTAAGACAATTATGGGATCGTCTTTAGCAATTAAGCGGGCTTGATTTAGCAAAAATTCGTGTCCGCTATGAAATGGATTATATTCAGCAATTATGCCAACAACTGCCATTGTTAATCTTCCTTTACTTCCAGCTGTTTTCCATCTGCCCAAAGTTTCTCAAGATTATAGAACTGACGGGCTTCTTCAGTAAAGATATTGATAACCACATCGCCCATGTCGATCAAAAGCCAATTTGAATCACGGGTTCCTTCAATGCGATAGTCAGTGTATTCATGTTCATGGCATGCTTCAACAATTGAATTAGCGATCGCATGCAATTGCCGGTTTGAGCCTGCCGTTGTAATGACATAGTAATCGGCTAAAATACTAATGCCGCGCATATCATATGCTTCTGTGTCTTCGCCATGGCGATCTGAAATCGCCTTAAGGGCCATCTCTAAAACTTCGTTACTCTTCATATTGCTCCTATTTCTATTTTTTATTCGGCAGCCCAAACATTGTAGGCTGCAATTGTTTTGGGATAAATCCGGGCACGTTTGGCAATTAAAAACTCTAATGTATGACTTAACTCATAAGCTACGCCCTGATCTAAGTTAGCAAAGCTCACTTTGCGGGCTTCTTCAACGCCGGGAAAACTCCGACCAGGTTCAATGAAATCAGCCACAAAGACTATTTTATCCAAGGTCGTCATTTCCGTATCGGCCGTAGTATGCCGGCGAATTGCTTGCAAAATTTCGGGATCCGTAATCTTTAAATCACGTTCAATGAAGTAAACGCCAACGATGCCATGCCAAATTGCCCGATTCCAGTTTAATAAATCTGGATCAAAATTTTCGCTTTTAATTACCGCTTCAAATTCACTGTTATCAACCTGTTTAGCATAATCGTGAATAAAACCAGCCAAGGCCGCCTTATCTTCATCATAACCATTCAGCTGTGCTAATTTTCTAGCAGTCTGACTAACCCCAATGCAGTGCTCGAACCTTGCAGCATCCATCATGCTTTTTTCTTTGGCAATCAATTCAGCACTAGACAATGGCGAGTACGTTTTTGACAAGCTAAAATCAGTCAAGATAAAGCCCCTTTTCCTTGATATATTGGCGCACTGGTTCAGGTACTAAATACCTGATGGAAGTTCCCATGGCTACTGATTGGCGAATTTCCGTTGATGATAAACGAATATCGGGAGCATCAACCCAAATCATCGGAAACATTGGACTTTGAGGATATCCCGGTCTTCTAATTCCCACCAAGGTCGCCAATTTTGCAATCTCTTTTGGTTCCTTCCACTTGTGAAAACTATTTACCTGATCGCTGCCCATAATTAGATAGTAGGTGTTTTGTGGCGCTTTTTCGTGTAAATACCGAAGGGTGTCAACCGTATAAGACACTCCGCCACGGAAAATCTCAATTAATTTTACGCGCAAGCGCGGATTATCACGAGTTGCCAAATCCAGCATGGTTGCCCGATCCTTAGCCGATGTTAAAGGTGCATCTTTATGAGGAGGAATATTATCCGGAATAAACCATACTTCATCAAGACGCAGCTTTGTTAATGCTTGTTCTGCAGCCACTAAGTGGGCAATATGAACAGGATTAAAAGTCCCACCCATAATACCAATTTGGCGACCTGCCCGTTTGCTTTCAATTTCTGGTTCAAACTCTACTTTTGGTTCTTGTGCAGATACTTTAGCCATAATCTTACCTCTAAATTAATGCTCGTCTGATCCCTAGACCAATTTGATCAGGAGTATAAGCTTTCACCACGCACCCTGCTGGCACCGTCACAAAACCGATCCCGCCAAATAGCAAGTCGCTCTTAGTATCAGGTGAAAATTCCTGTCCGCTCAGAGCTGGTAAATTTTCATCGCCTCTTGGCGGAACCAGCAATTCACCCACATGCTTTTCATAAAACGCATCCGCATTAGCTGTCTTGGTACGGTGAAGGTACAAGCCCCGAGCAGCGTAAACCGTAAAGCTGGTTGAAGGCCCAGCCAAGTAATCGATTCTCCCTAGGCCCCCTAAAAATAGGGTGTTGCCTGGAAGCAATTGGTAAGTTGCCGGCTTCAAAGGCTTTTTAGGCGAGATCAAGTCGAGATCTTTAACGTTTAAATGAGAAGCCAATTGGTTTGCACTCAAAATCCCCGGGGTATCCACTAAATAGTGACCATTATCTAGGGGTATCTCTATTTTATCAAGAGTTGTCCCCGGAAAACGACTAGTGGTAATTAAGTCCTGAATATCACCCATTTGATCGATGATCGCATTAATCAAAGTTGATTTGCCTACATTAGTTGTGCCCACAAAATAGACGTCACGATCTTTGCTGGCTTGATTCAAATAGTCAATTAGTTCAGGCAGATTTAATTTTTTGGCTGCCGAAATTAGGAAAATATCCTTTGGATACAAACCTACTCGATTAGCTTCTTGACGCATCCAATCCTTGATTTTGCTTTGTTTGGTATTTTTGGGAAATAGGTCGAATTTATTCCCCACCAAAATAAAGTCATTATCGCCCACAAAGCGCTTTAATGAGCTCAAGAGCGAATTGCTAAAGTCAAACAAGTCAACTACATTGACTACCAAGGCTTTTTGTTGGCTCAAACTATTTAGCAAAGCCAAGAAGTCGTCATTGTTTTGTTCAACCGGCATAATCTCATTATAGTGCCGCAAACGAAAACAGCGTTGGCAGTAGACATCGCTAGCTTCGTTTTCCCTAGCTTTTGTTAAAGCACTGCTAGGCAAATAGCCGGATTTTTTAGGGTCTTGATCCTGTAAAACGGCACCGCAACCGATACAAATTAATTCATCATTCATTATTGTGCCTTAATCTCCTTGGAAAAGCTTATCCGTTTCCGTATATTTAAGAAAAAGAAAATAATCCGTTCAAAAAAACGATTAATCCGGGTATTCCACTTGTCAGTTGCCACCAATGGTTTAACTAAGACAGTATTCACGCCGGATTTATTCCCTGCTACCATATCAGTAATCAATTGGTCACCAACGTATAAGACGCGGTTTAAATCATAACCGCTCTTCAAGGCTTCGTTTTTAATCGCAAATGGCAGGGGCTTTTTAGCCTTGGCAACAAAAGGAATACCATATGGATCTAAGACCTTGCCAACGCGTTCAGCATTATTATTAGAAATAACCACCAACTTAATGCCCTGAGATTGCAAACGTTTATTCAAATGGTCCATTTGTTTAGCAGTTTCAAATTGATTCCATGCCAATAAAGTATTATCTAAATCAGTATATACTGCTTGAATTCGGTGATCCTGGAGCCATTGATCATCCAGATGGTAAATCGTATCAATTGTATACTTAGGTCTAAAAAGCATGCAGCCAATCCCTTCAATCATTTTATTTAATATTAATATAGCAGAAACGCCTAGGAGCGTAAAATAATAACCCACAAAACTGAACCCTGGTCCGTTTTGTGGGTTATTCAGACCCGATCACATAGACCGCATCTGCACTTTTAAACTATTTTAGTTTAAGGCCTTCTTAGCAGTTTCTGCTAACTTAGCAAAAGTTTCTGCATCGTTGTAAGCAATGTCAGCTAACATCTTGCGGTTCATGTCAACACCAGCCAACTTCAAACCGTGCATCAACTTGCTGTATGACAAACCGTTTTGACGAGCAGCTGCGTTAATCCGAGCGATCCATAACTTTCTAAATTCGCTCTTACGCTTCTTCCGGTCACGGAATGCGTACTTGTATGATACAAATAATTGCGTGCTTGCAGCTTTGAATTGCAAGTGCTTAGCACCGCGGTAACCCTTAGCAAGTTTTAATACCTTCTTACGACGTGCGCGTGTTACAGTTCCACCCTTAACTCTTGGCATCTGAAATTCCTCCTAATATCGTTGTCTAGTTAGTTAATTAACGCATTTGGGAAAGCATCTGTTTGATGCGCTTCAAGTCGCTGCGTGAAACCATAGCAGCTTTTCTCAAATGACGACGTTGCTTCTTAGTCTTACCGTGGAAACGGTGACCAGTAAAAGCGTGGTGACGCTTCAAACCGCCGTTAGCAGTTCTCTTAAAACGCTTTGCAGAAGCGCGGTGGGTTTTCATCTTTGGCATGGTTAAATTCCTCCAATTAACTAATTCTTCTTTTTGTCTTTATCACTCTTAGGAGCAAGCATTAAAAACATGGACCGGCCTTCCATCTTAGGCTTGCTAATTACAGTAGCAATGTCTGAGGTAGCATCGGCCATTTTTTCCAATACTTGTTGTCCTAATTCCTTATGAGTGATTGCTCGACCTCTGAAACGAATTGACACACGAACTTTAGCCCCTTCTTTAGTAAGGAACTTTTGAACATGTTTCAACTTGGTGTCAAAGTCGTTGCCTTCAATCGTTGGACTTAAGCGAATTTCTTTGACGCTTACAGTCTTAGAATTCTTACGAGATTCCTTTTGTTTCTTTTGTTGTTCAAAACGGTACTTCCCGTAGTCCATGATTCGGGCAACCGGTGGCTTGGCATTAGGCGAAATAAGCACTAAGTCTAAATCAGCTTTTCCAGCTTCAAGCAGGGCTTGTTGCTTACTCATCACGCCAACTTGCTGACCATCTTCATTAATTAAACGAACTTCGCGGGCGCGAATTTGATCGTTTAAAATTAAATTCCTTGCTATGACTGTTCACCTCCGTGTTAATTTGAGGACAAGAAAAGCGCGGGCATCAAAACCCGCGCTTAATCAACAGAAAATATCGATTAGCCCAGAGGTTGTCTAACTTAGGCGAGAAGCGCGAGCTTCTTCTTGTTCTCAACTAGATAAAAATTATACTCGTTAACTATTTTTTCGTCAAGCCTATTTTTACTTTTCACGCGAGTATGACTTAACGTCATCAGTCAACTCTACTAAGAATTGACCAAATGGCATTGCTTCTGAGTTTTCTTGGCCATACTTACGAACATTAACTTGGC
The DNA here is from genome assembly GCF_018327645.1 of Lactobacillus corticis. GTDB lineage: Bacteria > Bacillota > Bacilli > Lactobacillales > Lactobacillaceae > Lactobacillus > Lactobacillus corticis. The sequence goes on along the minus strand of NZ_BMAY01000003.1, from coordinate 97,179 downwards.
CTGACTTCATTTCGTCATCACCCAAAACTAAAGTGTATGGTACTTTTTGAGTTTGAGCTTCCCGAATCTTATAGCCAAGTTTTTCATTTCTAAAGTCAACTTCAGCTCTAAAGCCTTGCTTAACCAATTCTTCCTTAACCTTCTTAGCGTAGTCGCCGTGAGCATCCAAGTTAACCGGAATAATGTTAACTTGTTCTGGTGCCAGCCAAGTTGGGAAAGCACCCTTGTAAATTTCAGTTAAGTAAGCGATGAATCTTTCCATGGTACCAACAATACCACGGTGAATCATAACTGGACGGTGTTCTTGACCATCTTCACCAACATAAGTTAAGCCAAAGCGTTCTGGCAACATAAAGTCAAGTTGGATGGTTGACATGGTTTCATCATTGCCTAAAGCCGTCTTGGTTTGGATATCAAGCTTAGGACCGTAAAAGGCTGCTTCACCTTCAGCTTCAACGTAGTCAAGACCTAAATCGTCCATCGCACCCTTCAGCATGCTTTGACTTCTTTCCCACATTTCATCATTGGCAAAGTACTTGTCCGTGTTCTTAGGATCACGGTAAGACAATCTGAAGTAGTAGTCAGTGATATCAAAGTCCTTGTAGACATCCATGATCAGCTTCAAAATCTTGGCAAATTCTTCTTGTACTTGGTCCAAAGCAACAAAAGTGTGACCGTCATTTAAAGTCATTTCACGCACACGTTGCAAACCTGACAAGGCACCTGACTTTTCGTAACGGTGCATCATCCCTAATTCGGCAATCCGAATTGGCAATTCCCGGTATGAACGGATGTGGTGCTTGTAAATTTGAATGTGGCTTGGGCAGTTCATTGGCCGCAATTCCAGCATTTCGCCGTCACCCATATCCATTGGTGGGAACATGTCGTCACGGTAGTGTTGCCAGTGACCAGAAGTCTTGTAGGCATCTAGGTTCATTAAAACTGGCGTATAAACGTGTTGGTAACCGTCACCAACTTCTTTGTCGATAATATAGCGTTCAATTACCCGGCGAATCGTTGCACCCTTTGGCATCCAGTATGGCAATCCGGCACCAACCTTTGGGTCGACGAAGAAGAGGTCAAGGTCGCGACCGATCGTTCTGTGGTCGCGTTCCTTAATTTCTGCCCGGCGCTTCAAGTCAGCTTCCAAATCCTTTTCCTTAAAGAATGCCGTACCAAAGATTCTTTGCAGCATTGGGTTGGATGACTTGCCTTGCCAATATGCACCGGCTACCGATAACAATTTGAAGTGTTTAATCTTACCTGTGTTAGCAACCAAAGCCTTGAAGCCAAAGTCAACAAAATCGCCTAATTTATAAGCATCAACTGGATCAGCTTCCTGCTTGAGCAAGTCCAACTTAAATGGATCATCCTTGAAGATTTCTGCTAATTCGCTCTTAGCCAATTGTACATGTTCAATTGCTTGCCCAGCTTTAATCGCCTTGCCCATGGCTTTTTCTAATTCAGGCAATTCTGAAACTGAAATTTGAGTTTCATCTTTGTCAGTGTCAACGTAAAAACCGTCATCTTGGGCGCTGCTAGTACCAAAACGCAGCCCGGCAAAGTGCTTGTGAGCTACAGCTTCAAAAACGAAAGCTGCAGAATCCCGCAGAACAGCTAAACCTTCAGCATCCTTATCGGTAATAATGGCAACTTCGCAGTCTTGGTCCAAGACAAAATCAAGCGGCTTAATTTCACCATCTACTTTGCCAGCTACAGCAGCTTTTGCTAATGATGAGGCAATTGATTTTGCCAAATCAGCTACTGATAAAGCTGATTCAAAATCCTTTTTTGAACCATCAGGCAAACTAATTGAAAAACTCATGTTAACCTCCAAATAATTTGAAAAATAAAAAAGCCCAGTACTACCAAACGATAGTACTGGGACGTTAATTAGCGTGGTTCCACCCAAAATTCAGACTAGGACGTCACTAGTCTCTCTACGGATCGATAACGGGATCCGGCCAAGAAAAAAATTTTAGGTTGATCAGGAGTGGGGCGCCAACCCGTGTCGGACTTCCAGAACTAGGTCCAACTCTCTGAGGAGGGGGCGTCATGTTCCTGATCTATGAATATTATTATAGAACTTCCTTTCACAGATGCAAGGTTTTCAGTTAAAAAATTAGCGTCTTCGGCGATTCTTGCCACCGACGGTGATTTCTTTAGCTAAATAGCGCACCCGTTCCATGATCCGCGCACCTTTTACCCGGTCATCCACGTCGCGGACTTGCGCAAAATGCCGCTCTAATTCTTCCATCGATAAATTCGAGGAAAAGAAAGTAGGCAAATCATTGTCCATCCGGTGCTGCAGAATTACTCCCAAGACATCATCTCGTGACCATTGACTTAGCGTCTCCGCCCCGATATCGTCTAGGATCAACAAATCACAAGTGCTCACGCGGTTGATTTCTTGGCTTAAACTATTGTCGCTAAAGTGGTCGGATAAACCAGCAATAAAAGTGGGCACGTGCAGGAAAATTACTTTCTTGCCTAGTCCGGCATAGCCATTAGCTAAACCCGCTAGAATGTAAGTCTTGCCCACGCCATAAGCGCCGCTGAGGTAAATTCCCTGCGGATGATCTCCTGCTTTAACTTTAGCCAAAAAATCACCCATTGCTCCTAAGGCTGCGATTCGGCTTTCGGTTTGGTCAATTTCATCAAGTTCAACATCCCTTAATTGTTTAGGCAAATCAATTAAAGTCACGTTTTTGCGTTTTTGAGCAGCATCTTCTTTAGCTTGCTGCTGACGCGTTTTTTTGTAGCGAACCGAAATCACGCCGTCGTTCATAAATAATTCGGGTTCATAACCAGCCAGCACCTTATCAGGATGACGACGCTGATTATAGAATTCGTACAAAACCGCCAAACTAGTTTTTTGTGCTTCTGGGGGAATTTCATCTTTATGAGCAGCCAAAAAATGTCGAATCTCTGGATCAGACTTCACCTCTTGCCAAAGTTGATCAACATTTCCTAAATCTTTGTCCTTTAAGACGCGCTTCAAAATGTCGCTGATTTTTTCCATCAAATCACCTACTTAGTTTTTTTCCGGCTAAATTCTTTAAAGATCTGATTCATTTTCTCTAAATCGACCTTAGTTTCTTGCTTAACCGGCTGCTTGGACCAATCTGTCCCTTCAATTACCTTCATTGGACGCTTGCGCGTATGCAGGTGGGCCATTTGCTCATTTCGCTTGTGCATGTACAAAAGAGCATCAACTGGACTAACTACTTGATTTTGCATCCAATCATTGGCCGTCTTTTCCACTAAGTTGCGATTCAAAGTTGAATTATCCATATCAACCAGCGCAGTGTGCAGCAAAAGATTAATCAGATTGTCGGCCATGCCCCATTGATCTTTTAAATCTTTGATAATGTAGCGCTCATTGGTCAAAACCTTGCCGCCCTTTTGTGCTCTTAGATGCTCTAAATAACGCATTGGCGCATAGCGATTTACTTCAACTAAGATTGCCCGGTCGGCTTCAGTCAGCCCTTTAACCTTGGCCAAGGCTGACTTTTGGGCCGCGCTTAAGCCGGCTTTTTCTTCAGGCTGCTTAAAATAGGCCTGCGTTCTTTGATCATTATGGACGCCGCGCCAATTTGCCAATAAGTCGCGTTTCACTGCCTGCATATCAATATGGTGTCCGCCTTTAAGCGTTGGCAATAATTCTTCCACCATTTCCGCTTCCGATAGGCCGTACAAATTCATCAAACTCGCCAGTTCAAACTTGTACTGCTTTAAATCATTTGGCGAGATTTGATTGCGATCAAACAAATCGGCCATCAGCTGCCAATCAACCTGATCCTGGTCAGCAACATTAGCTGGGGCTAGTTTTGCATCTTGATTGTCAATTGCTGCCTGCTGCACCTCATCCGAAGGCGTAATCGCTTCGGCTTCTGGCAAGGTGAACACTTCAAAAAAGCTCGCTGAAACCTCTTGATCAGTTTCAATTTTGCGCTGCTGACTCTTGGTGATTTGGGCGAATTCTTGGCTTAAAGTTTGAAAAGTTAAATCGCCAACTTTCTCGCGCAGCAAGCTGCTAAGCAAACTGGTCGCAAAAAATTCGCTGCTTGAAGGCACTTTTTGCAGACGAAAAACCAACAATTCCATGTGGATATTCTTGCTTAAAAAAGTGCGCACTAAACCTGTGGCCTCTAACTTGTGTAAAGCCGAAAACAGCTGCTCTAAACTACAATCCAACATTTCTTGTAGCTGATAGAGGGTATTGGTTTGGGCTAATAACTGGTCATAGCTATAATTCTGAATTAAAGTCTGGTACAGACTGACCGCCATTGCTCCGACAAGCGGCTGATAAAGTTTTGTCAAGACTTTCAAATCGCTAGGAAAAAGCGGCACCGTATTAGCTATGAAGTAATGCTTTTTCGGATCTGAGGTCTCATACATCACTACTTGTCCTCTCCTTTGTCGGCCTTTTCATTTTCGCGTTTGGCCATCATATCTTCCATCGTCTTCATGAAACTGGACATATCCTTGAATTCACGATAAATCGAAGCAAAACGAATATAGGCAACATCATCCAGTTCGGCCAAATCATCCATAACAAATTGTCCAATTTTCTTGGAAGAAATCTCGCTGACCCCTTCTTTACGGACTTTATTTTCAACGTCGTCCACCAATTTCTCAAACTGATCACTGGTAATCGGGCGTTTTTGGCCAGCCGCCACTACTCCATGCATAATCTTTTTGCGACTGAATGGTTCGCGCGTCCCATCATTTTTAATAACTAATAATGGCGTTGCTTCCACCCGCTCAAAAGTAGTAAAACGGTAACCACAATTTTCACATTCCCGCCGGCGACGAATCGCGCGGTTCTCATCGCTGGGACGAGAGTCGATTACTCTTGATGAATTTTGATGACAGTTTGGACATTCCATAACTAGGCCTCGCTTTCTAAATCCTCAAGTAACTGCGCTAATTTGCGCTCTAGATCTTTTATTGTACCAGTATTTTCGATGACATAATCAGCTTTTGCCACTTTTTCTGCTAAAGGCATTTGACTGGCTATTCTGGCTTCAGCTTGACCTTGACTTAGCCCATCTCGCGCCATCAGCCGCTCTATTTGCAATTGATGCGGCAAGCTAATTACCAACACCTTGTCACATAAGCGCTGACTGCCTGTTTCCAGCATTAGTGGGGCATCATAGATAACGATTTTTTTGCCAGCAGCACGGTAAGCAGCTAGTTCTGAACGAATTTCCGCTAAGATTAAGGGATGCGTCAATTCATTCAGTTTAGCCAAGGCTTGCGGGTTGCTAAAGACCAAATGCCCCAACTTTTTTCGGTTAATGGTTTGGTCCGGGTTGAGATAGGCACTTCCAAAATGAGCCAGTATTGCCTGCCAGCTGCTTTGGCCCGGTTCCATTAAGCGGTGGGCGATTTGGTCACTGTCCACCACGGGCAGTTTTTGCGCTTTAAAGTACTGATCGGCTACTGACTTGCCTGTAGCAATGCCGCCAGTTAATCCTAAAATAAAGGTCATAGATATTCCTTCTGACAATGAGGGCAAAAAGTCGTCCCTCGCCCGTTTACTTTAATTTTGGCAAATTTATGGCCACAACGCGGACACTCCTCGCCGCTATGACCATAAACCTGCAGTTTTGCTTGAAAGCCACCGGCGTGACCGTTGGCGTCCAAATAGGAGTGCACCGTGGTTCCACCCAAAGAAATAGCTTCTTGTAAAATTTCCTGGATTTGTTTATGCAGTTTTTTTACGCGCGAAACAGGGATTTTATCCGCTAGACTCAGCGGATGAATTTTGGCCCGCCATAAAACCTCATCAACATAAATATTTCCCAGACCACTAACGACAGTCTGATCGAGGAGCGTATTCTTGATATTTTTATGCTTCTTGGCCAAGGCTCGCACAAAGCCAGCGGCCGTAAAGCCCGGCGTTAAGGCGTCAGGCCCCAATTTGCCAATTCCCGTGCTGCTTTTTTCGCTGCCAGTCGCTACTAGCTGCATGCGTCCAAATTTGCGCACATCGTTGTAGCGCAAGGCCGTTCCATCCGTGAAAATAAATTCTACATGGTCGTGCTTATCCTTAGCTTCTTGCGGAACTGTCAAGCGATACTTTCCCTCCATCCGCAAATGCGAGACCAAAGTTAAGTGGTTAGACAAGCGAAATTCTAAAAATTTAGCTTCCCGGTCAATTGTCTCAATTTGCTCTCCCTTTAAGGCTGCAATAAATTCCTCAGGCGGGTTTTCAACAATTTTGGGATACCACAAAACGACTTTTTTGATGGTTTTTCCTTTAATCAGCGGCAAAAGCGTTCGCCTTACCGTTTCAACTTCTGGTAATTCTGGCATTCTTTACCTACTTTGCATCATACCAAGTATGACCATATCCAATATCAGCAATTAGCGGAACATCCAGCTTAACCGCATTCTGCATTACTTCCGGCACCAGTTTTTTAATAGTTTCCAGTTCTTCTTTAGGAACATCAAGAATCAATTCGTCATGAACCTGGAGGACTAATTTTGACTTAAGCTGCCGCTTTTCCAGCTCTTTTTCCAAATTGATCATCGCAATTTTGATGATATCGGCAGCTGAGCCTTGAATTGGAGAATTGATGGCTGTTCTTTCCGCAAACGATCTAACGTTAAAGTTCTTGGCGTTGATATCTGGCAAATAGCGTCTGCGGTGCATGATAGTTTCGGCATAGCCCTTTTCGCGCGCAACTTTAACTGCCTTATCCATATAGGTCTTGATTTGCGGATATTGGTCAAAATAACTAGTAATAAATTCTTTGGCCTGCTTCCGCGTTATTCCTAAGTTTTTGGACAAGCCATAGTCTGAAATGCCATATACAATCCCAAAATTAACTGCCTTGGCATGGCGCCGCTGCAGAGGCGTAACTTCTTCGGGACTCTTTAAATGGAAAATCCGCATGGCAGTATGAGCGTGAATGTCATACCCGGTCTTGAATGCCTCTTGCATGTTTTCATCCCCAGAAACATGAGCTAAAACCCGCAGTTCAACTTGCGAATAGTCACAACTGAAGATATAGCCATCCTTTTCGCTGGCCACGAAAGCCTTGCGAATCTGCTTGCCCTCATCCGTTCTGGTTGGGATATTTTGCAAATTAGGATCAACGCTAGACAAGCGGCCGGTTGCTGTTTGCGTTTGCAGATAGCGACTGTGGATGCGCCCATCAGTTTGAATCGTATCTAACAGCCCCTTAACGTAAGTCGATTGAATCTTGGAAATCTGCCGATACTCTAAAATCATGTTGACAATCGGGCTAGCGTTTTTTAATTGGTCCAAAACTTCGACGCTGGTTGAATACCCTGTCTTGGTCTTTTTGATTACCGGCAAGTGTAATTTTTCAAACAGAATCTGACCTAATTGTTTCGGTGAATTTAAATTAAAGCGTTCGCCGGCAGCTTGGTAAATCGAATCTTCCAATTGCGTCAATTTGGCCGAAAATTCGCTTTGCAGCTGCACTAAACTGCCAGGAACAACCTTCATCCCGATAATTTCCATTTTGGCTAAAACGAAAGCCAGAGGTTGTTCAATCTCGTCAAACAAGGCATCTTGCTCATGTTCTTTGAGTTTGGCCAGGAGTTGCTGCTTTAATTCGCCAATAACTGAAACTTTGCCGGCTAAGTGATTGAACAGCACCTCATCTTCGGGCACTGCCATCTTTTTACCCTTGCCATAGACTTCGAGGTCGGTTTTTACTTGATAATTGTCATACAGGTGCGCAATTTCGCCTAAATCATCTGAGTTATTTTCATTATTAATCAGGTATGAAGCCAGCAGCATGTCATAAGCAAAATTCTGTGGCGTCACGCCTAACCGGTGCAAACCAACATAAGTGCGCTTAATATCAAAAACATTCTTAACTAAATCCCCTGTCAAAAAGTCGACCAGGGGTGCTTCAGTTAGCAAAGCAACATCTTTAGAAACATATATTTGACCATTGGTCTTGATCGCAAAACCTACAAAATCGGCCAAGTGGTAATTTTCGCCCAACATTTCCAGGTAAAAATCACTTTCACCAGCTGGCTTAAAGTCCGCCAGATTTTTTTCAGTGAGCTCAATATAACCATAATTAACCTTGACCTGGTCATCCTCGCCGCCAGTTGCTAAACCAGCTAAAAAGCTCTTCATCCCCAGCCGTTCGTATAATCGGCGCAATTTGACAGGATCGCCCGTCCCTAGCTTGAGGTCAGGAATTGCTAGTTCAACAGGTGAATGGCGCTCAATCGTGGCCAATTTTTTCCCAAGTTCAGCCTTATCCCGGTCGTTTTGCAGATTTTCCTTCAGCTTCGAAGCTTTCATGTCATCCAAATGATCATAAACCCCTTCTAGCGAACCGTATTTGGCAATTAGGCGACTAGCCGTCTTGGGACCAACTTTCGTAACGCCTGGATAATTATCCGAATTGTCACCCATTAAGGCCTTGACGTCAATAAATTGGGTTGGAGTTACGCCGTACTCTTCCATCATATGTTCTGGCGTGTAGGCTTCGGTTTCGCCAACCCCATTTTTGGTAATCAAAACAGTTGTGGAGTCTGAAGCTAATTGGGTTAAATCGCGATCCCCGGTGTAGATCGTAACTTCCATCCCAGCCTCTTCAGCCATTAACGACATTGTCCCCACAATGTCATCGGCTTCATAATCATTTAGCTGGTATTGCTTAATTCCCAAATCCGTCAAAAGTTCTTGAATGACGGGAATTTGTTCCAGCAACTCGCTTGGGGTTTTTTGTCTGCCCCCCTTGTAATCTTGATACATTCTCGTTCTAAAGGTAGTCTTGCCGGCATCAAAAGCCACCAAACAATAGTCTGGTTGAACTTGCTTGAGAATTGCATCTAACATGTTTTTGAAGGAATAGATTGCGTTCGTGTGCAAACCATCCGGACTAATAAACTTATCAAGTTGACGGTATAAGGCATAAAAACCTCTAAAAGCTAATGAATTACCGTCAATCAGCAGCATTTTTTCTTTGGCCATACTAATCTGCTATATAAAATGTGAACAAATATAATCACAAATTAGATTTGATTATATTCGAGAAAGAATTATATAGTTTTTCCTTTCTTAATTTTATTTACTACCGTCTACATTAGTATTCCCATATCCTAACAAGAGGGTAATGACATTGACTAACTCTGATAGCCTAAGGGTGTAGCCCACCCCGTTAATTTTTACTTTATGCTAAAGCTAAAAGATTCTGAACTGCATTTTCATCACGATCCATAACTGCACCACATGCATAACAAATATATTCATTATGTTTAGTATGATGCAGCTTGTTGCCATCAAGACCAACTTTATCTGCGCCAGTCTTGATAAAGCCGCATTGAGAACACCGTTGGGTGCTAGGATAGAATCGATCTGCCAATCGCAATTCTTTGCCATACCATTGGCATTTATAAGTTAAAACCTGTCTGAAATAACCAAACAACGACCGTTGTAAACCTTTAGACGCAACATGGCTCATCTGCATTTGTTTCACTGCTAAATCTTCAATCACGACTTTGTCATAATCAGTAACCAGCTTAGTGGTAAACTTTTGAATAATATCATGCTGAATGTTGGCAACACGCCGATAATCACGCTGTAACTTGGCTCTCGTCTTAGCGTAATTATTCGATTGAGTTGCTTTCTTTCCATTGACAGAGCGCTTTATAGCTAACTGACGTTGATAATGCATAATGCGTTTATAGAGCTTCTTTAAATGATCGGGTAGAGTATTAATTTTGCCTTCGGTATAGTTAAAATGACCAACGTTAATATCAACCGCTGTTTTATTGCTGGTTTTATCTTTGCTGGCTATTTCAACTTCTAACGGTAAACTAGCCCAGTATTTACCATTTTCACGAAATACTGAAACAACTTTTAGATCACCCTTTAATGATTTTGCACCAGCCATTTTTATGTCAGCCCAATCATTAACACCGTAGGGTTTATCCAATCTCAATTTGCCATTAATAATTTTGGCACGATCAGTTTTAAAGCCCTGCCTAGGTGCTTTCTTAGATTTAAAATGGGGTTTGCCCCAGTCTGGTTGAGCTTTATCAAAGAAATTCTTCCAAGCTTTACCCAAATCGGAAATTGCCAGTTGTAAGCACCGTGCTGAAAGCGCATATTGCCAGTCGGCTTTCTCTGCTACTAGAATATTACGTACTTTTCTTTCACTAGGACGCAGTTTTTTGTTGTCCATAATTAGAGATTCGTCATACATATCATTCCATAAAGCCAGCCCTTGGTTCCAACAATAGCGACGATAGTCGCATAGTTCATCGAGATGCTTTTTCATCATCTGATTCGGATATAGTCTTACCTTCTCCGTGCGTATCACTTGTTTCACCACCTTTCAAAGTCTTATCAGCTACTAGCTTACGTTTATATTTTCGCAAACCGTATAGACGGCAAGAGAATACATGAATAATACTTACTAAATCAACTACTAATTCTTGATTAAGACTTGTATCTGGGTTGTTTATAACTACGATTATTGTGCCGTGTTGTTGGCATAGCTGTTCAAACCAGTCATATCCGAAACGAACAAAACGATCCTTATAAGTCGTCCTTTTGCCCGTAGGTAGAAACCCTAGCATAGGCTACTGTTTTGCGATCCTGTACATTTTCGGACATCCCAATATATTGCAAGTATTGTTCTTCTGTATAATATCTTCGATTGGTTGGTGTTCGATGAGCTTTTAGAATTCCTTTATTATCCCAACGTTGGAGAGTTAGCACTGTAATCCCCCAATTTTTCAGTCATATCTTTTGGCTTTAATATTTTAGACATAATACTCGCCCCACATTCTTCTTTCCGCGAGTCTTAAATCACATTTGATTACATTTAACTATATTTTGATTAACTGTTATCTCCTCCTTTATATTCCTTAAGCTCTATTTTACCAGCAAAAAAGCCCCAGCTTCAAATAGCTGAGACTTCGTTTGGATGTTTATAGCAATTTTTCAAAAGCAGTTTCATATTTTTGAATATCGCCAGCGCCCATGAAAACAATCACGCTATTTTCATTGGACTTTAAATCAGCAATATTGTTCAAATCGATGACTTCCGAGCCAGGAATTTTAGCTGTCAAATCACTGGCTGAAATGTCCCCGCTATTTTCTCTAGCAGAGCCAAAAATTGGCGTAACGTAGGCTTTATCAACCGTCTTGAGCAGTTTTTCAAATTCTGGTGCAAATTGTTTGGTTCTTGAATAAGTATGAGGCTGGAAAACTACCACGACTTTACGATCAGGGTACTTCTGCCGGGCAGCTTGAATGGTTGCCTTCATTTCGGTTGGGTGGTGGGCGTAGTCGTCAATAATCTTGTAATCGCCAAAATCCTTTTCGCTAAAACGCCGCTTGGCCCCTTGGTAGGTCAACAGGCCCGCCCGCAGCTTGTCCATCGGAATATCTTCTTTGTAAGCAACTGCAATAACCGCAGTGGTATTTAAAATATTGTGGTCACCAAACAAGTGAATCGTAAATTCGCCTAATTCTTTTCCTTGTGCCCGCACGCTAAAAGTAGAGCCAGTCGTGGTCTTGTGGATGTCATGAGCGACAAAATCGTCATCTTCCTTAAAACCATAAGTGTATTTTGGAGCCTTGGTGGTAATAGCTTTAAGATGTGGATCATCGCCCCACACGAACAGGCCTTTGCTCGTTTGGTCGGCAGCTTGTTGGAAGGCCAAAGCATAATCATCTGGATCCTTAAAGTAATCTGGGTGATCAAAATCAACGTTGGTCATAATTTGATAGTCTGGATGGTAGGCCAGGAAGTGGCGCCGATATTCGTCAGCTTCATAAACAAAGAAGCGGGAATCTTTTACGCCTTTCCCCATCCCGTCACCGATCAAAAAGCTGGTTGGGGCAACTTCACCCAAAACATGTGCCAAAAGCCCAGTGGTTGAAGTCTTGCCATGAGATCCAGAAACGCCAATGCTGGTGTGTTGGGCAATAACTTCTTGTACCGTGTCTGGGTAACTTTGCCACTCAACGCCTTTAGCTAGGCAAGCTGCAACTTCAACATTTTCATTCTTAAAAGCATTGCCCTTAACAATAATTTGTCCCGACGTCTTGATATTATCAGCATTAAAGCTGGTGACTTTAATTCCAGCTGCTTCAAGCGGATCTTGGGTAAAAGTATGTTTTTCAATATCTGAACCGGCAACTTCAAAACCAAGATCATGTAAAATCAGGGCCAGGGATGCCATCCCCGTACCTTTAATCCCTATAAACCAATATTGTTTTGTTTTATCTAACATAATTGAATCTCCATAAATTAACCTGCTTTCAATGATACCATTTTCTGCAAGAAAAAAGACCTATCAATTGTGATAAGTCTTTTAAGATTTGCTGCTATTTTACAGGGTAATTACGCCACTAGCCAAAAGTTCATCGCATTTTGCCGGTTCAAATTCAGCCCCAACTTGGAATTCATCTGGAACTACCATGATTCCACGTTTTTGTGGTGCGTGAGCCAGACCCAATTCTCTAGCCGAACAAATCATTCCATAAGAATCAACGCCGCGCAATTCACCTGGCCAGATTTGTTGACCATTTGGCATTAAGGTTCCTGGCAAAGCTGCAACTACCTTTTGCCCAGCTGCAATGTTAGGTGCACCACACACAATTTGCACATCATGCCCTAAGCCGGCATCAATGGTGGTAACGTGCAAGTGGTCAGAATCTGGGTGCTTTTCACAGGTTTTAACGTAAGCGTAAACCAAAGTTGGCTTGCCATATGCTAATTTATCGTTAAAGCCAGCGGCAGCTAAAGCGTTGTTTAATTTTGCCAAATCGTCATCAGACAACTTTACTTGCCCATTTGGCAGCTTTTCATAATCGATTACTTGATCAACGTTAAAAAAGTTGAATCCGGTCAGCTTGCCCTGACTATCGGTAACCCGGGTAATATCGCCTTTTTCTTCATATTCGCTGCGACCTTCGCCTTGGTCCAAAATGACGATCAGGGTGTTGGGATAGCTGGTTTTATTAATGCTGGTAATCATATAATCTTGTCTCCTCTAACTAGTCAACTGAACGCAAGAAATCTTCAACTTCCTGTTTAGTCTTGCGATCACCATTAACTAGTCTACCAATTTCTTGGCCATCTTGGTAGACAACAAATGAAGGAATCCCCAAAATATTCATTTCTTTGGCAAGATCAATTGAACCGTCGCGGTCAATTTTGTAAAAAGTACTGTCCGCAAAATCTGCTTCAATTTGCGGTAAAAACGGATCAAGAAAACGGCAATCTGGGCACCAATCGGCTGAAAATTCTAAGACGGTGCGGCCGCTTTTGGTAATTTCTTCCAATTTGCTTTGATTCAATTCCTTAATCAATTCCATAAGTCTCACTCCTTAACTTACTTTTTGTTAGTGATAATTTTATTTTACTCAGCCTGGTCAAAAAAGCAAGAGCTTTGCTTAAAAATGTGCGTGCAAGGCATAAATGGGATTGCCCTTAGCAGCAAACTTATGTTCGTACTCAGTTTCAATGTTGTTAGCCACGATTTCTGGCGCTTCGTGATGCAAATCAACACTGACAAAGTCAAAATGCATCCCATAATTATTTAAGCTCATCAATGAATAGCTAAATAGCCCCGCGTTATCGGTTTTAAATTCAATGTGCCCGGTTTCCTTTAAAACATTTTGATAGGTCTGTAAAAATGATTTATAGGTCAGGCGCCGTTTTTCGTGTCTGGTCTTCGGCCAAGGATCGCTAAAGTTCAAATAAAGCACATCGGCAGCATGCTGCGGGAAAAAGCTGTCAAGCAAAGCCGCATCGCCCCGCAAGATCTGCAAATTATCCAGTCCTTCTGCTAATTTGGTGCGCAGGATAATCCCAGCTGCCGTAGTTTGTAATTCGACGGCAACGTAATTAATTTCGGGATGCTGCTTAGCCTTAGTGATGATGAAATTGCCTTTTCCAGAACCCACTTCAATTTCTAACGGCTGATCAGGTTTAGCAAACCGGCTATGCCAATCAATCGCCTTTCCTGGATCCGGATCTTGCAAGACGCTTTCAGGATGGTTATTAACCAATTCGACTGCCCAAGGTTTGTTTCTTAAACGCATAAATATTTTTACTCCATATCTTTAACTTTTAATGGCAAATATAGCCTTACCAGCAAGTTAACCCAGACTAGCAGCAAGAAGCTGTTAGCAGCTAACTTTAAATTAAGCGGTCCCATTACGAGCCAGCCCAGCACTATCAATAGCCATTGCAAATTCATAGCTAGATTCAGGACTTTGATTAAGTCCTTGCCTCGCCCTTTTTTACTGATGGGACTAACAACATACATCAGATTATCATCAAATTCATTTCCAAGTGGCAAAAGTTGATAGATTGTCAAAAAACTCACCAAGGCACATAGACCCAGGGTCCAAGTTCCTTCTCCCACCAGGACTGAAATTAGCCACGCAAACACCGTCATCCGTACAAACAAGTTAAGATAGTCAGGGTTGCGCAATAAGCTTCGCCGATATAAAAAGCTATTTGCATGTTCTTTGCCTAAAGTCTTCGGCAAGAGGAAATCCAAATACTTCCGCCGACGAATATTGATAGTTTTTTCTTGCACGTCGGTAAACATCGAAAAGATTGTGTAAATGACATTTTTTCGACTAATTTCCAAATCAACTGCACGATTCCAGTCAAAACCGCTCTTGGGCAATTTATAGGCAAAGGCAAAAAACAGGGCAACCACGGCATAAACGACTATGCCAAAGGAATAATAGCTAGACAGCAATAAGCCTGCCAAGTCGCATAAATGCCAGTCAGTATAGCTTTTTCCAAAGTATAGCTGGCCGCTCTCAAACCGCAAACGACCATATTTCGCAACCAGCATTACCAAAACTAGGGCTATATAATTCCAGCCCTTAAGCTGAACCTTTAAAAGCGCAAAGGGCCACATTATCCCGGCTGCTAGCAAGATTAAAAGCGTCGGCAATAACATTGAATAGCGTCGCATAATCTGCAAATAGCCCTTCATTGCCCGATCTTGCGGCAGCAAAAACTGCTTATCGGCTGCTTTCAAAAGCGTCGCTAGGCGGCCGGTTAAAGTAGGCAGCCATAAAACTATAGCCAAAGTCAACGGATAATACCAACGCTTGGGCGGCAAACTTTTTAAAGTCTGGGCATACCAATACATTAAAGCACCGAATAAGAAAATTAAGGCCAGGACAAAAAAGTCATTAAAAACCAGTCGCAAATATTTCAAAGACTGTTTGAAATTAGCGTTTAATCTTTGATGCGCCAGCTTATTCATGCTGCTCCTCCTGATACAGCATTTGGTATAAACGATCAAACGAGTCGCTGTCTTTTAGACCATAATGCTGTCTTATCTCACTTAAACTGCCAATGATTTCAATGGTGCCGCGATTCAAAACCGCATACTGCGATACCGCCTGTTGCGCATCTGCCAGAACATGAGTGGTCATTAGGACCATTTTGCCTTGGCTTAAGGCCTCTTTGATTAAATCCAGCAGGTTAGTTACCGCTAACGGATCCAAGCCGGTAAAGGGTTCGTCAATCACCAGCAATTGAGCATCAGCCAGAAAAGCGGAAACGATCATCACCTTTTGCTTCATCCCTTTGGAAAAATGAATTGGCAGCCAATCCAGCTTATCATCCAGACGAAACATTTTTAACAAGCGGCGAGCTCGTTCCCAAGCTGCTTCTGTCGGTAAATCATAGCTCAGCATAGTGAGTTCCAAATGCTCTTTTAGGGTTAGTTCGGGATATAAAATTGGCGTTTCTGGTATATAAGCAACTTGGCGTTTGAATTCAGTTGGCTGCTCGGCGAGCGATAAACCTGCTAGTTCAATTTTTCCAGCTTGGGGGCGCAGCAATCCTAAAATATGTTTAATCGTCGTTGACTTGCCGGCGCCATTAAGACCGATCAAGCCTAGTGCTTGGCCCTCTTCAATACTGAAATTTAAATTCTTAATGACTGGGATCCCGGTGTATCCGCCAGTAAGATTCGTAATTTTCAGGCTCATAACTTCCTCCTTCTACTGCTTTAAACTAATTTCTATGATAGCATGAAGATGATTGCAAACTAAAGTGACAAGATACGAGGTTTTTAATATGGAACAATTAAAAGACGACTGTCTATTTTGTAAAATTATTCGCGGTGAAATTCCAAGTTATAAAGTTTTTGAAAATGATGATGTTTTAGCCTTTCTGGATATCTCCCAAGTCAATCCTGGCCATGTCCTGATGGTTCCCAAAAAGCACCTAACCAATCTGTTTGATTATACCGCCCAAGATGCGCAACAATACTTGCAATATATCCCCATGCTGGCAAATGCGATCCTCAAGAGCGATGAGCGGTTTGAAGGGATGAATATTTCAACCAATAATGGTGAAGTAGCCGGTCAAGTGGTAATGCACTCCCATATTCACTTCATCCCCCGCTTTACTGGCGATGGGTTAAAACTATTTACCCGTAATAATGCGGATAAATATGATGAAGCCAAATATCAGGCTGTTTGTGACAAAATCAAGGCCAATCTTTAATTAAGGCAGGAAAAAGCAATGAAGCATTTTACTTTCGGATTAGGTATCGGTTTGGCGGCAGGGTTTGTCCTCTCATTGCTGCGCGATGAGGATGATAAGCGCCTTAAAGACCGAATTAAAGAAGAAGCAACGGGTTTTAAAGCAGAAGCCAGTGACTTATCCCGCGGCCTTAAAAACGCGCAAGCTGCAGCAAGCGATTTGCAAAAAGAGCTCCCAGCTGCCAGTGCCGCCATGGAAGAAGTTGCTGATGAAGTTGCTAACTTTAAGAAAACAACCGATTTTCCAACTAATAAAGACCAAATTGATCAATAACCAATCGAATTTTTTAAGCACTAAGAAAACGTAAAAAAAGCTTGAATTTTCTGTGAATATTAACCTATCCACAACAATCTAGCTTAATTTATGGTATATTAATTCTCGGTTACCAATTTTAGAATGTGGAGAGATTCAATTTATGAAGTTTAATTTCAAGAGAGTTGCTGCGGTTGCAGTGACTGCTGGTTTAGCTTTGACCTTAGCTGCTTGTTCAAATGACAGCAAGACTGTTGTTTCTTACAAGGGTGGTAAGATTACCCAACAGCAATACTACGATGAAATGAAGTCATCATCATCTGGTAAGTCAACTTTAGCCAACATGATCATCAGCAAGACTTTGGAACAACAATACGGTTCAAAGGTTTCGCAAAAGAAGGTTAACAAGGAATACAACACTTACAAGAAGCAATATGGCTCATCCTTCAGCTCAATCTTAAGTGCTAACGGTTTGACTACTAAGACTTTCAAGGAAAATCTTCGGACCAACATGCTTTCAGAAGCTGCTTTGAAGGATATTAAGAAAGTTTCTACCAAGCAAGAAAAGAAATGGTGGGCTTCATACCAACCAAAGATTACTGTTCAACATATCTTGGTTTCAAAGAAGTCAACAGCTGAAACGGTTATTAAGCAATTGAAGAAGGGTACTAGCTTCAAGACCTTAGCCAAGAAGTACTCAATTGATACTACCACCAAGAACAAGGCTGGTAAGTTAAGTGCTTTTGACTCAACTGACACCTCATTATCATCAGCCTTCAAGAAGGCTGCTTGGAAACTTGACGAAGGTGAATACACTACTACCCCAGTCAAGACTTCATCTGGTTATGAAGTAATCAAGGTGATCAACAAGACCAAGAAAGGTAGCTTCAAGGATCACAAGGCATTCATCGATAAGCAATTATATGCTGAAATGGCCCAAAGCACTTCAACTATGAAGAGCGTAATTGCAACTGTCCTTAAGCGGGCTAATGTTAAGATCAAGGATAACGACTTGAAGAACGTTTTGAGTTCATACATCTCAAGCTCATCTTCATCAAGCAACTAATCCTAACAAAAAAAGTCGGTTCAAACCGACTTTTTTTGTTGCTTAAATTTTAAAGATATTTAACTGCTGTCCCATAGGCAACCACTGATTGCATATCGTCAGCAATCGAACCCGAGTCAAAGCGCATCATTACGATTGCATCAGCTCCCTTGGCTTCAGCTTCTTTAATCATCCGGTCAATTGCTTCTTTTCTAGAAGTTTGCAGCATTTTAGTGTAGGCTTTTATTTCGCCACCAACGATGCTTTTTAAACCTGAAAGCATATCACTGGCAACGTTCCGAGATTGGGTAGTTACTCCAAAAACCTCACCTAAAACTTCAAATTCTTTTCCTGGAATATTATTAGTCGTGACAACTAACATAAGCGTCCTCCTTCATATAGGTAACATAGTTTGCTTAATTATACCTGCTATCTTTCTGGTTTCCTAGGCTCTTTGGAAAAAATTAAAAATCGACCAGTCAAATTTGACTGATCGATTAATTCGGCACAGCAACACACTGTACCTTATGCTGAGATAGATTTATTTTACAACTAGTAAGCTTAAATTACTAGCCGTAGTTACGAAAAAATAAATCATTTTCATTCTTAGAGTGAGCATTTACGAGTATAGCAAAAAAATTAGCCAAGTGCAAAAGCGGCCTTTTTTAAAATAACGATTCTTTTATAATTGATAAGTATTTAATTATAAATTACTATGCAGAAGCAGACACCTAATAAAATAATTGCTTGTTACGATCATAACTAAACGATTATTAACTATTATATTGCCCTTTCATTGAGCATTTTATTATGTTCCAGACATGCTTGATGCTATACTAAAAGTGCGGAGAGGAATAACACGTGGTCTAATCAAACCCAAGTGAGGGTGCATTCTATTTAACACTATTTCATTTTTCATCAGTAAAAGCAGTAAACACGTGCTGCCTCGGCCGCGCTTGGTTGATCTTGTTGATGCCATTGAGGTTAAGAAATAGGTTGAACATATAAACTCCTAACCAAAAACTCCTATTAATCCAAAGGAAATAGCACAATCCCCAAGCGCTTACCCTGAGGTGTCACCAACGCACCTTTTTTCCAAATTATAACAATACTCATGGTTACCCCTTTAATTCACCATGATACAACTACCTCTAGAATTTCTATTCACGCAACTACACTAGCACAACCGAAATTCTCCATATTCCCTAGCGAGCAGAAAACTTCGATTCTGCAGCAAATCATGGCAAAGGCAAGATCTACTCTTGATCCCATCAAATGATGGGGTCTTTTTTAGTGCAAAAAATTTTCCAGATATGGCCAAAAGATAATCAACCCAATAATTGCGCTGGCTAAAGCAGTTAGCGTAACGGCTCCAGCAGCAATATCTTTAGCTTTTTTGGCCTGAAGATCATACTTATCCCCTACTACTAGATCTACCACGGTCTCAATTGCCGTATTTACCAGTTCCATAATTAAGACACTAAAAATGGCTAAGATCAGCCACAGCCAGTCTTGAGCGGTAATTTTTAGCAGCCAACCTGCAACTAGGACTAGCAAAGCAGCTGACAAATGGATGCGAAAATTGCGCTCCTGCCTGATTGCGCCCCAAATTCCGGTCCATGCGACCTTGAAGGCGGAGCGTAAATTGGGATTTTTATATGGCTTCATTGTTTTTCCTCGTCCTACCAGCAAATTTTGCTAAGAGCACCCATACGATTAACATTACCACCAAGAGCAAATAAAATGCATGCTGGCTGCCAATTGTGGTGCTGTGAGCCCCTTTATTGCCAAACTGTTGCTGACTCAAACCCACAATCGCAGATGCCGTTGAGGTCCCCACAGAACCGGCAAATTGCTGGATTGTATTTAAAATTGCGTTTCCTTGAGCACTTTGAGCTTGTGGGAGCAGCGCCTGGGCATTCGCCATCAAATTGGCCAAATCCAGCCCCATTCCTCCCATATAAAACAAGTAAATCACTAGTAGTTCCCAATTTTCAAGGTCAGCAATCAAAATATTAAATAAAACTACTCCCAAAACCATTGAACTGATCCCTACCATGATGGGAATTCTCGCGCCATAACGATCATATAAATTGCCACCTAACGGGGCCATGATGCTTCCCAAAACTCCCGCCGGCAAAACCAATAAACCAGCCGTCAAGGCACTTGAACCGTTTACTAATTGAGCATAATTCGGCAACAGAAAGCCTAAACTGAGACTAGTCATCTGAATACCGAAGAAGGCTATACATAAGGCAGAAAAACTTTTATTTTTAAACAAACGTACGTTAATTAGCGGGTCTTCCATCTGCAAAGAACGTTTGACAAAAATCGTGCCGCTAAGCAGGCCAAATAAAATGCTTCCCAACACATTCAAAGAAACCAGCTGGCCGCTAGCTAGATTGCTAAAGCCCCAAACCAGGGCCATAAAAGTTAGGGCTAGGCTAATGGCACTGAGCGGATCAAGTTCAAAGGCCTGGAGCCGACCTGCCTGAGTAATTCCCCATAGCCCCAAAAGCAATGATCCAACTAAAATCGGCAACAAAATATAAAAGATCCAGCGCCAATTCAAATAACTAATTATCAGACCGCCAAAGGTGGGGCCAATTGCTGGCGCCACCCCAGTGATTAGATTGGCGATCCCCATCATGGTTCCAACTTTTGACTTGGGAACTTGTTCCATAATAATGTTAAACATTAACGGTAAGGCAATCCCGGTACCTATTCCTTGGATCATGCGCCCCAATAAGAGCAAACTGAAATTAGGAGCTAGGGCATCAAGCACTACACCAATAATAAAGCAGGAAATGGCCGTAAGAAAAAGCCGGCGCGTAGAAAAACTTCGCTTTAGGCTAGCCGAAAATGGAACAATTACCGCAATAATTAACAGATAGCTGGACGTCATCCATTGAACAGTACTGGTATTAACCTTAAACTCTTGCATCAGGGTTGGAAAAGCAATATTGATTGCCGTTTCCACAATTACGCCGCTAAATGACATTAAACCGGTAGCAACTACAGCGGCTAGAACTTTCTTGGGAACTTTCTCATTAGTCATTAAATTCGCCTCGCGAAATAATATATGATAAAACTTTTCTAGTTGCAGTCAATTCAGCGCTTGAAAATTTTGCCTCTAGCTGCGCTTCATCTTGCTTGATAAATTGCGCGATCGGCTCAGCTAATTTTTTGCCCTTGTCGGTCATAGTTAGTATTTTCATGCGTTTATCGTTAGGACTGGTTATTTGCTGCACTAGTCCCTGGTCAATCATCTTGCTGACTAAAATTGAAGTGGTTGAGCGTTTAATCCCTAAATCCGCCTCAATTTGGCGTTGGGTCGTTTGTCCACCATGATCATGCAGACAATCTAACATAATCATTTGCGACACTGACAGCCCGATTTGTTTGCCTACCGCAATAAATCCTTCGTCGGTCGCAAAAGCAGCTTTGCGTGCCAATTTTTTGATAGCTTCCATATTTCCTTCTTTCTATTTTGTTTGTCAACAAACATTATTATAGTTTTGTTTTAGCAAAAGTCAAAAAGGCCAAATCTTTTTATTAAAGAACATTTTGTAATCGAACACTAAACAATAATGATTAAGTTTATTAGTACACTATATAACGTGCACGTTTTCGGTAATCTTTAAATAACGCCTTAGATGTTTTTATTTAAAAATGCCCTTTAATTCTGCTTAGTCAAACATTTTTTTACCGCTCGTTCATTGCACATCAATTAGTTTCTTGATAATATAGTTCTGGGCCTCGTTGGCTCTTATTCTTTACATTACAAAGGGGCTGGCGCTTTTGCCGGCCTCTTTGGTTAAAGCATAAAATTTTCAATCCTTACGTGAAAAAACATACTTTCAAGTAAGTGACCTTCCTATTCAATAACTAATCCCAAAAAATAGGAATAACTAGTACTGCAGATCTCCTGCAGTACTTTTTTTATGGCGCAAAATAAAAAAACTGTCATGTTTCGCTTTCTCAAGCGAAACATAACAGTCTTATTTGCTTCTTACTCCAGCCATATTGTACGCCATTTTATTACAAATCACAATCTTAACCTAATTTAGGGCTTTGATCTAATGGCAAGTCCTTGATAGGCCGATAGTAACGGCGACCATTTTGACTATTAACAGGCTCGGTAAATTGACCCGGCTTAGTATTCTGTAAATTCTTGGTAATTGCATATACAGCAGCATCAAGATCATCAATTCGGTGCAGCAGCTCAGCTTCCAGAATTGCTGGCTGCTTAGGCGAACCATATTCCAACTGACCATGATGACTTAGCACTAGATGTCGCAACAATAATAGATCTTCACTCGTCAGATCCAACTGTAATTGTTGGGCAGCTAGCATTACCTGTTCATCGATCAATACTAAATGCCCAATTAAGTTTCCTTCACTAGTATAAGAAGTCACCGTTGGACCAGATAATTCCAAGACTTTGCCAAGATCGTGCAGGATGCAGCCCGCATACAAAAGGCTGCGATTAACCTGCGGATAATTGCCCGCAATTGCTCGGGCATCCTTTAACATCGTCAAAGTGTGCAAAGCCAGGCCGCCTTTAATTGCATGATGATTTGTCTTGCCAGCTGGATAGGTGTAAAAGCGCTCATGCCACTTTTTTAATAAAAAAGTTACCACTTGTTGCCAAACGACATTATCAATTCTTTTGACAAATCGCTGAATTTCGCCTTCCATTTCTTGCGGGGTTACGGGACTAGCGGCAGTAAATTCCGCTAAATCTCCCGCTTCCGTTGGTTTAATCGGCCTTATGCTAAACAGCTTGATTTGCAAGTGACCTTGATAATCTTCCAGCTTGCCATTCACTTGTGCCAAGGTTCCAGCTTTTAAGCGTTCAGCATCGAGCGGACTAGCATCCCAATAATTGCTGCGCACTTCTCCTGAGGCATCTCCTAACCGCAAGGCAAGATAGGATTGCCCCCGTTTGCCCTGACGCAATTGTGAATATTTTATCTGCAAAACCTGATCAAATTCTTCATTCTCGTTATAGTCAAACAAATGTTTTAGCATGCTAGGCCTCTTGATTTAAGTTGATAATTGGTGCTGGCAGCTGGTCTGCCAAAGCAGGTTGGGCGGTAAAAATGATGACCTGGTGTCTGGTCGATAGTTCAACCAGCAAGTCACTAATATATTTGGTACGCGTCTGATCGAAATTAACAAATGAATCATCGATCAAAATTGGCAGATTAATATCGCTAGTTAGCTGGTCAATAAAAGCCAATTTCAAGGCAAAGTACAGTTGTTCACTAGTTCCGCGTGACAAGTACTCAACATCCAGCTTTTGACCATCATTTCTAACCACCGTCAGCTTGCGCTCTAAAACAAGGTCGGTATATCTACCGCCAGTAAGCTTAGCGAGATAGATTTTGGCATTTTTGATCATTTTTGGAAAACGTTCATTTGAAGCAATATCCAAAAACCGGCCAAGCCAGGCAGCTGCAGTCAGGTCAGCCAAATATTGGCGACTGGCATCAGCTAAACCACTGATCGTGTTAGCCAAGTTTTGTTTTGCCCCAAAAACAGCCTTAGAATCAGCCAATTGCTGCAATTCTACCTGCTTTTCAGCAACAACTTGTCTTAATTGCTCAACTTGACTGACTAATTCTGCCTGCTTTTTGGAAAGCTGCTCGATCTTAAGCGGCAATTCTTCCGGTTTAATCTTGCTTAGCTCGTCAAGTTGGTCACGCAAGCTTTCCCGCAGGGTATCGATTTCAGTTTGCAGCTTAGTCTGGCGCAAAGTTTCTTGATAAAGTTCTTGATACTCGGCCAGGCTCTTGACGCCCGCCTTAGCAAACAACGTTTGTTCCTCAAGCTGAATTGTTTTAATGCGTTCCCGACCTGCATCAATTTGCTGATGCAGGTTTTGCTGTTCATTTTGTTCCTTGCGATTAGCTTCTAAGAAATGCTCAACCTTATTTAAAGTTGATAAGACCGCATCAAAGGCAATCGCCACTTGGTGACCGGTAATTACGGCAACCTCACTAGCCAATAAAGATAAATTGTTCAATAGTTCTTTTTGCGTATCTTTATTTTGCTGGCTAGCCAATTCGTTTTTGCGCCATAAGCGTAATTGATCCAGTAAATGTGGCAAATCAGCCTTTTCCGCAGCAAAGCCATAATTGGCTGTAAATTGTTGCCGAGCTGCTTTCAAAGTCGCCTGTTCTTGGTCAAACTTCCGCTGATTTTGCTTGTTTTGCTTGCTTTGCCAGATCCCTAAACCGACACTGATAATAATCCCGGCAAACAAGTATGGACTTACCGCAATTCCTAAAGCAACGCTAGCCACCAAAATTACGAGAGCAGCAAGATACAAACCTTTTTGCGCTTCCACTGGTTGGGGTTCCGCCTTAGCGGCTTCTTGGTAGTCAGCCTGCAGCTTTGTTAGTTCTTCATCATTAAGCTCGATTAACTTAGCCAAATCTGGGTTTAACTTAAGCAGCTGCGAACGTTCTTGGTCTAACCGAACTGCTTCTTGCTTAGCGGTCTTCAGCTGGGCCTGCCATTGCAAAAGCTCTGGTCTTTTTTGCAAAACGTGCTCAATCTTAGCCTCATCAAGTTCTTTTACCGGTTTGACCTTGCCTTCCAGCTCATTAATTTGATCCATTAAGCTGCGATATTCCCGCATTAAATTCTGCGCTTTTTCATAGCTGGCAGGATCAAAATCCAAATGTTTTACTTCTTGACTCAAAGTTTGCAAACGAGCGTAGGGCTGAGCGGACTTGGCCAAGGCTTGATTTTTAGTGAGGTCGGTTTGAACCTGATTTAGCTGCTCTTTCACTTGAGCTAGCTTTTGGTTTAGTTCAGCTTGAGTGGTTGCTTTTTCCTGATAAGCCACAAATTCTTGTTCGCTTTGAGCAAGTTTTTCGCGATCATTTTCGGCTGTGGCCATCATTTGGTTAATTGGCGGCTTGCGGCCATTTTTCTTAAAGGCATCGCCGGCAGCTTTAGCAAACCCGTCCCGCAATTCCAAGAGCTCGGCCGAATTAGCAGCTCCTAAATGGTAAATTTGTTCAAGCAAAGCTTTTTGACTTAAATTAGTCACCTGACCAAGCATGTCTTGGTTAAACATGTAGCTATCAGCATAGAAATCGCCGTCAATTCCCTTGATTTCTTCAAAGAAAACCGTTTCCGGTACTTCTTGGCCATTCAAGCGCACAGTTAAGATGCCGGCTTTAGGATCGCCCTTGCCCCAAAGACGGGTTAGTTCGAATTCCCC
The DNA here is from genome assembly GCF_018327645.1 of Lactobacillus corticis. Classification (GTDB taxonomy): domain Bacteria; phylum Bacillota; class Bacilli; order Lactobacillales; family Lactobacillaceae; genus Lactobacillus; species Lactobacillus corticis. Next base: position 72,092 of record NZ_BMAY01000003.1, on the reverse strand, counting down.
TTGATCACTGCCAAAAATCAAGCTGCCGCCCATGGGACTAGCGTGGTCTAGCGGTTCATAATTTTCAAAAAAGCTTGAAGCACTATTTTTTAAATGAAAACCAAACATTACCTGTTTAATAAACGCCGCCAGGGTTGACTTGCCTGCTTCATTGGCACCTAAAAAGACCGATAATTTAGGATCAGTCAGGTCAAAACTAGCCTGAGCAAATTGGCCAAAATGTTCGATCTTAATCTGTTTCAGTTTCATCGTCAATCCCCTTTAACTTTGCCATTACTTGTACTTTTGCTTGGTCAAAAACCGTTTGGATAAATGCTGGATCTTTTAGCAAATCAGCTGCTGCTGGATCTTTTTTGGCCCAATCTTGGGCCAGCCTGGTCAAATAATCAGCTGTTAATACTTCATCCTGTGCCTGTTCAAAAGCGGCTTGATCGGCAGCGTTGATGGCAATTTCTTGACTTATTTCAAAGCGAACATCTACCAGGAGGCATTTTGGCGGCAATTGCCGACTCAAAGCCTGCCAATAATCAGTATCCTGCAAAAGCTGCTTTTCTTCGGCAGTTAAATATTGGGCCCCGCGAAGCGTCAAACTAAAGTAAGTTGGCTTGTCTGCCGTCAACAAGCTAAGGATCTTTTCCTCAAGGCTCGCCTTGCCTAGTTCATGGTCTAAAAGCAGTTCTTTAGCTTCCCAATCAATCTGGCTGGTAGCCACAAAATCGATGGTGGTAATGCCATCAGGAGCTACTTGGCCAAGATACGCACCCTTGGGTCCAGTTTCTTTTATGTGGCGACCTTGAATGTTGCCAGGATAAACGACCCATGGTTCCTGACTTAAAATTTGTCGTTTATGAATGTGACCTAAAGCAAAATAATCATAGTTAAGATCTTGCAATTCGCTCATGGTAAAAGGCGCATACACATTTTGACTTGCTGCTTCCTGCATATGTGCCAGGCCGAATGTATATACGCCTGGAGTTTTTTCAGGGAACCGACTAACCAGATCTTCGGTAATGTGATTATTGAGGTAAGAAAAGCCAACCACGTCATAGGCAAAACCATCCTTAGTGGTAAATGAAGTCTTTTCAATTTCCTCGCCATCGCCCAGCAATTTAAAGTAGGGACTGGGCTTGACCAACAAATCGCTGGCCCGCATATGATCGTGATTGCCAAAAATCATCACGGTCTGAATCTGGTGCTCAGTCAGGCGAGCAATTTGCTGGGCAAAAAACAACTGGCTGCGCGGACTGGGCCGGCTTGAATCAAAAGTATCGCCAGCAATTAATACTAGATCGACTTGTTCATTCACGGCCAGATCAATTAATTTTTCAAAGGATTGATCACTAGCCTGGTATATTTGGTCAAAGGCCTTAGATGGCAAAAAAGATAGCCCAAGAAATGGACTATCTAAATGCGCATCAGCTAAATGCAAAAATTTCATCTATCTAATCTCGCTATATAAATCGTTAAGTGGCTTCATATAAGTCTTTTGGACATCTTGAAGCAACTGGTATAAAGCTGATTCAGCTTGCAATAAATTGACAATGTTTTTATCTTTAGTCACGCTTTGATTCAGCTTTTGATAAGCTTCTTGGTCTTCCTTGCTCAAATCTTGTCCGCTTTGTTGGGCTTGGGCAATTTTTGCTTGTAATTCATCCATTTGCTTAAACAATTGGCTGCTGGTAGCATCTGCCTTAATTGCGGCAATTGCTTCCTTAACCTTGGAAAATTCATCGGTCTTAGTCATATCAGCTGCTAATTGATTTGCTGAGTCGTAAATATTAATCATTAAACTTAGATTCCTCCTGATTTATTGGCCGAAAAAGCTCTTGACACTATTATACCATTCCTTAAGCGTGCTGCTAGCAGATCCCAGCCCACTCTCAATTTTTTCTTTTACTTGGTCACTCCAGCTCGAGCTTGTACCGTTTGACTTCACAATTGAATTAGCTGCCTTGACTTTGAACTGAGTTTGCTTGGTGTAAGGCAAGATGTTTTCCATTTCTGACTTATACAGGGCTGTGATCCCGGTTTCCGAAATTCCATGCATATAGTGATTCTTGTCGGTTTTATCAAAGCCAACCCAGGTTGCTACTACCACGTCAGGAGTGTAGCCAACAATCCATTGATCCTTGGTGCCATAACCATAAGAAACCTCCGTTGAGCCCGTTTTCCCAGCAACCGAGTAGCCGCTTGGCTGCGCAGAAACCGCCGTTCCGCTGGTAAAGACTCCTAACAACATTGAAGTCATTTCGTTAGCCGTACTCTTAGACATAATTCGATGATTGCCGGTTTTATTATTTTGCGCAATGACGTGACCGCTAGCATCAGTGATCTTGGTAATGGTATAGGAATTGTCAGGCAAATTGCCGGAATTAGCAAAAGCTGAGTAAGCCCGCGCCATCTGCAAAGGACTCACGCCAGTCGAAACCCCACCCAAAGCAAGGGCTAAGTTACGATCGCTTTTGGCCACATTGATGCCAAAATTCTTCAAACTGCTTACGCCTTTGGAAACCCCCAATTTATCAAGCAGCCACACAGCCGGAACGTTTTTGCTCAAGGCCACGGCTTCATACATCGGGATGGTATTTGAATAACTTTCATCAACATTATGAGGCTCGTAGTTATTTTTACCGAACTTCTGCAGCTTGTTGGATAATTTGGAATCATAATGGTAGCCGTTTTCCAAAGCCGGCGTATAAACTGCCAAAGGCTTAATGGAACTGCCGGGCTGCCGTTTCATCTGAGTTGCCCGGTTATAACCACGGAAAACATGACTCCCCCGTCCGCCAACCAGGGCCTTGATCGCACCGGTCTTAGGATCCATGGCCACGCTTGCTCCTTGAACTTTCGTCCCATCGCTAGCATTGGCTGGGAAGTTAGCACTATTTTTAAATGAATTCTGCATGGCCTTTTGGTAATTTTGATTTAAGGTAGTATAAATCTTCAAGCCCTTATCCATGACATCTTCTTCACTCAAGCCATAGCGATTGATTGCTTCATCGATCACCTGGTCAAAGTAGTAAGGATATTTATAGCCATCTTTATAGGTATATTTATTGGTTACCGTCAGGCCCTGACTCTCAGCCTTTTTGGCGGCGCTTGCTGAAAGTTTATGATTATCAACCATCAGCTCTAAAACCACATTTCTTCGTTTAATTGCATTTTCTTTGTGGTCAGCCGGGTTATAGTAGCTTGGATTCCGCAAAATTCCGGCCAAGGTCGCAGCTTCGCCAACAGTTAAATCTTTAGCATCTTTTCCGAAATAACGTTTGCTGGCATCCTGAACGCCCCAAACCCCATTACCAAAATAAGAGTTATTCAAGTACATGGTTAGGATGTCTTTTTTGCTATAGACATGGGTTAATTCAACCGCAAAGAAAAGTTCTTCAATTTTACGGGAAAGCGTCTGCTTTTGGGTTAACAAGGCATTTTTGGCCAATTGCTGAGTAATTGTTGAACCCCCACCAGTAATTTGGCCACCATGAATCACATAACTGACAGCGGCCCGCATAATCCCCTTGATGCTAAAGCCGTGATTCGTCCAGAAAGTACGGTCTTCAGTAGAAATAACCGCATTTTTGATATTTTTGGAAATTTTATTATAGCCAACATAACTCCCCTTCTGGGCATAGAGGCTTCCGGCCTTTTTGCCATTAGCATCATAAATAATCGTCGTGGTCGACAGTGATGCCTTAAGATTGGAGATATTGGATGTCTTAACCTTAATTGTGAAATAGGTACAAGTACCCAAGGTCATAAGCAGAACCAATAAAATCAACCAGCGACCGAAAAAGAATCTCCGATCGAGTCGTTTAAAAAATTCCTTAGCTCCGCGTTTTGATTGAGTTGAGTGCATTTTTCTCTCCTTTGGATGAAAATATTTTAGCACAAACTCAAACCTTTGCCCTAAAGCAGGCTTGATTTAACAAAATATTTACGCTCTTAATTAATCTCTGCCTGTAATTGCAGTCCTTGAAATGTTTCAATCAAGCTTTTTAGCAAGGGATCACAGTGCTTTTGGGCAACAGCAATAAAAAATTTGATCGTCAAGAGCTCTTCAGCTAGCGGCAGCAAATTTATCGGCGTCTCGCGGACTCGCCTTAAAATACTGGCAGAAGAAATCGTCAATCCCAAGCCCTTGGTGGCCAATTCAGCAGCAGTAATAACGCTTTGGCTTTCTAAAATAACATGCGGCTTGATCCGGTACTTTTGCAGAAGGCCATTAATTTGGTGGCGAATGGCTGACCCATTTTTGCTTAAAACCAGCTTTTCTTGTAATAAAACCGCCGGATCATAGGTATTTTCCGGCAAAATAAAGCGACCAGGTTGAAAATAGGGAGAATTTTGGGGAATGACAATATAGTATCGTTCCCCACCATTAGTAAAAGTTTGAATGCCGCTGGCCACAGTTTCCGGAGTTTGCCCCAAATAGCAATCTGCCTCGTTGTTGAGCAGCATGCTTTCGCTTTTTCGCGGCAAGGCTTCTAAAATCTCGACATCGCATTCCGGGTGAGCCTTCAAGAATGGCGGCAATAAGGCTGGGAGCAAATATGACCCTAAGCTTTCTAAGACGGTAATGCGCAAGACGCGGCGTTCAGGATTGGTATAAGGTGCCAAAAGACGTTCCAGCTGCTGATGAGCCAAAGACTGCCGTTCCAAGTATTGGTAGTAGATTCGACCAGCCGGCGTTAGGGTAAACGGAACCTGACTGCGCTCAAGCAATTGACTGCCGAGACTTTTCTCCAAACGTTTTATGGTCTGCGTCAAATATGGCTGAGAAATGTATAATTCCCTCGCCGCTTTAGTAAAGGAACTATGTTTAAGCAAGACGTCAAAATAATGCAAAATTGTATCCGGATCGTGCATATGAACCTCCATAACATTTTTATTATAGGGTACTAAATAGAAAACTATTTCACAAGGAAAAAGATAAAGGATAAAATCAAGTTATCAAACCTTGTAAGCGAATACACTGATGGAAAGGATTTTTACGATGAAAGCAGGAATATATTCAGTTAAAGCAAAAGGCCATGGATCTTCATTAATGCCAATGAAGGTCACCGTATCCCAAGATCGCATTGAAAAAATTGCGGTCGATGCTAGCGGCGAAACAGCTGGGATTGCCGGTAAGGTTTTTGCCGAAATCCCCCAAACGATTATTGATCATCAAACTTTAAATGTCGATGCAATTTCTGGGGCCACGATTTCCAGCCACGGTCTAATTAACGGCGTTGCTGAAGCGATCGACTTGGCCGGCGGCAACAGCAGCGAATGGAAAAAGCGGCCAAAACCCGCCAAAGAGCAATCCCATAACCGCGAAATTACTACTGATGTAGTGATCGTGGGAGCTGGTGGTGCCGGATTAGCCGCAGCGGCCCACAGCTTGGAACTTGGCCGCAAGGTGACCGTTTTAGAAAAATTTCCGCAAATTGGCGGCAACACGACTAGAGCTGGCGGTCCGATGAACGCCGCTGAACCAGACTGGCAAAAGCAATTTAAAGCCCTGCCCGGTGAAAAAGAGACCTTGAAGGCATTGGCCGATACGCCAATTAACCAGATCGACGCTGAATATCAGGACGATTTTAAAAAGCTGCGCGAGCAAATTAACGCTTATCTTGAAGCTGATAGGAATTACCTGTTTGACTCGACCCTGCTGCATGAAATTCAAACTTACTTGGGCGGAAAACGAACAGATTTAAAGGGCCATGAAATTCACGGTAATTATGCGCTGGTGCATAAATTAGTTACTAACGTGCTTGATTCAGTTAACTGGTTGAAAAAACTTGGCGTCAAATTTGATGATGCTGAAGTCACCATGCCAGTTGGCGCAATTTGGCGCCGGGGCCACAAGCCAGTTGAACCAATGGGCTATGCTTACATTAGCGTTCTGGGCGAATGGGTAAAAAACCATGGCGGTGAAATTTTAACTGACACCAGAGTTAAACATTTAATTATTGAGGATGGCCAAGTTTGTGGCGTTAAGGCCGAAACAACAGATGGCTCCTTAATCACGGTCCATGCTGCCAGCGTCATCTTGACTTCTGGCGGTTTTGGGGCCAACACCAAGATGGTTCAAAAGTACAATACCTACTGGGAAAAGATCGACGACGATATTGCTACGAGTAATTCCCCTGCCATAACTGGCGATGGCATTGGTTTAGGTCAAGAAGCTGGCGCTGCTTTAGTGGGGATGGGCTTCATTCAACTAATGCCGGTTTCAGATCCGGTTAACGGCGAATTATTCACCGGTTTGCAAACTCCGCCTGAAAACTACATCATGGTCAACCAAGCCGGCAAACGTTTTGTCAATGAATATGCCGAACGGGATATTTTGGCGCGCGCGGCTATTAAAAACGGTGGACTATTCTACTTAATTGCCGACGATAAGATTAAAGAAACAGCCTACAACACGACGCAAGAATCACTGGACCAGCAAGTTAAAGCCGGCACGCTTTACCGCGACGACACCCTAGCTGGCTTAGCCCAACAATTAGGCATGGACCCAGCCGTCCTTGAAGAGACCATCAAGAAATATAATTCTTATGTCGATGCCGGCCATGACCCAGAGTTTGGCAAGAGCGTCTTCAACTTGAAGTGTGAAGTCGCACCATTTTATGCTACTCCGCGCCGGCCAGCTATCCACCACACCATGGGCGGGTTAAAGATTGATCCCCAAGCCCATGTCATCAATACTGACGGTCAAATTATTAAAGGACTTTATGCAGCTGGTGAAGTTGCTGGAGGTCTTCACGCCGGCAACCGCTTAGGCGGCAATTCCTTAGCTGACATCTTTACCTTTGGTCGCATTGCTGCGCAAACTGCCGAAAAGGAAGCTCCCCAAGTTGATGCAGCCAGCTCGGCAAGCCTTCATGAATAAGGCAATTAATTAACGAAAACGACTAGGTCCATACCTAGTCGTTTTTTTCTCGAAATAAGATATAATTAAATTATGTTTAAAATAGAAAGGACCTTGATATGAAAAAATTTATGGCTGTCCGCGGCGGCAGCGGCGATCTTACGCAACCCGATTTAAACGCTCGGGTGCAAGACAACTTGTATCTTGCCGTAAACTCAAAATGGCAAAGCCAAGCCGAAATTCCGGCAGACCGTAGCGAAACTGGAGTAAATACGGAATTAGATATGAAAATTGAAAAGCGGATGATGAACGACTTGGATCAATTAAGCCAAGCTGATTCATTGCCGGCAATTCCAAACTTGGATAAAGGACTCAAACTTTACCAGCTGGCCAAAGACTTCCAAAAGCGTGACCAAGATGGGGCTGAACCAATTAAAGCTGATCTAGCAAAGCTGGATGCAGTTAAAGATTACGCCGAATTGAATCAAAATGCGGCTGACTTAGATCAACTATTTGGTCTGCCCTTTGGCTTTGACGTTGATGCAGACATGAAAAATACGAAGGTTAACGTCCTAGAATTCGCCGGTCCTGGCACCTTCTTGCCTGATACCACCTCTTATCAACAAACTGATGCAGCTGATTTATTGGCAATTTTACAAAAGCAGAGCGTCAGCATGCTCACCATGGCAGGGATGGATGAGCAAAAAGCCCGTCAATACGTTGAACAGGGCTTAGCCTTTGACCAAAAGCTAGCCAAAGTCGTTAAGTCAACTGAAGAGTGGTCCGACTACCCGGCTATGTACAATCCCTATTCAATGTCCGACTTCTTAGCTAAGACCAATTCCTTCCAAGTTAAGGAATTTTTGACTAAGCTTTTGCCGGTTTTGCCAGACAAAGTCATTGTGGCTGAACCAAGATTCCTTGATCATTTCACTGAATTAATTAATGCCGATAACTTTGCTGAAATTAAAGGCTGGATGGTCATTAAATTTATTAATGGCGTAAGCAGCTCCTTGTCACAAGCCTTCCGGGAAGCCGCTTTTCCATTTAGCCAAGCGCTGTCTGGTCAAGGCGAACTGACCCCGCAAAAACGCCACGCCTACTACACTGCTAATGCTTCCTTCTCCGAAATTTTCGGTATCTATTACGGCAAGAAATATTTTGGAGCTGACGCTAAGGCGGATGTAACTGACATGATCCACAAGATGATCAAGGTTTATGAGGAACGGATCAGTAATAACAGTTGGTTGTCTGACGCCACCAAGAAAAAGGCAATTGTTAAATTGCAAGCTTTAGTTTTAAAGATCGGTTATCCGGAAAAGCCAGAAAAAATCTATGATCTGTTAACGGTTGACGCTGATAAGAGTCTTTATGAAAATAAAAAGGCTATCGGCAAAGTTGTCAGTGCTTATAACTATGCTAAGCTGACCAAACCAGTGGATCCAAATGTTTGGCTAATGCCAGGCAACATGAACAATGCCTGCTACGATCCGCAAAGAAACGACATCACCTTCCCAGCCGGAATTCTGCAAGCACCATTTTATGACCTGCACCAGTCTCGGGGACAGAATTATGGCGGTATCGGAGCAACCATCGCCCATGAAATTTCCCACGCTTTTGACAACAACGGCGCCAAGTTTGATGAGCACGGCAACATGGTTAACTGGTGGAGCGACGCTGATTTTGCGGAATTTAACAAACGCACCCAAGCAGCCATTGATATTTATGACGGCCTCTCCTATGGCCCAAGCAAGTTAAACGGCAAACAAGTTGTGGCCGAAAATATTGCTGACCTGGGCGGTTTGACTTGTGCAATTCAAGCCAACAAATTAGATCAAGGCAATATGCAGGAACTATTTGAAAATTATGCTCGCTCTTGGGCCCAAAAGCAGCGCCCTGAAGCGATTAAGACGGAAATTGCCGTTGATGTCCACGCCCCGCAACCGACGCGAGTTAATATTCCTAGCCAATGCCAAGATGAATTTTACGAAGCGTTTGACGTTAAACCAACTGACGGCATGTGGCTAGATCCAGCTAAACGCGTGCAAATCTGGTAATTTGAAAAATATGCTACAATAAAGGTCCTTGGCAGGGGCAAAAAAGGCAAGTTGAGCAATAAGCTCAGCCTGCCTTTTTTCTTTATTCGCTTTAGTTATCTGCGTCATCACCGTCTTGTTCATTCAAGAAAGCAGTCAATTCTTCATTCAGTTCATACTGATCTTCATTACAGCTCAAGTACAAATCAATTGGATAATCTGCATGCGCATCAAACCAGGTAAAGATCGCTTGGATCATGGTCATCAGCCCTACCCGCTGGTCTTCATCAGGCCATGGCATCTCAGGAAACGGCAAGGCAGCTGTATGCAAACCAGCTTCATAAACTTGATCCAGCTGATCATTAATCCAATTTTCAAAAAGACTTTGGTCACGTTCTACCTGCACCAAGGGCGCCAAGTCCATTTCCACTGCCAATTCATCCATGGATTCATAAATATAAGTCAAGGTCGAATAAAGCGGTTCATCCCCCAAGATCTTGTCCTTCACTTCGGCAACTTCAATTGGGAAGGCTTCGTCATCTTCAGGATTGATCATATATCCAGTTGTCTCATTTTCGGTACTTTGGACTAATTCTTTGGTACCCAAAACTGCTATCAAATTGTCTGCGTCTTCTGGGTGAGTTGTCAGGGCAATAAAATCTCCCATATCATCCGGAACCGGCGCCAGCAAAAAGGTCAAACTCTCTTCGCTATTGTCTTCATCTTCAGCTGCGTAAGCATAAATATCTTCTCCCTTTTGAGCTAAACGCGCAAAAGCGTTAAAAACCGGAACTGGTGAAGATGGAGCCTTAGCTGCATTAAAGTTATGAATGGCACTTTCCAATAAGTGCAGATCGTGTCGATGTTCGTCTTCAGTAATTTTCATAGTAATCAAGCTTTCAATCAAATAACATAAATTATCTTAGTTAATAAAATTTTACCATGTAACAGCACTTTATTGGGTCATTCTTGTTCGAAGTTATGATAATTATTACCCTCGCATAACTTTTCGTCCGGTGGTTGATTTAGCCTGCTTCTTCCCTGATAATAGTTACGGAAGAAATATACGATGTCCGGAGGGAAGATACATTTTGAAGAAACCTATCAAAATAAGTTTGGGGATTTTAGGAATAATTTTATTAGCCTTAGTTCTAGTTGTCGGCGGATATGTCATTTATATGCAAAATAGCTATTATCGCATCCCTGACCACCAAAAACTAACGGTGAAAAATAATCAATCTGGAGAATTGCAAGTTGGCAAAAAGTACACGGCTGCCACTTACAATGTGGGTTTTGGTGCTTACAATCAAAAATTCAGCTTTTTCATGGATACCGGTGAATTGAAAAATGGCACCAAGACGCGCGGCAAACACGGAACTGCTTTTAGCAAACAAGCCGTCTTAACGGCGACTAATGGTGCCTTATCCACCATGCAAAAGACCAAGGCCGACTTTATGCTGTTTCAAGAAATTGACACCAACTCCACTAGAAGCTACCACGTTAACCAAGTAGCCATGGCCGAAAAGAAATTCCGGCAAGATGGCAGCGTTTTTGCCAATAATTTCCACTCGGCCTTCTTGTTTTGGCCTTTAACCGATCCTCATGGTTCAGTACAATCTGGCCTGCTCACCTTAAGCCGCTACCATATCAAGTCAAGCGTGCGGCGGTCCTACCCGGTTACCCATAGTTTTATCGGAAAATTTACGGATTTGGATCGGTGTTTCTCGTTGACGCGTATTCCCGTAAAAAACGGCAAGCAATTGATTTTGATCAATTCTCATATGTCAGCCTATGACAAGGGCGGAGAATCAAAGAAGAAACAGCTAAAGCTGTTAAATTCGGTAATGAAGCATGAATATCAGAAAGGCAATTACGTAATTGTCGGTGGGGACTTCAACCATGCCTTGGGTAAAAAGTACCTGACTCACTTTAAGACAGCTGAAAAGGTACCTTCTACCGTGGCCGTTTTGACCAACAAGGAATTAAAGAGTTCTGGCATGCATATTGTTGAAGCAGATAATGCCAATAGCGTTGCCACTAACCGGTCAGATGATTTTCCCTACAAGAAGAATTACAACTACACTACCGTGATCGATGGTTACCTAGTTTCGCCGAACGTAGCAGCAACAGCTCATGTTATCAACACGGAATTTAGATATTCTGACCACAACCCCGTAAAATTAACTTTCACTTTGAAGTAAAAAAAAGCGCCTGATGCTAGAGGCATCTAGGCGTTTTTAAATAATAGCCATGGAAAATAAAACTTATCATTTTCAACTCAACTATCCTGCTGACTATGCGCCAGCCAGCGTCGATCAAGTCCTGCGGAAATTGCTGATCCCGCGTAAATGGCGCCATTATCTGCGAATTGAGAAGCAAGTCCAAATCAATGGTCAATACCGCAACTTTAACGAATTGGTTCAGCCAGGCGATCTGATCGACTTAACCTTGACTCATGTTAGCAGCAACCAGCAAACCTATGCCAAAAGCAAGCACAAACCAGTCATCATTTACGAGGACCAGGATCTATTAATAATCGATAAACCAAGCGGCCAGAAGACTCATCCCAACCTTTTTGAAACTGATACAGCCCTTAATGATTGCGCGTTTTATCTTGATGCTAATCCCTTTATCGTTCACCGTCTGGACATGCTTACCAATGGCCTTTTGTTAGTAGCCAAAAATCCCGCTGTCGTTCCAATTTTAAACCGGCAATTAACCAGCAAGACTTTTCACCGAGATTATTACGCCTGGGTTAAAGCAGGAAGTTTGCCAGACCATGGCACGATTGACTTACCGATTGGGCAAGACCCAAATGATCAAAGAAAGCGGCGGGTTGATCCAGCGGGCAGACCAGCAATTACGCACTACCAACTGCTTTCAAGCAAAAATGGCTTGGCCAAATACCAGATTAGTCTTGAGACTGGCCGAACCCACCAAATTAGAGTTCATCTAGCAGCCATGGGTGCCCCAATTATTGGTGACCCCTTATATAATCCTGACTGCCAGCCTGGGGAAAAGCTGCGGCTGACCGCGTATCAGATGGAATTTGTTAAGCCCTATACCTTTAATCGGCTACATTTCCAGCTGCCAAATTAAGTCTTGGGATCGCTAAACTATCTAAAATGTATTGATCATGTTCAACCAGCAATAAACTAGGTTGAACATTTTTTATTAGTTTAATAAGCTGATCTTGATTCTCAATATCAAGATAATTGCTCGGCTCATCCCACAGATACAATTCTGCAGGCTCTAAAAGACTTTTAGCCAGCCACACCTTACGCAGTTGCCCACTGGAAAGCTGGTCAAGTCGCTCGGTGAAAACTGCTCGCTCAACCCCTAACTTGCGCAGCAAGTTCAAGTATTGACTGCGATCCAATTTGTGTTTTGTGATAAACTCTTCTAAACTCACAGCTTCAGGCGTGATAATTTGCGGCAGATATGAAACTTTTACCCCGCTAGCCACGCCCTCACCCAGCGCAATGCGTTTGAGCAATTGCGACTTGCCGCAGCCATTGGGACCGACAATCGCCAAGCGTTCACCTTGGTTCAACTCAAATTTGGGATTTTCAGAGCTTAATAATAGTTTCCGATGACTTGCCTGATAATGCATCGTCAAATCAGCCGGAAGCGCAACCGGTTTTATTAATGCTGATTTGTCAGCAAGTTTTTCTGCCATTCGTTTCTGGGCACTAATAGCACGCTTCATTACTTTGCTGGCTTTATGACTTACAAAGCCTTTATCGATTTTCTCGCCTGGCTGGCTACGGCGTTTGCCTTTTTCGGCCTGACCTGCCCACTGCTGTTTATGTTCCTTATCAGCAGCCAAGTGCTTTATTTCACGCTGCAGCTTTTGCTGTTCATTGCTTGCAGCCTGATCCTGCAAATCTCGTTCATGGCGGTAGGTCGAATAATTACCATGAGACAACCAGATTTGCCGTTGATCAATGGCTAGGACATGATCGCTTACTTGATCAATAAAATCCCGGTCATGACTGGTAATAATATATCCCTTTTTCTGTTTAAGATATTCTGCGATTTGTTTCCGGCTTGCTTGATCCAAGTGGTTAGTTGGTTCATCTAATAGCGAAAAGCGCTCATCAATGAAACAAAGTGCCAGCAAAACCTTTGTCTGCTCACCACCACTTAGCTGGTTAAAAGGACGCCAAATAATGTCTTCTGAAACATGAAGCAATGACAATTCTCGTTTAAGTTTCCACTCTTCAAACACAAATTGCTCTTGTAAAGAATAAATCAGCAATTGCTCTTGATCCTTAATATTTTGCGGGAAATAGGCAAAGTCTTGATCACTATGAATCTGTCCTAAGTAATCTTCTTGGCCTAAGAGCAGTTTAAATAAAGTAGTTTTTCCACTGCCGTTTCTCCCAACCAAGGCTAATTTCCAACTCGTATCCAGGGTCAATGAAACATCTTTAAAAATTGGATCAAAGCCATCATAAGCAAAAGTTAGCTGTTTTATTTTGATCGCTCCCATAAAAACCTCCAGTCTAGCCTGCAGTCATCACTGGCGATTTTCAGGGCATGAAAAAGAGCGCCAATGCGGCTAATTTCTGACTGCAAGCTAAAAACAACTGCCATCAGTTGATGACATCCTACGTTTTCAGCTATTAGTTCAGAAATTAGTTACGCATCCGCGCTCACTCCTTTAGACTTAATTAACAAATTGAGTTTACCGCGAATATTTGAATTGCGTCAAGTATTTTTATACCCTACTTGGAAGATCCACCTTTGCTTTGGCCATCACATGTCCCTTAGCAGCATGGAGGAATTCATTCAGCCAATAGCCGTTTTTCAGCGGTAAATCACCATCTAAAGCGTAGACTGTTAACGTATAAACATGATCCTTGTCAGGTGGCTGCGGTCCAACATAACCTTCAGTTATTTGCGGATCACCATTTACTAATCCTCCCGCATTGCTATTTTTGCCTTGGACAAATTCCCCGCGCATACTGCGACTGGCATCAGCCGGAAGAGTTGCAAACGTTGCCGGAATATTAGCTGCCAACCAGTGTATCCAGGTAAAACCACAAACTGGAGTTGAGTCAAAATCGATAAAGACTAAGGCAAAAGTCTTAGCATCAGTCGGGGCATCCTTAATTTCGATCGGAAAAGATCTTACTGGATGGCCAGCAAGCATCTCAGTACTATATTTGCCAAATTCATCAGGTAAATAGCCATCTTCTAGTGGTACATGTATTTCCATAACTTAGCCTTCTTTCTAGCTATAAGTTTATTATAGTCCTGAGGCAGCCTTAATTAGGCATGTTTGGTTCTAGTATTTTTCAGGTGATCAAGCACGACGACAACTATCAGGAGAACGATTAGGCAAATCCCCAAGACCTGCACACCAGTGTTGAAATTCAGTTGGGGATTCTTAATGGTTTTCCCAAATGCTCCCGTCACCGTGAGCGTTGAGAATAAGTACGTTGTGGGCAACCACTGGGCCCAAGGTTTCATTGGCGTTACTACAAAGGGAAGGATCGGCAAAGCTACTGTAAACAGCAAACTGGTAAATAAAGCGGACATCTTGTTTTTCAGCCAGTAAGTAATTAATTGTACGCCCAAAGTAAGGTTGATTAAGAACAGCAGCTGCAGGATCAATGATTTCATGATCACCGTGGCAGCCGGAATAAATTTAATTTGACTCTGAGAATTATTGCCATAGGTCCGGATTGGATAAGTTAAAGTGCCAATCCCAGAAGCGCTACTGGCTACGAAGAAAATCACCAAATAAATTAAGGCAAGCAGGAAAATGCTGATAAATAAACCTGAAACCACTTGGGAAAGGTTTGCTCCTAATTTATTTTCCGCTGGAAATAAGCTCTCCAGGTCGATTTGGTCTTTGAAACGCTGACTGAAACTTTCAACCAGAATAAAGGTGATAATAAAAATTACTAGGACAGGCAAAAAGAACGAGGTAAGGTCAATCATAAAAGTCCAGGCATGCGTGGGAAAATCCTCACCCTCATCTGCTAGTTGATGAGAAAGCAAATATTGATAGTACTGCTGTTTAGCTTGATCTTCAGTAATTAAATAAGCATTACCTTGGGGATTTTTAGTCGCTATTTTGGTGTCGGACTTTAAAGATTTAATTTCAAACTTGTAAGCTTCAGAATACTTGCCCTTTTTCACTTCTTGCAAGAGTTGCTCGATCTTAGCTAGCTTTTGCTGGTCTTGAATTATGGCTTTTTTATAAGCTTTAGCATCCTTTTGGCTAGTTTTTTCCTGTTTTAAAAACCGTTGCTCTTGCTTGATGCTTTTGACTAATTCGCTGCGATCATTTTTCAAATCAGCTGAAATTGATCGAGTGTCCGTCGTATTACTATTTTCATAAAAGACACAAAGTACAACTACCAGCACAAAGCAAACCAATCCCCAGGTCAGTTTGCTCTTCATTGCCCGTTTAAAATAAAAACTTATGTAGCTCATTTTTTACTCTCTACCAATATTTCCCATCTTATCAAGCACAAAAGCGAAAACTAATAACACAAGGGCAACCACGCTCAACATCAAGACGCCATGGTTAAAGGTTAACTGGGCATTATTTAGTTGGCTTCCAAAATTTCCCGTGACCGTTAATGTAGAAAATAAATAAGTTGTCGGTAACCACTGTGCCCAAGATGCCATTGGAACAATTAAGAAGGGTAAAATCGGCAGCGCAACTGTAATTAATAAGCTAGTAAAAAGAGCAGCGAAGTTGTTTTTCAGCAAACGCACGATCAATTGCACTCCTTGGGTAAGGCTGATCAAAAATAGCAATTGTAGAATTAGCGACTTCGCGAGCACGGTACCAGCAGCAACATATTGACTCCGACTAGCATGATTATTGACATAAGTTCGAATTGGATAGTCAAAGCTGCCAAAACTGCCGGTTACACCCGTGATCAAGATAATGACCAGGTAAAATCCCGCTAGTAGCGCGAATGTTAAAACTAATCCCGCTAATAGTTGTGAAATATTGGCCCCAAACCTACTTACCGCAGGAAACATCCCCTCAATATCAATACGCTCCTTGAAACGCCGACTGAAATTTTCAACTAGGATAAAGGTAAGCGTGAAGCTTAAGATAATTGGCAAAATATACTGGGAAAAGTCAATCAAAAATGTCCATGATTGAACTGGTGAATCTTCACCTTGATCGGCTAAATTATGTTGCATTAAATACCTATAATATATGATTTTGGCTTTTCCGGAAATAATTATATCCGCATTAGCTTTTTCATCCTGTTTTGCTTCCTGCATATCATTTTTCAAGGATTTAATTTCATATTGATATGGCTTAGTATAATTCTGGTCTTTCAGGTCCCGCAAAAGCGACCTGACCTCTTTTTCCTGCTTTTGACTCTCGCGCAGTTCTGCTGTCAATCTTCGCGCTTTTTCACTGCCTTTTTTTGCGGACCGTAGGGATTGCTTATCAACATAAATAGTCTTGAACAAACTTTTTTGCTGATACTGTAATTGACTTTGCAACGAATTTTGATCTCCCTCATTACTGTTTTGGTACAAGCTATAAAATGAAATAAGCAATACAAAAAAGAACAAGCCCCAGGTCAATCTGCTTTTAAAAGCTCGTTTAAGATAAAAAATAATATACCCCATTTTTACTCCTCAATAATTTGCTTATTCTCAAGCTTCAATGAAACATCAGCAATTTGGCTTAAATCTTCTTTGTAGTGAGAGGTAATTATTATTGTCTTGCCTTGTGCTTTAAATTTTCGAATTTTATCAAATAAAATTTTTCTTGAGGCTTCATCCAGTCCATTACTTATCTCATCCATCAAAAGATATTTGGCATCGCTAATTTCGTACAAGCCAATTAAGGTTTTCTGCTTCATGCCCAAAGAATAAGTTCCAATTGGTTTGTTTGCGTAGCTTTGCATCTCCCAGTCAGAAATGACCTGCTCGATATTTTGCTTAGAGTTCCACTGGCCGGCGATTAATTTAAAGTAGTCTCTAGCGGAAACCTCTTTGGAAAACCATTCAGAGCTTTCCCAGAAAAAAAGTTGATCGCGGCATTTGACCAATGGCTTTCCGTCAAAAGATATTTTCCCACTTTTCACTTTTCTTAATGATGCGATGCTTCTCAATAAGGTCGTCTTTCCCCCACCATTGACTGCTCGTAAAGAATATACTTTTCCATCTTCAAATGTATAAGTAAAATTCTGCAAGAGCGTTTCTGCTGTAGCTAGCGATAGATTCTCAATTTTTAACAAATTTTCTTCCCCTTAAATAACATTTAGCTCCATAAAAGTTCACAATTACTGATTATATATATGCTGATTAAAAAATCAACTGACGATTGATTTTAGCTTCATGGCGTAATGTAAGGCAACAAAAAAAGCAACCGCCTGAGCGATTGCTTTTATAAGTTAATCAGAAATTATTCTTCGTTCAATGAAGATCTGTCAAAGGCAGCTGACTTAACTTGGTTGTCGATTGAAGGAGTACCCATCCATGAGATCATTTCCTTCATAGCGTCAGTGATTGCTTCAGTACCTGGGAGCAACAACTTACGTGGGTCGTAACCCTTGTGGTCCTTGTCTTGGTCTGAACCAGCTTCGATGTACTTACGAGTAGCACCTTGGAATGCCAATTGGAATTCAGTGTTGATGTTGATCTTAGCAATACCTAAGCTGATTGCCTTTTCAACTTGTTCACGAGGAATACCTGAACCACCGTGAAGTACAAGTGGAGTTTCAGGAACAGCTTCAGCAATTTCTTGCAAACGTTGGAAGTTCAAGCCAGTCCAACCTGCTGGGTAAACACCGTGGATGTTGCCGATACCACAAGCAAGCTTGTCAACACCAGCAGCAACGAAAGTCTTAGCGTCTTCAACAGAAGCTAATTCGCCGCCTTCAGCACCTTGGTTTTCACCGATCTTACCAATTTCAGCTTCAACTGAAATACCGCGTTCGTGAGCCATCTTGATGATTTCCTTAGTCTTAGCTAAGTTTTCTTCAGTTGGCAACTTGTGGCCGTCGAACATAACACTTGAGTAACCAAGCTTGATACATTCAACAGCTGAGTCGTAGTCACCGTGGTCCAAGTTAAGGATAACTGGTACTGAAATGTTCATTGAGTCCATCATGTCAGATACCAAGTCCTTAACCAACTTGTAGCCGCCCATGTACTTAGCAGCACCAGTTGAAACTTGAATCAAAAGTGGAGTTCTGGTTTCTTCAGCACCTTGCAAAAGAGCCTTAGTCCATTCCAAGTTGTTAGTGTTGTAAGCACCTACAGCGTAGTGGTTACGACGAGCTTGCTTGAAGATTTCATTACCATTGTCAAAATAAGCCATTCAAAAATACCTCCTAAAAAACTTACAGTCTTATTGTACCCTTTAGTGATCTATTCCACAATATTTGCGCCTCATGTAAGCGCTTTGTTCTACATTTCTTTAGGTGCATTGACTCCTAATAACCGCAGAGCTTCAGTTAACACAGTTGATACAGCTTCAACTAATGCCAGCCGCGCAGGCAATTGTTCATCATCCGTTAAAATTTTCACGTTTGCGTAGTATTTATTGAACTTCTTAGCCAATGCCAAAGAGTATTTAGCAACTACTGAAGGTTCAAACTTCTCTTCAGCACGGGCAATAATGCGTGGGAAGTCAGCCAAATCCTTAGCTGTTTGGAAAGCCCATTCGTCGTCTAAGTTAATGTCAGCTAGTGATGCTTCTTTACCCAGTGCTTTAGCCTTGCGCAAAACAGATTGGGCACGAGCATTAGTATATTGCACGTATGGACCCGTGTCACCTTCAAAGCGCACAACTTCTTCCAAGTCAAAGTCGAAGTTGTCAAGTCGGTCGTTCTTCAAGTCATGGAAAATAACCGCACCGACACCAACGTCATGAGCAACTTCATCCTTATTTGCCAAGCTAGGATTCTTAGCATCGATTTGGGCCCGCGCTAATTTTACGGCGTCCTTCAAAACTTGGTCTAAGAAAACAACATTACCTTTACGAGTCGATAATTTCTTGCCGTTTTGGGTAATCAAGCCAAATGGTACGTGGTAAATGTCATCTGACCAGTCATAACCCATCTTCTTTAAAACAGCCTTCAATTGCTTAAAGTGTTCAGTTTGTTCATTACCAACCACATAAAGCATTTTAACGAAGTTGTATTCCTTCATCCGCCATTCAGCTGCGGCCAAATCCCGCGTCAGGTAAATACTGGTACCATCACTCTTCAAGATCATTGCCGGATTTTCATCTTGGCCAAGTTCAACCACTTGAGCTCCGCGTGATTCAACCAGCAAATTCTTATCCTTCAATTCTTCAACAACAGCATCCATCTTGTCATTGTAGAAAGCTTCACCATTGTAAGAATCAAATTCTACGCCTAATTCTTGGTAAATCCGCTTGAATTCTTTCAAAGAAACTTCTCTGAACCATTGCCATAGTTCAACAGCTTCTTGATCGCCGTCTTCAAGCTTCTTAAACCAAGCACGTCCTTCATCTTCTAATTCAGGATGGTCTTCAGCTTCTTGGTGGAATTTAACGTAGTATTGGAACAAGTAATGAATTGGATCGCGCTTAACATCAGCTTCATTACCCCATTTCTTGTACGCGGTGATCAGCTTGCCAAATTGGGTACCATAGTCGCCTAGGTAATTGATTTTAACTGGCGTGTAGCCAACTTTTTCAAAAATTTTAGCAATCGAGTTGCCGATTACCGTTGAACGCAAGTGACCCATTGACATTGGCTTGGCAATGTTAGGACTAGACATGTCGATCGGCACGTTCCCCTTGCCCAATTCTTGATCACCATAGTGTTGCCCTTGCTTCAAAACTGCTTGCAAAGTTTGCGCAATTAATAAATTGTGATCAATTGTAAAGTTGACATATGGACCAACTGCAACAATTTTGGCAAAAGCCTCATCACTAATGCTTTCTGCAATTTCTCCCGCAATTGCTGCCGGGTTCTTCTTAAACTGTTTTGCTAAAACAAAGCAAGGAAAGGCATAATCACCCATCTTAGCGTTTTTTGGTCGTTCAATCAGACCAAACACTTGATCTGCTGGTAAGTTGGTTTGAGCCACAATCAAATCAGCTGCTTTTTGTTTAAAATCCATGCTGCTCCCTTTCATCGACAAAAAAAGTCTCTTTCCCAAAAGTAAAGAAAGAGACGAGTATTTTTACCCGCGGTACCACTCTAATTGATGATGTCATCCGCTTTAATTATTTACTTGCTTAATGGTCAGCCACGCCTTCACTAATCTTTTGGCCTGCCTCACACTCTGTACAGACTCGCTGTCGCAAAAAAATTAGTTACTACTGCTGAGCTACGTACAAGATTATATACGGTAAAGGGAAAAAGTACAAGCAAAATTAAGCTTTTGCGGCTGCCTTTTTACCTATATCAAGTCCCGACCGTTTATACAGCCAAGTACAAATGAGGGCTGGAAGCAAGAAGCCGAGCAAAATCAAACTTCCATGGCCAATCGTTGCGTACGGTTCAGGCCAGGTAGCAACGATCTTCATTGGTGACAGCCATGGGGAAAGACTAATCGTTAGCAGTCCAATCAATGCCAGCTGCCAAGTGATCTTTTCTCCCCGATCGCGATGAACCCGGTAGGCATAGATCAGCATCCCGACAGTAAAGGCTGCTTCAACTACCCAAGCCCAAGCATGGTAGGTGCCCCACATGCCCATTCCCCAGTGACCTTTTGAGAACGGATACCAGGCCATATCATGATTATGCAGAGGCAGGTCACAGACAAAGTGGAGAAAAGCAGTTATGGCCGCGACCCAGCCAATCTTTTTATTTTTTTTGTAAATATAATAGCAAATCAACCCCCATAGCCAGCTCCAAAAGAGCGCAGCTAAGAATGAGTGATCCCAATCAATAAAAGTCAAATTGAAAAACAAGTATGGTGAAGCTTTTAAATTAGGCGTAACTTTGTCAAACCCCGCTAAAATAAAAGCACCATCAAGGATATCCAACACTCCGGTGCCCAAAAAGATCGGTGCGGCCGGCACGTCTGGATTTTTAGCTTTGATTACTGTAGCAACGGCAAAATGTCCAAAATACATTGAAATTACTTCCTCCTGTAAATTTATAAATGTATTTTAGTAGAACAATCTTACCTTTAACACTACACAAAAGCTAAATGTGTTCAGTCTTAAATGGTTTTTCGCAAAAAACCCATTATTTGAATAACTACGGTTTCAAAGGACTGGGGATTGACTTTTTCCGGCTCCTTTAACCAATATTCATATCCGCCAATCACTCCTGAAGCAGCAAAAGCGGCAATCAAGTTGAAATTAGCTGAATGACTTTTATCTGCATACCTTTTACGAAAGTGCAATTCAATAGCATTTTTCCATTTATCAATAAAGCTATTATTTGGCTGTAGAAGTAAAAAAGCAGTGAAAAATCTCTGTTCTTTTTGAATATATTCAAATACTTTTTCAAAAAATGGCGCCAGCTCCATGTGGTAGATATCACCTTCGCTCATTTCTTGAGCACAATTTTTGATTGAATCGATCAGATAGTTTTCAATATCATCTTTCAACTCATCGAGGTTTTGGTAATAACTGTAAAAAGTTGTACGTGCAACTGGAACACGGTTGCATAACTCTTTTATAGTAATTTTATAGCTAGGCTTTTCCTCGTATAAATCAATATATGTTTCCCAAATTGCGCGTTTTGTTGTGGTCATTTTTGCTCCTATAAAAAGAGGTTGGACAAGTCCAACCTCAATAGTATTATCTATTTCTAATGTAAACCGGTGTTCCAGTTGGC
Source organism: Lactobacillus corticis (assembly GCF_018327645.1). Classification (GTDB taxonomy): domain Bacteria; phylum Bacillota; class Bacilli; order Lactobacillales; family Lactobacillaceae; genus Lactobacillus; species Lactobacillus corticis. Next base: position 50,433 of record NZ_BMAY01000003.1, on the reverse strand, counting down.
AAATGCTTGTAGAACCAGTAGGCATCTTTAACCGTCAACCGAATGCAGCCATGTGAAGCTGGCATCTTGCCCAACTTGCGGGCTTCAGTCATATTAAAGGTGTTAGACCAATAATAAGTAGTAGTTGAGTGGAAGAGATAGACGCCGTGGCCCTTCCATGAAACGTAGTACTTAGCATAATCGAACCGACTGCCGCGTTCACGTTGTACCCGATAGTTGCCAGTAGGCGTTAAACTCTTACCATTGACAAACCGGCCAGCAGACGAGTACATCGTGTAGATAACTTTTTTGCCTGACCGCACATAAACCCGATTGCCTAACAGTGACACCCGAATGTTTAAATGCTTAACCTTGCGCAAATTTGGATACTTCTTCTTTTCAGAATACTTGTTCCAATAGTTTGACCGCCGCATATCTCTAGGGTCAGCGTAAGGTTGGTACTTTGTCTTGTGACGTTTTACAGTCTTTTTTGATTTTTTGCTAGTTTTCTTTGACTTCTTACTGGTCTTTTTACTAGTCTTTTTGCTGCTTTTCTTTGACTTTTTACTGGTCTTTTTAGTAGCCTTCTTGCTGCTCTTCTTTGACTTTTTACTGGTCTTTTTAGTAGCCTTCTTGCTGCTCTTCTTTGACTTTTTACTGGTCTTTTTAGTAGCCTTTTTGCTAGTCTTCTTGCTAGTTTTCTTCGACTTTTTCGACTTCTTTACAACCTTTTTCTTGGTGGTCTTCTTAGTCTTTTTAGTCTTAGACTTGTTATCAGTCTTCTTGGAACTGCTGCTGGCAGCTGAACTAGTTGAACTAGAACTTGTCGAGCTTGAAGAAACAGCGCTGCTTGAAGAAACGTCGCTGCTTGTTGCATCAGTGTTCGTTGTTACGCTGCTAGAATTCACTGATTGCGTCGCTTGATTATCTTCCGCAGCTTTAACTTGTACTCCACTACCAATCAGCAGTATTAGTGCTGCCAAAAAACCTGCAAAATTTTTTCGCTTCATTTTTTTGTCCCCTCTTTTTCTGTAACAAGAGTGTAACATAAATCGGCGATTTTTTACAAAGAAATTACAGCTTTTCTGCTACTTTTTTCATGAGCCTAGGCAATAAGGCAGAAATTTGCGTTGGTCTGACGACATAATGATCCTGACCAATCAAATCGCCAGCCCAGGAATGGATATAAACTGCTGCCAAAACGCTGTTTACTTTTCCACCGAATTGCGCGCAAAAGCCACCAATTATACCGGCCAGAGTATCGCCCGTGCCTCCGGTTGCCATCCCCGGATTGCCTAAAGGGTTGGTATAAATATTGCCATCAGTATCAAATACCTTGGTATGATTGGATTTCAAAACCAAAACCCCTTTGCTGCCAGGTACTAGCGCCCTTAATGCAGCCAGATTGGCACTGTCTGTCTGGAAAGGAATTCGCAGCTGACTTAATCGCTGCCATTCCATTTGATGGGGTGTCATAATAATCAACTTGGACCTGGTTGGCATTAATTCTTTATTTTTGGCAATAAGGTCAAGCGCACTGGCATCTAAAATCACGGTTTGCTCGCCCGTTAAATTTACCTTTAACAGCTGCAATAGCTTAATTGCTTGGTCGCTCTGACCTAATCCAGGACCGCACACAATGACATCAACCTGACCGATCATGGCCCCTAAATTCCGATCGCGCCAGTCAATAAACATGGCTTCAGGCAAGCGCGCATGCAAGGCACCTAAATTAATTGAGTGCGTTGCTACGCAAACCAACCCACTGCCACTATTAATGGCTGCTTCAGCGGCCATGATAATTGCGCCGCCATATTGATCAGATCCGCCAATCAGCAATACCCTGCCATAGTCGCCTTTGTGAGTATCGCTTTGGCGCGGATGAATAACTGAACTTAAGAGTTCTGGACTTATCTCAGGCATGATTATTTACCAAAAATTGTCCGCCAAATTTTCACGAAGAAATTGACTTCGTTATCATTTTGGAGGGAGGCGACTTTAACCTTCATTCCATTTGGCGAATTTAGTGAAATCAGCTTGGTTGAACCTGACTTAAAGTTAGCGGTTGTCACAGTCTTGCCCTTAGTTAATGGAGCGTTAACCGTTTTTCTAGTCAAACTAGCTGACAAAGATTTACCGTCGACAGGATCCCATAGCGTAGTTGTTTGCTTTACTCCAACATTGGCAGTCGTGTCTTCACCATACGGAACTTTGACGGTCATCAACTTGGAATTAGCGGTCAAATTAACTGACTTATAATTTGCATAAATCCAGGTTAAGAGCTTGTCGGTTTGTTTAAATCTTGAAGCATCAGAAGCACTCTTATGTTGTGCTCCCATCACGACCGTAATAATTCGACCACCATTTTTCTTAACCGTACCGATAAAACAAGCACCGGCAGCATCGGTGGTTCCAGTCTTCAAACCATCAACTGGATATCTACTGTCATATGACGACAGTCCCTTCAACATCCAGTTAAAATTGGTCATTTGAGTCTTGGTAGAGCCATCAACAAAGGTCTTTTTAGCAATTTTAGTGGTATTTAGGACTTCAGGGTAATCGTCAATTAAATGCATCCCAATAATTGCCATATCCTTAGCTGACAGGTGGTTTTCGGCATTTTTAGCAGCACCCGGATAGGCATCAGTACCTAAATAACTGTTAGGCAGCCCATTTACATTGTAAATTTCCGCATCAGTGATGCCCCACTTTTTAACTAAGGCCCGCATCTTCTTAACAAAGGTAACTTGATTGCCGCTAATTGCTTTTGCCAGCATCATCGCTGCGCCATTAGCGGATTCAATTAAAGTGGCTTCATACAATTGTTTAACCGTGTATGAATGGCCTGAATACAAGGGAACATTCGAATATTCCGAATTATTAGCCACCTTCACAATTTGGCTGGTTGGCTTAACTTTGGTTGACCAAGAGATCTTTCCTTGTTTAATGGCTTGCAAGGTTAAATATACAGTGATTAGCTTAGTCATCGAAGCAATTGGTAAAGCCTTATTGGCATTTTTGGCATATAGAACTTGGCCAGTCGAAGCATCGATCGCTAAGGCCGATTTTACGTTTAAACTTAAATCAGATGATTTATAGTTACTAATACTAGTCTCGTTTGCCGAGGCAGCTTGTACGCCCGATAGGGGTGCAACGGTGGCCAGCATCAAAAAGGCAAGTAAACTAACTAGTAATTTCTTTATTTTTGACAATTCTGCTATTCCTCTCTATAATCCAAAAAAATTCATTTCATGGGTTCCATTTTACCAAATTTTTGTTATTATAGATGATGTACTTGTAATAGATTTGTTTAAGATTTGCCCGCTTGGCGGAATTGGCAGACGCGCAGCGTTCAGGTCGCTGTTCTGGCAACAGAGTGAAGGTTCGAATCCTTTAGCGGGCATAAAGATGTTTTTTCCACAATTCAATAAGTTCAAAAGCGTTGATATATCAACGTTTTTATTTTTGTCAAAATGCTAAAAAAGTATTTAAAACAAATTTTGCGGAAAAAGTGCGGAAAAAATAATTCAAGTCTTGGTTTCTAAGTCTGGTATCGTTCGTGGATACTAGTAAAAGCACCTAAGAAGCGTTTTGAGCAAATTTGCTCTTTGTTAGGGGGAGTAAACCACCATAATTTCTTTTTCAAGGTCGACTCCTTCTTAGATTTAGCTAACCCCTTAGCGAGATGCTTCCATCCCCACCTTTGTAGTGTTAACTACGCTTCTATCCAAATTATCACCGCTGACCCATCAAGCTGTATAAGTAAGCCATGGATAGGTGTTGATTTTCATGTTAGGGATGCCCTTGGTTTAAAGAATTTTAAGAAGCTTATAAGCTAGCACAAAATAATCATCTCTTTCCATTGTCTCTATCCTCCCAGAATTTACGACTTTTAGCCATATCTTGTTCTCTCTTTTTTCGAGCTTTTTCGAATACTTCGGGTGGTATTTTTGAAATTAGCTCATGTAAGTTTTCAAGAGTGATAGGTATTCGTTCATCCTTCTTTTCTTTCATCTTCAACCACCTCAATGAATTGTCTGCCATCTTTTTCATACATATCAGTTACTATGAACTTCGTATGTCTATTGAACAATACGTCATTTTCACCATCAAGAGTATAGTTTCTTAAATTCCTACCTGAATGGCCTTTTAATGACAATTCTAATACGCTCTTCTAAGTGAGCGCATTGATTGGATGATTCGTTTTCTTTAGTAATTTCATCATTACCGGTCTTTGCTTTATTGATATCTTCACCATTGATATTCATAACGGCTCTGATCTGATCTTCATCAAGTCCAAGTTCTTTTAGTTGATCTCGTTTCATAATGTTTACCTATCCTTTCACACGTTTTTACGAGTTCGCCTCTCACAAGGCATAAAAAATAAGCAGTTTTACGACTTACTTGGGTCAAAACTATTAAATTAGGTGAAACATGAAATGAGCACAAATCCACACAATTACTACAGGTATGCCAATAGCCATTGCTAGTCTTAATATAATTGCTAATATGACTAAAATCCCTGCTAAGACGGTATCAATCCTATATTTCCACCTAAGCTTTCTAAGTGTCTTTTCAAGGTCTTGTTCTTTCTTCATATTTCACCTCATAAAAAAGAGAACCGCATTTAAACGATTCTCTTTAGTATCATATTAATTTATTGTAACTATTCTAGCCTCTACCATAAGCAAAACTCATTTCATTAGGATTTTTTTGAGTGTTACTTACAATAAATTTTTCAACAAAGCCTTTTGGATATATATACTTCAAAGAGTCTTTAAAGCCATCTATTTTTACATTCCAAGTTTTCTTGTCGATAGTAGCAGTAGCAGTTTCAACATCAGATTCCAGCTTTAACCTTCTTTGTTTAGCATTATCATCAATAACTTTACAATATAAAAACATCATGACTTGTTTCGCCTCTTTCTATATTCTAATAAAGCCTTTTGGTAATTATATGTTTCATTAGCTTTCCTATGAGCGTCTTCATAAAACATCCCTAAATCATCCATATAATGAGCTTCTAACGCTTCATGTTTTAACATGATTATATCATGTTCTAGCGTCTCATTCAGTAATAATCTTTGCAAGCTTTGAGCCATATCATAATCAGGATAAAAATGTTGGATCTTTCTCCCACCATTTATTGCCCTTAAAGAATATTTACTATCTAAAATATGTCCCAATGCAGAACTAACTACTAAGGTACTCAACTTAGTACTTTTAACAATCTTATTAGTAATATTATCTCTATCGGAATTTCTCAATTCTTGATAATATCTTTTAGCATGTTCATCCATCCTTATTCTACCGTTCGGCATTGATTCATTTAAAGCCCCACTTGGTAGTGCTCTAAACAATTTCATACTTAATTGAGGTAGATTTTGCATTTTCTTCCACTCACTGAAAGATAAAGAGTTAGAGTTTTGACTTGAATCCTTATTTTTCATCCAATGGCCTTTACCATCTTTACCCCTATACCATCTACTTTGAACATCTGGTAAATCTTTTATGTAAGGCACCGTAGTACACCTACAGTAGGGATGAATCAACGGATAATTAAGCCCTTCAACCTTATCTTTGACATAAAAAATACGCTCATCTAAGTGAGCGCATTGATCACATGTATGACTTTCTAACGTTGCTAGGTATTGATACTGCTCTATGTCGGAATCTTTGTAAAACTGTGCTGTAGCTTGTTCTGCTGCATGTCCCATTTCAGTGATAACCAGCCTATGAAGCTGCTTATTAGCAATATCATTCATACGCTGCCGCATCATGGTTTCAACTTTGCGATATTAATAGCCCAGTGGTGTTGCTCTTTGTGGTCATAAAAAAAGATGAGCCTATTGCTCACCTTCTATCACTATTGAAAATCAACTAAGTCACCGATCGGATATCTGGTAGTAGTTATTTCCTTTTCAGCTGCCTCATTGTGTTTTCCTATGGCAATTGCCATCACTGGAATGTATTGCTGTGGATCAAGTCCTGCAGTAATTGCAGCATGTTTGGCATCATAACCAGCCATAGCATTGGTATCATAGCCATGTTCCCGAGCAACTAGCATAAATTGCATTGCTGCTAAAGAAGTGTCAACCATTGCATCGGCTACAAGCATCGTCCGATCTGCTTTTTCGTACAGTGGCATAAAAGTACTTAGAGCTGCTTCCATAGCTTCCTTTGTAACTTTTTGATCATTGTACATGCTATGCCACAACTCACTATATTTTTTATAAGCCAAAGTATTGCCAAAGAATAGAACAATAGCCGAGCTATCATCAATTTGAGGGTAATTAAACTTCATGAAGTATTGACGGAGTTTAGCCCTTCCTTCTGAGCTATCTACTACCACAAATTTCCAGGCCTGTAAGTTGCAAGCTGAAGGAGCAGTAATACTTTCATTGAGCATTTCTAGCATTTCTTCGTGACTAATTTTTATCTTTGGATCAAAGCGTCTGACGGAATGCCGATTAACTAAGATATCATGGAAATCATTATTTACAATAGACATAATTAGCCTCCTATAATTGTTACCGCTTACACACTCTATTATATTTTATAGTGAGTCTTTTTGATATCTGTCGCTTCAAATATTTTTATACTTTTTGGGGGAGTTAAGCTCACTTGTCTCTTAGATTGAGAACACACCTCCGGGAGGCCAGGCGCTGGACCTGAAATGATAAAATATAGGAAAAGAAAGGATGAGAAGAATGGAATTTCATTTTGAAAATAATCAATTGCAGTTATTGTATGGTGAAAAAATCGCTGGCTATATTCAGCTGGCCGATTTACCAAAAGATGAAGGAAAGGTAATTTTAAAGACTTTTGTTGACCAAGACTTTCGGGGAGAAGGTTTAGCAGGAGATTTAATGGATCAGCTTTTACAATTAGCGGAAAAGAATAATTGGAAGTTAAAGAGCCAATGTTCTTATGCGACACATTATTTTGAAAATCATCCCGAGTATGAAAACTATCTTATTTATTAGGAAACTTCTAAAAAATGCGCAGCTCACTAAGATGTGAACTACGCATTTTTTGTTATAACTTATTTTTTAGTTTTGTCCTTCTTACGTCTAAAGCCAAAGAAACCAGCAATTGTGGCAAGTATGGTTGTAAACCACCCTACCTTAACAGTAGCGGAATTATCTCCTTGACCTGTTTGTGGCAGCTTTTCATTTTGGTGATCAACATGATCAGCTTGCGTTTGATGATCAACATTTTGAGCTTCGTTTTGAAGCTTACCTTCCGATGCTACCTTGCTGTTAGCAGGCTCTTCAACTTCTTGGTTTTCGATAAGGATTCCAATATTTTTCTTGTGTGGTTGTGGTCCATCGGATTCACTTGTCGAAGTTGAACCACTAGTTGAGGTAGATTCAGATCCACTCTCTGAAGTAGAGCTTGATTCGGACTTGCTCTCTGAAGTAGATCCTGATTCGGAGGTACTCTCTGAGATAGATCCCGATTCGGATGTGCTTTCTGATGTTGAGCCTGACTCGGATTCACTCTCGGAGGTAGATCCTGATTCGGATGCGCTCTCTGAAGTTGAGCCTGACTCAGATTTACTCTCTGAGGTAGATTCCGATTCGGATGTACTCTCTGAGGTAGATCCTGATTCGGATGTGCTTTCTGAAGTTGATTCAGACTCGGATTTACTCTCTGAGGTAGATTCTGATTCTGATGTGCTTTCTGATGTTGAGCCTGACTCGGATTCACTCTCGGAGGTAGATCCTGATTCGGATGTGCTTTCTGAAGTTGATTCAGACTCGGATGCACTTTCTGAAATAGATTGTGATTCGGACTTACTCTCTGAGGTTGATTCAGACTCGGATGCACTCTCTGAAATGGATTGCGATTCTGATTCGCTTTCTGAGGTAGATTCTGATTCTGATACACTCTCGGAGATCGATTGCGATTCGGATGTGCTTTCTGAAGTTGATCCTGACTCGGATTCACTCTCGGAGATGGATTGTGATTCGGATGTGCTTTCTGAGGTAGATTCTGATTCTGATGCACTCTCTGAAGTTGATCCTGATTCGGATGTACTTTCTGAAGTTGAGCTTGACTCGGATTTACTCTCTGAGGTAGATCCTGATTCGGATATACTTTCTGAAGTTGATTCTGATTCTGACTTACTCTCTGAAGATGATTCAGACTCGGATGCACTTTCTGAAATAGATTGTGATTCTGATTTACTTTCTGAGATTGATTGCGATTCTGACTCACTCTCCGAGATTGATTGTGATCCGGACTCGCTTTCGGAGATGGATTGTGATTCGGATGTGCTTTCTGAAGTTGATTCTGATTCTGACTTACTCTCTGAAGTTGATTCAGACTCAGATGCACTCTCGGAAATCGATTGCGATTCTGATTTACTTTCTGAGATTGATTGTGACTCGGATTCACTTTCTGAAATAGATTGTGATTCTGATACACTCTCGGAAATGGATTCAGATACGGATTCGCTCTCTGAAATGGATTGCGATTCGGACCCACTCTTGGAGACTGATTGTGATTCGGATGTGCTCTCTGAAGTTGATTCAGACTCGGATGCACTCTCAGAAATTGATTGCGATTCTGATGTACTTTCTGAAGCTGATTCAGACTCGGATTTACTCTCTGAGTTTGATTGTGATTCTGATTCGCTTTCTGAAGTAGATTGTGATTCGGATTCGCTCTCTGAAATGGATTGCGATTCTGACTTACTCTCTGAAGTTGATTCAGACTCTGATTTACTCTCTGAGTTTGATTGTGATTTTGATTCGCTTTCGGAGATTGATTGTGATTGTGATTTTGACTCGCTCTCAGAGATCGATTGTGACTCGGACCCTGATGCACTCTCGGAGATCGATTGCGACTCAGATTCTGATTCACTCTCTGAAATAGATTGTGATTCAGACTCTGATTTACTCTCGGAAATGGATTGCGACTCTGATTCTGACTCGCTCTCAGAAATAGATTGTGATTCAGATTCACTCTCGGAGATCGATTGTGACTCGGATGCTGATTCACTTTCAGAAATAGATTGTGATTGTGATTCTGATGCGCTTTCTGAAATCGATTGTGATTCTGATTCACTTTCTGAGATCGATTGCGATTCTGATTCGGACTGGCTCTCAGAAATCGATTGTGACTCGGACTCTGATTCACTTTCTGAAATCGATTGTGATTCTGATTCGGACTGGCTCTCAGAAATCGATTGTGACTCGGACTCTGATTCACTTTCTGAAATCGATTGTGATTCTGATTCGGACTCGCTCTCAGAAATTGATTGTGATTCGGACTCTGATGCACTCTCAGAAATTGATTGTGACTCGGACTCGCTCTCTGAAATAGATTGCGACTCGGATGCACTCTCGGAAATAGATTGTGACTCGGATGCGGATTCACTTTCTGAAATAGATTGTGATTCGGACTCAGATGCACTCTCAGAGATCGATTGCGACTCGGACTTGGATTCACTCTCTGAGGTCGATTGTGATTCCGATGCACTCTCTGAAATCGATTGTGATTCGGACTCCGATGCACTTTCTGAGATCGATTGCGACTTAGACTTGGATTCGCTCTCCGAGACTGATTCTGATTCAGACTTAGATGCACTTTCTGAGATCGATTCTGATTCAGACTTGGATTCGCTCTCTGAGGTCGATTGCGACTCTGACTCACTTTCTGAAACAGACTCTGACTCTGATGTGCTTACGGAGACCGACTCTGATACTTCTATCGAACTCGAATTTGAATTATTCGAAGATTCAGATGTATCATTCGACGCCGAATCAGATTCTTTTTCCCCTCCAGACACCGAACCACTCTTTGAGTTCGATTCAGACACGGATTCACTCGCTGAAATCGATTCCGACACAGATACACTTTCTGAAACCGATTCAGACCCACTCACGCTCGCTGCCTCACTCGATGAGTTAGACTGGTTGGTTGAGTCATCATCCATACTGTTAGAGCTGCTGGTTGAATTGGAAGTTTTAGCAGTTTTTTCGGTCAAATTAACTGAATCATTATTGGCCAAGGTACTATTAGTAGCTTCCGTAGTAGCTGCTGCATGGGCAGTATAAGTTGGAGTGGCAACCCCCGCAGCACCACCCAAAGCCGCAACTGCTGCAGCTAATCCTTTTACTACACCAATACGATGAGTATCCAATTCTGCCTGCTCATCACGAGTTTGCTTTTTAGCTTCCTTCTCCCGAATTTTTTTATTCTGCAATAAGTCCTTATTGCTTTTATCCCTTTTAGTCATTATTACCGTGCTCCATTCAAAAAATAACGGTCTCGCGTTAAAGTAATTATACACTACAAAGGTTTATATTTTGCAAACTAAAGCACTTCTTAACTATTTGAATAAAAAATATTTCAAGGTTTAAATAACGGCTAAGCAAAATAAAAAGACTGCAAAAGTTTCCAGTCTTCTGCAATCTATTTTTTCAAAAATTGTCTATAAGATTCAGGTAATACTCGATCAGCTGCACGCCATTGGGCCTGCAATCGAGCTTCTAATTCATCAGCATTAGATATCATGTTTTGTAAATCTGATATCATTTTTTGATAATTATTATTTGAATAACAATTCTCCTCTGCCACAAATCGCTTATTATGTATCGTCGAATCAAAGGTTAGGATTAACATATTTTGGATAAAAGCAATTCTAACCGCATCTAATATTTCGTTATAGTGATTGATGTCTAAGTAGTAATCCGCCCAATCTACTAATTTTAGCAATTCTTGGTCTTGAATATCTGGGTATAACCTGACGTTTTCATATCGGTCCAACTTTAATAATTTGTCGGACATCTCGGTTATTGCTCCAACTGCAAATTTCATTTCCGGTAAAGCTGCAACCAGCTCTTCAAGGTGTTCGATTTGATCAGAATTTGTCAAAATTAACGCATGTGCTCGGCCTCGATTTAGCCGAATAAACGGATAGGCAAATCCTAAATAATGGAAATTGGCCTTCGGATCCATTTTAGTCAAGGTTTGATAAACATTTTTACTTTGGACCATGATTTCATATGGACCATCGGGATTGGCAATGAGCGACCGCATATTGCCCGGAATCCCCTCGGGAACATTTTCCTGCCAAAAAAGTCGCCGCAGCTTAACGCGTTTGCCAAGAAAATTAACAACGAAAAACGGCGCGCCCAGAGAATTAAAGTTTACTTGATCCAAATCATAATTAGCATGTTCCAAATAATATGCCGTTAATTTATTCCAGTTAGCGAAAATTTTAACTTGGCCAGAAGGAAAGTTCACTGAAACTGCACCTGTTACATGGTTTTCAACTAATACTTCTTGCTGCTGGTCTGTAAAATAGCTGGTAAAAATTGGCCTTGAATTTTGGTTGCAAGTCGTTTGGGCAAATTTCCAACCCCACTGATTATATTGATCAATTACCCGTACCTTGCCATTGGGACCCAACCACTTTACGGTTTTCACCAATCGACTATTATCGCCTGGTTGAGCAAATTCAATTTTGGCTTTTAAATTTTCATGATCATAGATTTCACCAAATCTAGCATTGCCCTTGATTTCCCAAAAATGTGGAACTTCAACTTCATTAAAATATCGTGGTTTGCCAGAAAAATTGCTGCCGGCAAGTTTTAAAAAATATTGCACTGGTGAGTCAATAAACGTCGGCAAAAAGCCATCATCATGAATAACTACAGCTGGAGTTGGCAACTTTGCTAGTTTAAAAGACATTTGCAAGTCGCGACTCCACTGTGTATAGCGATCATATAGATTTATCATGCTTCTGAATTCCTTCTAGTAACCCCTGCCACTTTTTAGCAACCTGTGCTTGGGTAAATTGTTGGGCGAGCTGATAAGAAGCCTGATGTTGCTGCTGCAAATCACCTCTTAAGGCTTGGATAATACCATTTGCCAAATTTTGAATCGTCACATCTGCCTCTTCTCCCCGGCGGTATGGCACTAAGACCCCATTTTTTCCATTTTGGATAAAGGTAGGATTGCCATAAGGGACATCTAAGCCCACCATCGCTAGGCCTGAGCCGATGGCTTCAAGCAAGGATAAGCCAAAGCCTTCACTCGTTGAGGCTGAAACGTAGAGTTCGTAATCTTGGTAAACTTCCGTGAGATCTCGGTGTCCCTGCAAGCTTATGTAGCTCTCGGCACTAAGATCCTTAATTAATTGGCTCAGATGCGTTCGTTCCCCTCCTTCGCCATAAATATCAAAGCGAATTTGCGGAAAAGTAGCGTGAACTTTGACAACTGCTTGAATTAACCAATCAAGATGTTTCTCACTGGCTAAGCGAGAAGCAGTGATAAGACTATATGGACGCCGGTTTTCCGCATAGCGTATTTTTGCCAAATTACCTACTGGCACAACATAAATTGGCGGCACATAGTGTTGAAATTGCTGAAATTGCTCCGCTAGTTTGGCTTTTTGCTGGGCGGTTGCAACGACGAAAAAGTCAAAATCGCGTGCATGGGTAAAATCATATTCATAGTAATTATTCCACAAAATATGATCTCGACTAGGTTGATTAACTGCATAGTGTTCAGCATGCACTACGCAGCCCACCTTGCTAGCCCCCTTAGTCTCTAAAATAAGTTGGGCTACGTCAGCATCCCGATCTAAAATCACCACATCATCGGCTGAAAGGTGCAAATTTTTTATAAACCGTTGCAACAATTCCGTTTTTGTCAGAACTTGATCTGAAAATTTGAAACAAATATTATTGCCATCAATCAGTTCATCAAACGCTGTCGTCCCATCTTGATTAAAAAACCGCCGCAGATATAGTTGGGCACGCTTATTTTGCGGAACATAATATTCGCTGTAGACCCGACCACTCGTGAAAAAATCTTTGCGCACTAAAACATGCCGGTTCACAAATTCAGCTCGTTCAACGACTTGGGGATCATCCCGCTTTAAATAGGCTTCAACCCAATTGCCCGGGCTAAATTCAAAACGAATTTCGGTTTGGCTTTTGGGGATTTTGGTGGCAGAACTAGTAAAACTAGCCATTAATTTTTCCAAGCGATAGCTGCCCGCTGCTAAAGGAAAATCAGTAAAACTCTGATACAGCCAAATGATTTCTTGATCCAAAAATCCCAAATTTCGGGTTAAATTGATGATATTTTCGTTACGGATGAAATCAGTAAAAATAAACTTGGCTTCTGTTTTGAGTTGGCGAAAAATTTTTGCACGGTAGGCCTGCGCATATTCAACCCCACTGCTTGCCCAACCAATTCCAGCATTAAAATTATAAATTGTCATAATTTACCCAAACTTGTAACTAACGATACTAGTATCCCTAAAACTACACTTAACAAAATTATCAAGGCTAGCCAAAAAAGCCACCGATCTGAATGCTTCTTAAAATATTTCTTATCGCTGACTTTATTTAGGCGCCGTTTAATATCTGCAGTTAACGGATCCTTGTCTTCGGCCATTACAAACCTCCTTATTAATTAAAATAAATTTGCTTATCGCCATTTGGGGCAAGCTGAACTGTGCTTAAGAGTAAGAATCTGGTTACTTTTCGATTTAATTCGACCTGCATTTTTTGAAAGGCGGCTAAGGCTTCTTCATGATATTCATATAAAGGATTGCGCTGGGCAGTTTGCCGACTGGATACCACTAAACGCAATTGTTCTAAGGTATCAACTTCATCTAGCCAGCTTTCATCAATTGCCTTTAAAATAGCATAGCGATAAAAATTATCTAGTTCCTCCTTGCTGCCAAGCTCTTGGGCTTTGGTTGCCAATTCCTTGTTTGCAATTTGGTTAAGATAGGCAACGACGGCTGACTCGCTCTTAAGATCAACCGCAGTTGGTCGATCATAGTAGCGATAAGTTAGTTCATTTAAAATGTAGCGCTGCAGTTTTTCAGCAGTCATTGGTTGATTTGCTTGATAAAACCGCCGAAATTCAGCATTTAGCAATTGAGCAATATCTAAGTGCTGATCCCAATTATGGAGAAGCTGGCTCCGCTCACGGTAAACTAATTCGCGCTGCATTTTTACGCTTTCGTCCATTTCCAAAATACGGCTGCGCTCGTTTTCAGCTTGTTGATCGCTAGTTTCCTGCACATGCCGCAAGGCCAAATGCAGCCGCCAACCATGGAGCTCGCGAGGAGACGAAAAGTTTTGGTCACGCAAGTATTCGAATTTTTGCCTTAACCACCGCGGACCAAATCTTTGCACTACTTCATCTTCTAATGACTTAAAAAACTGACTGCTGCCCGGATCTCCTTGACGACCAGCTCGGCCCCGCAATTGCTGATCAATTCGTTTGCTAGGCATTTGACCCATGATTAGGACTGCTAAACCGCCTAACTCAGCTACTCCTGGGCCTAGTTTAATATCTGTTCCTCGTCCTGCCATCTTAGTTGCGACCGTCACGGCGTTTTTCTGCCCTGCCTCTTTAATAATGGCCGCCTCTTTGACTTCACTTTTGGCATTTAATAAATTATGCGGGATACCTGCTTGGAGCAATAATTCCGAAAAGATTTCAGAAATTTCCACTGAATTCGAGATGACTAAGACTGGCTGCCCAGTTTGATGCAACTCTTTAGTGCGATCTAAGCAGGCCAATAACTTCTCGGTCAAGGTCGGGAAAACCCGATCAGGCAAATCTTGCCTAATCGATTTTTTGTTAGTTGGAATCTGGATCACATTGCAATAATAAGTTTCAATAAATTCTTGCTCACCGGCTTTAGCAGTCGCCGTCATGCCCGCTAAATGCGCGAATTGGCGAAATAAATTTTGATAGGTGATGGACGCTAGCGGTCGCTGATCTTGACTTAGTGGAACCTGTTCTTTCATTTCAATTGCCTGGTGCAAGCCAGCCTGCAGCCGCATCCCTGGCAGCATTCGCCCATTTGAGCGATCTAACAAGATAATTTTTTGGTTAGGAGATACCACATAGTCGCGGTCGCGCTTTAACAATTCATGAGCTCGCAAACTCAAGGTCAGCCGCCGGACCAATTCATGATGCTCACCATCATATAGCTGATTTTCATCAAAAAACTGCTCAACCGCTTGAATCCCGCGACTGGTAAGCCAAACATTATTTTCTTCATCATCTAAGCGAAAATCACGATTAGCTTCCAGCATGGTAACTACTTCATCGCTTGGGCCAATGTAGTGGGAATTAATCCTAGTTCCCCCGGCAATTACCAATGGCGTGGTCGCCATATCGAGTAAAACAGCATCAGCTTCATCAACGATGCAGTACGAGAAACGGCGCATAAATTGGTTGCTAGGACTGACTGCCAAGTTATCAAGCAAATAATCAAAACCATAGACCGAACTGGTAGTATACAAAATATCTGCTTGATACCGCTCGCGCTTTTCGCTCGGCGACAATTCGGCCTGATTGGCGGGGGCAAAGCCCAGTGCCACTTTTAACCCCAGCCATTCATAAACTTGGCCCATTTCCTTTTCATCCCGTTCAGCCAGATATTCATTAGGCGTCACCAACATTGCGCCTTGGCCAGTCAAGCCCCACAAATATAAGGGCATGGTTGCCGTCAGCGTCTTGCCTTCTCCGGTTTTCATTTCTGCAATGGCCCCAAAATAAAGTGCTAGTGCTCCCAAGACCTGAACATCGTATGGAAATAAGCCTAAGATTCTGCGATCAGCTTCACGCACCAAACTAAAAGCTTCAGGCAAAAGGTCAGATAACTTGGCACCCTGGGCTAACCGCGCTTTTAATTGCGGAGTATAGTTTTTTAACGCTTGGTCGCTTAAGGCCCGCATTTTAGGAGCTAATTCATTAATTTTTCTTAGCCATGGCTTGAGCTCCGCCAGACGTACATGATTAAAGACTGACGCCATCTTCTTTGCCTTTCTAATTTAAGTTTTGCTTAACAACCTCTAGTCTTAGAGCTTGTTCTTCCTGATAAGTCCGTGGGGCTTCGGGGGCATTAGCAGCAGCAATATCAATGCGATGAAACCGAAAACTAGTAACGCCAGCATTGACTAATTCTACTGCATAAAAATCCGCCTCTTCAGGAAAGACAAATTCGCCTTGCTTCTGCCGCATCACTTTTCGAGCTACTATATGACCATCAAAATTAAAAAATAAGAGTCGCACCAACAGCCCTGCTGGTTGGTCCATTTCTGCGATTAGTTTTATTTGATACTTCTTGCCTGGAGTTAACAAAGGCAGATCTGGCACTAAGCGGCCATTAGAATAATCATATGATAAGTCCCAACGAGCAACTACCACCCCTGCCGGCATCCAGGGATTATGGAATTCAAGATCATCCTTGGCCCAGCGAGTTATTTGACTGCCGTTAACATAGGTATGAGCTAACGGAGAAACGCTGCTGCCATAATAGAGGTACCCTTTCATCACCCGATCTCTTTGGGCAACGGGGATGGTTTTTAGATTGCCCGGAGAATTAACCTGTAAAAAAATACTAAACATGCTATTCACCAAATGTTTGCATCAATTCATGAAACTGGTGTTTAAACCAGCTAGAAACAGGGCCCATTTGTTCTGTGTGATAGCCGTTAAAGCCGCGACTAATTAAATACGGAAAAACGGGTTGCTGTTCTAAACACTCAATTAAGCTTTGGTAGGCCGCTTGATCATAATCATCCTGTTTCATATAAGCAACCATAAATTTGCTTTTTGAAAGATCAACCGTCTGAAAGCGGCGCAGGATGATTTGATCAAATTTCTTTATTACATCGTCAGTTACTTGATCAGCTCCTAGATAGCGCTGATACAAGCGCAATAAATCAAGCGAAGTAGGAAAAGCATTAAACCGCTGCTTTTCACTCAAAGCCATCTGACCCAAGTTGATTATGGGTTTGCCGAGAATAAAGGCCGCTGGTTTGAAAAAACTGCCATAATACAAGGCTCCGGTTGTCCCCATCGAAAGGCCTGAAAAGACCACCTGATCATCTTTGAATCCTAGCCAAGCTAGGGCTTTTTTAATACGGTCGATCAGCGCGTCTTGAGTAGCTTGGTCCTCTAAATAAAAAGCTCCCCCATCTAGGCGGGTATCGGTAATCAACATGAAGGGATGCTGCAAGTCACGCATCATATTATAGGCTTCAAATCCTTCCAAGGTACGGTAACCGGAAAAATAAATATTTAGGGGTGGCCGCAAATTTCCCGGATTGAAATAAACCATCACTTCGCCCCGATCGGGATTTAATATCCGCTCTCCACCAGGTAAAAAATAACCCCAGCCTTGGCGACTCCAGCGCGAATGCAAGGTACCGATGGTTAATTCACCTGCACCTTTGACCTCGTAGCTAATGCAAACATGGCCATTAACTGCTTTAATCGGTACTTCCAGCACTTCGTCTAATTCAGTTTCGTCAAAAGTATGTTGATAAATAACCTCATGACCAAAATATTTAAATTCGTAAATAGTGATCCTGAGATGAACCCCGGGTCCTTTGATAAATTCTGGCCATAAATGTATGGGCTTGTCTTGCCAAAAACTATAAGTAAAGCTTCCCAAAGGACGATAAGCAGGGCCAAAATCTCCTGCTAACTTTACTGCATAGCTTCCATGATAATGCAGCGGACCCTGATACCAATTATTGATAACAAAATTTTGAATATCCATCCTGATACCAGATTGACCATCGAATAAATGTAATTTAAGCCATTCACATGCTTGGTCTGGCGAAAGCAGCTTGATTTGTTTAACTTGCTTTTGCCGAAAAAAATTTCCCCCGCCTGCTGTCTGAGGCCTTACCTGTTCAAAGGCCACAACGCGATAAGCATCAACATGGTCTTGCAAGACTTTCCATTCATCATCCGCAACCAAGCTGGTTAACAAGACGCCGCTTAAAGAGGCGAGCTCAGGATGCAGCGCAAAAAAATGTTGAAGTTTGCCAGGTTCTGCCTGATAAAACTGGTCAACTCCTGCAGCTGGCAAAGGCCACTTTTGGGAACTAATGATTAAAAAACGGCTCAACTCAAATCACCCCTTAGGCTTGTTTACGGTTTCTAAAATCTTTGCCACAATCTCTGGACCGGTATATTTTTTGATCATTTGCGTTGCAAAAACTAGGGCCTCGTTCCAATGCTTTAGCCCGTCCAAATAATATGTCAAGGCAGCCTGTAAATCGGTTATTTGGCTGATAATTAAACCATTTTGGTGATCCAGCACGTATTGTGACGGCACCCTTAGAATTTGTGGCAGTCCGCTGCTAATGCCCGCCAACTGCAAAAACAAATCCGGCTCAGCAGCAAGATTCACAATCACCCGAACCGCTTGCAAAAGTTGAATCAATTGCTTTTCAGAACTAAGCGAGACAAATTTCAGCCGACGAACAGTTTGCTTTTCCGCATCATCAGCCAAATTTCGGTTGGGGTTGGGACGGTCAAAAGTGTAACGGTTTTTAAAGTTTTGCTCGTCCTGGAACTCCTGCAAAATCTGGCTAATCGTAATTTTCAACTCATATCCCTGGTATGACCCAATCGTCAGTTCAACTAAATGATTGTTTTCCATAGTCAAAAGAATTTCCCGCAGGGCCGCTTTTAAGTCCGGAGCCGCTAAATCATCTGCCAAAAAGAAAATTTGCAGGCTTGCTTCTTGGTTGCTGGCACCTAAATTAAGTCGCGCATCGAATGGCGGCAATTCTAACAAACGCTCCACACCGCTATTATGCAATAACTGATAATTATGATCAGAATCGGCCAAAACTAAGGCTGCCTCTTGTGCTAAAGGACTATTAGCGGTGATTTTTTCACGATTATAAAAATAAGACAAAATTAATTGCTGCGGATTGATCTGACTGGCAAAGTCTAAATTATCTGCCTGCGCCGCCACTACCACTAAATCTTCTGGCTGCAGCTTGCTGTCGAAAAATTTTTTCACCCCTGCCTGAACTATCGCGCCGAGGTTAGGAAATTGATCTTGGCTAAAACCCAAAGCCGCAGGATCGGCGAGCGTAATTCGACCAGCTGCATCTTGAGAAAATTGGACGGAACCGTTGATGTCGAGATAATCCTGCTGCATAATTTTCCCAGCTTGATAATAGCTGATGCGCGACAGAAAGCCCCGGTCATCAAAATCTAGTCTTTTGACTAAATTCTGCTCATCATCGTACCGGTCAATCCCCAACAAATTTCCTTCCAATCCTTGTTCAACACGGGCATACAAAACTGGCCCGCGATAAATCAGCAGTTCATTAGGTCCATAAACCAAAGCTGCATCACTTGGCCAGTTAAAGTCACGCGGATCAAGCACCACTTGTGGCAAAGAGCGAGGAATCTGCTGCAAATAATCGAAAATATTAAAAGTCTGAATAGTACTTAATCTTTGGCGAAAAGCAAAATGGCGATAATTCGGAAAATAAGTTGGAACGACTAATTCCACGGCTTGCCCAGCCTGTGCGAACATCCGTACCTGATTTACCGTATCATCGAACTCAATCTTTTTATGAGAATACCATAATGGCTCCTCGGCTTCCCAATTACTTTTCGAGCCGGACCAAGCTGGTAAAAAGTAAATTATTGGTCTCACTCCCTTTTAAAAAGTTCCTGATAATAATTGCCGATTAACAAAGTGTTAATTTGATCGACTAAAATCAGCAAAAATGAAGAAATCAGCAAAAAGTACCCCGGCAGCAATAAAAGTTTTAGTCTTTCAGGGTTGCCAATTCCCCAAAATAAAGGAAAACCAGCCACAATCGTCAAGTAGATGCCACCCAAAAGGGCAAAATAAAAAACTTTTTGGCGCAAAAGCTCCTCGGTTGCTCCTCCCGGCTCGTAGCCAGGAATGTAATCGCCGCTTTTTTGCAAAATCTCAGCCTGCTTTGTCGGATCAACATTCAAGTAGGCAAATAAAAATGACAACGCAAACAAGGTCAAACAATAAAAGCTTACCCCTAAACCAGCCTTTAACGAGAAATTGGCAATGAGCCATTGCAGCACTCGACTTTGTGACCAAAAATAGGCGAAAAAGCGAAAAAGGTAAATTGGCAAGTTCATCACTGCCATCGCAAACATAACCGGCAATCCTCCAGCTGGTGCCAGCTTGATGGGCAAATATGACTTCCCTAAATATTCTTCCGTCATGTTGATTCGCTTAATTGGGAGGCGCACCTCTCCACGATCTAACAGCAAATTCAGCACAATAAATAATAAATAAAAGAATAAAATTAATAAAAATAAGCCCAGTTTATTTAAATTGGTCCGAGAAGTGCCCATTAGCGGTCCGAGAATGGTCCGCATGGTTGCACTAACTATGTTAACCATTACCAATAAGTAAAAATCGCCCAGCCCCAATTTAGCATTCATATTGCAGAGCCACATAATTAAAAAAGCGCCTGCCACCAAAATGCACATATTCAACAAGCGGGCTCGCAACAGATGCTGCCGCTCCAAGGGCAAATCCATGACGGTTACAAAACCTTGTATAACAGCAATTAAAAGCGTGGTAAAGCGTTGGTATAAATTGAGCGTTCTTTGTGGAACCTTCTCAAACTTATGGGTTTGGCCAAGAAAACTAAAAATAATCAAAGCGGCCATCCAAGGACCGATTCCCAAACTAAAAATTGATAGTCGCCCTAAATCGCCACCAGTGATAATACTAAACTCGGTGTAGACACGTGTTCGGTGCCAACTATTTTGGAGCAGGTATGGCAAGGGAATTGCTTTGCCAAGCATAAAAATAAAAATAATTAGCATTGACCATGCCATCCGCCGGATTAAGATATGTTTGGCCAACCAAGTCCGCATTGTTCCACCTCTTTTTTATGATCATCTGCTGGTACATTGATTTTATCATTTCTTATTTTACACGATATTAATCCTCAACTTTAATTATAAACATTAACTATTTGGTTAAGAAAACAAAAAGAACAAGCCTTGGGCTTGTTCTTTGATGACCAGCATTAGTCGTCTTGCTGTTCAGCGGCGTCCCACAGCTTCTTAGCTGCAGGTACGGCTGAGAGATTGGTCATGTCATTTTTATCCATTATTACTAAATTGTTGGGGCCTTGAGCCAGATCCTTGAAGGAAGAAATGCTCTGGTCCTTAAAGTAATTTTCACCGGCTTCATTTAAGGCTTCTTGCAGCTTCTTAATGCGATAGTTTTCAGCATCAGCTTCCAGCTTAACCGCTTCGGCCTTCGCCTGGGCAGTCTTAACCAAGGCTTCATTCTTAGCTTTGGTAGTTAGCTCAATGTGCCGGGCTTCCCCCTCTGCCTTGGCAATGGCGGCAGTTTTTTCACGGTCAGCCGTTAGCTGCTTATCCATGGCTCGTTGAATTTCCTTGCTTGGCAATAATTCATCGACATTAACCCGAATTACGCGAATCCCATAAACATCCGTCAAATCACCAATGGCATCGGCTAATTGGCTATTGATTTTACTGGTTGATCCTAAGGCTTCATTCAATTCCATGCGGCCAATAATATCTCTTAAATGTCCCCGAATTAACTGAACCATTGATTCAACCGAATCCGTATTGTTGTAAAAGTATTTATAAGAATCCGTCACCTGATAGTTCAAAGTTAAACTGGTCGTTATTTCCGCATTATCCTTAGTGATAATCGAATATTTGCTAATTTCCAGCGGCTGCAAGGCCAAGGATACCTTTCGCAGGCGCTGAAAGCCAGGAATAATATATGTCAGACCAGCATTAGTCGTCCGCGAGTATTTTCCCAGAGTTTCGATTAAACCTTCATAATTCTGACGCACAATTCTAAACCCTGTAGTCAAAATTATTAAAACAATAATTATGAAAATAATCATTTTTCTCCTCCTTAATTACATCATTATACCCCGCTTAATTTTTCTTAGCTATCAATTTGTGGTTCAAAGACGTGAGTTAACAAATACCAATTGGCTAGCCAAAATAGGCCTAAAAAGACAAACCAAACCCACCCTGCCAGAAGCATAGAATCACTTAATCTAAATACTATTTCGATCAGGGAAAAGATGATTAGGCCAGCGATCAAGATAATCAAGATTAAGGAGGTCCAAAGATTTTCCTTAATCGGCAAATAGTTATACAGCAAATGCTGCAACTCCGCTGCTAGACCAACGATTAAATAGATGGCAACCACTAGCCAAGTAAGGTCAATTAGCCAGCTCTGCCAATCAGCCAAAATCAAATGGAAAGTTCCTGCATAATTATTAGCAGCTTGACTCCAGCCTAAAACTTTTGCACTAAGAAAGACCAGGCCCCAGGTCAGAAACTGCAAAATAAAGATTACAGCACAACTTACAACCCCAGTAAGCAGGTTAAGGTTAAGCAGCCTAGTTTCACTGATTGGCACCAGGCGAATTGTTTGACTAGACAAACTTCTAACTAATTGCCAACTACTTAGGCCGGTATAGATCAAATCCACAAAAATGCTAGTTTGAAAAAAGAGATAAGTCGCAGCTACTCGATAATTGGGAGAAAATTCAAACAATAAACTGCCAGTATATCTTGTTGGTTTTAGGATTAGAAAATAGGACATCCCAATTAGACAAGCAACAAGTTGCAATAAATAAATGACTATTGCCAACCGACATTTTTCCTTTAAAAGATACTTAAACATTTTTTCCTCAACTAATTATTTAGACTTGCCTCGCTAACGTTGTGATACAGCCAGTAATCGCCAAAGCTCGTGATCGCTAAAGCGACAAGTTGGATCAGCAGAACCTCACTCATGCTATTAGGCGACTTCAGCACCTGGGTGAAAAACAGCCAGAACAGCCACATTCCCAAGCCAGCAACTAATATGCTAATTAGCAATTTTACTAACCAATTTCCATAGTAGCCCACCGTCATAAATATTTGTTGCCGCAAAATGATAAAAATATCAAATACCGACACGGCTAACAGGAAAAACAGCGTCAACATCAGAATAAAGCCAAAGAATTCGGGCCAGTCGGGATTGGCCAAGAGCCAAGAAAAGCTGGCCTTAACCCCGCTTGGATCAAGCAAGTAGGCTACGCCCCCGAGTACTGCCATTAATATTATCTGAACTAGCAATAATAGCCAGAACCCCATTAACGTGGCAAGCAGATTTAGCCAGTATTTACGCCAATCGGAAAAGGCTACCAAGTTATAGGTTGAGCTAAAAATAAAATGGTAATTATCAATTAAAACCCAGATCCCAAACCCTAACCACAACCATGGCATCATTTGCGTCCAAGCGACTAGGAGCTGATCTTTTACGGACACATTCCAAGGAATCCACCAATCAATCAAGCTCCAGAGAAATTTATTACGGATCAAATCAAGAATAATGGCGGCCCCTAAACCAAACAAGAGTACGAAACCAAGATGCTGCAGTCGCTTTTTCAAGAATAGGATAAAAAGTTTCATATTATCACCTAATCAATTCGAGGTTCATTTAAATACCTCAAGCTTGCAATTCCGCCGATTACCAGCAAGATACCGAGCAGCAAATAAACCGTTGGCATCAAAAACAGGTGATAATCTGGAGCAACGCTTAGCTTGGCCGGATCTAAATTAAATAATTTAAAAGCGACTACAAAAAAGCGGTTAAACAATACATAGGTTAAGATCCAGGCAATGATGGAGATCGCCTGCCCCCAAAAACTGCCTTTACGAAACGGCAACAGATCACGTAAAGCTGGTACTAATAAGCTTGGAAGGACCAGCAAGGCATATGAAGCTAGCGCAATCACAAAGGCGTAGAAAATAACTATCAGAATATAGAGGAGCAAATTGATTAAATCAGCTTGCGATAGGTGCCAACTCGTCGTTATGGTAATGTTGTCTCTGAAAATTTCGGCGACGTCACCATTTCCGAGGACCGGCAGCAAAAGCAAAAGCCCTGCCCCCAAACTCATCAGTAATAAGTAAAGACATTGCGTCCAGCTGCTGAAAAGATGCGCAAGATACATTTTAGTATCAGAAATTGGGATGAGCCGATTAGTTGGCCGGCCGAAGTCTCTAATATCGCGCACGATTAAATAGAAATAAAAAATAAAGACGGTAAAAAAGGTAAATATCGCCAGCATCCCCAAGATGCAGGCAAAAACATCTAAATTCACTTTCCACTGATTGATCGCAAAACCACTTATTACTGAAAGCGCCAATTCGGTGATGAAAGCAACGTAGGTTGACCGTACCCGCCCCAGCAAACAAGCGCGATATAAAGCTTTAAAACTAGTCATCTTATTCCTCCTCATCATATTGCGCTTCGTAAAATTCTTCGATCGTTTTACCTTGTTCGCGAATCGCATCAGCACTTTGATGGGTTAGCACCGTATGATTCTTGATGATTACCACCTCATCAAGCAATTGGGCAATTTCATTTACAAAATGATCTGAGATTAAGATGGTGCATCTTCTTCTTTCCACAGCAGAATCGAATTAATAATCTTCTTTCTGGCCATCGCATCGATACCTGAAAAAGGTTCATCCAACAAATATAGCTTAGCGCGGCGAGAAAAAGTTAAGGCAATAATTAATTTTTCTTTGGTTCCGCGGGATAATTGCCCTAAACGCAAATTTAAATCCAAATTCATAAAAGTTCGGAGTTGGTCAAATTCTTCCTCGTCGAAGTCTGGGTAGATATTGCGATAAAAATCAACTATGCTGCTGAGCTTGGTGGTGCTGCCAAAACCGCTGAGTTTATCGGTAAAGGACAAGTTAGCCTTACGTTTGGCTGGATCGCTTTCGCCTTGAACGGTCACCTCACCCCGATAATTTTTCGCTAAACCGGCAATTACCCGCATTAAGCTGGTTTTTCCGGCACCATTTTCACCTAACAGAGCGATAATTTTTCCACTTTCGAGCGTTAAATTAACATCTTTCAAAATATATTTTTGATTTTTTCGATACGTTAGATCTTTAATTTCGACCACGTTAGTCATTATCGTGTTCCTCCAAGTATTCTGTCAAAGCCTGAACCAGCTTATCCCGTTCTAAGCCGTACTTTCGCATATTTTCGACAAACTGAGCAAGTTCTTCATCCATAGTCTGTTTGCGCATTTGAGCAAGCAAGGTTTCGTCTTTAGTCACAAAGTTTCCTTCACCCCGCTTGGTATAAAGAATTCCATGAGAATTCATTTCCTGCAGCGCCCTTTGAACCGTATTGACGTTTACTGTTAACTTTACTGCTAATTGTCGTACAGACGGCAGCTTCTGTCCTGCCTGCAAATTTCCTTGGATGATTTCCCGATATAGATATTGCTCAATCTGCACATAAATCGGAATATTATCCTTAAAGTCCATAAGTCAACCTCTTTGGTGTATTAGTTAATTAAGACACTATTATGATATGGTATTTTAGGCTTTTCGTCAACGCAAATAAAAAACCGTTAGGACACATCCTAACGGTTCTAGATAAATAGGGCTTTATAATTTTCCACCATAGACTGGGAAGTAGCTTGCATCGCCATAATCTTTGTCAACAATTTTTTCCAAACTTGCCATATCTGCAGGCGAGATTTCAAAAGCTAAGTCAGCATTTTGTTTCATATGTTCTGGATTAGCAGTTTTTGGCAAAATTACCATTCCCAATTGCCAGTCATAGCGCAAACATAATTGGGCTGGACTAACCCCATATTTGGCAGCCATTTGCTTAATTTGCGGTTGGTTTAAGACTGCTCCATGTCCGACCGGTGAATAAGCTTCAACGGTAATATTATGGCTCTTGCAATAATCAATTAATTTCAATGGCGTATTTCCAATATGCGCCAAAATTTGATTTACGGCAGGAACAGTGCTGCTATGGCTCAAAATATTTTCCAAATCGGCTTCTAGGAAATTTGAAACGCCAATTGCCCGGACCTTGCCCGCTTTAAGAGCATCTTCCATGGCACTCCAAGCTGCTAAATTGCCTTCAAAATAGCGATTGGTTGATTGGTTTACCTCAGCCCAAGGTTGCGGACTGTGGATAATTAACAAATCAAGGTAATCAAGTCCTAAGCGTGATAAAGAATCATCAATCGATTCCTTGACTGAGTCATAGTCTTTGTGTTCAGCTGCAACTTTGGTAGTCACAAAAACGTCTTCGCGCTTCACACCCGCTTTTCGAATGCCTTCGCCTACACCCTTTTCATTGCCGTAAGCCTGGGCCGTATCAATGTGACGATAACCTAATGCTAAAGCTTCGCTAACGGCCTGCTTGGCTGCTTCATCATCTAACAGCCAGGTTCCTAGAGCCATTTGGGGAATTTTCACGCCATTATTCAAGCTTAATGTTTGATCTAAGATCATGTGTTTACCTAGTTTCATTAGTCTAATTTATCATATTCTTCATCAGCAACTGGACTCAGCCATTCGGTTGAACCCTTGCCGACCATAATGGCCAAATGTTGGAACCAAGAGTCTTTAGCTGCTCCGTGCCAGTGTTCAGTATTGGGATCAACAATAACTACATCACCCGGTTTTAATTCGCGTGCTGGTTGTCCTTTTTCTTGATACCAACCGCGACCTGAAACTGCGATCAAGATTTGTACAATATCATGCTTGTGCCAGTTGTTGCGGCATCCCGGTTCAAAGGTAACGTTTGAAACATTGGCTGCAGCTTTTTGACTTGAAGCTAATGGGTTTAAATAAGAATTACCGATAAAATATTGGGCATAAGCATCGTTGGCTTGTCCAAAACCGAAGGGGCTATTTTTTACATCTTTTTCGTTTGCCATAATAAAAATCCTTTCTGCTCAACCTTTATGTTTTGTTAAATACAGTTTATGGCAAAAAAGCAAAAATTAGAAATACTTATTTTAGCTATGATGCAATAACTATTAATTATACTGAAAGTCCTTTCTTTCACACCCGATTTATTATATGATAGACCTGTAAGCTGAAGTACAGCTCAAACAATCTTATCTAACACAAAAAGGATTCGGTAAACCGAATCCTTTTTGGTTTAAATACGCAATTTTATGCGTAGGCTAGTTACTCGGCTGCCTCCGATCACTTCTGCTAAACCTGATTTTAAAGCTAAATAGCCATAAACCAAACATCCAGCAGCTACGCCTAAAACCAAATCGATGACGGCGCTGATTCGCCGATCTGGAGATAAGAACATGCCAGCAACATGTTCTACCAAGAACACAACGACAAACATGATCACGCTAAAGGCCAAGATACCAATGACTCTTCGCGACATTCGCCCTAAATTGTAATGATATTTAATGTGCAAGTGTTTTAAAGAAAAGGCAATCGTAAAGAACATGGCGATATTAGTAGCAACCAAGGGGCCAAAGATTTTGAACAACCTGATCAGTGGATACTGAATCAGAAGCTTAATCACCAGTCCAATCACCAAATATTTGATGGCTAAGCCATTTTCAGAAAGTCCTTGTTGCATTGCCAGCAAAACCGTAAATAAACCTAGGCTAATCGCAGTAAACGATGACAATTGCAGCACCGCTACCCCTAATTTATCTGGACCATAAAAAACGGTATACAGTGGCCGAGCAATTGCAGCCATCCCAAAACTAGCCGGGATCATTACGACAAAGAATAACTCTAATGTATTCTCTAGTTGTCTTGCAATGTCATGCCATTCACGGCGAGCATGAGCCGCTGACAATAGCGGAATGGCAGTCACTGACATCGCAGTAGCTAAAGAAACCACGATCATGATTAACTTGTTGGCATTTAGGCCAAACAAGGCATACCAAGATTCGATTTGATCATAGCTAGCGTGGATGAAACTAGCAATCATCGCATGGAAAGTATATTGATCAACTAATTGATAAAGCGTAATCCCAGAATCGATTAGGATAAACGGAATTGACTGTTCAACAATTTCTCGGAATAAAGCTGAAGTTGAAACTTGCAAGTCATCATCTGATGTCGCAATTAGCTGATCTACTTGCCGTTTTTGGCGCAGGTAAAAGAAAGCCAACAGCAAGATGCCAAAAATCGCACCAATAAAGGCCGCAAAGTTGGATTGGATTACGGCATTTAAGTAATTGCCGTGTTGAACCTGCATAATCACGTAGGCTGTCACCAACATCCAAATTACGCGTGCCAACTGTTCGACAAATTGCGACATGGCACTGGGCATCATATTGCTATAGCCTTGGAAATAGCCGCGCATAATTGACATGATTGGAATAATTGCAACGGCACAAGCTAAAGCCCGTAAAACTGGAACTTGGCGCTGGTCACCGGCTGCAAAAACTGGTGCACAGAAATACATAATGGCCGCACAAACCAAACCAAAGATGCCCATTAGAAGCAAGCCGTGCTTAAACAGCCGCTGGCCAACCCGATACTCATTCAGGGCATTGTATTTGGCAATTTGTTTAGCAATTGCCCCTGGAATACCTGCAGTTGAAATGATCAAGAATAAGCTGTAAATATTGTAACTTTTGGCCGTTAATGCATTGGCAATATTGCCATAATGCCCCATCCAAGCGTACCAAGGGATAATATAGATCGCACCCAAAACACGCGAAAGGATTGAGCCAAAGGTCATCCAAGCCGACCCCTTTAGCAGCTTAGATTGGGAGTCGGTAGTTTTTGAACGATCGTTTTGCATAAATCTTCCTGTCTTCACAAAAGTTTTTAATTACATACTATACACTTTATCAAAGGTCGTTTAAAACTTATTTTTAAAACTTAAGACTTATTTAGCAACAATATTGACGATTTTGTTCGGAACTACGATAACTTTCTTGATTTCTTTGCCAGCCGTAAAGCGTTGAACATTGCTATCTGCTAAGGCAGTTTGTTCAACTTTATCTTTAGGCGCATCTTTTGGCATTTCAAGTTTGGCACGTAATTTACCATTTACTTGCACCATAATATGAACAGTGCTTTCAACTAACTTGGCTGGGTCATATTTTGGCCATTCGGCGAAGGTAATTGATTCATTGTGACCAAATACTTGCCAAATTTCTTCCATCATATGCGGTGCCACTGGCGCTAACAATTTTACAAAGCCTTCTGCATATTCCCGTGGGATCTGTTGGGCTTTTTGGGCCGCGTTAACAAAGACCATCATTTGTGAAATAGCCGTGTTAAAGTGGAGGTTCTCAAAGTCTTCCGTCACTTTCTTGACAGTTTCGTTGTAGACTTTATCCAATTTGCCATCATTTTCGTCAGTAATTTTTTCAGCTGGGATCGCCTTTAAATCGAGGTCATTGACGAACAGCCGCCATACCCGGTCTAAGAACTTCTTGGTGGAAGCAGGACCATTGTCATCCCAGTCAATTGATGCATCTAGCGGGCCCATAAACATTTCGTAAGTTCTTAAAGAATCGGCACCGTATTCATCAATCACATCATCTGGGTTAACCACATTGCCACGTGATTTCGACATCTTGTCGTGATCTTTTAAAATCAAACCTTGGTTAAACAAACGTTGGAATGGTTCTTTGGTTGGGACAACTCCCAGATCATACAAAACCTTGTGCCAGAAACGAGCATATAGAAGGTGGCGAACCGCATGTTCCGCCCCACCGATATATAAGTCAACCGGCAGCCATTGTTTCAGCAAATCATAGTCAGCCAGCTTTTTATCATTATGCGGATCAACATAGCGCAAGTAGTACCAAGATGAACCTGCCCAGTTAGGCATGGTATTGGTTTCACGCTTGCCTTTGCGGCCATTTTCATCAACTACGTTTACCCAATCAGTCAAGTTAGCTAACGGGCTTTCTGGCGTACCGGAAGGCTTAATATCAGTTGCATGTGGCAGACGCAATGGCAATTCATCTTCTGGAACCAGCGTTGTTTCGCCATCTTCCCAGTGAATTACCGGAATTGGTTCGCCCCAGTAGCGCTGACGAGAAAAGGCCCAGTCACGCAGCTTGTAGTTAACTTTCTGGCCGCCAACGCCGTGATCGCTTAACCATTCGATCATCTTATTTTTGGCATCTGCAATATTCAAGCCGTTTAAAAAGTCAGAGTTAATATGCGGACCATCGCCAGCATAGGCTTCCTTATCTAAGTCGCCGCCTTCAATTACCGGGATCATTGGCAAATTGAATTTCTTGGCAAACTCCCAGTCACGTTGGTCCCCAGCCGGAACTGCCATCACGGCACCGGTTCCGTAAGAGGCCAAAACGTAGTCGCTAATCCAAATTGGAACTTCCTTGCCGTTAACCGGGTTAATGGCATAAGCTCCGGTAAAGACCCCGGTCTTATCCTTGTTCAAGTCAGTCCGTTCCAAATCAGACTTGGATTCAATTGACTTCACGTAAGCTTCAACTTCAGCTTTTTGACTATCGGTCGTAATTGCTGCAACCAGTTCACTTTCCGGTGCTAACACGCAATAAGTACAGCCAAACAAAGTGTCAGGCCGCGTGGTAAAGATTTCGAAAGTCTCTGGCCGATCCTTTACCTTGAATTTAACCTGGGCACCCACTGAGCGACCAATCCAATTACGCTGCATTTCCTTAACAGGTTCAGGCCAATCCAAATCATCCAAATCTTCCAATAAACGATCAGCATAAGCGGTAATCTTTAACACCCATTGCCGCATATTCCGGCGATAAACCGGGAAGCCGCCCCGCTCCGTCTTGCCTTCAACCACATCTTCGTTAGCTACCACAGTACCCAGGTCAGGCGACCAGTTAACTGGAATTTCTGCTTCATAAGCCAGGCCTTTTTTATACATTTGTTCAAAAACCCATTGGGTCCACTTGTAGTAGTTAGGATCTGAGGTCCGAATTTCACGATCCCAGTCATATGAAAAGCCCAAAGTATTCAATTGCCGCTTAAAATTAGCAATGTTTTCATCAGTTACCACGGCTGGATCTTGGCCGGTCTTTAAAGCATATTGCTCAGTTGGCAAACCAAACGCATCCCAACCCATTGGGTGGAGCACATTATAGCCTTGTGCCCGCTTCATTCTTGCGACAATATCCGTTGCCGTGTAGCCTTCTGGGTGACCAACGTGCAAACCCTTGCCTGATGGGAATGGGAACATATCCAAAGCGTAATAGTTTTTCTTATTGGGATCAGTTCCCGTTTTAAAAGTTTTATGCTCAGCCCAGTATTTTTGCCATTTCTTTTCGACCACTTTGTGGTTGTACATATTTTCTGCTCCTTAGAATTAAAAACGTCCTATGACTAACATCATAGGACGAATCATCGCGGTACCACCTAAGTTTCGCACAACTGTGCGACCCTCAACAGTTCCATAACGCGGATGACCAAACGACAGGTTTTGCTTCAGGCTCAGTTCACAAGTACTTTTGACAGCTTTACACCAACCAGCTGTTCTCTAAAACAAAAGTTTTCTTGCTACTAGTTCCTGACCTTTATTTTCTCTATAATAATGACTATAATTTACCACAAATGCTAAAAATTACAAGAGGAGAATTCTTTTGAGAGAACAATTTGCACATCCAATAAAAGATACCCTGGTCCCAGGAGTGGTCTTTGCCGTAATCTTTACCGTTTGGGCACTTTTAGTCAGTTCCAATAGTGCCATCATTCATTCTTTCGACAGTGCCGTGATCGGGGTGGTTTATAACAATAATGCAACCTTAATTCAATTTACCAGTATTTTTACCAATATTGGCAACACAAGCAGCGTGATCGCCGAAACCGTAGTCGTCTTTGTGGTCTTGCTCTGGCGCAAGCACAAACAAGAAGCCTATTTTTTAGCCGGAACCATGATTTGTGCTAATGGCTATAATTGGGTCTTAAAACACTTAGTCCAGCGGGCCCGTCCCACCGTACACCACTTAGTTCATGCGGACGGCTACAGTTTCCCATCAGGCCACTCAGTTGGTTCGGCAACTTTATTCGGCTGCTTGATCATCATCACTTGCATCCTAGTTCAACGCCGGTCCATCAAAATCATCCTTAACACCATTTGGTTTATTTTTCCTTTGGTAATTGGTTATACGCGCATCTTCTTGCATGTCCACTATCCAAGCGATGTTTTAGGCGGCTGGCTTGAAGGGATTACGTTTGTCCTGCTCGGCTACAGTGTGCTTTACCATGTATACTACGAACCGCGCATCAATAATGCCCGTATTTCTGAATAAACTCAAGACCTGCTTTGCAGGTCTTTTTTGATGGGCAAAAAAAGATCGGACATCCATCCGATCTCTGAGCTATTTTTTACAAACATTTTGAACAAGTAATTGGTCTACATTCTTTACATATCTTTACAAACTGTCTTTAGCGTTTTCCGTTTCTAGGCTCCGTTTAACCAATTCCACCACTTGGCCTAAAGTCTTAGGATCAGCATAAACGCTTATTTCTACCTTAAACTCATCTTCCAACCGATTAAGCAAATCAAAAACTGCTAAACTATCCAATCCCAAATTTTCATTCAGCAGCATTTCTGGTTTCAGATCAGCCGGTTTAAGAGGCAGCATTGCTCCCCGCAATTCCACTATCTCGTTGGCTACTAGTTGAAAAATCTCCCTATTAGTCATCTAGCGCCCCCTCCATCTTGAAAAAAGTCCGCTGACCAAACATAGTTAAGACCCTGCCTAGACCGTGCTCAACACTTTTTACTTCTTCTCCGTCCATTTCATCAACCAAACTCTTTAAGACTTGAACTTGAAAGGCCCGATAGGCTCTAAACAACGTCCTCCCCCGACGCGTCAATTTAATCCGAACCACGCGCCGATCGTAGTCATCCCGCATTCGCAAGGCATAGCCCTTTTTAACGAGCCGATCCACGGTTACGGTTAAAGTCCCCGGAGTCAAGTGCAACTCATCAGCTAGTCTGCGAGCAGTGGATTGTTGTAATTCCGCCACTTTATCAACTGTGCGCAATTCCTTTAAAGTCAAATCACTAAATTGACTTTGCTTTAAAGCTTGTTCTTCAATCCACGGCAATTCATCGCAAAAAACACTAAAAGAATGATATAAGTGTTCTCTTTCTAATTCCATAGTAATTCCTCTATTTTAATAATTGCTCAGTGTCAATTATTATCAATTGGTTTATATTTTATACTGTTAACTTCAACAACAAATTATATTTAAAGTCTAAATAATGAATATATGCATGTCAAAAGTTATATTTATTAAGTGTTTTATTTTTCTTAATTTTCTGCCTTGCTAAGTATTCTATTATTAGCAGTAATTTTATTTTTAAGCACAAAAAGACATTTCCTTTAAAGAATGTCGGCCTTTGTTATAATATTCTTTTTTCTATTCAAGCATAGCTAAAACCCGATCTAAGCCTGCAATTACCGCATCTAGCTCTTTAGTATCCAGTCCTTCAGTAAAGGCCTGAACATAAGCAGCTTGAAAATGCTTATATTCATGGATCACATTTTTCCCCGAAGGACTCAGCTCGTTTTTAACGATTCGCCGATCTTGCGGGTCAAGCGTGCGATTCAGGTAACCCTTGCGCGCTAACCGTTCAATGGCAACCGTTAAAGTCCCAGGGGTTGTGCCAATCGCAGCAGCAAGACTTCTCGACGTACGATATAAATTACTGTCAAGTGCCACTAATAATTGAAGTTCTTTCACAGTTAGGTTATTAAAATCGCTTGCCTTCAAAAACTTTCTCGTAGCATGACTTAAGCCTAATGAAGCGGCCGCTACTTTTAATTCAATTGTTTCAGTTTTTGATTGTCTACTTGCTCTTGGCATTTTTCCATCCCCTCCGTCAAACAATTAATAAGCAAACAGTTATGCCCCACATATTTCATTTGCTCAAATTGTTCAACCTAATATAATACCTATCATTTATCCAACGAAAATAAATAATCACTTAACTTTTTGAATTATTTTTGTTGGTTTTAGCTTTGGTCAACTCCATTTCATTCTCCAGCAGCTTGATTCCTCGACGTAAACATCGCTTGCAAACTGCCATTTCCTCCGGAGTAAAATCATTCGTGATATGTTTAACGGCTCCCAGCCGATATTCCAGTGATAGTTGGGCTACCGCCTCACCTTTTTTAGTCAAATCTAGTCGCGAAACTCTTCGATCTTGCGGGTCTTTTTTACGAGTTATATACCCTTTTTCCACTAAATGATCAGCTGTCGCCGTAAACGAACCCGGGGTCAACCGTAGTTCATAAGCTACGCTTTGAGCTGTTTGGTGCGGAGTTTGTGAAAGCAAGGTCAATGCTCGCAGCTCCTTCACCGTTAAATCATTATATGGACTATTTCGGAGTTCGTATCCTTCACACCATAGTAATCTCTCATACAAATCGAGCACTAGCTCGGCCATTTCTTCTGCCATCTAAGTTCTTCTCACTTCCAAAAAACGCCCAAACGGCGGACTTCACATTTCGTAAACCTACGTTTTTAGTTTAGCCCGAAAGTTTTTCACTGTCAAAGATAAACTCTCAATTATTTATATGTTGCTTAGTAAAATTAACGACTCACCAGAATACTTTTATCACCTCACCAGAATATAACTTGCATATCTTTCCTTGTTCAGTTTCTAACATAAGTGATCCATCAGCATTGATATCACGTACAATTCCACTTACTCTACCGTGGTTTAAGTCAAATGTGACGACTTTTGCAAGAAGAATCGAATATTTACGATAATCGGCGATAACTTCACTATTCGAATTACATTTACAAATAGTCAATAATTTGTTTATCAAACTAATCAGTAATTGATTATTATTAATAGTATTGCCTGTCAGGGCTCCGGCCTTTTTTTGTATATCGGAAGGAAAAAGCTGAGTTGAAATATTAAGGCCAATTCCAATAAGAATTGCCTTATCAAGCTGCTCACATAAGATCCCCCCAACCTTCTTGTTATGGAGATAAAGATCATTGACCCACTTATAGCCGACAGGCAAATTGGGAAAATGCTCAACAATTGCTTTACGGCAGGCAACTGCAGCCTTAATTGTCAATAAATCTTGATTGGCGAGATAGTTTTTAGGCAAGATTAAGGTTAAATAGATTCCAGTAGCCGCTGGTGAATAGAATTTTCGCCCTTGTTTGCCATAACCATGGCTTTGCTCGTCGGCAGCAAAAATGACCGGCTGGACCAGGTCATGGTCTTGACAATATTGGCGTGCTATGTCCTGCGTTGAAGAAACACATTTAAAAGCAAAAATGGCCGCTTCATCCCCCAAAGCAGCCATTAATTCTTCTTGGTTTAAATTCATTAGATCAAATGAACTCCTTTATCAACGTAAATGACATCCCCAGTGATCCCTTGGGCTAAATCACTAACCAAAAAAGCACAAGCGCCGCCAATTTCATCTAAAGTTACTCCCTGACCATCAACTGATCGACTAGCGGATTCATCTAAGAGGGATTTATGACCTTTAATTCCCGTAACAGATAATGTTTTTACCGCTCCTGCGCTAATTGCATTAACCCGTACGCCGCTTGCGCCCAAATCACGAGCGAGATAACGCATGGTACTTTCCAGGGCAGCTTTGGCAATCCCCATAACATTGTAATTGGGAATTGCTCGTTCGCTTCCAAAATAAGTCATCGTGACAATACTTGCACTTGGCGTCAGCAAATCCAGTTCCGAGGCTTTTTTGGCGACTGCTAGCAAGCTGTAAGCCGAAATATCCTGAGCTAAATGATAACCTGACCGGGTAACGTTGGTAATTTTGCCGCCTAGTTCATCACTCTTAGCAAAGGCAAGCGAATGCACTATTCCATCGACTTGTCCAAAATTCTCCTTGATGGTCCGGAATGCTCGGTCAATGCTGTCATCGCTAGCCACGTCGCATTGAATCATGCGATCACTTGCATCAGGCCCAACCAGTTTCTCTAAAAATTTCAAAGTCCGATCACGATTGTAAGTATAAATAATTCGGGCACCCTGCTCAGCCATCACTTTAGCGCATCCCCAAGCGATGGAACGCCGATTGGCAACTCCCATGATCACAATGGTTTTTCCAGTTAATAAAGCCATTACTCTTCCTTTCTTAATATTGACGAAAGCGTTGTTTTCTTTTAGCTAGCAGTTCTGCTGGCGTTAAAGCTGCTAATTCCTTCAATTGTTGACAAATAACTGTTTTAACAGTTTCGGCCGTTTGGTTATGGTTAGCAGATTCGGGAATGATTTCTTCTATCACCTGGTATTTTTTCAAAGATTCCGGAGTAATCTGCATAATTTCAGCCGCCTGGGCTGCCTTAGAGCTATCACGGTACATAATAGAGGCAAATCCTTCAGGCGATAATACCGAATAGGTACTATTGGTCAACATCAGCACCCGATCGCCACAAGCCAAGGCCAAGGCGCCACCACTGCCCCCTTCACCAAAAATTACCGTAATGATTGGTACGGGCAGATTGCCTAGCTGCAGCAAGTTTTGCGCAATTGCCGCCCCTTGGCCCTGCTCTTCAGCTTCTTGACCAGGGTAGGCACCAGCAGTATTGACAAAAATAATAATTGGCCGGTGAAATTTAGCCGCCTGCTTGGCTAAGCGCAGGCTTTTGCGATAGCCCCCAGGAGTCGGACAGCCAAAATGGCGGGCAATTCGTTCTTGGGCACTATGCCCGCGATCTGTCGAAATGACCGTCACCGCCTTGTTATTCAGTGTGGCCAAACCGCCAATAATGGCCGGATCATCGCTGCCCAGACGGTCGCCATGCAGTTCAATAAAATCTGGAAAAATTTGCGCAATTAATTCCCGACCGGTAATTTTATCATCGCTGCGGGCTTTTTTGACGATTTCCATCGCTTTAGTCATTTGGTCCACCCACCTTAATCAATTTCGCAAGGAGCGCTTTTTCATCCTTGCGTTCAACGATTTTATCAATAAATCCGTGACTTAAAACTGTTTCTGCATCCTGCAAGTCTTGCGGAATTTTAGTGTGCATGGTTTGTTCAATTACTCTGCGACCAGCAAAACCTACCATCGCATGCGGTTCTGCCAAAATAATATCCCCATCCATGGCAAAACTGGCAGTGACTCCACCAGTCGTGGGATCAGTTAAAACGGTTAGATATAGCAGGCCTAGCTGACTGTGCTCATAAATCGCATTGCTAATCTTTTGCATCTGCATTAAAGACAGAATTCCTTCTTGCATCCGGGCTCCGCCACTCGCGGTAAAAAGAACCACTGGCAAGCGATTTTGACTGGCGTCTTCAAATAAGCGGGTAATTTTTTCACCAGTCACTGTGCCCAGCGACCCCATGATGACAGTGGGATCCATGATGCCTAGATTAAAAGTGACATCTCCGATTTGGGCCCGACCGGTTAAAACCGCATCATTTAAGTGCGCCGCTTTTTCCATTTTTTCCAACTTCTCAACGTAATTTGGAAAGTGCAAGGGATTATTCGTATGCAGGTCCTGATCAAATTCTGCAAAGTCATCTACCAGCCACTTCAGTCTTTGTCTGGCTGAAATCCGCATCCCCGCCCCACAATTGGGACAATTGCCATAATCGTCAATCTGTGCTTTAGCAAGCAGTTGATGGCATTTAGGGCAACGAACCCAGAGTCCTTCGGGGACTTTGCTATCAGCAGCCTTATCTGCCTTGATTCGTCGCTCAGTCAGCGTATTTTTCTGTTGGTAGAGTTTCATCGTGTTCCTCCTTCCAACTTGGCAAAAAGCTATCTTCTAGATAAGTTGTCGTGTATTTTTCGCTGGCAAAAACCGGATCATGCAGCAAATCCTGGTGAAATTGCTGATTCGTCTCCACCCCGGATATTACTAGTTCATCGAGCAAACGCTGCATTTTAATAATCGCTTCATGCCGATCATTGCCGTGAGCCACTAATTTCGCAATCATTGAATCATAGAAAGGCGAAATCTTCATCCCTTGGTAGAGCGCCGTATCCATTCTCATTCCCAGATTGCCAACTGGTAAATACAAGTAATCGATCGTTCCAATCGAAGGCATAAAATTATGAGCTGGATCCTCAGCATTAATGCGGCATTCAATAGCGGCACCATGCGGAAGAAGGTCTGCTTGCTGGAAAGGCAAGGCTTCACCAGCGGCGACCTTGATCTGCGCCTTCACTAAATCAACCCCCGTAACCATTTCGGTAATGGTATGTTCTACCTGAATTCGGGTATTCATCTCCATAAAATAGAAATGATGTTGCTGATCCATCAAAAATTCAATCGTCCCCGTATTGCGATAATCAACCGCATTAGCAGCTTTGGTGGCAATTTCTCCTAATTTTGCCCGTTCAGCCGGTGTAATCAACTGACACGGACTTTCTTCGAGAACTTTTTGCCGATTACGCTGCAAGGAACAATCCCGCTCAGGAAAGTAAACACAATGACCTTGGTTATCACGAAAAATCTGCATTTCAATATGTTTGCAATTCTCCATGATTTTTTCTAGATACATCCGATCATCGCCAAACGAAACCCGGGCTTCATTTTGGGCTTCGGTAAAAGCACTTGCTACTTCCGAGCGACGCTCAATGCGGCGAATGCCTTTACCCCCGCCTCCAGCAGCTGCTTTAAGCAAGACAGGATAACCAATCCTTTCAGCCTCTTGTTCTGCTGCTTGCGGATTTTGGATAAAATCATTTGATCCCGGAATAACGGGTACGCCGCTTTTAATCATCTGTTCGCGAGCATGCTCTTTATTGCCCATTAGGTTAATCGTTTCAGGCTTGGGGCCAATCCAGACTAGACCGCAAGCCTGACACATTTGGGCAAAGTCCGCATTTTCTGATAAAAAGCCGAAGCCGGGATGAATGGCTTCGGCACCCGTGCCGACGGCTGCCGACAGGATATTTTTGATATTTAAATAGGAATCTTGAGGTTTCGGTCCACCAACGCAAACCGCTTCATCGGCTAATTGCACATGGAGACTCTCGCGATCAGCGGTTGAATAAATAGCTACTGACTTTATGCCTAATTCTCGTAAAGACCGAATAATTCGAACCGCAATTTCACCCCGGTTAGCAACCAATATTTTGCTAAACATTTTCCTCACCTAACCAATCATAAAAGTTAATTTGGCTGTGCAGGCCTTTTTGCCATCTACCGTGGCAATCCCGGTACCCATGCCAATGTGGCCACGAATTTTATCCAAATGAACCGCCAATTTCAGCACATCCCCTGGCCGGACAACGTGGCGAAATTGAGCTTCTTCGATCCCGCCAAAATAAGCAGTTTTGCCTTTAAAATCAGGCATTGACAACAAGGCAACCGCTCCTGTTTGCGCTAGTGACTCCACTATTAAAGCCCCTGGCAAGACCGGATTGTTGGGAAAATGTCCTTGAAAAACTTCTTCATGGATCGTAACGTTTCTGGTCGCAACGGCTTTTTCACCGGGAACCAATTCATCAATGCGGTCGATTAACAACATCGGGTATCGATGGGGGATTATTTTTTGAATTTCTGTTGCATCAAGCATCTTATTCTTCTTTCAATTCCAATAAAGGTTGACCAACCTCAACCAAATCGCCATCTTCAACTTTAACGGCAGCTACAACGCCGGCTTTATCGGCTTTCACTTCAGTCATCATTTTCATTGCTTCAATGATACAAATCGTCTGCCCCTTCTTTACGCGATCGCCTGGTTGAACATAAGGCGGCTGGCCTGGCTTTGATTGCAGATAGACGGTACCAACTAGCGGGGCATCGATCGTTATTTTTGGTTCAGCTGGCAGCGCAGTATTTTGCTGATCTTGTTTCTCATCAGGCTTAACTTCTGCAGCTGTTTTGGCAGCTGACGGCACTACTGTTTGATTTTTACTTAAACGAAGATGCAGATCTCCTTGATCTAATTCCAATTCACGCAGATCTGAATCTTCAAATTCATGCATTAATTTTTTGATTTCTTCAATAGTCAACTTAGTTATGCCACTTTCTAAATGCTAAAACGGCATTATGTCCACCAAAGCCGAATGAATTGCTCAAAGCGTATTCTACCTGGGTATTCTGCGTTGCTTTATCAACCAAATTAATTGAACATTCCGGATCTTGATCAAAGCAGCCCACGTTCCGAGGCAGCTTGCCTTGATTAAGACTGGCAACAGTTATTACCGCTTCAATCGCTCCAGCTGCTCCCAATAAGTGCCCCGTCATTCCTTTGGTTGAACTTACTAATACTTTTGCACCAAAAAGCTGACTTATGGCTTGGGCTTCACCGCTGTCATTAGCATGGGTTGCCGTACCATGGGCATTAATGTAGCCAACTTGCTCAGGTTTAATTTGAGCTTCTTCAACGGCTTGGGCCATCGCCCGCTTTGCCCCTGCACCGGTTGGATCGGGGGACGTAATGTGGTAGGCATCACAAGTTGCCCCATAACCAACGATTTCGCCTAAAATTTGAGCACCTCTTGCCTGAGCGTGTTCCAAACTTTCCAGCACTAATGTGCCGGCTCCTTCTCCTAGGACAAAGCCATTGCGGTTTTGGTCAAAGGGCAACGATGCTCGCTTAGGATCCGCCGTAGTTGACAAAGCAGTTAAAGCAGCAAAGCCGGAAATTCCAATTTCGTTAACACTGGCTTCCGCCCCGCCACTAATCATCACTTGGGCGCGGCCGGCTTTAATTTGCCGATAGGCTTCACCAATCGCATTAGTAGCTGAAGCACAAGCCGTGGTGATTGAAGTACAAATATTTTTGGCCTGCAAACGAATTGCAATGTTGCCCGCTGCCATGTTGGAAATCGCCATTGGCACAAACAACGGTTTAACGCGCTTAGGGCCTTTTTCATGCATCTTAATCACTTGTTCCTGGATGGTAGTCAAGCCGCCAATGCCTGAACCATAGATGACTCCCATTTCTTCACTAGTGGTATTTTCTGGGTTAATTCCAGCCATCTCCGCAGCTTCAACGGCAGTTTGGACAGCGTATTGCGAATATAAGTCCATGCGCCGCGCTGCTTTTTTGCCAACCACCAGGCTGGGATCAAAGTCATCAACTTCTCCAGCCACGGTAATTCCGGTTTGACTTGCATCAAATTTGCTAATTGCTTTAATTCCAACCTTACCGGCAAAGGTATTTGCAATGAATGCCTTCACACCGTTGCCATTGGGACTTACTGCCCCCATTCCTGTAATTACAACTCTAGTCATTCAGACCTCCTACATGCACATGCCGCCATCAACGACAATGGTTTGCCCTGTCACATAATCACTCTCAGCCAAAAAAAGGGCTGCCTGGGCAACATCGCGCCCCTGGCCAAAATGACCTAAAGGAATCCGAGCGGCGAGCTCTTTTTTGGTCTTTTCACTCAATCGATTAGTCATATCGCTAACGATCATTCCCGGGGCAATAGCATTGGCTCGGATATTCCGCAGTGCTGCTTCTCTGGCTAAACTCTTAGTAAAAGCAATCAATCCGCCCTTAGCAGCAGCGTAGTTAGCTTGTCCGACATTGCCCATTAAGCCAACGACACTGGCCATATTTATGATGCAGCCGCTTTTTTGCTTATACATCTTTTTCAACAATTGACTAGTCAGCACAATCGGGCCATTGAGGTCAACATTGACCACATCAGTGAGGTCGGCTGCTTTCATGCCAATTAGCAGCTTATCGCGATTAATGCCCGCATTATTGACCAAAACATCAATTCGACCATAAGCATCCCAAGCTTTTTGGGCAAAGTCCGACAAACTTGCCAAATCTCCCAAGTCAGCTGGAATAAACTGATAGTCAACGTGCATTTCCTGCAATTTAGCTGCTAAATCAGCTGGCAGCTGACTGCGTCCGTTCAAGACTAGGCGACAACCTTTTTGGGCAAAAGCCAAAGCGATTTCTCGCCCGATTCCTCGGCTTGAACCGGTAATTAATACTACTTTATTGCTTAAATCCATCTGCCTGCTCCTTGATAAAAGCCTGATAATCCGCTAAGTTGCTAATGTTGAACCGTTTTAACTGACGATTAGTTTGCTTGGCAAAAGTTGATAAGGTCTTGCCCGGGCCGATTTCTAGCGTTGCCGTGAGGCCACCATGCTCATTAAGATAGGCCAGATCTGCCCCAAAATGGGTAGGACTGGCTACTTGCTGAGCCAGAACGGTTTTGACGCTGGCTAGGTCAAAGGGTTTGACGGTGGTATTAGAAATTACTGGTACCAGACTGTTTTTAAATTCAACTTTTTCCAGGCGCTTGGCTAGTTTAGCCTTGCTATTATTCATAAAACGCGTATGGAAAGCCCCACGAACATGCAAAGGAACAACCTTCTTGGCAGCTTTTGCAGCCCTAATTTTGCTGATTGCTGCTTCAACTGCTTCGGCTCTTCCGCCAATCACCACTTGTGCCGGAGAATTATAATTAGCAACTACCGCA
The DNA here is from genome assembly GCF_018327645.1 of Lactobacillus corticis. GTDB lineage: Bacteria > Bacillota > Bacilli > Lactobacillales > Lactobacillaceae > Lactobacillus > Lactobacillus corticis. The sequence goes on along the minus strand of NZ_BMAY01000003.1, from coordinate 8,458 downwards.
CCGGTTTCCCTTACAATCTGAGAAACTTTTGTTAAGTCAGGCAAAACTAGCGCAGCCATTTTCCCGGGAAATTCTTCACAGTCGGTTTGCATATACTGACCGCGATCGGCTACTAATTTAAAGCCAGTAGCCTCATCCAGCATCCCGGATGCAATTAAGGCGGCATATTCACCAAGCGACAAACCCATCATGCCCGCAAGCGACAAATTGGGACAATCCCGCTCAAGCATTTTATAAATGCCTACGCTAACTGCCACTAGTGCTGGCTGCACGTAGTTGGTTTGGTCTAGCTCGCCATTTTCACTGGCCATGATTTTGACTATATCTAAGCCAGTAGCCTGATGAGCCGTTTCAATCACCTGGCTAAAAGTTGGGTCAGCCAAAAAGTCTAACCCCATGCCAGGCTTTTGCGCACCCTGGCCGGCAAATAGAATTCCAAACTTCATTATTTTTCCTTAGCTGCCAATTGCTCGCTGACAAAATCAACTACGGCACCGACAGTTTCTAAGCTTTCATCGGTATCAAGTTCAATATCCAATTTATCTTCAAGCGTGTTAATGATTTCGAACAAGTCCAAACTGTCAGCTTCAAGGTCATCCTTAATGTTAGTTTGAAGTGTGATCTTTTCTGGATCTACATCCAATTCTTCAACAGTCGCATCTTTTACAATGTTAAAAATTTCGTCTTTAGCCATAATTTTTCCTCGTATTTCTATTTTTAAATCGTTAATTATTCTGCTTAAAATTTCACTAGGCAGCAGCCAACTGAAAGACCGCCACCATATCCGCACATCATCACCGTTTGCCCCGGCTTGATTAGCCCATCTGCCAAACAGTCGGCTAACAAAATGCCCTCGCTAGCTGCCGCAGTATTCCCAACGGTTTGAATATTCATGGGGAACTTTGCTAGTGGCAGGTCTAACCGTTTAGCAACTTGTTCGATAATGCGACGATTCGCTTGGTGCAATAAGAACCAGTCAATTTGGGCTAACTCTATGCCTGCCTCTTCAGCAGTCGCAGCTATGAGCTGGGGAACCTGGTGGGTAGCAAAGTGATAAACTTTGCGTCCATCCATGGTAAACGGACTATGCTGCAAAACCGTTTGCGGAAATTTACCCGCGGGGTTGGCCCCAGCGACAATTGCCTGCGCACTTTCGCCAAAACTAGTCAAAGTTTGAGCTAAAAAATGTGCGTCCTGGCTTGCTTCTAACAAGACGCCGCCAGCACCATCACCAAACAACACCGCGGTTGACCGGTCCTGCCAATCTAGCAATTTAGATAAAACTTCAGCACCAATCACTAACGCCGTCTTTTTTTGCAGCGTTAGCATGAGTGATCTGGCAGCCGTAAGGGCATATACAAAACCTGAACAAGCCGCCGACAGATCAAAACAAACCGCATTAACGGCTCCAATTTGCGCCTGCACCAAATTGCTGACGCTTGGGGTTTGGCTATCAGGTGACATTGTCGCTACCACCAGCAAGTCAAGCTCGCTAGCCGCTAGGCCAGCTTGCCTTAATAATTTAGTAGCCACCTTTGAAGCCAGGTCACTAGTATTTTCACCAGTCGAAAGATGGCGCTGCCGAATACCAGTACGGGTACGAATCCATTCGTCCGAAGTATCCATGATTTGGGTCAGGTGGTCATTAGTGACGATGCGCTCGGGCAAGGCCTTGGCGCAAGCCGTAATCTTTACATCTTTCACGCCGCCTGCCTCAGATCTTTTCATCCCGCTCAGCGACGATGAAGGTTAATTCGGCACTTGTTACCTTTTTCCCATCAACCGTAGCTACTGCGTCAACGATGCCCATGCGCGAACGAACCTTAACCAGCTCAACTTGTAATTTCAGCTGATCTCCGGGACGGACAACGCGTCTGAACTTACCATGCTTAATTGTGCCTAGGTAAGCTGTCTTTTTATAAAATTCTGGTGAGCGCAATATCAAAACGGAAGCCGCTTGTGCTAGGGCCTCAATAATTAAAACCCCTGGCATAACCGGATTTCCCGGGAAATGACCACGAAAAAAGTTTTCGTTGATCGTTACATTCTTGGTTGCTGTGATACTCTTTCCAGGCTCTAATTTATCCACATAATCAATATAGGCTATTGGATAACGATTAGGAATTAAATCCAGAACCTCTTGTGCTGTCATCACTACCAAGTTCTTCACCTACTTCCTTTCACATCAAATACAAATATTCGATGTTTTTGATTGTATAGCTCGAAAACTCGTAAGTCAATGAAATTTGCTGAATTTTATCGTATATGTATAGATATAGGTACGGTCAAAAGCCTTGTGCCCCATGCTCTGAAGCAAAAAAAGCGACTACCGTTAAATAACAGTAATCGCTTATTTTATCAATGTATTATTGTTGTATTTTCCTAATGTATATTTTGTTTCTTAGCTTGAACTTTAAAACCAGCTAACAAGCCAAAGGATAGCAAAACTAGTAGAATTCCCACTACATATACACTCTTTAAAGCTCCAAATAAGACCTGCCGCAGACTAGGAATTAATTCTGCCGGCAGCGTTGCAGCTTTTTGGGCTGAAACGATCTTATTCATCATGCCGCTATTTAAATTAGGATGCTGGCTTAAACCGTGGCTTACCATAAGGTTGAACACTATTCCGTAAAAGGAAACAAGAATAGTTTGCCCCAAATACTTCATCAAGGTATTGAAAGAAGTAGCCACGCCAATTTCATCCGAGGGTACCATCAATTGCGATTCCACCAGCGATTGCATGGTAATTGTCCCAAAGGCCAAGCCCGTAAACGGGCCGACTAAAAAGAATACCCAAAAAGGCGTCTTAAAGGGCATGATTACTAGAGCGATTTCTGCTGCTAGCAACAAACAGAGCATCCCTTTAATGGTGCCCTTAGTGCCCCACTTGCCAACCATCCAAGTACAGGTGAAGGAACCCAAAATCCAGAATAAGGAACTTGGCGTAACTACAAATCCGGCAATCGAAGCACTGGTACCATTAATTCCCTGCATCCAGGTAGGCAGATAGAATTCAAAGCCAATAACTAGACCAAAGACCAATAAATTAATTAAATTGAGAATCAAAAAATTACGATTCTTTAATAACTGCAGCGATAAAATTGGATCCTGTGCCCGCTTTTCAGCTTGATAGAAGCCAAAGCCTGACAGCAGCATAACCAGCATTAAGACGCCCAGCAACAACCAATTGGCCTCTTCCAGCTGCTGGAAAAAGAGCATCATGCTCAATAAAAAGATGACCAGCGTCGTTGTTCCCGCTAAGTCCAAACGGCCACTTTGAGCATGTTTATTTTCCTTAAGGCAGAACAAGACCAAAAGGAAAGCTATAATACCTAACGGTACGTTTATTTCAAAGACCCAGTGCCAAGAAAGCTGCTGGACAATAAAGCCACCTAATAACGGAGCAATGACTGAAGCCACGCCCCAGAAACTGGAGTTAATCCCCAGCATGCGGGCACGTTTGGCTGGTGGATACATATCAGCAATCACCGTGATCGCCACGGTCTGCACGGCACCTGAACCCAGACCCTGAATTACCCGAAAGAATATCAACTCCAACATACTGGTTGATAAGCCACATAAGGCTGAACCAACGACAAACAAACCAATGCCAAACAAAAAAACCGGCTTACGTCCAAGACTATCAGCCAGTTTTCCATAAATGGGAGTGGAAACCGCCGTCATCAGCAAGAAAATCGACACCACCCAGTTCATCATCTCGAGACCATTCAGATCACTGACGATGGTGGGCATGGCAGTTGACACAATCGTGCCTTCGATTGCGGTCATGAATGTCGTTAGAAAAATTGCAAGCGTGACTAATGGCACGTTTGTTTTCTTCATAGCTACCCCATTCCTCTTATTTATCTATCCTTTATTTTTGATGAGTTTGCACGAATTTTTGCAAGGCTTCGACCCGATCAGTGTGTTCCCAAGGCAAATCTACGTCAGTTCGACCAAAATGACCGTAGGCGGCCGTTTGTTCATAAATCGGCCGACGCAAGTCCAGCATTTTAATGATGCCAGCTGGTCGCAAGTCAAAACTAGCTCGTACTGCTTCAGTCAGTAGTTCATCGCTGACTTTACCTGTTCCATTTGTATCTACTCGAATGGAAACCGGGTGAGCAACGCCAATTGCATAAGCAAGTTGCACTTCGCAGCGATAAGCCAAACCAGCAGCGACGATATTTTTGGCAACATACCGAGCAGCATAAGAAGCTGACCGGTCTACCTTAGTTGCATCTTTGCCAGAAAATGCGCCACCGCCATGACGAGCGTATCCGCCATAAGTATCCACAATGATTTTTCTACCAGTCAAGCCAGCATCGCCCTTAGGCCCACCAATCACAAAACGGCCTGAAGGATTAATCAAGTATTTTGTTTCAGCATCCAAGAACTTGCTTGGAATGACTTCTTTAATTACTTGATTGATCATTGCATCTTCGATCGTTTCATTAGTTACTTCTGCATCAGTTTGGGTTGAAATTACCACCGTATCAATCCGTTTAGGCTTGTCATTTTCATCATATTCAACCGTTACCTGCGCCTTAGCATCTGGTCTAAGCCAAGTTAACTCGCCGCTTTTACGCAGATCGCTTACCCGCTTCATCAGCTTATGGGCAAGTGAAATTGGCAGCGGCATTAATTCTGGAGTTTCTTTAATCGCAAAGCCAAACATCAATCCCTGATCACCAGCCCCAATTTGGTCAAGCTGGTCATTGTCATCCTTGCCCCGAACTTCCAAGGCATGGTCAACACCTTCAGCAATGTCTGGCGATTGCTCATCAATATTAACCAAAACGGCACAATTATCTGCATCGAAGCCTAGTTCTGGCCGATCGTAACCAATTCGGCGGATCGTATCACGAACTACGCCTTGGACGTCAACGTAGGCTGTGGTTGAGATTTCTCCAAAGACCAGGACCATCCCCGTGGTTACGGAAGTTTCACACGCAACGTGAGCGTATGGATCCTTAGCCAAAATTGCATCTAAAATTGCATCGGAGATTTGGTCAGCAACCTTGTCTGGGTGCCCTTCAGATACTGATTCAGAAGTAAAAAGTTTCTTTTCCATATGTCCCCCTATATAGACTTAGCTATTCGGTTACAAGGCATCTTCACCACGAGGGTGAATCCTTTCAGGACTTGAACCGATCTTATGATATAAAAAGTTCGTTCTAGATTATAAAAAAAGAAACTACCGGAAACCCGGCAGTTTCTAGAACGATGGAGGATACAGGGCTCGAACCTGTGACCTCCTGCTTGTAAGGCAGATGCTCTCCCAGCTGAGCTAATCCTCCAAATGACCCGTACGGGATTTGAACCCATGTTACGGCCGTGAAAGGGCCGTGTCTTAACCACTTGACCAACGGGTCGTTCTCAAAACAGGACATTTATAAGTATACCTGTTCTGAGTAAAAATGCAAGGATTATTTTGAATTATTTTTCAAAAAGCTTAGCTAAGTTTTGGTAGTTCTTGTACATCCAGTCATAATAAGATACCCCGTTCGGCATCGTTTCGCGGACATCAATCACTTTTACCTTGTTTGCCTTAGCAATTTTCAACATATTATTAACAGTTGAACTAGAAGCCTGCGTGTTGTTAACAAATAAACTAAAACCGCCATGCTTTAATTTGTTTTGGACCGTGTGAATCGTTTTAGCACTTGGGTCGGTTTCATTTTCAATCGCATTTTCAAATTCTGTATCGCCAATCTTGAATCCAGCTGCTGTTAAAGCATAGTCAAAGACAGGTTCAGAAACAAAGACAGGCTTTTCTTTGCTTCCGTTGATGGTTTTAGCTAAAGCTTGAATTTTGGCAATCTTGGCTAAGTAAGCAGCACCTTGCTTTTTAAAGTAAGATGCGTGCTTGGGCGCTATTTTAGAAGCCTTTTTTACTAAATAATCAACATATTCTTTTGGCATCTTTAAGTCATACCAAATGTGCGGATTATCGCTGCTCTTCTTTCCCATGATTTGTTCACCGACTTTGACAGCCTTTTTTCCGTTGGATTCGGCTAAATGATTCATCCAATTGTCATAGCCCATTCCATTAGCAATCACAATATCAGCACCGCTGACAATTTTGGCTGAGCTGGTCGTAGGTTCAAAATCATGCGGATCAGTATCCCCGTTAGAAATTACTGGTTTAGCCGTACCATACTTGCCAAGAACTTGTTTGGCAATATCCGCATAAACATTGGTTGAGGTAACAACCGTCACTTTCTTATCGCTTCCGGCGTTATTTCCCTTTGAACAAGCTGTTAAACCAAGGGCAAACATCGCTGTCAGCACCAGTAATAAGGTCTTTAATTTCTTCATGGATTATTATTCCTTCCCCATATTATTAATTTACAGTAATAATGATATCCATTCAGAGCATCATGGAAAAGACTGCGCGCCGTCCTCGCCGCTATCCCTAAAAACAAATATCATATTAGAATGCCACTTTTATTCAGATATTGCAAGAATATTTTTGTAAAAAGCCTAATATCCTTATTTTATCAAGAAGCTGCGCAAATTGTGGCAAAGAAAAAACCTCAAAGTCAAATTTAACTTGAACTTTGAGGTTAAAACTTATCTTATGATGCATAACGCTTTGACAAATATGAAGCCAGCTTCGACAAGGCAAAACAGATGATGAAGTACATCACCGCAATTATCAAATACATTGGAATCATGTAAGTCGAATTCTGGCTGTAGATGATCTGCGCCCGATACAATAATTCCGGCAGCAGGATGATCGTGGCCAGCGACGTGTCCTTGACCAGCGATACGAACTGCGACAGCAGCGCCGGTATCATGTTGTGCACCGCCTGCGGCACGATGATGTGGTACATGGCCTGCACGTACGTCATCCCGTTGCTTCGTGCACCTTCCATCTGTCCGTAGTCGATCGATTCGATCCCGGCGCGCACGATCTCGCTGATCATCGCGCTTTCG
>NZ_BMAY01000003.1:0-1505 GCF_018327645.1 Lactobacillus corticis | reverse complement strand
TCGGGATTACCTGATACGTGGAAAAGGCCACCGTGTCGGCTTGGTACATCAGGTCAAAGCCTGCTACGAACGACAAGACCGACGAGTTCTTGATCAGGTTGATGAACTGGTTCCCCAGCGGCGGCAGCGCTGCTTTGAAGGCCTGCGGCAGAATCACGTATCTCATGGCCTGCACGTAGGTCATCCCGTTGCTTCTAGCGCCTTCCATTTGTCCGTCGCCGACGGAATTGATCCCTGCTCTGATCGTTTCCGCAATGAATGCCGACGTGTAGAGCGACAAGCCGATCGTCCCGGCCGTAAAGCCGTCGATTTTTACCACGTACATCGGCACTACCAGGTAGAAGACCATCGTTACCACCAAAAGCGGAATGTTTCGGAAGATTTCAATGTAGACTGAAGCGATGATTCGCAGCGGCTTGTTTTCCGATACTTCCAATAGCGCAAAGATCGTGCCCAGGGCCAAACTGGCTGCTAGCGCAATGATGCTGGACAGAATCGTGTGGCCGAACCCGGTCAGAAAGGTTGACCAGTTGCTTTGTAATAGTTCAAGCATTATTTCATTGCCTCCTTCATGCTAAAGCCCTTGACACCGTTAAACCATTTGATGAGCAGTTTTTTATAAGTCCCATTAGCCTTAAGCTCGGCCAAAGCCTTATTGAGTGCTCGTTTTAGTTGAGGCTGATTTTTCTTAATAGCCATTCCGTAAGGCTCGTTGGTAAAGGTGCCGCCAACCAGCTTGTAGCCCTTGTTTTCATCGGCTAAACCTGCCAAAATCCCGTTGTCGGTTGTCATGGCATCGCCTTGGCCCGATTTCAATGCTGCCATTGCTTGGCCATAATCGTCATATTCTTGCACTTTTGCCTTAGGGGCAAACTTTTTCATATTTTGAACGGCAGTGGTCCCTTTAACTGCCAAAACCACAATGTTTTTATGATTCAAATCCTTAATTGAGTTGATCTTGCTGGAATTTTTTACCAAGATTGATTGTCCAGCATTGAAATAAGGATTGGTAAAGTCGACTACCTTTTTCCGTTCATCAGTAATGGTCATAGTTGCCAAATCGACATCAACCGAATTATTTAAAAGTTGCGGAATTTTTGTTTTGGCGGTTGTTTCCACAAATTCGGCTTTGCCATCCTTGCCTAACATTTGTTTGGTCAAGGCCCGAGCAAGGTCCAGTTCAAAACCTTCAACCTTCCCGGTTTTTAAATTAACATAACCAAACAAGCGGACATCAGTTCTGATTCCCCAAGCGATAGTTTTACTTTGCTTGATTGCTTGATATTCATTGTCGCTAGAAGCGGTGTTCTCCTTACTAGAGCAACCCGCCAAGGTTAATCCCAGGACGATCGCTAGGAAAACTTTTAGCCATTTGCGCATAGTGACCCCCTTATAAACTGATAATCTTGCTCAAGAACTCCTGTGCCCGTTCTGACTTCGGATGTTCGAAGAAAGCTTCTGGATCGTTAGAATCTTCCAGCACTTCTCCTTGATTGAAAAAGATT
>NZ_BMAY01000002.1 GCF_018327645.1 Lactobacillus corticis | reverse complement strand
AAAGATCTTGGCATATCATACTCCAGATGAAATCTTTGAGAAAGAATTAGATCATATCTATCAAGCAGTATAAATGTTCAATTTATTATTGCAATTTACGATAAATTATTGGTAATGTAAGCCAAGCAATTGCTCCACGTATTTGATTCAAATAATACAGCCTTGCATTATATAGATTCCCATGATGAAAGCTATGATAAATTTTCTTCGCTTCCGATAGCGTCTTGAACCAATTTGCGTTTTGCTTCATTAAAATAAGCAATTTTTTTGGAGTTTCTCCATATTCCAAAGCAAGCATTGGATAGATAGAAACATCTTTATCTCTAAGGTAAAAACTAAGATAAATATCTTCACACCAGTAATCAGTGGTGAAACCACCAATTTTTTGTAAATAATCAAATCTTAGGCACAAACCATGTCCAACAACATGATTTCTCAAGAATTTAGAATATAAAACAGAATTAGTCAGTCCATTTGTAATTTCAAAATTTGTTTGATAAACTGCGAACCCTTTCATGATAGGGCTTAAGGATTGTAAATTTGAGAAAAGCGCTGAATATTCTTGAATAACCAAAGGATATTCAGCTTTTGATGTAATTCTTTGTAGTTCCAAAATCGCCTGCTTACCAGGACGACTATCTGCGTTATAAACGCAAAAGTATGTTTTGGTTGCTGTTAAACTATAATTCTTAAAAATTTCTTCTTTGACAAAATTCAGCTGATCAGCCATCATGCCATCTTCACCCGGATAATTTAAAAGATGCACAGCTTTATATTTTTCACCTTCTGAAATAAATTCTTGAACAACTTCATAGGTTGTTTTTGATTTCTCATTTTTTACTTTTTCTTTATTCGTCGTTACTACAAAAATATCAGCATTTATTTTCGTTTCATCAATAATTTTCAAGAAATGCAAAAGAGTAGGAACTATTGTTTGCTGTTCATACAAGCAAGGAATAATAAAAAGTAGTTTTTGAACTGAGACCAAAAAATTGGACAGTTTAAAACGCAGGCTGCTTAAAGGCTTGATTCCGATATTCTTTCGGAGTCAGGCCTTTTAGTCTGCTCTTTATCCTTTCGTTGTTTCTGGAACGAGTAAAATGTCATCCCCTTCTTCATGGAGCCTTCGTTCTAAATATCTTATTCCCTCAGGAATGATTATAAAATCATTTTTGTCAGCTAAATTCTTGCATAATGTTGATTTGCCAGCATTTGAAATTCCTTCTACCAATATTATTTTTCCTCTTTGCATTATTTTTTCTCCTATATAAATAATATTATTTTTATTTATGAAGCAAAATTGAATATTTTGCTAATGATGTTATAATTATTTGAATAGTTTAGCACTATTATTTGAAATGTCTAGCTATTTTTTAACTTATAATAAGAGGAACTATTATGAATAAATCTTTTTCGCAAGTAGAGAAAAAAATACTGCCAAAGTAATCTCTAGCAGTGCAATTTCAAAATTTGGTGATATGCTTTTTGATTATGTTAATTCTGTCCTATTATCTGGCAGTAAAAACGGTGGATGGCTTCTTTCTATTTACCAAAGTAGTGAAGTATTTACCAGTGTTCTTTTCAACTTTTTAGGGGGGGCATTGTCAGACTATAAAAATCGAAAAAATATCATTTTTATTTGTGACTTATTTAGTGGATCGGTTTGCTTTCTACTATCTATTTTTATTCCTGATGACGTTTTCTTGTATGCTGTCATTGTGATAAATATTGTTTTTGCAATCATTTCTTCTTTTCGGAGTCCAGCATATAAAGCCATTTTTCGTGAAATTGTTAATGAAAATAATCTTGGTAAAGTAAATTCTATTTTGGAAACGGTAAACGAAATAGTTCAAATAGGTGGTCCTACATTAGCATTAATGATAGCTAAATTTATCGGCAATCGTGGTGCTTTAATCTTGGATAGTATTAGTTTTTTTATTTCAGGATTTTTGCTTCAAAAACTATTTATCATAAGTCCTCAAAAGCTTAACACTAAAAAAACGACAACAATCAGTCAAATATTTCAAGGCTTCCATTACTTAACTCTCAATCGTAATATTATGGTAATAGTTATTTTTTCAAGTGTCATAAATTTTATCATAGCTGGATATAATCTAATTTTGCCATTTTCAACATACGCGTTCAGTGGAACAAAATTAAAGGCATATGCTGTATTTCTTACTGCAGAGTCAGTTGGAGGGTTAGTTGGGGCTTCTCTTTCTGGATTAATGAAAAAAGATCCCTCTTCGAATAAGTTATTTATACTAATGATGCTATGTGGGTTATCACTAATCCCCTGTCCTCAACTCTTTCTGCTAACACATTCAGTGATTGTGGTTTCGGTCTGTATAGCTATGTTCAATATGTTTTTAGGTATTTACAATATTCAATTTATGACTTTTGTTCAAATAAATACCAAAGTAGAGTACATAGGTCGTGTTTTCAGCATTATTTTTTCTATTGCCATTTTATTTATGCCATTTGGGACGTTTTTTTTCAAATTTGTTTTCAATTTAAAGAATCAATTTGATTATTCATTTTTAGGTTTATCACTTATTTTCATTTCTTTAATTAGTATGACCGTAAATAAATTTATCAAAAATTGATTTTTTTCTCCTACAGCCTCTTGCCTTCACTCCAATTTTGCAATTTTTCCAGCACATTTTTATTGACAACGCTTACACATAGTTCTAAAGTATAAAGCGAATTGAATAACAATTCTTCGAGGCAGGGTGAAATTCCCGACCGGCGGTAAAGTCCGCAACCCGCTTTTTAAGCGGCTGAATCCCGAATGGGTACCGATAGTTACAGTCTAGATGGGAGAAGGTATGCGTTTTTTTGTGACGCACTATTTTTGACGATAAGCGGAGTCTCGAAGTGATTCGAGGCTCTTTTTTTATAGATTCGAGGTGAGAGTTATGACTGACCAGCAATATATGGAGTTGGCGTTGGAAGCAGCTGCTAAAGGCGCCCCTAATACTTGGAAAAATCCGCTAGTTGGTGCCGTAGTTGTTAAAAACGATCAGGTACTAGCTATCGGTTACCACCATCACTACGGCCAGCCACATGCCGAACGTGATGCAATCAGTCAGCTCTCGAAGAAGCAGCTGTTCAATTCAACCCTGTATGTCACATTGGAACCATGCAATCATACCGGAAAACAGCCTCCCTGTTCTGATTTGATTGTTGCGAGCGGAATTAAGCGGGTAGTAATTGCCCAAGAAGATCCCCATCAAATCGTAGCCGGCAAAGGCATCAAAAAACTGCGCGATCATGGCATTCAAGTTGAGTTGGGTGTTTTAGAGCAAGCTGCCCGCCGGCTCAACCAGCACTACAACTTCTTTTACACGCACAAGCGGCCCTGGGTCTGCCTGAAAAAAGCTGTCAGTTATGATCAGCAGCTAGGCTATCTGGGGCAGCGAACCCAAATTACCAATCAGGCCGCCTATGACTGCGTGCATCAAGAACGCAGTCGGTATCAAGCCATTTTAGTCGGCTCAACCACAGCCATTATTGACAATCCCAGCTTGCTGACAACAGCCAATACTGATTTTCCGCCGATTCGCATCGTACTCGATCGTCGGGGCCGTTTATTACAGCATCTGAAAATAAAGGTCCTGACTGACGGCCTGGCACCGACTTGGATTTTTACCGAAAATGATAATTTCCTGAAAGTGAGCCTGCCTGACTTTGTGAAAATTCACAAAACCAATGGTGACAGTATTCAAGCCGTTATCAAGACTTTAACTGAACAGGAATTGCAATCTCTCTATGTTGAGGGCGGACGCCGGGTAGCTCAAAGCTTTTTACAGGCTGGACTAGCCGATGAAGTTCTGACCTATGTGTCGCCCGAAATCCTTGGAGACGGCATTCCCGCATGGCAGGAAAATAAAAATGATTATCAATATCACTTCAGCGCTTTAGCTGACAATTTTAGAATCGCAGGTTACAAGCATGTTTAGCGGATTAGTAACAAACAAGGCTGTCATTTCAGCTATTAAAAAAACCGACCAAACTATTGTCATGACGGTCGAAACGCAAGCCGATATTTTACAAGGGGTGAAAATCGGCGACTCAATCGCCATCAACGGCTGCTGTCTTACGGTTGAATCATTTGACCAGCAACACTTTACGGTCACAATGATGCCTCAAACCTACAATATGACCACTTTCAAAGACCGCCAAGTCGGCGACCAAGTAAATCTTGAACGCTCTTTACGCTTAGGTGACCGCTTTGATGGCCACATTGTCAGCGGACATGTTGACGGCACAGTCAAGCTATTAAGCAAAAAGCGCAATGAAAACGCTTTGGAATTAACTTTTCCGATTCCGCCAGCACTCAAACAACAAATTATCAGCCAAGGCAGCATTGCGATTAACGGCACCAGTTTAACAATTATGCACGCCGACGGAAAAACTTTCTCTATCGGCCTAATCCCCCACACCCAAGATGAAACCAACTTGGCGGCGCTTAAGGTCGGAGATGCCGTAAATATTGAAACCGACGTAATTGCAAAATACGTTGCCCATGACCTGGCACAACAGGTCGCAGTACAAAACTAGGAGAATATAAAATGGATGTTAAAAAGATTCAATCAGCTATCGAATGGATGAAACAAGGCGGCTTGGTAATCGTCGCCGATGATGAAGACCGTGAAGCCGAAGGCGACATGATCGGCTTGGCCCAATATGTCACTCCTGAAAACATTAATTTTATGACCAAGCATGCCCGTGGCTTGCTTTGCACCAGCATTGATCGCAAAATCGCCGAACGCCTGCACTTGCATCCCATGGAAGCCCACAACACCGATCCATATGGCACTGCCTTCACCATCAGCGTTGATTACAAAACTACCACTACCGGGATTTCCGCTTTTGATCGTGCTGCCACAATTAAGGCTTTGGCCGATCCGACTACCAAACCTGAAGACTTCTTCCGCCCTGGCCACTGCTTCCCACTAGTTGCCAAAGACCGCGGCGTTTTGGAACGCAACGGCCACACTGAAGCTTCTGTCACCCTTGCCAAACTTGCTGGTGCGGCCCCAGCTGCTTATATTTGCGAAGTGACCGATGATGATGGCCACATGGCTCGGCGCAAGCGGCTGCAAGAGATCGCCCGCGAATACCATCTGCCTTACTTCACAATTGCTGATCTGCAAGAATATGTTAAAAGTCCAGCGAGTAAGCCCAGCGATTTTGTAAATCTTCCAACTGATTACGGCAATTTCAAAATCAAGATTTATCCTGGCGGAAATTTAGCTCTGGTAAAAGGAAAAATTGATCCTAGTCAGCCGGTCTTGACGCGGATTCATTCTGAATGCATGACTGGTGACACTTTTGGTTCAAAGCGGTGCGACTGTGGCGACCAATTGCACACCGCCATGCGCATGATTGATGATGCTGGCAGCGGTGTCCTGCTGTATTTGCGCCAAGAAGGCCGCGGAATTGGCCTGACTAACAAATTGCGGGCCTACGCCTTGCAAGATCAAGGCCATGATACTTATGATGCCAACGAAATGCTGGGCTTTAAGCCTGACCAGCGCCATTATGATGTTGCCGCGCAAATGTTTAAGGACCTGGGAATTAAACAAATCAAACTGCTTACCAACAATCCCGATAAAATTAACCAGTTAGCTGATTACGGGATCATGGTCACTAACCGCATCCCCTTGGAAATGCCAGCTAACAGCATTGATCGTTTTTATCTGGAAACTAAACGCGACCGCTTCAACCATATGCTGGTTAACCTTTGATAACCTCATATAATAGAAGAAAGGAAAAATAAAATGGAATTTGAAGGCAAATTAATCGCAGCTGATCCACGCATCGCCATTGTCGCATCAAAGTTCAATGAAACCGTCACTCGAAAACTAGTCGCCGGAGCCGAGCGAACCTTGGCCCAGTTCGGGGTAAACCGCGACAACGTTGATGTTTATTGGGTACCCGGGGCTTTTGAGATCGGCTTTACTGCTAAAAGAGTTTTGGCAAGCAGCAAATATGACGGCATAATGACTTTGGGCGCTGTGATCAAGGGCGAAACTGATCACTACGACTTAATTATCAATAATGTCACCAATGCAGTCATGCAGCTGAACCTGCAAGGCACTATCCCCCTAACCTTTGGCTTGTTAACAACTGACAATATCGAACAAGCCTTACAGCGCAGCGGCTTAAAAGTTGGCAATGAGGGCAGCTCAACTGCTCAAACCTTAATTGAAATGATCTCCTTAAATCAAACAATCTAAAAAAGATCCTTACAGCGTTAGTTTCATAACTAACAACTGTAAGGATCTTTCTTAATAATATCTTCTTCGCGTCTTTAATTCTTGTGGCCTAAACTCATAAGTTAAACCTAACCAGCAGCTAGCCAATAAAACCGAAGCTAGCGTATCAGTAATGTGGTGAGCTTGTAGATAAACCCGATCGAACATTACGAGCAGAATCCAAACACAGCCGACGATTGTCCAAATTACTCTTGTTTTAGTATCTTCAGTATTATGATACAAAATTACTAAAGCTAAAATAACCAACATCGCTGCACAAAGTACGTGTCCACTTGGATAACTAAAACCATCATCGCTCTTAGATGCGCCTGCTGGACGCGGACGACGAACAAGGTGCTTAATAACCCAAGCAATTGCGCTTCCGCCAAAAAAGCTGATAGCTAGCCAAACACTAAGCCCCTGGCTGCGTTTATAAAATAAATAAACTACTAAAGCCAGCATCAAAACACTTGTAAATGCCGGACTAGCCAAAAACTTGATAATCTTAAACAGAATTGTACTTACTGGATTGACAGTACTTGCTGCAAAGTTTGCAAACAAGTTATCTGTCTTCGTTACGATGGCGTTTCCGGTGGTGACCATAACCGTCAAGATCACCAACAACACGGCAGAAACGCCAGCCGTGATCCGTCTACTCATAAAAGACCTCCTTGTCACTTATCTCCTAAATAATACGCTAGAAAGGTCTTTTGTCCAAGAAAATTTTTGACAATTACTGAAATATAAAAAATGCGCCTCATCAGGAGACGCATTTTGTTTCACATGAAACTAAAAGTTAGCTTTATCTGGATCAAGTGCCAAATCACTAGCACCATGCAAACCATCAAGCAATTTTAGATCTGCGCTGCTTAATTCAAAGTCGAATACGTCGGCATTTGCCTTGATATATTCAGCATGGACGGATTTCGGCAAAGGCAAAAAGCCATGTTGCAACGACCACCGAATTAATACTTGCGCTGGTGACTTGCCGTAACGTTCCGCAACTTGCTTGACGGTTTCATTTCCCAACAGGCCACCGGTTCCTAGCGGACTATAAGCTTCTAGCAGCATTCCCTGCTTTTTGCTGTATTCAGCAGTTTCTTCTTGCAGATCGCTTGGGTTAAGCATGATTTGATTTACTGCCGGCTTAATTTTTGCCGTCTTCAGCAATTCATCAATATGGCGTTTTCTAAAGTTGGAAATACCAATTGACCGAATCTTGCCAGCCTTAACTGCCTCTTCCATCGCTTCCCAGCTTTCAGCATTAAGTTCTGCCCAATGATCGCGCATGGCAGCCGGGTTTGGCCAGTGGATCAAATATAAATCTAAGTAGTCCAGCCCCAATTCCAGCAAGCTATGATCAATTGCTTGCTTAGTTTTTTGATAGCCATGGTCGGAATTCCACAACTTAGTTGTAATAAACAAATCAGAACGTTTCACGCCAGATGCTTTAATTGCTCTACCAACACTTGCCTCATTGCCATAGGCCCTTGCCGTGTCAATGTGGCGATAGCCGCTATCTAGGGCTGCCTTAACCGCATCTTCAGCTACCTGTCCATCGGGGGTTTGCCAAGTACCAAAACCAATAATTGGAATTTCCAGACCATTATTTAATTTATAGGTATCAGTTAATGAAGAAATAGTCATTTTTGTGTCTTCCTTTCTTTTCACTTACTAAAAGTAATTGTACACCAGGCTTATGAAAAAAGTTTGAAGGTCGCTAAACGTCCCAGTTACTTGTTGGATTCTTGCAGGCGCTCAATTCTTTTATCTAGTGGCGGGTGGTCTGAGAATAGCTGCGAAAAGAAATTGCTTTTGCCTGGCTTATCAAAATACAGACTATCAACCATAATGTCTTGCGATTCAGCTTTGGTTTCAATTGTTTCTAACTTGCTTAGAGCAGAAATTAGCCCAGATGGATCGCGAGTTAAGTCAACTGAACCAACATCAGCTAAATATTCACGTTGCCGTGAAATCATTAGATAAAATAATTTAGCTAACGGTATGCCGACAATCGAAATCACTCCGCCAATAAATACGAGGAATAGACCCAAAAGTCTAAAAGCCATCGCGATTATCCCATGTTCATCAGAAAGCACCATACCCAAGCCGGCAAACAAAATCCCAACGCCAGTATAATAAATCAAGTTGACCATCCCACTGGCAACCGTGGTAAACCTGATATCATAATTTCGGATATGAGACAATTCATGGCCAATTACGCCACGAATCTCCTCTTTGTTCATTATTTCTACCAGCCCCTTAGTCAAAGCCAGGCTGGCATGTTCTGGATCACGGCCGGTAGCAAAAGCATTCGGAGCTTCCTCTGGCGTGATGTAAATTTTAGGAACGGGAATTCCGCCAGCTAAGCAAAGTTCCTCAACCATCTCGTAAAGTTCAGGACTATCTTCTTGCTTGATTTCCACCGCATTGGTGATTTTCATCAAGTGCTTAGCAGCATTGAAATACACCCACACAACGTAGATAAGTCCGCCCAGCAAAAAAATAGAACCGATTGTCGAGCCTATAGAATAGGTAATAAAAATTGTTACTGCCAGCAGCAATACTCCAAATAGGGCCATAACATACCAAGTATTGCGCTTATTATGAGAAATCTGTTGATAAAGCATTGTACTCCCTCCACACTCTTCACCTCAAATTTTAGCAGAGATTGCTGCACTAAAAAATATCTTACTTATCAGGACGAACGTTTGATTTAAAAGATTCTTAACTATCCTCCCTGCTCAAATAGAGTAAAATATCATCATACGAATGGAGGGAATCCCATGTTATTGGACTTGCTTTTAGTCATTTTATTGATCTGGTTAATGTTCAAGATCGGCTTTAAACTTATCCATTTCATCATTACCCTGGTTTTGATCGGTCTGGTCTTTGTCTTTCTTTCGACATTTTTCATTCCAGCCATCATCATCTTAGGAGCTGCCATCTTTATTTAAAGGGGCCTCTTTGACTAAGATCGCACCGGCAGAAATAGCTAGCTCATTGCGCTTACGCCAATAAACTTCAGCTTTTGCCCCCTGATAGTCCACGTAAAAGGGAATTGCAGACAAGGCCTTGCGATAGTGGTGTTGCGCCTTCGCCGGCTTTTTAGGTTTAACGGCCTGTTCAAGCAGCTGACTGATTCCCTCATCAAAATCCAGTCCCTTAGCTTTAAAGTAAGCTTGTGCTTGTCTATATAAATCTTCTTCAAGCTGCAGAGTTATCGCTTTTTTCGCCATATTCTTACCAAGTTTTCTTAAAATCATGCTGGAGAAGCTTGATAAATTCCTCGTAGGTATCAACTTCAAACAGCGGGTGCAAGCCAATTGTATCTTTCCGATGGCGGTGATTATACCAGATGCTGTCAAAACCATAGTTTTCGGCACCAAGAATATCGGACTTCAAGCCGTCGCCAAAAAAGACCGTCTTTTCTGGTGCAACCTGGGATTTAGCAAAAAAGTAGTCAAAGATTGCCGCCTCAGGCTTCTGAGAACCCGTTTCATCACTAATCACGATTAGGTCAAACATGTCCTCAATCCCCGCGTCTTTTAAGCGTTTATGCTGCATGAAACTTTCACCATTGCTTAAAACCGCCAGCTGATAGCCTTGCCGTTTAGCATATTTTAAAAAGTCTCGTGCCCCTGGCAATAATTCATGACATTGGCCAAAATATGACCGATATTCATTAATCAGAGCTCGACCATCAACCTCCAAATTCATGTGGTCACGCATAAAATCGCCAAAGGTCCGTACGCTTAATTCATCGTAACTAATCTCGCCCTGCTCTAATTTTCGCCATAACCCTTGGTTCCAAGTATGATAGGCTTTTTGCAATTCTGGCGTTAGTTTCCAGTTATGGCGGGCAAACAGCGTCTTAATTGAATAGTTTTCTGTTTTCTTAGAATCAATCAAAGTATCATCGACGTCTAAAATTATCTGTTGGTACCTGGTCACATTATTCCCCCAATTCTTTAACCTGTTCAGCAATTAGTTGTGCTAATAAATTATAGCCTAAATCGCCAAAGTGCAGTCCATCATCTAGCAGACCACGATAAATCTCCTTGTCCGGTTGCTCTAGCATGTGCTGGTAGAGGTCAATAAAAACGAGCTGATACTCTGAGGCAACTTCCTTAACGACCTGACTATATTCTCCAATTAATTGGTTATCCCGAAAACGCTGCTTAGTTTCATCAACAGCAGGAGGAGTAATCATTATTATTTCTGATGAAGCATATTCCTGCAATAATTTTTGACAAATTTGCTTCAGGTTTTGCCGATATTGCGCAATCTTGACTTGTTTGTGACGAGCAAGGTCATTAGCACCAATCAAAATCACAACATAGTTAGCCTTAGTCCGATTTAAAACTAAACTATCTAAATTATCCAGCAGGTTTTGGCTGTTGATTCCGGGAATCGCAGTATTTACAACTGTCAAGTTAGGTAATAATCGTTTTAAATTATAGTTTATATGCGGGATTGCTTTCCCTTCAAGCCGAGCAATAATACTATCTCCAGTTAGTAATAGACGCATTCTTTACCACCTCAATAAAAAGAACCGCCAAAGCGGTCCGTTAATGAGATATTATAGCAGATATTTCCTGGGAAATAATTATTTTTGCTTTTTCCCCTGAAGATAATAACTGGTTAAAAGCGCAATGAGGACAATAACCGCAAAGATTACCATCATGATAAAGTCGATCTTCCCACCGTCATAGGTTCTTTGTGCCAGTGAACCGGTTCCCTTATTTTGAAATAAGGCCATCAAAGAAGCCAGAAAAATCGTACCGGTAGAGCCAGCAAATTGCTGAATCATGTTAAAAATCGAACTCACGTCAGCCATGTTTTTTCGTTCAACTTGTGTTGAGGTATTAGAAATCGTATTAGCAAAAGCTAAATTGAAGCCTAGCCGGAAAAGCATAAAGAAGAAAATCAGCTTTATTGGCGTCAAACTTGCTTGGAAAAATAAGATTAAGCCAGTTCCAATAACCGCCAATATTCCCCCGGTAATAATCGGGACGCGATATCCTAATCTATCTGCTAAGATGCCGGCAATTGGCGAAGTAATTGCCCCAAGCACTGCCCCTGGAAGCAAAACCAGCCCAGAAATAAACGCACTGCCCTTCAAGGCATATTGAACATAAGTTGGAATAACTAAAGAGATCCCGATATTAATAAATTGTAAGAAGAAGTAACTAAGGCCGTTTAAAGAAACTGGCAAGCGCTTGAAAATTGTTACATCAAATAATCTTGCCTGACTCTTTTGATTTACTTGCACAAAAATAGCAAAAATAATCCAACTACAGATAAATAATAGCCAGAATTTCCAAGTAAAGCCCTCTTTTCCTATTAATGATAGAGCATAAATCCAGACAAACATAGCCAGAGTCAGAATCACAAATGCTAGATAATTGAAGGGTTCCGCTTCTTTTTTACCGTCATCAATAATGGTAAAGCAACCAATGATCAAACTGAGCGCAGCTAGCGGCAAAGTAAACCAAAATATTGCCCGCCAAGAAAGAATTGACAGCACATAGCCACCATATGTCGGGCCTAATGCTGGGGCAAAAGAAATTACCATCCCTGCAATTCCAGTCATCAAACCTCTTTTGGCTGGCGGTATTTTGCTAAAGATCGAGTGAAACATTGCCGGAGTTGATACACCCGTGGCGATTGCTTGAATTAACCGACCAATCATTAGCAGCGTAAAATTTGGCGCTATCATTGCTAAAACATCGCCAACTACAAAAGCAAGCACCCCAAAAATATGAATGCTGCGCAAATTAAAGCGGCGGAATAAATTTGCCGTGGTCCCCATAACAACAGTTACCATCAGCAAATATCCTGCCGTAATCCATTGTGTTGTATCTAATGCAATATTAAATGTATGCGATAGAGCTTGATAGGCAACATTCATTGAGGTCTCGGTCACAATTCCGACAAAGCTTAGCAAGGCAATCGCTACAATTCCCCAAACGTCAATTGCTTTTATTTTATTCTCCATAAGGTTCCTTTCTAAAAAAGAAAAAGAGCTATGGCGATCGCTCCGCCACAGCTCTTTCTTGATGTCATTGATGTTTTAATCCTAGCACAGATTTTTTTGCTCGTCAAAATGGTTTCTCAGCCAGCAGTTGCTAGCAAAAAATTTCCCAGGAAATATTTTTATCTAGTTGTTAGCCCTTTTCAGCTTTTTTTCTACTACCAGCCGTGATAAGCTTAAAACAAAAAACTAGCAGTATTTAGCGAGGAAAAAATATGAAAGCAATACTCACTGTTGTTGGCAAGGACCAAGTTGGCATTATTGCTAAAGTCAGCAGCTTTTTAGCAGAAAAAAACATCAACATTTTAGACTTGAGCCAAACCATTATGGATGGCTACTTCACCATGATGATGATGACTGAATTGCCTGAAACTTCTAATCTCAAGGAAACTTCTGATCAATTGCAAGAATTAGGTCACGCAAATGACTTGACGATCACCTTCCGCAACGCTGAATTATACAAGTCAATGCACCAGCTTTAGGAGGACAAGATGGACGCAACACAGATTTTTGAAACAGCCCATATGATCTCTGATGAGAATCTGGATATCAGAACCATCACGATGGGAATCTCGCTGATTGACTGCATCGACAGCGACAGTGACCGGGCATGCCAGAAAATTTACGACAAAATCACCACCAAGGCAAAAGATCTAGTCAAGGTCGGCGAGCAAATCGAAGCTGAATATGGTATTCCAATCATCAATAAACGTGTTTCGGTAACACCAATTTCGCTTATCGCAGCAGCCAGCAAGGATCGCGACTACTTAAAATACGCCAAGACCTTGGATCGGGCAGCCAAAGCAATCGGCATTAACTTTATCGGCGGTTTTTCTGCCTTAGTTCAAAAAGGCTACCAAAGCGGCGATGAAACGTTAATTGCTTCCTTGCCACAAGTTTTGCATGAAACTGAATTAGTATGTGCATCTGTCAATGTCGGCTCAACTAAAGCTGGTATCAACATGGATGCAGTTGCTCAAATGGGGCAAGTAGTCAAGGCAGCTTCAGAGCTCGACTTAATGACAAATGCTAAACTGGTTATTTTCTGCAATGCGGTAGAAGATAATCCATTCATGGCTGGTGCCTTCCATGGCGTAGGTGAAGCTGATACCGTCATTAACGTTGGCGTATCCGGACCAGGTGTTGTTAAAGCAGCACTTGAAAAAGTAGCCGGCCAGCCATTAGACGTTGTTGCCAATACTATTAAAGAAACTGCCTTTAAAATCACTCGGATGGGACAACTAGTAGGTACCGAAGCTTCCAAACGACTCAATGTACCATTTGGAATTGTCGACCTTTCACTTGCCCCTACCCCAGCAGTCGGCGATTCAGTTGCTCAAGTACTTGAAGAAATCGGCCTGGAACAAGTCGGTACTCATGGTACTACCGCAGCCTTGGCCATGTTGAATGATGCTGTGAAAAAAGGTGGAATCATGGCCTGCAATGCAGTCGGTGGCTTATCTGGTGCTTTTATTCCAGTTTCAGAAGATGCCGGTATGATCGATGCCGTTAATGCTGGCCGATTAGACATCAGCAAGCTGGAAGCCATGACGGCTGTCTGCTCAGTTGGCCTTGATATGATCGCTGTCCCTGGCGACACGCCTGCTGAAACAATTAGTGGCATGATTGCTGACGAAGCAGCTATTGGAATGATCAACAATAAGACTACTGCTGTCAGAGTTATTCCGGTTAAAGGCAAAGGAGTCGGCGATACTGTTGAATTTGGCGGTCTTTTGGGCCACGCACCAATTATGGCGGTGAACTCAGCAAGCTCAGCCAAGATGATCCATCGCGGCGGCCGAATTCCAGCACCAATTCATAGTTTTAAGAACTAGCAAAAGCGATCCAGCTGGATCGTTTTTTATTCGGTTCGATTTGCTATTTAATATAGTTATCTTGGTGAGGTGATTTTATGCCAACTACAATTTCCCTATTAGACCTTTATAACATCATGTACGACCACATGGATCCCAATGGCTGGTGGCCGGGTCGTTCAGATTGGGAAGTTATCTGGTCTACCGTACTAATTCAAAATACTAATTGGAAAAATGTCGACAAAGCATTAAAACAGCTGTATCAAGCAACGAACTTTGATCCCGAAAAGATTTTAACTATGCCGCTTGATGACTTAAAGCAAACGATCAAGTCTTCAGGCTCATACACGCGCAAAGCCGCAACCATTCAAAACCTTGCAGCTTATTTTCAGCAATATAATTT
The DNA here is from genome assembly GCF_018327645.1 of Lactobacillus corticis. Lineage (GTDB taxonomy): Bacteria > Bacillota > Bacilli > Lactobacillales > Lactobacillaceae > Lactobacillus > Lactobacillus corticis. The sequence goes on along the minus strand of NZ_BMAY01000002.1, from coordinate 195,762 downwards.
TGATCTAGAAGCAGTACAACTGCAACCAAAAGAAAAACTGCGCAAAGAACTTTTAGCAATAAAAGGAATCGGGCCAGAGACAGCCGATGTAATTCTGCTATATGCTATACAAAAGAGCGAGTTTGTCGTGGATACTTATTCGCGGCGGTTGTTTGCCTGCCTAGGCTGTGAAATCCCCGCTTATGAACGCGCTAAAAAGATTTTAGAAGCACAGTTACCTCGTTTTACCCTACGAAGCTATCAAAATTTCCATGCAATGATCGTTATGTTTAACCAGGAGAATAAACTCCCAGATGATTTTTCTAAAACATTTCTAGCTAATTACCAGTTAAAGTTACAAGAATGATCTGCTGCCCATGAAATATCTGATACCGAAATAGATGGAAGCTCATCAAAGTCTATGTGTTTCACATGAAACAATAAGTTTTTTGTTCAAAACAAATCCTCCAATAAAGTCATTTTTTCAAACTTAGGTCACAATTTGTGACGTCCGTTTTGATGGCAACGATAGTAGATCATGTATCACATTTAAATATTGATGTGCACCATTCTTGATTGTCTTGTGCAGTTTCACGTGAAACGCAGGAAAAATAAGTGCCAAAAAACGCGACTTGGAATTAACCAAATCGCGTTTTTGCATTATGCCTACTACTAATTTTTTATCACGTATTTTACATACCTTCCGCTTCCCACAGCTTTAATGGTCCCCTCACGCTTTAGTTTGCGAAGACATCGTTGAATTGTCGTTTCACTATAACGTGGGATCAGCTCAACCAATTCTGCTCTAGCTAGAGGTTTAAGCTGCTGTTGCAGCGTTTTAATTATCATTTGCTCAGCAGACAAGGGACGTCTATTGTGAAAAATCCCAATTCGATCAATCAGTTCACGGTAAGCGCTGACTATTATTCCAAGATAGTAATCAATGAAAGGAAGGTAGTCATTTTGATTTTCCTTCCAGCCTTGAGAGCTAGCAGCTAAGGCTTCATAGTAGCTCCCCTTACTATCCTCAATTATTTTTTCCAAACTAATATATTTTCCCACCTCAAATCCAGAACGGTATAAGGTGAGCAACATTAACAACCGAGACATGCGACCATTGCCGTCACGGAATGGGTGAATCGATACAAAATCAAAAACAAATGCAGCTGAAAGCAGCAAAGGAGATATATCGGCCTTTTCAAAGGCCAGGTTGTAACGTTGGCACAATTGCTCAATTAGTTCTGGCGTTATAAAGGCTTCGGGCGGAGTAATTCGTATCTCTTGATGTCCATCAGCATACTGAGCAATTATTTGGTTGTTAATATCCTTGAATTTGCCTCCCCAATTATCACCGGTATACTTAAAAAGCATTTTATGCATCGCTAAAACCGTATTGGTGTTGATCGGCATATATTGTGAATTCTCATGAATTAAAGCCAACACATCCCGATAGCCCGCAATTTCTTGTTCACTTCGATCATGGGGGTGCACTTTGTCTGTCATAATTTTCTTCAAGCGTGAATCTGAAGTGTAGATACCTTCAATTCGATTAGAAGCATCGGTACTTTGAATCTTAGCAACTGCAACCAATTTTTCCAACTCTTCGTGATAGTCAATCGCATAGCTAGAGGTTTCCCCTCGCAATTGGTAGATCGTGGTCAGTTTTTTTATTACTTCATTACTCATTCGAAGATGATTCAAAGTATCATAGTCAAATGCCTTCATTGGTATTTACTCTCCTTCTTAGTCATCAATAGTCCTTGTTTGGTCATTTTACCACGATTGACCAAGGTAGATATAGATAAATATTCGATACTTTTGAAAATAGCCCATAACTAAGTAATTTTCATTACTAGGTAAAAAACTTAGCTTGGTCATTTTACCATAATTGACCAAGCTAATAAGTGCCAAAAAACGCGACTTGGAATTAACCAAATCGCGTTTTTGCGTTGTTTTATTTTTTTCATTAAAGATTCTTAGCAAAGAATGGCTTAATGTAGTCAAATACTTCGCTCACATAAGGTTCAAGATCGTAAAGATCAAAGTGCCCTGCTTCTGGAATAACGTGCATTTCTTTATCATCGCCTGGAACTGCATTGTAAACTTCCGTAGATGCATCTCTACTCCAAGCATTCTCACCAGTAATTACCAAATATGGCTTCTTCATATCTTTCATAATGTTTGGAACATTATACTTAACCAGACTGAGTTGACTCCATGAAACAACTTGGTTGCTCCAGCCTGGGCGTTGTCCACGTTTAGTGTAGTAGTAAGCCGCACCTTCATCAAAAGCACGTGGCATGAAGTTCAAGTACGTTACTTCACCCTTGTTTTCTTCATATGCCTTCTTTTCAGCTTCAACTTGTTCTGCCGGCTTGAAGAAAGAAGCCATGTTAGATTTTGAGATATCTGCAATTGCTGGTACCATAGCTGCAATTGCCTTTAACCGTGGCTCCTTAACGCCCGCAACTGACATATACGAACCTGAGCCACAGATTCCCAACCCGCCAATGCGGTTATTGTCTACAAATGGCAGGCTTTCCAAAAAGTCGACTGCACCTTCAATATCCGTTTCCTTAACTTCTGGCAATTCTTGTTGCCGAGGCATCCCTTCACTTTCGCCAAAGTATGAGCCATCGAAGACTAAGGTAATGTAGCCAAGATCAGCCAAACGTTGTGCGTATACGCTTTGAGCTTGTTCCTTAATTGAAAGCATTGGGCCTGTAACTACAATTGCAGGATAGTCATTGCTTAAGTTAAAGTTGTCCGGAGAGTATAAAATTCCTGATAAGCGTAGGTCTAAATCCTTATTTTTGAAAACTACTTTTTGGCTTTGCATTTAATATTGCCTCCTAGATATAATGTTGTTAATCATCTTTGTCATGTTCAAATATTATCATCCATACTTTCCCTTGCACAGTAACGGTTTCTTACCCAAGTATGCATTGAATGTATGGTATTGCTAGACTGCTTAGAAAGCGTGACTATGATGAAAAAATCTACCGAATTCAGCTTGACCATTGGGCTGATAATCCTGCTTTTAATTGGCGGACTTACTGTTTTTTCATGGAAAAACACCAGCAAGTCGACAAATAATGCTAATAAAAATTCATCCTCATCCAGCACCCAGCCAATTGCTTCATATCGGATCAACAACAACCGAGTTTATGTTTATGGCCGCAAAGCTGCACTTTATGGCAAGAAACGAGTACCGCTTGTTTTGTTTATGCATGGTACAGGAGGCGACCCTCAAAAAGAAGCGATTCGATCAGGTTGGGCAGCTAAAGCTAAAAGTGCCAATATCTTAGTTATTTCACCCACCTACGACGACTATGTAACCTATGACAATGTTCCCTTCATCAGCAAAGTAGTGCGCTATGCCCAAAGCCACTATTCCGTTGATCCCCACCGCACCTACTCACTAGGCTTTTCTAACGGTGGTGCCACCTCAATTGCAATGGTCAATGAACATCCGCGCATGTTTGCCGGTATCGCTGCATATGGCTGGGCAAACGATTTAACCAAGAAAAAGAGCAAATACCTAATCCCTTTTCAATTTATTTCAGGATCTAGAGAAGCCACAGAGTACACCAGCCAAGACAATCCAATGGTAAGAGTAGACGTACGAACTGCAATTCAGACTCTGTTTCGTTATAACAACATGAAATACGCAGGCAAAAAAGCTAATTACCAACAGACGCCGTATTGGGGATACACTCCCGATAAAACCACAAGACATCAAACTAACGGTACAATCTGGACCGTTAATGACTACTACAAAAAAGGCTATGAAGCTCCCTTTGCCCAATTTGTCATGGTCGCCAAAGCGATACATGAACCACATAAAGCTGAAGCGAATTATTCATGGAATTTCTTGAAGCACTTCTCTCGTAATTCGGCTGGCAAAATTATTGAAAATTAACTAAAAAGTCAAACCCTAATTTTTGGGCAAGTGAACTGAGACCCAAAAATTAGACATTTTAAAACACAGGATTAGTAGTATTACACAAAGCATATCTCGTAAAGGCTGCTGCCTCATAGAAGGCTTTTTTGGTATTCTTAAGAAAGAATATTTTACGGTAAAAAATCTGCTTATGCTAATCTTGATGAACTTGATCAAGCAATCATTGACTACATCCACTATCACATACTGAAAGAACAAAGAAGAAACTAAAAGGCCTGGCTCCGAAAGAATATCGGAATCAAGCCTTAGTAGCTTAATATCAATAAAGTGTCCCATTTTGTTGGGTCACTACAATCTATGTTTTTTGAACTCAGCCTTATAGTGCCTATCAAATTTTATTCTTCCTTATCTAGATTGATTTCTCGATCAAATAATTCTTTCATTTCAGGAGTTAAGCTATGCGCAATAAATACTATCGTTTTTTTAGTCTTCACTAAATTCTTAATAATTTCTAGTGTGGCTTTCTGATCAATAGCACTTGTTCCTTCATCAATTAGTAACAAATTACTATCATGAACTAAACTACGCGCTAAAACAATTTTTTGTTTTTGACCACCAGAATAATTTTCATTAACTAGATCTAATTTAGTATCTAGTCCTTCACTAAATTCACCTACTAGTTGTACCTCTTGCTCTATTTTAGATACACGTGGTATTAAGCTAGGTTTAAACATAGTTATATTTTCTAATATTGTTCCTGGAATCAAGATTGGGCTTTGTGACAAATAACCAATTTGACTATAATTTGGTAAAATCTCTTTATTCTCATTGTTAAAATATATGATTTCACCATTATTAGGTAACAAATCACCTAATATTAATTTAAACAGAGTAGATTTTCCTCTGCCACTCTTACCAGTTAAAAGTACTTTCTCCCCCGACTTAACTATAAAATTAGGATAAGAGATACTTTGACCATTTGAAAATTTGATTTTTAAATTTTCTATCTTAAAACCACTAGGACTTTCACCTGTATCTGTATATGTGTATGTTTCTGCTCTATCAACAGTTAATTCATCTCTAATTTGTTTAGTTCCTTTAATTTTTACACGGTACGTTGAAATATTCATCAATGAACCGAATAAATAGAAATTAAAGCTAGTGATACTTGCAATTAATCCAAAATTACCATCATAAAAAATAATTATTATGGCAGTAATGATAAACAATACACTATCTCCTAAATTATATATTAAACTATTTAAATATTCTATTTCCTGTTCAACTTTGCTTTTACTAATAACTGACTTTTCAACGTTCTTACCAGCGTGTCCCAGAATTTTAAATAAGTGCTCTGTAGCTGTATATCTTCTAATTTCATTTAATCCAATTAACCAATTATTTAATGTATTTAGATACTTTTTATTTTGCTCGGATAAATTACTATAAGCTATATCTAACTTCTTATCGAATAGCTTTGGTAAATACAATTGAATAAAAGACCAGATTAGTGCTATTACAAATATTTCCCATTGTAGCTGTAGTAAGGTAGTAGTAATAAATAGTAATAGGACACCTTGATACACTGCATCTTTTATTGAATCCGTATACCCTTCTTTTACAATTTTTAGGTTCTTAACTAATTGATTCTGAACAATGTCAGGATGATATGCTTGTTTATTTTTTACCAGACTATCTAGAAAATTTTTTCGAATTTGATGAAATCCATTTTGTACTTGAACAGTCCACAGATAATTTCCTAGCTGCTTAAATCCACTACTTAAGATAAAACTAATAATTTGTAAAAAAGCAAACAGAAAAAAGCCACGATAATCACGAATTTTTATTTTATCAAATTGAATGGTTAGAAAATATGTCTCGAGTACTACTAATATAGCAGACATTCCTTCAAGCGTTAAGGAAACTATAAACCTTAGTGGATTAATTCTGAATAGTGTTCTAATTGTCATATTAATCCTCCTCGTGTAAATGGATCTCTTTCGTAAAAAGTTCCTTTTGACTTGATGACAAGTTATGAGCTACAAGTAATACAGTTTTTTCTTTAAGTAATCTCTTTATAATCAAAGTAGAGGTTTTAGAATCAATTGCACTCAGTGCCTCATCCAATAGTAAAAATTTGGCGGGATGTATTAGGGCCCTGGCTAAAAATATTTTTTGTTTCTGCCCACCAGACAAAGTTATATTGTTTGGATCAATTTCAGTATATATTCCCTTATCGAATTTACTTAAATCTTTAGCTAATTGGACATCATTAACTATTTCTTTTGCTTCCGCATCCAATTTATCATTAAACATAGTAATATTTTTTAAAATCGATCCTGGGAATAATATATTTTCTTGAGGTAAATACCCCAATTGACTCAGATTAAACTTTTTAGGCTTATCCTCAAAATTCAAATATTTAATAGTGCCGGAAGCTAATTTTTGCTGCCCTGTAATTATTTTTAGCAACGTAGATTTTCCACTGCCACTAGGGCCTGTAACTAAAATATGATCTCCATAATTTAATTCAAAATTATAAGATAATACATCATTATTGCTAAATTTTACTTTTCCATCTTCAATTTTTATAGTTTTTAACTTATTGATCGGCAATGCCGGCTTGGTTTTACAATATTTATTTAATTCTTGTCTAACTTCATGAGTAGAACGAGCAATAGTTAGTGCAGATATTGCTTCACCTAAGGAACTAAATATTCCATTTGCTAAATAGCCAGCTGCAACTATTGTTCCAAATTGAACTTTATTTTGAAAGTACAATATACCGGCAATCACTGGGATACCGAAAATTCCAAATAATTCAATTAAATTTTGGCAAAAGGTAGAAAATGTAATAACCTTTTGCTGATTAATTTCACTTTTTTCAAGCTTTTGCCCTACGTCACTAGTGTTCTTAACTAACTGATTTCCTATTCTATATCGACGAACTTCATCTAGTGCAACTATCCATTGATATAGATTTTCTAAATAATTACTATTAGATCTTGCAATTTGATTAGTTGCTTTAGTTGAAAATTTTTCAAAAATTTTGGGCACCATTAATGAAATAATAGCTACAAAAAATGAATAAAATACCAGGATCCAATTGTAACTTAATAAAGCAAGAAAAACACATACTACATATAAAATATTGTTAAATGCAATAAATACTTGCATAAAATAGTTCTCATCAAGCAAATCTAAATTACTAGTCAAATCATTTTCCATTTCACTGAGATTGGATGGATTTTCAACATAAAACTTTACATTTTGTTTTCTTAAGCTATGGTAGAAATCTTGAGTTTGTACTTCATACAAATAAGTACCATAACTTAAACTTCCATTAGCAATTTGATCAACAATAAACTTACTAATAATTATAATAATAAATAATTGAAATTTCCCATCCATGATTGCATTGAGCATAGGATTTACTAAATAATAACTAGTTGTTGAAAAAACTTGCAAAACTACAGAAAAAAATATAAGTGCGAATATTCTACCTGGGTTCGTTTTTATCCATTTTTTTAGCATTTATCTCACCTGATTTGGAAATTTATATATAGTCCAACCATCAAAATCCATTTGAATGCCTTCTTTGGGTGTTCGTAATCCCGTCAACATCATGATCGCCGTCTAGCGTCATACTCGCCACCCCCCTCTTTAATTATTTTTTAATATAATACAATCTATTGACATAAAAGTAAATGAAAATTTTAAATATAGGCATATATTTTTATTCCTAATATAACTTATAGTCTAAATAACTTATCTATATTTTTTCAGTTTAACCTAACATTTGAAGAAGTTTTCATCTAACTATATCAATTTAATTTACGTTCTACATGATTAAGAAATAATACAATCTCATCCATATTATGCATAACTTTTACAGCACATCAAAAAAGCAGGCTTTAAGCCCGCCATATCAACTCTTATTCTGCTCAAAAAATTACTTCGTGGAACATACTTTAATTTGTGTTCCAAATCATGTGCCAAAATTACTTTTACGCAAAAAAATCAACCTTCATTCATCTTCGTAAAACGTTGATAAATAAAGGCCAATCAAACTTGATAATTCTTTTAAATGCTGACTAAAGGGTTCGAACCTTCGACCTCCTCATTACTAGTGAGGTGCTCTGCCAACTGAGCTAAGTCAGCGTTGTGATCTCAACAACATAAATAATAATACATGATACGAGATAAGAGTGCAAGTATAATTTGATTTTTTTTCAAAAAAGTCTCCCAGCCAATCAAAATTCCGTAAAAGCAGTACAATAGTACACAGGATCATTTTTATAACTTTAATAGAAAGCGTGATTACATGGTAACTGCAAGTAATTGGCTAATTCAACTCGATTGGTTGGCTCGGATCGTTATCGCGGCGATTTGTGGGGCGCTAATCGGTTACGAGCGGGCCATTCAACGTAAGAGTGCCGGTGTCCGGACCCACATCGTAGTCGCCATCGCCTCTGCGCTGTTTATGATCGTATCAAAATATGGTTTTTACGATATTTTGAAAATGGATAATATTGCTCTGGACCCATCCAGAATTGCCGCGCAAATCGTTACTGGTATTTCCTTTATCGGCGCTGGTACAATCCTCGTTCGCCGAGAACAGATCTCTGGTTTGACAACCGCTGCTGGGGTTTGGGCAACTGCTGCGATTGGTACGGCCATTGGTGCCGGAATGTACGCCATCGGGATTATGGCCACTCTCTTCCTCTTCTTTATTCAACGAATCTTCCATGATAATTTGATGGATGTAATTATCAGACGGGTTCGGTTTAATATTCAGATTGAAGCCGTGAATAAACCGCATGTTCTTTCTAAGATTCAGGAAGAGCTGCAGGAGAATGAAGTTGAGTCAATCTCAGTAAAAATTCTTGATGTGAGTGACGAAAAAATTATCTTTAATGCCGATGGTGTCATTAACAACAAGAAGGATGAAAACGAAATTATTATGGCTCTGCGGAAATATCCAGATATCAAACGGATTTCTTACACCCGCGGGGGAATGTAATTGACATAAAAAGCGAAAAAAGGCTGCTCCACTTGGAGCAGCCCTTTTTCGTCCTAAAATCTAGGAACAAAATCATGAGTTTTGAAAATCCTTATTGCCTACCATTCGTAGTCTTCTGGGTCTTGTCTGCCTAAGCCAGTAGCCTGGTCGAGCAAAATCCGCTGTTCATAGTGGGCAACATTCCGCTTAGTTTCCTTGACCATGTCTGGGTTAACAGAAACATAGTCGATACCTGAACGAACCAAGAACTCGGTAAATTCTGGGTATTCAGATGGAGCTTGACCACAGATTGAAACGGTCTTGCCATCTTTATGAGCAACTTTAATTAAGTGGCGAATTGCCCGCTTAACTGCCAAGTTGCGTTCATCAAACAGCCGCGATACCGTATCGTTGTTGCGGTCACAGCCCAAAATAAGCATCGTCAAGTCGTTTGAACCGATCGAGTAGCCGTCAATGTATTGGTTGAACTTGTCGGCTAAGATGATGTTTGATGGAATTTCAGCCATCATGTAAACCTTAAAGTCTTCGCTGCGTTCAAGTCCTTCATCTCTCATGATGTTAATGACTTTGCGAGCCTCATCAGTCGTTCTGCAGAACGGAATCATGACGTTAAGGTTAGTCAAGCCGTACTCGTCTCTTACCTTCTTAACAGCCTTCAATTCGAGTTTAAAGGCATTGATGTACTTAGGGTCATAATATCTGGATGCCCCACGCCAGCCAAGCAGGTCGGCTGGTTCATGTGGTTCATACTTTTCCCCGCCCTTTAAGTTCCGGTATTCTCCTGACTTGAAGTCTGAGAACCGCAGAACTACTGGACGTGGTGCCATCGCCCGGGCTACCTTGCTGATCCCGTTTGCGAGTTCGTTAACTACTCGCTCTGGATGACCAGTTTCAATCAAGTATAGCGGATGCTGATGGATGTAAGTAGTCCACAAGAACTCTTCCCGCATTAAGCCGATTCCATCGGCAGGAAGCTTAGAATAGCGTTCTGCCAAGTCGGGGTCTCCCAAGTTCATCATGACCTTGGTGGCTGTTGGCGGGAAGTATTCAGCTGCCACGGCTGTAGCAGCTGGAGCTTCATTGTCCTTGTGCGGGTGCACGATTTCTTCGACAATCCCGTCATAAACAACACCGTTCTTGGCATCAACAGTGACATCTTGTCCCGTCTTCAGAATCTTAGTAGCGCTTGCCCCGCGGCTGCTAGTCCCCACGATACATGGAATTTGCATTTCACGTGAAACAATAGCTGCGTGGCAAGTCATACCGCCGTTGTTGGTAATGATGGCTGCAGCCTTCTTCATGGCTGGTACCCAGTCTGGCGAAGTCATCAGGGTTACCAAAATTTCGCCCTGCTTGAATTGATCAATGTCTTTAGGGTCATCAATTACGTGAACTTTGCCGCTGGCAATGCCTGGGCTGGCTGGCAAACCTCTTACCAAAACTTTATTCTCGCTGCTAGTACTGCTTGCAGCTGCAGCTGTCGGCTTGTCACCGTTCTTCTTCTTTTGTGACCAAACGGTTTCTGGACGAGCTTGCACCAACCATAATTTATTGTTTTGATCCAGTGACCATTCCATGTCCATGTAACAGCCATAGTGCTTTTCAATTTGCTTTGCATAGCCAGCAAGCTCAATGACTTGTTCATCGGTCAAAACCGGCTTGTCTACCATCTCAGCTGGAACATTCTTCTGTTCTACCCCACCGCCTGGAAGACGAGTCAATTCAATGTTTTTCTTGGTAATGGTCTTGTCGCTGATAGTCATGCTGGACTTGTCGACTACGTAGTTGTCTGGCGTTACGGTACCTTGAACGATATATTCGCCTAAGCCCCATGATCCTTCAATCATGACCTTGCTGTCGTCACCAGTAGCGACATTAACGGTAAACATCACCCCGGCAGCCTTAGAGAAGGCCATCATTTGAATAGCTGCTGAAAGAGCTACTTTTTCTTGCGGGAAGTTCTGCTTAATCCGGTAATAAGTTGCCCGGTCGGTAAACAATGAAGCGTAGCATTCTTGAACTTTCTTAACGACTTCGCTTCTGCCATGAACGTTTAGATAAGTATCTTGCTGGCCAGCAAAGGAAGCATCTGGCAAGTCTTCTGCCGTAGCGCTGGAGCGAACTGCAACAAACGGTTCATTCTCGCCCATCTTTTTAGCCAGGTTATTGTAGCCGGCTTCAATTTGGCTAGCTAAGTCTTCTGGCATCTTGGCATTAACAATGATCTTTCGAATTTGGCTGCAGATGCGATGAAGTTCATCTGAATTCTCGGGATCCTTTAAACTGGCAAGCAAGGCATTAACCTTGGTATTACAGCCAGTTACGGCCATAAAGTGTCGGTAAGCGGCTGCTGTCGTCGCAAAGCCATAAGGTACGGGAACGTTAGTGCCGGAAGTCAGTTCACCTAAAGAGGAGGACTTTCCGCCAACCAGCGCTACGTCTTCACGCTTCAATTCGTCAAACCATAAAATATAAGCTTGATCTTTGGCTTTATTTACATCAACAACTTGTACTGTGCTATTATTTTGGGTCATATCCTAACACTTCTTTCCAAAAATAAGTTAGCGCTTACATTTCTATAAGTATATTATGCACACGTTTTTTTAGAAATACAAATAAAACGATTGTAAAGGTTTTAACAAGCTTTTTGCTATTTTTTGACTCTCTTTGAATCTATAACTGTTAGAATAATAAATATACATCGATAGTTGAAAGGAGGAGCTTTGAACCATTATGTCGACATCTCTTGATTACTTACGCTGGCGGGGCGATTTGCCATTTGACTCGATCCATCCGCTTAACAGCGTTGATGCATCGTTATTTGCCAGCATTTCATATTTACCAATTGACCATACTGCCGTAGGCCATACGCTTGGTGAAGCTGCGAGCAAGCTTGCCAAATTGCCTTCTTTCCAAGTGCAGATGCATGGTGAAACAGCCACAGAAATCCTGCTCTTGCCACAATCTCCCCGGTTTGGCGAGGTAAAAATATTAGACTGGACCAACCGCATGGAAAAAGATCCCGTGCCCTTGCAATTTAATGCGGCAACTTTTCGGATTGATTCTAGCACCATCCTAATCACCTATCGTGGGACAGACAGCACGATGATTGGCTGGAATGAAGATTTTAATATGAACTACATGCCAGAAGTTTATGGACAGGATGTTGCAGCCTCTTACTTAAAAGACATCGCTGCCCGTTTTCCTAATGACCGCATCTATCTGACCGGGCACAGTAAGGGCGGCAATTTCGCCTGTTATGCGCTAAGCGTGGTTATTCCTGAAATCCAAGACCGCGTTATTCGGGCTTACAATTTTGACGGGCCGGGCTTCTACTATCAGGTTGCCAGCTCCCCTAGTTTTCAACGGGCCATGCCAAAAATGAAGACTTACATTCCTGAATCTTCAACAATCGGGACCATGCTTGACCATCCAGAACGAACCCTAGTGGTTAAGTGTACCGTGCCTTTTCACCAGCAACATGATCCACGTCGGTGGAGCGTTGGCCGCGATAGCTTTGTGCTGGCGGAAGGCTTATCGCCAACTGCTAGAATGCTGCGCCATGCTTTGATTCACTTCAATCACACAATTCCTGTGGCTAAACGCAGCGAAGTTTTTCCATCGATGTTCGACACCTTTGAGAACTATAATATCAAGGATGTAAACCAGTTTGGCGGCAAGCTTACAGGTACATATCGGTTTAGTCGCATTCTGATGTCGATGGATCCAGAAGTACGCCAAGTCTTATTAGCAATGTTTGGCGATATTTGGGAGAGCTACCGTAAAAATATTGCTCCTTTTGGCAATTCGCTTTTTGATAGATATCCCAAGAGCAATGATTCCAAGAAGGCACCGGTTTTCTTCGAATTCTATGATCCCAAGTATGCCCAAAAGCAACTGCCGGCGCCTAAGAAAAAATAGTTTCACATGAAACAAAAAAGACGGAGCAAGATAGCCGATTGCTATTTTGCTCCGTTTTGTGTGTTGTTTATTTTTCTTATCTTTACTTTGACTTCTGACATTATTTAGCAGCTAATTTTGCTAGTTCAAAATCACCTAAGGTAGCTGAGCCGTTATCTGCAACTGCTGGCCGCACAATTAATTGCTCTAAGTCGGGCACGTCTAGGTAGCCGTTCATCAGTTCCGCAAAATCGCGCCGAACTTCTGGCATATCTGCTTCGTTTAAAACTGATCCGCCCACAATTAAAACATCTGCTCTCGTAGTTAGGTAAACATCAAATAAAAGCTGCGCAACGTAGTAACGAATGAACTTAAATACTTGATGGTCGCGTGGGAGTTTTTCGCCTGCAATTCCAGTTCGCCCTTCTAATGTAGGGCCAGCTGCCAGGCCTTCAAAACAGCGATCCCCATGGAATGGACACCCGCCGGCATAGTCATCATCAGGATGCTTACGAGCTGTCATGTGTCCCAATTCTGGATGGTTGTTCAAGCCGATAAACTTGCCAGCTTGCAGCATCCCTCCACCAATACCGGTGCCAATCGTTACATAGAACAAGGTCTGATCATTTCGGCGGCCACGAGCAATATATTCGCCATAGACTGATGCATTTACATCCGTGGTCATCTTGACCGGTACCTGCAATTGCCGTTCAAATTCACCCTGCAGGTCAAAGTTGCTCCAACCAGGCTTTGGGGTCTTTTTGATGTAGCCAAAAGTTGGCGAATTAGGGTTGATATCAATTGGTCCAAAGGTGCCAATTCCCAATCCTGCTAGATCATATTGCTTAAAAAACTTGACGCAATTGGCCACAGTAGTTTGCGGATCTTCAGTTTTTACCCGCTCTTGCGCGGTAACTTGATCATCTTCTCCGGCAACAGCTACGATAAACTTAGTCCCACCAGCTTCTATACTGCCATATAACTTTTCTGCCATCTTCTTCTGCCTCACTCTCAGCTTAAAGTCTCTGTGTTTTATTATACTTAACAGTCCGTCTATATGTAAAGGCTTTCATAAAAATACCAAAATAAAAGGCCTGCCAATTGACAGACCTTTCATTATGCATCCGCAGGATCGTGATGCGTATCCAAATTTGAAAAACGGTTGTACGGCTTGGAAAACATCAATTTAACGGTGCCTCGGCTACCTGAACGGTTCTTTTCAACGATAACCTCAACCTCGCCATTATCGTCTTCCCCTGGCTCAGGCGCTTTTTGATCATCGCCATCGCCCTCTTCATCTCGGTAATAGTCATCCCGATACAAGAAACTAACAATATCGGCATCCTGTTCAATTGAACCTGATTCCCGCAAGTCACTTAAAATTGGTCGCCGGTCTTGCCGTTGTTCAACCGACCGTGACAACTGCGAGAGGGCAATAACTGGCAGATGCAGCTCTTTAGCTAACTTTTTCAATTGCCGAGAAATTGCGGAAACTTCTTGTTGGCGTGATTCAGATCTTGGTCCTTCGATCAGCTGCAAATAGTCGATAATGATCAAGCCCAAATTTTTATCTTCTTTAGCCAAACGCCGAGCTCTCGCCCGCAGCTCGCTCATCTTAATCCCGGCAGTATCATCAATATAAATATCAGCCCTACCTAAAGATTCGCCAGCTGCAAGCAGTTTTTGCCACTCGCCTTCATCAAGTTGTCCGGTCCGCAAATGCTGCGAGTCAATCAAACCTTCAGAAGCAATCATTCTTTGCACCAATTGCTCCCCACTCATTTCTAGCGAAAACATTGCCGCTGATTTATCAGTATGCAATCCCACATATTGTGCGATGTTTAAGGCAAAGGCAGTTTTCCCAACACCTGGACGAGCAGCTAAAATAATCAATTCATCATCATGGAAACCAGTTGTCAAATGATCTAGTCCCTCAAAGCCGGTTGGCAACCCCGTAACCGTCTTATCCTGTTCAGCTGCCTTACCAATTTCTTTGACGACGTTGCCCACCAAATCAGAAATTTTCCTAAAGCCAGCCGTGCTGCTGTCAGAAGAAACATTCATGATCTGTGTTTCGGCATTGTCTAAAATATCGGTAACGTCATCTGACCCTTCCATTGCAGCAGAAATGATATTCTGGCTCGCACCGATTAGCCGGCGCAAAAGGGCCTTTTGATGGACAATTTTAGCATAGTAGACAACGTGAGTCGGAGTTGGCGTAGCAACTGCTAATTCTGCAACATAAGCAATACCGCCTATATCTTCCAGTTGATTCCGTTCTTTTAATAAATTTTGTAAGGTTAATAAGTCGATGCCCTTTTCATCATCGGCCAAATCAAGCATCGCTTGGAAGATGAGCTGATTTGCACGCGTATAAAAATCTTCAGGAGCAACCTCACCTTCCGCATCAGCAATTACTTTAGGATCAATAAAAATTGCCCCCAGGACGGCTTTTTCTGCATCCGAGTCGTGCGGTACTTGTTGTGAAACAATGTTGTCCATGATTTAGCCTAAATTATTCTTCTACGATATGTACTTTGATTGTACCTTCGACACCCTTAAACAGCTTCACCGGGACGTTAGTGTAACCCAAAGCCTTGATGGGTTCTGGCAAAACTAACTTACGCTTATCAACTTTGATCCCGTATTGCTCTTCCAGTCCTTCAACAATCCGTTTGCTGGAAATTGAGCCAAACAAGCGCGCATCGGTTCCCGCCTTGCTCTTGAAGTTAACTACCGTTTCGTCTTTTTCTAAAATTTGCTTGATCTTTTCAGCTTCAGCCTTGTCAGCTTCATAAGCTGCCTTTTCATTGGCTTCAATCCGCTTTAAAGTGTTTAAGTTTCCGGAAGTAGCTGGCTTAGCCAAACCTCTTTTAATCAAAAAGTTGTTAGCATACCCATCTGGTACATTTTTGACTTCTCCGCGCTTACCGCGACCTCTAACGTCTTGTGTGAAAATAACCTTCATTTGTCTGCTCCTTTGTATTATTCATTTTCTTTTTCATATTCATCAATCGCCGCCAGCAGCAACTTATGGGCTTCAGCTACGGTCTTACCCTTAATTTGGGTTGCCGCATTAGATAAGTGACCACCGCCGCCCAGCTTTTCCATAATCAGCTGAACGTTAATTTTGCCCATAGACCGCGCTGAAATGCCGATAGTATCTTGACTGCGCCGCGTAATTACAAAGCTGGCACCTACATCTTTCAAATCTAGTGCCGTGTCTGCTGCTTGGGCGGTCAAAACCGAATCGATCACTTCGTCGTCTGCCCCACAAATAACTGCCATGTGGGGACGTTCCATTTTAAGCGACGCCACCAACCTGGTTCGCTCCATGAAGCTATTAATATCTTCTTTGAGCAAGTCGCTGACAAGCGTTGAATTTGCCCCAATTGAGCGTAAATAACTGGCAGCATCGAATGTTCTGGTACCGGTCCGCAGGGAGAATTCTTTCGAGTCAACCACGATCCCCGCCAACATCGCCGTAGCATCTAAGTCGGTCAGGATCTTCTTGCCGCCACCAGGCTGTTGATACTCTATCATTTCTGTTACCAGCTCACAAGCCGATGAAGCATATGGCTCAACATAGGTCAGCATAGGGTTTTCCGGGAATTCTTCTCCCCGCCGGTGGTGGTCAATGACAATAATGCGATTCTTCAGGCGATCATATAGCTCCGGATCATAAGTAATCGAATGCTTAGAGTGGTCAACCATGACTAGCAAGGACTTGTCAGTTACCTGATTCAAAGCAACTGTCGGATTAATAAAAATATCATTGTCCTTGTCAGACTTGGACATGCGGGCAACCAACCGTCCTACATCATAGCTAGTCTGGCTGGTATCTAAAACAAAATTAGCCTTAACTCCATGCAGACGGGCAATCCGGACAATGCCAATCCCGCTGCCGATCGAGTCCATATCAGGGCGCTTATGGCCCACTACAAAGACTTGATCTGCATCCTTAAATAACTCGCTGACAGCCTGTGAGACCATCCGAGCACGGACCCGGGTACGTTTAGCCATTGGGTTGCTTTTTCCGCCGTAGAAGTGCGCATCTTTGCCAGGAGCCCGTAATACTACCTGGTCGCCCCCTCGGCCTAAAGCCAAATCTAAGTTTGATTGGGCTTGATTAGCAACTTCGGTAATTGAATCGCTGCCGTAGGCAATCCCAATTGATAAAGTCAGCGGAGTATTCTGGCGACTAGTTTCTTGCCGAACCTTGTCCAACACTGAAAACTTGTCTTTCCGCATCCGACTTAAATCTTGAACGTGACTTAGCCAGATAAAGTGCTCTTCATCAATCCGTTTGAGATAGGAATTAAATTTCTTAGCATAATTTCCCAAAGTCGTCTGGATATACGAGCTCATACTGGTTAAATCTTGGTCATGCATCGATTCGCTCAATTCATCGTAATTATCGATGAAAACTTGACCAATTGCCAATTGTTCAGCGTAATATTTATCTTCAATCTTGGCATAGCGGGTAATATCCAGGAGGTAGATAACTCCCAAATCATCCTGCACCACCATTTCAAAACGGTGATTATCCCAAGTTATAACATGATTCTCTGATGTCTGGGCTTCCAGCGCCTCGCTAAGCAAGCGATCCAGATCCTCATCGACTGATTTGATGGTGTGCCCGATCAAATCATCACTCTTAAGGTAAAGCTGCAAATATGGATTTACCCATTGAATTTGTCGATCAGCATCGTATAACAAAATTCCCAAAGGCATTTTGATCATCGCTTCTTGTTCACTCCGTTTAATCCGGTAGGACAAGTTAACTGCGAAATTATTGGCATTTCCTGCCAAGATATACACGCCATAAATAACAAGTGTGACAGCTAAAATAAAAATGAGCATCATCGCCAGCCCAAAGAATGGGTTGATGATCAGGCCGATAATACTCCCTAAAAGTGATAGACATAGGATTAACACTGTCGACACGGTTAGCCGTGAATCTTTCAAGAAAGCAGGAAGCTCAAGCTGTTTTAAAAAAGCCTTCATGCAGATCCTTTCTATCCAAAAGCACAATATATCAGTCTCAATTATACTAGGATTTTCAGGCAAAATAAAATAGCAGGAACAGGTCCTGCTATTGTTTTTATTATTGACTTTTTAGTCTTCAGCTACGAATGGCAATAAGCCCATGATCCGTGCACGCTTAATTGCATTAGCAACTAAACGTTGGTTCTTTGCGCTGGTGCCAGTGACACGACGTGGTAAGATTTTACCTCTTTCTGAGATAAAACGTTTCAACAAGTCAACGTCTTTGTAGTCAACGTATTCGATGTGGTTAGCTGCGATGTAGTCAACCTTACGACGACGACGGCCGCCTCTTCTTTGTTGAGCCATATCTCTTGGTCCTTTCTAAAAATTTTTAGAATGGCAGATCATCATCTGAAATATCAATGGTGTCGCCTGATCCTGCAAATGGATCTGGAGCCTGTTGACCCCCGGCATTGTTAGCACCACTATTATTTCCTGATGGCATCCCGCCATTATTAGGCTGGAAGCCGCCATTTTGCGAACTTCCACCTGGATTAAATCCAGTGTTGCCTGAACGGTTTTCACGGTCGCGCCGTGATTCGAGGAAGGAGAAGTTGTCAACAACAACTTCAGTCACATACACTCTTTGTCCGTCCTTATTATCATAATTTCTGGTTTGGATCCGGCCTTCAATACCTACCAAGGAACCCTTGTTAGTGTATTGGCAGAAATTTTCTGCTGCTTTACGCCAAATTACGCATTGAATAAAGTCCGCGCCTCTTTCGCCTTGAGCGTTAGTGTATTGACGGTCAACGGCAAGAGTAAACGTAGCAACCGAGATCCCACTCCCAGTAGTACGTAATTCAGGATCACGTGTTAATCGGCCAATAAGTACAACTCTGTTAATCATACCCAGGTCCTCCTTAAAATTCCTAAATCACGATCTAAATATTACTTGTCTAATTTAACAGTCATTGAACGCAAAATTGCGTTGTCGATCTTAGACAAGCGGTCAAATTCGTTAACTGCATCAGCGTTTTCAGCAGTGAAGGTCATAATGTGGTAAGTCCCTTCACGATACTTGTTGATTTCGTAAGCGAAACGACGCTTGCCCCAGTCCTTGGATTCAACCATAGTACCACCGTTGTTAACTACAACCTTGTCGTAGCCGTCAACGAGAGCCTTCTTTGATTCTTCATCAACATCAGGCTTAATGATGTAAGTTACTTCATACTTGGTAGTTGCCATGACTTTCGCACCTCCTTTTGGTCTAAATGGTTCTTGGCTGTGTGCTAAGAACAAGGAGTAATGGTTATTACTCACAAATAAAGATTCTAGCACGAAAAAGAAAAAATTACCAACCAAATTACACGTGATCCTAGAAGAGTTTTTCCTCCTCTATTATCAAATACGCAATTTGTGGTAATTTTTTCGGCTTTTTCAGTCGTCTTTAAACTTTCTTAACTTTTAAGCTAGTCGGCTGAATCAGTTTCGTCGTCAGTTACAGCCTGTTCGTCCTCATTTGGCACACTTGCCAGACTAGCAACTTGACTGCCTTCATCGACCTTGATCAAACGCACGCCCATCGTTGCCCGGCCAGTTTGTGAAACATCGCTGGTCTTGAAACGAATCATGATCCCATCAGTCGTTACAACCATAATATCGTGGTCATTGTTTACGATTGCAACGCCAGCCAATGGACCGTTCTTTTCACCAATGTTGGCAGTCTTGATACCTTTAGTACCACGACCCTTAATTGGGTATTCAGAAGCAGCCGTCCGCTTGCCATAGCCCTTTTCCGAGATAACCATGACTTCATCATCTGGACGAATTACGCCGCTGCCGACGACATAGTCGCCATCGCGCAGGTTGATTCCCCGCACCCCAGCAGCACTACGTCCCATTGGTCTTACCTGATCTTCACTGAATGAAGCGGCATAGCCTAGGTGGGTCCCGATCAAAATGTTTTGTTCGCCATCAGTCGTTAAAACATTGCTCAATTCATCGCCATCACGCAAAGTCAAGGCAATCAAACCACTGTTTCGAATGTTGGCAAACTCACTAACCTTGGTCCGCTTAACCGTCCCCATCTTAGTGATGAAGAAGAGGTAGTCGTGATCATCTCTGCCTTCAGGGATATTAATTACCGTTTGAACGGTTTCTCCCTTGTCCAGCTGCAGCAAGTTAACAACTGGCAGCCCCTTGGCAGTTCGACTGTATTCAGGAATTTCATAGGCCTTCTTGGCATAGACTTTGCCGAGGTTGGTAAAGAACAGCAACAGGTCATGCGTGCTTGAGTAAATCAAGTTTTCCGTAAAGTCGCCATCTTGCACGCCCATGCCTTTAATTCCCTTACCGCCACGGTTTTGGGTCTTAAATTCACTGATTGGCATCCGCTTAATGTAACCAGTATGGGTTAAGGTCAATAATACGTTTTGCTTTTCAATTAAATCTTCATCTTCGATTGAAACAACTTCGCTATCCGTAATCTGGGTCCGACGCTTGTCCCCAAACCGTTTCTGAATGTCGAGCAGTTCATCGTAAATGATCTTATCAATTCGCTCAGGTTTAGCCAAAATGTCTTTGTAATCGGCAATTTTTGCCAATAATTCTTTATACTCTGCTTCAACCTTGTCACGTTCCAAACCGGTTAACCGTACCAGCCGCATGTCCAAGATTGCTTGTGATTGCTTATCATCCAGCCCAAAGCGACTAATCAAAGTTGCCTTGGCAATATCGGCCGTTTGCGCGCTGCGGATGATTTGGACGATTTCGTCGATGTTGTCCAAAGCAATCCGCAAACCTTCCAAGATGTGTGCTCTTGCTTCAGCTTTAGCTAAGTCGAACTTAGTCCGCCGAGTTACCACATCTTCTTGGTGGTCCAAATACTTTTGCAGCATTTGCTTCAAGGTTAAGAAATGCGGTGCTCCATCAACAATTGCGACCATATTCATCCCGAAGTTGGCCTGCATTTGCGTTTCTTTAAACAAGTTGTTTAACACCACGCTGGCGCTGGCATCCCGGCGAATATCAATCGTGATGCGCATCCCCTGCTGGTCTGATTCATCGCGCACGCCGGTAATTCCATCGATTGTGCGTTCACGTGCCAGGTCGGCAATCTTTTTAACCAATTCGGCCTTATTAACCATGAACGGAATCTCAGTTACGACAATCCGTTCGCGGCCGTTCTTTTCCTCTTCGATGCTGGTCTTAGCCCGCACAACTACATTGCCACGCCCGGTTTCGTATGCATGATAAATGCCGCTGCGCCCCATGATTACGCCGCCGGTTGGAAAGTCCGGACCAGGAATTGCCTTCATCAGCTCTTTGGTTGAGACAGCTGGGTTTTCCATCAACAAGTGAATGCCCGAAATTACTTCATCCAGGTTGTGCGGCGGAATATTGGTAGTCATCCCAACGGCAATCCCGCTGGCACCGTTTACCAACAAGTTCGGAATTCTGGCAGGCAAAACGACTGGTTCATTTTCCGTATCATCGTAGTTACGTTGCCAATCAACCGTATTCTTGTTGATGTCACGCATCATTTCAACGGCAATCTTGCTCATCCGCGCTTCGGTATAACGCATAGCGGCTGGGCGGTCACCATCGATTGAACCAAAGTTTCCGTGCCCATCAACCAGCATGTAGCGGTAGCTGAAATCTTGGGCCATATGCGCCATCGCTAAATAAATTGAGGAGTCACCGTGCGGGTGAAACTTACCCATAACTTCCCCAACAATTCTGGCACTCTTCTTGTAAGGTTTATCAGGCGTAACGCCTAATTCGCCCATCCCATAAAGAATCCGCCGTTGTACTGGCTTCATCCCGTCACGCACGTCCGGCAAAGCCCGAGCGACAATAACCGACATTGCGTAATCCAAGAAGGAGGTCCGCATCGTTTGCGTCAAATCAACATTTCTGATTCGCAAATCATCAGTATGATTATCCATTTAATCCTCCTAGGCATCCAAGTTTTCAACGTATTTCGCGTTTTGTTCAATAAAGTCACGCCGTGGGCCAACTTCATTGCCCATCAGCATTTCAAAGACGGCATCCGCATCCTTGGCATATTCGGGACTTACCCGATCCAAGCGCCGATTTTCTGGATCCATCGTCGTTTCCCAAAGCTGTTCAGGGTCCATTTCACCTAGCCCCTTGTAGCGTTGCACAATCGGCTTAGGGCTTGGCTGCAGCGATCCTAAATAGTCGTGCAGTTCTTCATCGGTATCCAAATACTTAACCAGCTTGCCTTGCCGCACTTGGTACAGCGGTGGACGGGCGATATAAACATATCCCTTGTCAATCATCGGCCGCATGTAGCGGTAAAACAGGGTTAGGAGCAGGGTCCGAATGTGGGCTCCATCGACATCGGCATCAGTCATGATGATCAATTTATGGTAGCGAGCCTTGTTGACATCAAAATCGGCACCAAAGCCAGTTCCTAAAGCCGTAAATAAAGTTCGAATTTCCTGGTTAGCCAAAATTCGATCCATCGATGCTTTTTGCACGTTCAAAATCTTCCCCCGAATTGGCAAGATTGCCTGGGTTAAGCGTGAACGTCCTTGCTTAGCACTACCACCGGCTGAGTCCCCTTCGACGATGAACAATTCTGAAATTGAAGGGTCATTGGAAGTGTTGTCGGCCAATTTGCCCGGCAAGTTGGCGATTTCTAGGCCTGACTTTTTCCGGGTAACTTCCCGCGCACGCTTAGCGGCTACGCGGGCACGTTCAGCCAGCTGGCCTTTTTCAACGATCTTCTTAGCCGTGCTTGGGTTTTCCATTAAGAAACGGCTAAAGGTCTCAGAGAACGCCCGGTCAACGGCTGTCCGAGCATCTGAATTGCCTAGCTTGGTCTTAGTCTGCCCTTCAAATTGCGGGTCCGGGTGTTTAACCGACACAACTGCCGTCATCCCTTCCCGGATATCTTCACCAGACAAGTTCTCATCTTTGCTCTTGAAGATCTTCGCTTTATTAGCATAGTCGTTAACTACTCTGGTTAAAGCAGTCTTAAACCCAGCTTCATGCATCCCGCCTTCGTAGGTGTGAATGTTGTTGGCAAAAGTCAGCATCGTCGTTTTGTAGCCAGTGGTATATTGCAAGGCTACTTCAACATTAATGCCGTCATAATCGCCTTCGACGTAGATCGGTTCATCAAAGAGGACTTCTGAGCCTTCATCTAGGAATTTAACGTATTCACGAATCCCGCCTTCGTAGTGGTAAACATCAGTTTCAGCAGTTTCTTTTCGCTTATCCGTAAACGTCAGCTTCAAGCCACGGTTTAAAAAGGCTAATTCGCGAATCCGATTCTTTAAAATCTTGTCATCAAACGTCGTGGTTTCAGTAAAGATGTCAGGGTCAGGGTAAAAATGCACAATCGTTCCGTGTTCAGTTTCGGGAACCGTCCCAATTTGTTTCATTTCATCCTTAACGCGACCATGGTCAAAATCAATAAAGTACTTCTTGCCATCACGCATTACGGTAACTTCAACTTTAGTTGACAAGGCGTTAACTACTGAAGCACCTACCCCGTGAAGACCACCTGAAACTTTATATCCGCCACCGCCGAACTTACCCCCGGCGTGCAGCACCGTAAAGACTGTTTCTAGAGCTGGCCGACCTGTTTTGGCCTGAATATCTACTGGAATCCCACGACCGTCATCTTGTACTGTCACTGAGCCGTCTGCTTCGACAGTAACTTCGATTTTGGTTGCAAAACCAGCCAACCGTTCGTCAATACTATTGTCGATAATTTCCCACACTAAGTGGTGCAGGCCTTGCGAACTAGTCGAACCGATGTACATGCCTGGCCGCTTTCTGACCGCTTCCAAGCCGCCAAGAACTTGAATTTGACTGGCATTGTATTTATCGGCTTCTTCTTCGTATTTTTTGACCTTGTCCAATTCGTTTTGATCAGCCATTAACTCCGTGCTCCTTCTTCAAAACTAATCTCGCCATGCGAGATTTTATATACTTTGGGCTGTTTGATAATTTCCCAAGAAATTCCAGTTAGATCGGTGGTAGTGATAAATGTTTGCGTCTTGCCATGGATATAATTAAGCAGCGATCGTTGCCGATCATGATCCAATTCGCTCATCACATCATCCAGCAAAAGCAATGGGTACTCATCCGTCAATTGATGCACTAGTTGGATTTCTGCCAACTTCAAACTCAAGGCGATAGACCGCTGCTGGCCTTGTGAAGCATATAGATGGGCGTCGCGGTCGTCTAAGCGAAATTGCAAATCATCCCGATGAGGGCCCGCTAGCGTTGTGCCCTTGCGGACTTCCGCATCAGCTTGTTGTTTAAATTGCTGCTTAATTGCCTGATAGAGTTCCTTAGTATCCATTTCTGGGGTCAGCGTTGCAATCGAGGGTTGATAACTAATTGTCAACTCTTCGCCAGCCTCACTGATATGCTGATAGGCGTCTTGGGCATAACCATTCAGCAAGCTTAAAAAACGGCGCCGGCGAAAAATCACTTCCGCTGCCACCCCAGCCAGTTGATCAGATAATACTTCTTGAAATACTCGATCTTTTGCCTGTCCTAATTGCAGCTGCTTCAAGTAGTTGTTTTTTTGATGCAGCACTTGCCGATACTTGCTTGCATAATACAGATATTCGGCATTTACCTGTCCAAATTCTTGATCCATAAAGCGCCGTCTCAAAGCTGGCGCCCCCTTGATCAAGTCCAGGTCTCCAGGCGCAAATAAGATCGCATTCAGCTGGCCAACATAGTTGGATAATTTAGCTTGTTCAACCCGGTTAATCCAAGCCTTTTTGCCTTTTTTGCTGATTAGCACCCGCAAATCAAGCGCTACTTGGCTTTTTTGGATATGACCGCTTAAATTGGCAAACTCGTCGCCAAAATGAATCAAGTCACGATCATTGCTTGTGCGATGCGACCGCGTCAAAGCTAAGAAAGCAATTGCCTCCAGCAAATTAGTCTTGCCTTGGGCATTTTTTCCAATAAAAATATTGACGTTTGGATCAAAATCAACGTCAACGTTTTGCAAATTACGAAAATGCTGTGCAGAAAAGTGTTCGAGGTACATCCTACTTAAATTCGTATTGCATTCCAGCAACTACCAGCTGGTCCCCAGCCCGCAGCTTCTTGCCGCGACGTGCTTCCGTTTCGCCATTAAGCTGAACTGGGTTTTCTTCAAGATAATGCTTGGCTTGCCCACCTGAAGAAACAATGCTCTCTTCTTTCAAAAATTGTCCTAAAGTGATGTATTCACCACTAATTGCAAAAGTCTTTATCATGCTCACCTTCAATGCCCGTAAAAAACAGCCGCTGAGCGGCATTCTGTCCTCTATATTATAGCGTTTTTGGCACTAGTTTACAAGCTGTAAGCCATTTTGAGGGCTTCTGAGCGGTTTTTAACTGTTATTGGGGAATTCCTTTAAAACGGGGTAAAATAGCAAAAAACATGCAATTATTTTCTTTTGCCAAAAAACTCACTGAAAAACGCAAGCGATAATTATGGCAAAGCTGCTGGGACAGCTATCAGCTTTAATAAAATTACAACAAAACAAACAAGCCTCGTCTATTACAGACAGGGCTTGTTATTTTAAATTAGCTTTTTGATTTAAAAAGTTCTAACCGGCGTTATCAATTGGATAAAATCAATTGTTTTATCGTCTGGGGTCACTGTAAATGGACGCAGCGGCTGGGTGAATTTCATAACAACGCTGTCGGTTTCAGAAGCTCTTAAAGCATCGCGCAAGTAGTCAGGGTTAAATGAAATCATCAAATCATCCCCCGTCAGTTCGCCAAACGTTACGTTTTCTTCAACGTTACCAATTTCGGCTGACTCACCTGACAAGCGTACTTGTTGCTTTTGCGTATCTAAAGTTAGCTTAACCACGTTATTGCGGCCGGCGTGCGTCAAAAGGCTGGCCCGATCTAGCGCACTTGATAATTCTGCCAAGTCAAATTTCACTGTCGTCGCACTTTCAGTTGGCAGCAAGCGATCGGTATCAGGATAATTGCCTTCCAATAAGCGAGAATAGAAAGAAATATTGCCAATTTCGAAAAGAACTTGGCTTTCTCCTGGGCAAACCTTAACTTCAGGATCGCTTTCACCAATAATACGCGATAATTCCTGCAAGCTTTTACCTGGAATGATCAAGTCGGTCTTTACTTGTGGGCCATTTTCCAATTTGAGCGAACGTTCAGACAAACGGTGAGAGTCAGTAGCTACCGCATTGATTTCATTTGGATTGAAAGTAAAGTGAACCCCCGTCAAAACCAAACGACTTTCTGAAGTAGCAACGGCAAATTGCGTTTCATTGATAATTTCCCGCAAGGTTTTACCAGAAAGCTTGAATGCTGAATCATCAGGAATTTCTGGCAAGCGTGGGTAATTGTTGGCATCTAAGCCGTTAATCGTGAACTCACTATTTTCAGATACAATCTTGGTTTGGAAACCTTCTTGCACTTCAAAAGAAAAATCTTTTCCTGGCAATTTTTTGATAATTTCACTGAAAAAACGAGCAGTCAAAACGATGCTGCCAGTAGATCCAACCACTAAATCATCACTAACCGGTACGCTAGTTTTGATTGAGATATCTGAGTCGCTCCCAATCATGATTAGTTCGGTATCCGTCAGCGTTAACTTAATTCCGCTTAAGATTGGAATAGTTGCTCGACTGGAGATAGCCCGCATGACGTTGTTAAGATTTTCGATAAATAAGTTTCTGTTTACCGTAAACTGCATTTGAATCTCCTCTGCTGCTGTTTGCTTTTTAATTATTAGTTATATATTTAGTTAGTAGTAGTAGGTCCTGTTAATCTTGTTGAAAACCTACCGAATCATTGAATTTACGGGAAAGAGTCCGTTAATAACTTGTGGATAAGTATGATGCTTTTCCACATTAGATTTTTGTCTAACGGTCCAGCATTTGCCGTAAATCGAGTACTGCACGCTTAATCTCGCTATCAGTCTTGATCTCAGTCTTGATTTTTTCGTAAGCATGCATGACTGTTGTGTGGTCCTTGCCGCCAAACTCTTGACCAATTTTTGGCAGACTGGCGTCGGTTAATTCCCGTGATAGGTACATGGCGACTTGTCGCGGAATGACGATCTGCCGTACGCGCTTCTTACCCTTGAGTTCTCTAGTGGAAGTTTGGAAGTAATTAGCTACCACTTCTTGAATCTTAGAAATCTGCAAACCGCGGTCTTTTTGTACTAATTTTAAGTCTGCTAAAGCATCACGAGCAAGACTGCTATTGATGTCTTCTTTTTCGATCGTGGCATGGGCCTGAACTTTTACCAGGGCCCCTTCCAGTTCACGGATATTGGTATCAACTTGCGAAGCAATGTAGTCCAGCGTGCCTTCGTCAACTGCCATCCCATCAGATTCGGCTTTTTTACGCAAAATCGCAATCCGCGTTTCAAGATCAGGCGGCGTGATTTCAACTTGCAAGCCCCAAGTAAACCGCGATACCAAACGTTCAGACAAGTCAGGAATTTCGGTTGGCAAGCGGTCGCTCGTCATGACGATTTGTTTCTGGTCATTATAGAGAGTCTCGAAAGTATGGAAGAATTCCTCCTGAATCCCCTCTTTTTTAGCAAAAAACTGAATGTCATCGACTAAAAGCAAGTCGGCGCTGCGATACTTCTTACGAAACTTATCCTGCGTCTTATTTTTGATCGAGTTGATGAAGTCGTTGACAAAAGTTTCACTTTGAATGTAGACGACGCGAGCTTGCGGGCGCTCAGCCAACATTTGATGACCAATGGCTTGCATTAAGTGCGTCTTGCCCAAACCGGTTCCGCCGAAGATGAATAATGGGTTGTAAAAACTGCCTGGACTGTCGGCAACAGCTAATGCTGCCCCGGCAGCTAATTTATTCCCTTCGCCTTGAACAAAGTTATCGAAAGTGTACTTATCATTAAGCTTTAAATCTTTGGTAAATTCATCCTGCTGCTCTTCGACATATTGATGGCGCTCAGCTTCTGGCTTAGGGGTGACTAGCCGTTCGGGGCTGTCATCGCCGTCAATGGTAAAAGTTGGATAAACCTCTAGCTGCGCATAGCCATATGCCGACTGAATCAGCTCGGAAGATAAGTTTTTCTCCCAATAACCTTTTGCTACCGGATTTTGGACGGAAATAGTCAATTCATGACTGTGTTTGTCATAAGCGATGGGTCTGGTGTTTTTGAACCAGGCATTGTAGGCAACTTCATTAAAACGACCACGCATTTGATCATTAAAATGCTGCCAGAATTTATCGATATCGAACAAAATTAATTCCCTCCAGTAGATTAAAGCATCCTAATTTTAGCATCAAAAGAATTAGTTTTCCACAGGTGCAAAAGAGAAATTCAGAATTCACAGCCTGTGGAAAATATATTTTTAGTTACTCACATAATTGTGCTAAATTAAATATAAAAACGACTTGTCTACATGAATATCTGTGGATAAAAATCCCATATTTTTCAAGCGATTAGCCCAACTCACTGAATACTTATCAACACCCTGTGGACAAAATTATCAACACCATGTTAGTTGTGGATAATCTTGCAAATATCTCTGTGGATATATTTTTTTGAAAAAATTTTGCTTTCTCTTTTTTCCACACAAATTTACAAAAATAATTGCTTTTTTTAGCGTGTGTTCGGGCTTTTTTTAGATTTTTTACTTGGTTTTTTTCTTGCTTCATGCTATCCTAGATAAGAAATTGTGCAGTTAGGCACACGATAACGGGAGGTGCAAACTAGAATGACTACTAAGAGAACTTACCAACCAAAGAAGCGTCACCGTTCACGCGTTCACGGTTTTATGAAGCGGATGAGCACGTCAAACGGCCGTAAAGTATTAGCTAGACGCCGTGCAAAGGGTAGAAAAGTCTTATCTGCTTAAGCCACTGAATCCCAGTGGTTTTTTTAATCTAATAGAGTGGAATGAAACGTTTTGAGAAAGTCTTATCGAGTTAAATCCGAACAGGATTTTCAAAAAGTGTTCGAACATGGCGACTCAGTCGCCAATCGCGCTTTTGTCATTTATAAATTAGAAAAAAGCGACAACAAGCATTTCCGCGTCGGCATTTCAGTCGGTAAAAAAGTAGGGCATACAGCTGTTGCTCGTAATCGACTTAAACGCTTCATTCGGGCGGTAATTACGGAAAATCGCGGGCAGATTGATCCGCAAGTCGATTTTTTAGTGATTACTCGGCCATACGCTCGTAATTTTGACCTACCAGCCGTGCGCCAAAATTTGTTGCACGCTTTGGAACTTGGTCAAGTAATAAGCACGCCAGAAAAAGTTGAGGATAAAAAGAGTGAAGGACATTCTGACTAAGAGAAATCTCAAACGACTTTTGCTAGTTTTGGCGGTAATGACGATTGCTGTTGTTTTGACGGGATGTGCTAATACCAGTTCAAGCAGTACTACTATTAGTCATGATAGCTGGTGGTACCGCTGGGTAATTAGTTACTTCTCAGACTTCTTGTTGTGGCTGTCAAAGGTGTGCCACAACCCAGGAGTTGCAATTATCGTCTTTACCGTGATTATTCGGCTGATCTTGGTCCCATTGAACGCAATGTCGATCAAGAGTACGACAAAGATGCAGCAAATTCAGCCACAGCTGTCGGCGCTGCAAAAGAAGTATTCAAGCCGTGATCCAGAAACCCAGCAAATCCTGCGTGAGGAAACCAACAAGTTGTATAAAGAGGCAGGAGTCAACCCATATACTGGATGTTTGCCAATGCTGATTCAGCTGCCGGTTATGCTGGTCTTGTACCAAGCCATCTTGGCAACGCCAGAATTGCAAACTGGACATTTCCTCTGGATGGACTTGGGTAGACCTGACCCATACTACGTCATGCCAATTTTGGCTACGGTCTTTACCTTCTTGTCGAGTTATGTCAGTCAATTGTCGACTCCGAAGGAATCCCAAAATATGACCAGCAAGATCATGATGTATGGGATGTCGCTGCTGGTAGGGTTCTGGGCTTTGTACTTCCAATCAGCAATTTCGCTTTACTGGGTAATTTCCAACCTCTTCCAGCTGATTCAAACCTTCATCTTGCAAAACCCGATTAAGTACAAGCGGGAGCAAGAAGCTAAGGCTGCTGCTGAAAGAGAGCGTAAACGCAAATTGCGTAAAGCATATAAGCAGATAAAACGTAAAAAATAGCATATAATCTAAATTAGTTTAGATAAAGTGGTGAAAGTGCTTTATCCATCATATTTGTGATGGTTATTGCGCTTTTTTTATTACGATCATCAAGGAGAAAGAGATGGCACAGACCTTAACTGAATTTGATACGATTGCAGCAATTTCAACCCCGATTGGCGAAGGGGGAATTTCGATTGTGCGCATGTCTGGTGAAGAATCAGTGAAGATCGCCAATCGTTTGTTTAAGGGCAAGGACCTGACCAAAGCAGCTAGCCACACAATCAATTACGGTCATATCGTCGATCCTAAAACTGGTGAGATGATTGATGAAGTCATGGTTTCAGTTTTATTGGCACCGAAAACCGCAACCCGCGAAGATATGATCGAAATCAATTGTCACGGCGGAATTGTAGTTACTAACCGCATTTTGCAGCTCTTATTGGCTAATGGTGCCCGGATGGCCGAACCTGGCGAATTTACCAAACGCGCCTTTGTTAATGGCCGGATTGACCTGACGCAAGCAGAAGCCGTGATGGATATCGTGCGGGCTAAAACCGATAAGGCGCGCGATGTGGCTGCTAAGCAGATGGCGGGGGGCTTGATGCAGAAAATCAAGGACCTGCGGCAAGAAATTTTAAACACTTTGGCCAATGTGGAAGTTAATATTGACTACCCCGAATACGATGCTGATACGGTCACTGCTAAGGAAATGGCAGATACCTCTAAGCGCGTAATTTCCGAAATTGATGCGCTCTTGAAGACTGCCAATGAAGGGAAAATTTTGCGCAATGGGCTAGCGACGGCGATCGTTGGCCGACCGAACGTAGGAAAATCTTCCTTACTTAATTATTTGACGCAAAGCGATAAGGCGATCGTGACCGACGTGGCGGGAACGACCCGTGATACCTTGGAAGAATTTGTTTCAGTCAATGGCGTACCGCTAGAATTAATCGATACGGCTGGGATCCATCAGACTGATGATAAGGTAGAAAAAATTGGGGTTGAACGATCGAAAAAGGCGCTTAAGCGGGCAGACTTGGTTTTGCTGTTGTTAGACAGCAGCCAGGAGTTGACAAGTGAAGATCAAGAACTCCTGCAAGCTACGGCTGATAAGAAGCGGATCATTGTTCTTAATAAGACGGACCTGGGGATGAAAATTACACCACAGGAACTGGCTGACCAGACGGCTAGCCCGGTAATTGCCGTATCCGTGTTGGAAAAGCAGCATATGGAACAGCTAGAACAGACGATTAAGGATTTGTTCTTTAGCGGAATCGAGAACTCCAATGAGCAAGTGATGGTTACCAACCAGCGGCAGACGGGATTGCTAGCCAAGGCTAAGGGGCAATTAGAGGAAGTAATTTCAGCCGTTGACAATGGCATCCCCGTTGATATTGCACAAATTGATTTTACCGGGGCTTGGGACACCTTAGGCGAAATTACTGGAGACAGTGCTCCGGATGAATTAATTACGCAATTATTTAGTCAATTCTGTTTAGGCAAGTAAAGGGAAAGTTATTGATGATAAAAACATACAATTCAAACGAATATGATGTAATCGTAGTTGGTGCGGGTCATGCCGGCAGTGAAGCAGCCCTGGCTAGTGCGCGCATGGGCTTAAAAACTCTAGTAGTTACCATTGGCTTGGATATGGTGGCTTTTATGCCATGTAATCCATCCGTTGGGGGCCCTGCCAAAGGAACCGTGGTCAGAGAAATCGATGCTTTAGGCGGCGAAATGGGACGCAATATTGATGCTACCTACATTCAGATGCGGATGCTGAACACCGGTAAGGGCCCGGCAGTACGAGCTTTGCGGGCCCAAGCTGACAAGTGGCAATACCATGAACGGATGAAGGACACGATCGAAAATACGCCTAATTTGACCTTGCGGCAGGCGGTTGTTGACCAGTTGGTAGTTGAAGACGGCGTCTGCAAAGGGGTCATTACCAATACTGGTGCTAAGTACTTGGCTAAAAGCGTGGTTCTGACTACCGGTACGGCAGCTAGGGGCAAGATTATTATTGGGGAATTGACTTATTCATCAGGCCCTAATAACACTACTCCCGCCATCAAATTGTCAGAAAACCTAGAAAAGCTCGGCTTCAAGCTGCGCCGCTTCAAGACTGGTACGCCGCCACGCGTTAATGGCAATACGATCGACTACTCCAAAACCGAAGAAGAACCTGGTGATCAGGAACCGCGGCACTTTTCATATGAAACCAGCGACCGCAGCTACTTACAGGACCAAATTTCATGCTGGATGACCTATACCAATAACACCACGCACGAAATTATCCGCGCCAACCTTGACCGTGCGCCAATGTTCAGTGGCGTCATCAAGGGGGTAGGGCCACGTTATTGCCCATCAATCGAAGATAAGGTGGTACGGTTTGCTGATAAAGACCGCCACCAAATTTTCCTTGAACCGGAAGGTCGGCATACTAAGGAAATCTACGTTGGCGACTTTTCAACCTCAATGCCGGAAGAAGTGCAGCTGAAGATGCTGCATTCAGTGGCTGGCTTGGAAAAGGTTGAAATGATGCGTCCAGGCTACGCCATCGAATATGATGTGATTGAACCGTGGCAGTTGAAGCATACCTTGGAAACAAAGAAAATCAAGCACCTCTTTACTGCTGGCCAAATGAACGGCACCAGCGGCTATGAAGAAGCAGCTGGCCAAGGCTTAATTGCTGGGATCAATGCGGCTTTAGCAGCTAAAGGCAAGCCAGGCTTTACTTTAGGCCGGGATGAAGCTTATATCGGCGTTTTGATTGATGACTTGGTAACCAAGGGCACTAATGAGCCATATCGTCTCCTGACCAGTCGGGCAGAATATCGGCTGATTTTGCGTCACGACAATGCAGACTTGCGGTTGACCGAATATGGGCATCAATTAGGCTTGATTGACGATGATCGTTATGCTGACTTTGAAGCCAAGAAGGCAGAGATTGCCCGCGTTGAAAAGCGCCTGCATGAAATCACGGTGCACCCAATCGAAGACGTTCAAAGCTATTTGGTAAAAATTGGCCAAGCTCCAATGGCTTCAGGCGTCAAGGCTGACTACTTCTTGCGCCGGCCAAAGGTTACAATTTCTGATATTGAAGAATTAACTCATGAGCATATTTGTGATGACCGTTATGTTAAGGAACAAGTAGAAATTTCGATCAAGTATGCTGGTTATATCAAAAAAGAAGAAGTTCAGATTGCCCGGCTTAAGCGCCAGGAAGCTAAGCGGATCCCTGAAAATATCAATTATGACGATATTGACGGCTTAGCAACTGAAGCTAGACAAAAGTTTGAGAAGATTCGGCCGGAAACCTTGGCACAGGCTGAACGAATTTCCGGCGTAAACCCAGCCGATTTGGCGATTTTGAGCGTCTACATTCAAAACGGCAAATACAGTAAGACTAAGTAGTTTTTTTAGCGAGGCGAGATAAATGGAACATAGCGATACAAATACCAGTGCTTCAATTAAAAAGCACCAAGCAGAGCTAAAGCAGGATTCATGGCCTGGTCCAAAAGGGATGATCCCAGTAACTAGCGGGAAAGCTGATGATGCCAACGTTCACAACCGAGCATATTTGGATAATATTTTGGTTGAAATGCGCATCATTGATGCGGTCAAGCCGGATTTGACGACAGAAATTTTCGGTCGCAAGTATGCCTCGCCACTAACTTTGGCAGCCGTGTCGCACTTAAACCAGGTGCTTGCTGATACTAGTCGCCAGCCAATGCAGGAAAAAGCGGCTGCTGCCAAAAAACTGCAAGTTTTGAACTGGATCGGAATGGAGCCGGATGATGAATATGCAGAGATTGTTGCTGCCGGCGGCGATACTGTCAGAATTATCAAGCCTTTTGCCGATCACGAGCGGATTTTGGCAGAAATTGCTTTTGCCCAAGACCGCGGAGCCGTTGCGGTGGGGATGGACATTGACCATGTGCCGGGCGAAGATGGCAATTATGATGTGGTTGACGGTATTCCCATGGGGCCAATCACGCAGGCTGATTTAGCTCGTTATGCAGCTTACAGCAAGGTGCCGTTTGTTGCTAAAGGGGTTTTGTCCGTCAGGGATGCACTCAAAGCCTGGAAGGCAGGCTGCAGTGCCATTGTGGTTTCGCACCACCATGGCCGGATCCCATTCGGCGTTCCGCCATTGAAAGTATTGCCGGACATCAAGCAGGCCCTGGCCGGCAGCGGCATGACCATATTTGTTGACGGGTCACTGATGAGCGGCTACGATGCCTACAAGGCCTTAGCCTTAGGGGCAGACGCGGTGCTGATTGGCCGCGGCATTTTGCCGGAGCTGCTTGACCAAGGGCAAGCGGGCGTTGAAGACAAAATCAAACGCATGAATCAAGAGCTAGCGCAGCTAATGCTTTATACCGGCGTAAAAGATACGCAGGATTTTGATCCAAAAGTCCTGCATTTCAACTAGGAAACATTACAAAAATAGCAAAAAGAGCGGTTTTACTTTGCAAAATTGAAAGTAAAGCGGCTCTTTTTAACTAAATTTCAAAAAAATTAATTGCGAATCGGTGCAGTTAATACAGAAAAGGACTAACACAAAGTAAGCTTTTCACAATCATAAGCTTTGTAACCAAGGACAATTTCACAAAATCTAGTCAAAGTTTGTGAAAATGATCTTTATAACAAGCGCTTACATCGTTGATAAATCAATATTTATAACGCTTGCAAAAACGGTTTCACAGTGCATATAATACTAAGTGAATTGATTGTTAATAACAAGGAGATGCACTTAATATGGCAAAAATTAAAGGCTCAAATGCAATGTTGCAAGTGTTAGTTGACTGGGGTATTGACCACATTTACGGTTACCCTGGTGGTTCATTCGACTCAACAATGAACGCTATTCACGAAATGCAAGACAAGATTAAGTTTATTGAAGTTCGTCACGAAGAAGCTGGCGCTTTGGCTGCTTCATCCGAATACAAGATTTCCGGCAAAGTCGGTGTCTGCTTCGGTTCAGCTGGCCCTGGTGCAGTTCACTTGATGAATGGTTTGTACGACGCTAAGTACGACAAGACTCCAATGGTTGCTATTGTCGCTAACGTTCCAACTTCAAGACAAGACATCAACTTCTTCCAAGCTTTCGATGAACAACCTTGGTTCCGTGATGTAGCCGTATGGGTACACCAAGCTAAGACTAAGGAAGCTATTCCAGTATTAATGGATGAAGCTATTCGTCAAGCTTACGCAAGAAAAGGTCCTGCTATTTTAATCATTCCTAAGGACTTTGGTTGGGCAGAAATCGAAGACAACTTCCGTGTAAATGCTAATGCACACGTTGCTGAAAACTACCCAGAACCAACTAAGGCTTCAGTTGAAGAAGCAGTTAAGTTGATTAAGGAAGCTAAGGCTCCAATGGTTTACTTTGGTATTGGTGCTAAGGGTGCCGGCGAAGAATTGAAAGAATTCTCAGACAAATTCAAGATGCCGCTAGCTTCATCAGTTATTGCTAAAGGGATTGTTGAAGACAAGTTCCCAGCATACGTTGGCTCAATTGGCCGTACCGCTCCTAAGGTTGGGGACGACATTCAAATGTTCGCTGACTTGGTTGTATGGGTTGGTAACAACTCACCATTCTCAGTCTTCTTCTTCAACCCAAAGGCTAAGGTCATCCAAATCGATGTTGACCCTGAAAAGCTTGGCAAGCGTCACTCTGTAGATGTGCCAATGTTGGCAGATGCTAAGAAGAGTTTGCGTGCAATTATTGATGCTGGTGAAGAAAAGCCTGAAACTCCACTTTACAAGGCTGCTCTTGCAGACCGTGAAAACTGGGAAGCATGGCTTGACAGCTTCAAGGATGACCACATTAAGGATGACGGACGCGTTCGTGCAGAACCTATCTTTGACGTCATCAACAACTACGCAACTGACGACGCTATCTTCGCAATTGACGTTGGTAACGTAAACATCAACTTTACTCGTTTGATGAACTTGCACGGTGACCAAAGATGGTCAACTTCAGGTTTGTACGCAACTATGGGTTACGGTTTACCAGCCGCAGTCGCAGCTGCAACTACCTTCCCAGACCGTGAAGTTTGGTCATTGTCAGGTGACGGTGGCTTTGCCATGATGAACCAAGAATTGTTGACCATGGCTCGTTACAACATGCACGTAATGAACGTTGTCTTCACTAACGAAACTCTTGGATTTATCCAAGCTGAACAAGAAGATGAATCTCACCAACCATTATCAGGTGTTATCCTTCCAGACAACGACTGGGCAAAGGTTGCTGAGGGTATGAACGTTAAGGCCGTTACTGTAACCAACAAGGCTGAATTTGAAGCAGCTGTCAAGGAATGGAAGAAGATGGACGGCCCAATGCTTGTGGACGTTAAGCTCACTAAGGAAATGCCATATTCTACTGAACTTAATACTTTGGACGACCCAGCATTCGTTGAGAAGTACCAAGCACAAGCATTGAAGCCTTTCAGCTACTATGCTGAAAAGTACGGTGTTGAAGCTGACACTGCTTCAGGCGCTTCACAAGAAGAACCTGAACCAGATCCAGAACCAGACACCACCTCAGGTGCATCAGAACACTAATTATCAGACACTTGCAACTAGTGATTGTTAATTAGAGCGGAAAAGCGCTCAAGTTGAGCGCTTTTTTGTGTGCTTTCAAAAAAGCGTAAATAATTCCATTAAATATAATTCTGCCGTATGCTAGCATTCAAGATCTTTGCATGTACTTTTATTGGCTAAGTAAACTATAATAGTATCTGGATATTTCTAGACGGAGGAACTTTTATGGAACAATTCGGCGTTATCGGTCTTGCCGTTATGGGTAAAAACTTAGCATTGAATATTCATTCACGTGGATATTCAGTTGCCGGCTTCAGCATTGACAAGCCGGAAGTTGATGCTTTGGCCAAGTACCAAGATGACAAGCTCAAGCCAACTTATACTTGGGAAGAATTCGTTAATTCACTTGAAAAGCCACGCAAAATCTTGATTATGATCAAAGCCGGCAAGCCGGTAGACATGACCTTAGACAAGCTAAAAGACTTGCTTGAACCAGGCGACATTGTAATTGACGGCGGTAATTCGAACTTCCACGACACTCAGAGACGTTTTGAAGAATTAGGCAAGTATGGCATCCACTTTATCGGAATGGGTGTCTCAGGCGGTGAAGAAGGCGCTCTGCACGGTCCAGCACTAATGCCAGGCGGTGACAAAGAAGCCTTTGAAAAAGTGCGTCCAATTTTAGAAGCCATTGCTGCTAAGACCGAAGATGGACGGCCATGCGTAAGCTACATCGGCCCAGAATCAAGCGGTCACTACGTAAAGATGGTTCACAACGGCATTGAATATGCCATCATGCAAGAAGTTAGTGAAGTTTACGACTTGCTGCGGACGGTTTCTGGCAAGAGCAATGAAGAAATGTCAGAAATTTTTGGCAAGTGGTACCAAGGCGACTTGCACGCCTACCTGATCGAAATCACTTCTAAGGTTTTGCAGCAAAAAGACGACCTGACCAGTGACTACGTAATCGACCACATCTTAAACGTAGCTTCATACAAGGGTACTGGTAACTGGATGCTGGAAGATGGGGTAGCACTTGGTGCTCCAATCAGCGTAATTGCGGAAGCCGTTATCGGCCGGTTCATGAGCAAGCAGACGACTCGTGAGGGATCAGCTCCGAAGTTTGACGGCCAAGCACCAGCTGACTTGGTAGAAAACCTGGAAAAGGCCTTAAACTTGGCGCAAGCAGTTGCTTATGCTCAAGGCTTCCAACAATTGACGATGGCAGCTGAGGCTTACAAGTGGGAATTGCGTTACCAATCAATTGCTCAAAACTGGGAAGCAGGCTGCATTATTCGTTCAAACATGCTGCAAGATATTGAAAAGGCATATGATGAAAACGGCAAGCTGCAAGTTTTATTCCAAGCTCCTTACTTCAAGAGCTTAATGGAAAAGAATCTGCCAGCTTTGCGGGCAGTTGTGAAGTTAGCTGCTGATGCGGGTATTCCAACTCCAACTTTGAGTGCATCACTCAACTACTTGGAATCAATCTTCAATCCAAACCTGCCAGCTAATATGATTCAAGGCCAACGTGACTACTTCGGTGCGCACACTTACTACCGGAATGACCGGGAAGGCGTCTTCCACACTGAATGGTACGAAGAAAAATAATTGAATGCTAAAAAGCAAATAGGCGCTCTGTCGAACGGCAGGGGGCCTATTTTTTGCCTACAGGCAGATCATTTTGTTGTAAAATAAAAACGTCACTGTATTCAATTAGAGGGGATTCTTGAGGGCATGAGATACGAAAAAGATGTAAGTATCAAATTGCTGTTCCAATCGCTGATCGTGGGCGTATTGGTCGGCTGTATCGTTGGTTTTTTCCGCTTTGGCATTGAAGAGACCAGCTCATTTTGGCTTTGGGCATTCAAACAGGCCCATCAGCATCTTTGGATTTTAGGCCTGATCATTGTTGGCTATGCAGCTATCGGGCTTTTAGCAGGGTACTTTGTTAAACAATACCCGCATGTTGGCGGGTCAGGGATTCCGGAAGTAAAGCTGCAATTACAAGGGAAGCTTAACCTGAAGTGGTGGCCAATTCTGTGGCGGAAGCTTATCTCCGGTATTCTAGTTATTGGAACTGGGCTGTTTTTAGGGCCTGAAGGACCATCATTGCAATTGGGGTCAACAGTTGGTCAAGGTGTCGGCGAAAAAAGCAAACAGAGCCGAACTAACCGGCGAGTGCTCTTAGCAACTGGGGCAGCTAGTGGTTTGGCGGCAGCTTTTGGCGCACCGCTTAGTGGCGCGCTATTCGTGTTGGAAGAGGTCTTCCATAACTTCTCAGCCCGGGTTTGGATGAACGCATTGATCGGGGCCTTGGCGTCAGACTATGTCATTACCAATATTTTTGGGCAGAAACCGGCATTGATGATTGCTTACAAGAACTACTTCCCAACGCAGCTTTATTGGCATTTGGTCATTTTAGGCCTGCTCCTCGGCTTTTGCGGACACTACTATAAAGTAGGCCTATTTAAAATGAAAGCCGCTTATATGAAGCTGAAAATCATTCCACGCTGGCTT
Organism: Lactobacillus corticis; assembly: GCF_018327645.1. GTDB lineage: Bacteria > Bacillota > Bacilli > Lactobacillales > Lactobacillaceae > Lactobacillus > Lactobacillus corticis. The sequence goes on along the minus strand of NZ_BMAY01000002.1, from coordinate 156,769 downwards.
CACGGCTTGATCCCGTTGGCCATTTTGGTACCGATTATGTGGTATGTGCCAATCGTAACCGGTCCGGGAAACAGAATGATTTTATCCTTGCCAAAATTAATTAAGCACGATGGCTGGGCCTTAGTAGGGATGCTGGCAGCATTTTTCGTTCTGCGACTGGTATTTTCCATCGTTTCTTATGACTCCGGTCTGCCAAGCGGCATTTTCCTCCCGATCTTAACGATGGGTGCCCTTTTTGGCGCTACTTATGGTTTGCTTATGGCGCAGTTGGGCTTAATGCCACGCTATCTGGTCGTCAATTTGATAATTTATTCCATGGCCGGCTTTTTCGCAGCGACGATCAGAGCGCCATTTACGGCGATCATTTTGATTACGGAAATGGTCGGCTCGCTCCTGCACCTGATGCCTTTGGCCCTAGTCAGCTTCTTTGCCTTGCTGGTAGATGTATTGCTAGGCGGTTTGCCAATTTATGATAGTTTGGCAAAAGCAATGGAGCCAAGCTATGACCAAGATGAGGTTTCCGGCCAAGCTGATCAATTGACGGTAGCGGTCTTTGAATCAAGTGCCTTGGTTGATAAGACGATTGCTGAAATTACTTGGCCGCCGCATACTTTGGTGAAAGTAATCAAGCGTAGAGGCAGCGATATTATTCCCAATGGTGAAACCAAATTGGAGCCGGGAGATCTGCTAGTACTGGCGATTGATGAAAGTCAGCGCGGGTACGATTATGACGCAATCCAGGCCTTGCAAGAAGGCAAAGGCTTAGATACAGTCAAAAAGCTTTAAAAAAGAAAAAATAAGAAAACGGCGTTAGGATTAATTATCCTAGCGCCGTTTTAGTGTGTTAGATAGTAAAAAGTAGATAAGTATAGATTATAGAAGTTAGTTTAGAGGGAAGAGGGTTAAACCGCAACCTTGGTCTTGTTGAGCAGCAAGGAGCTAGTGACTACCGAAACCGAACTGAAGGCCATTGCTAGTCCCGCTAATTCAGGGCTAAGCTGCAGTCCAACTTGCATGAATAAGCCGGCGGCAATTGGAATTCCGATCATGTTGTAGATCATTGCCCAGAAGAGGTTGAGCTTGATGCGGTTGAAGGTCTTTTTAGCCATTTCCAAGGCCTTAACCACGCCGCGCAGATCATTTTGCATTAAGACAATGCTGCCGGATTCAATGGCAATATCAGTTCCTGATCCCATGGCAATTCCGACATCAGCTACTGACAGGGCAGGGGCATCATTGATCCCGTCACCAACAAAGGCGACCTTACGACCAGCAGATTGTAGCTTTTGAATTTCATCAGCCTTTTGGTTTGGCAAAACGCCAGCAATTACTTCACTAATGCCAACCTGATCAGCAATTGCTTGGGCCACGTCTTGGTTATCGCCCGTCAGCATTACTGTGTGGTAACCGCGCTTGGTTAAAGCAGCCATAGCTTCTTTAGACGTTGGTTTTGGCGCATCTTGAATTGCGATCAAACCCACAGCTTGGCCATTTTTACCAACATAGACGACGGTTTTGGCAGCTTTTTGCAAGGCGGTTGCCTGGTTAGATATTTCCTGGGAAATATTGCCATCGGCGAACAGTTTTTCGCTTCCGATAAGAATCTCTTGGCCATTTATGCTGCCAGAAACGCCTTTACCCTCAATAGCTTTGAAGTTGTTGGCAGCTGTTAAATCGAGCTTGTCAGCCTTGGCGGCAGCAACAACAGCTTGTGCCAAAGGGTGTTCAGACGAGTCTTCCAAACTGGCAGCTAGCTGCAATATTTCCTTACGTGGGCCAATCACATCAGTTACTACCGGCTTACCATTGGTGATCGTACCGGTTTTATCAAAGACAATCGTGTCAATGTCGCTAGCTTCCTGTAAGGCTTCGCCATTCTTAATCAAAACCCCCATGTTGGCAGCCCGTGCAGTACCGACCATTAAAGCGGTTGGCGTAGCTAGTCCCAAAGCACACGGGCAGGCGATTACGAGGACGCTAATGGCAAAAAGCAAAGCTTCAACGAAGCTGGCGCCTAAGAAGGCATACCAGATGACAAAAGTAGCAATCGCAATGATCAAAACTGCGGGCACAAAGATGTTAGAGAATTTATCAGTCAGCTTTTGAATCGGAGCATGGCTGGTTTGTGCTTTTTTAACAAAGTCGACGATTTGCGCTAAGACCGTATCTTCACCGACTTTGGTTGCCTTGAAAGTAAAAGTTCCGGTTGAGTTGATGGTTGACCCAACCACTTCGTCGCCGACTGTCTTTTTCACCGGCATGCTTTCACCGGTAACCATTGATTCGTCGATACTGGTAGAACCAGTTAAAATAACGCCATCGACTGGTACCTTTTCACCAGGCTTAACGCGGATTGTAGCACCAGTCTTTACTTGGTCTAGGGGAACACGGACAAATTCGCCATTGCGTTCGATTTCTGCATCCTTAGCCTGCAGCTTCAATAGACTAGCTAAGGCGTTATTGGCATTGTTATGCATCTTTTCTTCTAGGGCATCGCCTAAAAGAACGAAGACCGTCACAAAAGCAGCACTTTCAAAGTACACTTCGCGGCCGGTAATCATGGCAAAGATGCTGTAGAAGTAGGCAACTGAGGTACCAATAGCGACTAAAGTATTCATGTTTGCGCTGTGCTTTTGAAAAGCCGCCCAGGCACTCTTCCAATATGGAGCAGCCGAGATAGCCATAATGATGGTGGTGGTTATAAGGGCAACCCAGTTATAGTAAGGCATCATCCAATGAAATGGCATGGCCAACATTTGGATGAGCATTGGAATCGCAAGGACGAATGAGATCCAAAAGCGTTGGATGTTTGAGAGTTTCATTAGTCGATAACAATCTTTCCGTGGAACATGTCCATCCCGCAAGCGAAGTTGTATTCACCTGGCTTGTCGGTTGGAATGTTAATCTTAGTAACTTTTTGAGCAGTTAAATCTGAATCAACATTAAGGTCTTTGAAAACAACGTGTGACAAACAGCCGTTAACATTCTTGGCATGGAATGCGACTTGAGCCGGCTGGCCTTGCTTAAAATGAACGACTTCCGGCTTGTAGCCGCCATCAACAACGATTTTTGCGTTTTGCTTTTTACTGAATAGAGACATTATTTAACGATCACCTTTCCATGAAACATATCCATTCCGCAAGCGAAGTTGTACTCGCCGGCTTGGCTGGTAGGAATTTTGACGGTTGTATCTTTAGCGGCATTCAACTTTTCGTTTATGCCCAGCTTATCAAACGTGATCATTGATAAGCAGGCGGTTGAATCTTGCAGATCAAAGTTAATGGTGGCTGGCAGGCCCTTCTTAACAATGATGGTTGCAGGACTATAGCCCCCTTTAACTACAACGGTTTCTGATTGCTGGCCGTCTTTGACTTCTGCATGAACTGCAGTTTCCTTATGAGGTGCAAAGAACCACCAGAGGATAAAGGCGATCAGACCCAAACCGAAAACAATGGTAATAATTTGTGATGCTGCCATTTTAATCGACTCCTTTTCTGTTTACATATGTAATCTTAGCAGTTAAGTTTACACATGTCAACATTACGGATTAAAAAGGCAAATTTCCTGGGAAATATTTTTTCAGGGCCACATAAATGCCATCGTGATCGTTATCAGCAGTCAAGGTGAATTGGGGCTGCAAGTCTTTTGGAGCATTGCCCATCAAAAAGCTGTGGTTGGCTGCCCGCAAGAGGGCTTCATCATTGTAGTTGTCGCCAAAAGCCCAAGTATGCGTATTATCAAGCTTTTCGTGCTGGCAGAAGAAATCAATGATGTCGCTTTTTTGGATTCCTTTAGGAATAGCCTCTAAGAGGTGTTGATCGCTTTTGACAAAATCAAGTTGGTTAAAGCGCTGCTTTAGCTGCGGTTGCAGGGCGTCAAGAACTTGGGGATCACCGATCAAGAGGAGTTTGTGAGCTCCAGGCAATTGTTTGGCATCAAGTTCAGGCAACAGGATCGGTTCAGCCGACACCTTTACAATTCTTTCTTCTGTTTGAACGCGGCTGCTTTTTGGCAAAGCGCAGTACCACTGGTCATAGTAGTATAAGTTCCAGCTGACTTGAGTTGGATATTGTTCTTCGATCAATTGGATAATTGCGTGCGCAGAGGCGTAATCCATAGTGATAGAACGCATCACTTGCCCTTTTTCGTCGTAAATTAAACTGCCGTTGAAAGCTCCAATAGGGCAATCAGGCATAATCTCATCTGTTACCGAACGAATTGCTTGAGGGCTGCGAGCTGAGACGGGAATGAAAAGATTGCCCGTTGCGATTAGGTACTGCAGGGCGCGTTTCGTCAGTGGCGTAATTTCTTTCTTTTGATTAATTAAAGTGCCGTCAATATCACTAAAAATAAGTTCTGTCATGATGCATAACCTCAATTTCTAAGCATAGATTAGCAGTTAAAAATAATTATAGCGCAAGGAAAAGCGGTAATTGGTCCATATAGAACAAAAAGACTGATTATCGCTAAAAAATAATTTTTTTGATTTATTTAAATGATTGACATGCTAGCTGGTCTAGGTTCTTTAAATAACATTCAGAAAAGTCAAAATAAAATGTTTGCGCTTTCATTTGTGCTGGGATAGAGTAGAAATTGACGAAAACATTTTTTCAAAATAGGGGGGCATCCAATATGCAATTTAACAAGTTAACCGCTGCCGACATTGAAACTTTACGCTCATATATCGCAGATCCTGAACGCTTTATTACCGAACCAACTGAACACTGGGATCATGACCAATTTAAGACGGTTCGCGCAATGCCTGATTTGGTTATCCAACCAACTACCAACGAAGAAGTCCAAAAAGTTGTTAAGTATGCTAGCGACCATAAGATTCCATTGGTACCGCGCGGCAACTCAACTGGTTTGATGGGTGCCAACTTGACCGTGCACCATGGCATTTCACTGGATATGGTAAAGATGAACCAGGTTGTTGAGTATGATCCGGGTTCACTGACTTTAACGGTGCAAGCCGGAATGCGGCTGAATGACCTTGATAAATTCTTGGCAGACAAGCCATTTACTTATATGCCAGCTCCAGCAATGCACTGGGCAACGATCGGGGGCAATGTTAACACGAATGCCGGTGGCTTGAAGGCAATCAAGTACGGCGTAACCCGTGAACATATTCGCCAATTGAAAGTGGCGATGACCGATGGCAAGCTTTACAAGCTCGGCTCCAAGTCAGTTAAGGCCAGTTCCGGCTACTCAATTAAAGACTTGATTATCGGCTCTGAAGGGACCTTGGGAGTTGTTTGCGAAGTTACTGTCCGCCTCTACCCAAAGCCAAAGCAAAGTATCAATGCAGTTATTCCATTTGATACGTTAACTCACGCAATTGAATCAGTACCAGCTATTTTAGCTAGTGGCGTGGTTCCAACGACGGTTGAATTCATGGGCCGCAAAGTTTTGAATTTGTGGGAAAAGTACTACGAAAAAGAATTCCCAATCAAGGAAGGCGACGGCTTCATTATCTTAGGTCTTGATGCCTTTACTAAGGAAGAATTACAAGCCCAACTTGATACGATTGTTGAAGTAACCAGCACGATGCATGGTATGAAACCAGTAGTTTTGGATGCTGATAGTGCTGAGGCCAAGCTGATTTGGGAAGCTCGTGAATCCTTGCTGCTGGCAATTCAAAAATCTACGCCGAAGATGGACGAAGTTGATGTCAGCGTGCCAATCAACCATATTCCGGACGTCTTAAAGCGGATCGATGAATTGGAAGCAGAAACTGGCATGCGGATTCCAAACTTTGGCCATGCTGGTGACGGTAACCTGCACATTTACCTATGTTCCGACGAATTAAATGATCAAGAATTTGCTGACAAGTCAAACTACGTAATCAGTGAATTGTACAAGACGGCGCGCGCAGTAGATGGCAATATGTCAGGTGAACATGGAATCGGCTACGCTCGCAAGGACTTCTACGAAGACTTTTATGGCAAGGACTACACTGACCTATTGAGAAAAGTTAAGGCTTTGTTTGATCCAAATGGGGTAATCAACCCAGATAAGATTTTCCCATTGGAAGATGCGGAAGACAGCAAGCATAATGCTCAAGGCAGCAGTTCAAAAGAATTAGTCTAGCAAGTAAAAAGAACCCGTGAGGGTTCTTTTTTTATTTGAGGTAAACGTTCTTGAAGTCGTATGGCACGCCAGTTGGGTTAAAGGATACGCCTTTAACTGAAGTCTTCAGCAGTTGCGGTTTAGCAACTTGAATCAACGGAATCGTACCTTGGCTCTTCATTAATACTTTTTCAGCTGCGACTAACTTCTTCCAGCGTGTAACGGGTTGGTTGCCGTAGACATTTTCTGATTCATGCAAAAGCTTATCAAATGTCTTGTTGGACCAGCCGTTGTTTAAATAGCTGGAGCCAGTTTCATAAACGTCCAAGAAGTTGATAGGATCGCCGAACACGGCTTGCCAATTTTTAACCGTTAATTGGTAGTTGCCGGCAGATTGCCGTTGAATTAATTGCGTATATGGCAAGCTTTGAATTGAAATTGATACGCCTGGGAGCTGGTCAAGCTTGCTTTGCAGGAATTCAGCGGTTTGCTTGGCGGAATCAGTGTCGCTAACTAATAGCGTTACCTTGATTGACTTAATGCCGGTTTCTTGATAGCCCTTCTTAAGCAGTTTCTTGGCCTTGGCTAAATTGTAGGAAACAGCACTCTTGACGTAAGCATCGTCTTCAAATTGTGCTCCGGTCTTGGGGTTGGTTCCCATGCCTGAAGGCACGAACCCCTTAGCAGGTACCGAACCGTCTTTTAGAACATTGTAAGCTAATTGCTTACGGTTGATTGCATATGAGAAAGCTTGACGAATTGACTGATTCTTGAAGGCTTTTACCTTGTTTTGGTTCAATTCTAGCCGTTGGATGGCTGAAGATAAACGTTGGTGGTAACCTGCTTTATTCTTGTTAGCAGAAACTTGCTCGCCTGATAATAAGGTCTCATCAGCTTTGCCAGCTTGGAAAAGATTGTAGCTGGTAGTAGTGGATTCACTGACTTGTTCATTAACCTTGGTCAGTTTCACATGCTTTTTATCCCAGTAGTACTTGTTTTTGACTAAGGTCCAGCTCTTGTTGGTGCCAGTCCACTTCTTTAAAACGAATGGTCCGGATGAAACCGTGTATTTAGCTTGGGTACCGTAAAGTTTGCCCGCTTGTTCAACGAACTTTTGGTTTTGCGGGAAGAACAATGGCCAAGATAATAAAATCTTGAAGTAGCTCAAAGGGCGAGTAAGCTTAATCCGTAAATGGTACTTAGAAACTGCTGTAACGCCTAAAGCAGTCGGCTGTTTTTTCCCGGAGTTAATAGCCTGGGCATTTTTGATTTGATACAGGTAAAAAGCCATAGCAGACTTGGTTGCTGGCGTAACCGTTCTGCGATATGAATATACGAAGTCCTTGGCGGTGATTTGATCCCCATTAGACCATTTAGCATCTTTGCGCAAAGTGAAGTCATATTGCTTCCCGCCGTCCGTTACTTTAACGCTCTTAGCCAGTGACAGTTTAGGCTTATTATTTTTATCCAAACGATAGAGCCCATCTCCTGTGTTTAACAATGCCTGGAAACTGGTGGTATCGGTAGCCAGGGACGGATCTTGCGTTGACAAAGCAGTGGATTCTGACCAATTGAGAACTTGTTTTTTGGCAGTAGAACCAGAACTTGCCTTATTGGAGCTGCAGGCTGTCAATAAAAGAGCAGCGGCTGCAATAAAAAATGGTTTGAACTTCATATCTTCTCTTCCTCTCATTTTGTGTAACCAGCAAATAAAAAACGCCCTACTAGATCTGCTTGATCTAATAGGGCGCCTGAGCGCGGTACCACCTATTTTGGGCCTCACGTACGGCCAAGAAGGCGATACGTTACCGCGGTATAGGGCGGACCCTGAAGGCACTGAATATCGCACCTTCTGCTCCGAGGCCATTTTCGCATCCCGCTTCTGCTCCTTCTTGCACCATCATGAAGGCTCTCTGTGCCAAAAGCCAGCAGCTACTTTCCTCGTCATCGCTGTTTATCTTAACTTATTTCTAATACTAAAGAGAATAAATTAATTTGTCAATAGTATTTTTTCATTTCAAGTCAAAGACCTTTATCCGCCATTTTTGCAGATATTTTGTTATTATAGATGCAAACAAAATGAATGGAGGAAATTATGGAACAACTGTCAATGTTGCTTGTGATTTTTGCGGCGCTGGTCATTCCAATTGTCATGGCGCGCTTTAACCTCAAGAACATACCTACTGCAGTTGCTGAAATCATTGTCGGGATAATTATTGGAAAGAGCGGCCTGCATCTAGTATCTAACAATAGTCAGTTGGCTTTTTTAGCAGACTTAGGTGTGATTCTGCTGATGTTCCTATCCGGGATGGAAATTAATTTTGACCTCTTTAAGAAGGAAGAAGGGCGCCCAAAGGAAAAAGTTAATCCGCTTTATTTAGCACTGGGCGGTTTTATTAGTATCCTGGTTGCTGCCGGAATTCTAGCAGCACTCTTGCGCGCCTTCGGACTTTTTAAGGATGTGGTTTTAGCAACGATCATCTTTAGTACGGTCGCCTTGGGAGTAGTTATTGCCACTCTTAAGGAAAAAGAAATTCTAAATCGACCAATTGGGCAGACCATTCTCCTGACTGCCGTTTTCGGTGAAGTTATTCCTTTGTTTGGATTGACTTTTTATGCCTCAATCAATGGCGGAAATGGCGGCACCCTGTGGTTGATTGTCTTCTTATTCATCGCTGCGATTGTGCTTTTATTGCGGTTTAAACGACCATATCAGTGGTTTACTCAGATTACTAAATCAACTACCCAGGTGGACATTCGTTTAGCCTTTTTCCTAATTTTCACCCTGGTCACAGTTGCTGAAACTGTTGGGGCCGAAAACATCCTGGGGGCCTTTTTGGCTGGGATCATCATGAAATTGTTGCAGCCAAGCGAATCAACCAAGGATAAATTAACCTCGATCGGTTATGGCTTCTTTATCCCGTTTTTCTTCATTATGACTGGAGTTAAACTGGATTTGATTAGCCTGTTTACGAATGCCCAAGCACTGATGTTAGTGCCGGTCTTAATCATTTGCTTCTTCTTAGCTAAGATGCCGGTGGCCGTGATTTATGCGCGCTTTTTCAACAAACGCAATGCGCTTGCGGGGGGCTTTTTAACTGCTACGACCATCACGATTGTGCTGCCTGCTTTACAAGTAGCGCGTAAATTAAACGTGATGACCTCAACCCAGTCGGCTGCCTTCACTTTAGCTGCGATTGTAGTATGTATTGTTTCACCGATCATCTTCAATTCGAAATTTGAATTAACGCCAGAAGATAAGATCAAGGAACGGGTCACGATCGTTGGGGCCACGGTCAGCACGGTGCCGGTTGCCCAAGAGCTTCATGATAAGTGGTATTCAGTAAAAATGGTTGCCACTAATGAGCAATACTACAATACCTACAAGAGCCGAGTAGCAGATATGGTTCTGCTTAAGCGGGATGATGAAAGCTTCGAAGCCGCAAATGTTTATGACTGCGATATTCTGCTGGTTGCCTATCAAAATGATGATAAGAACTTAGAAGTCGCCAAATGGGCGAAGAAACATGGCGTCAAGCGGGTAATTGCTTACCAAAACAGTCCAAGTGCTGAGCGGATTGCTGAAATGAAACAAGAGGGCATCGAAATCTTCAATATGTTCAATATTCATGTCAGTGCGATGCGGGCTTTGATTGAGTCGCCAGCCTTCTACGATATCTTGCTCGATTCCAAGAGCGTGCTTTACGACGTGGTGGTTAAGAACTCCAACTACGCTGGTCAGCGTTTGATGGATTGGGACTTTATCGGCGGCTTGACGGTCAGCCGGATTCGGCGTGATGGTAAATGGATTTCACCACACGGAACCACGATTATTGAGCTCGGTGATGAATTGCTTTACACAGGTCAGGTTACAGAAGCTGACCGCGCACGGGAAGTTTTAAGCCGAGAAGTTTAATGAAAGAACTGCAGTTTTGGCTGCAGTTTTTATTATGCTTTTTGCGCATAAATGTTAATAATAGATAACTATTTGATATATTCCCTAAGAGCAACTATGATTAAGCCAAAAGCTGTTAGAACAGGAGGGTGACGATGAAAAAATATCAAGGAGCATACTTTGAAGGAGAGCGTTCACTGTTCCAGGTGCGGGATGCGGAAATAATTGATACGACTTTCGGCCAAGGCGAGTCGCCATTAAAAGAAAGTCGCAATCTAACGATTGTTAACTCCGTTTTTCGCTGGAAATACCCATTGTGGTACAGTCGCAATATTACCGTTAATGATACGATTTTTGAAACGATGTCGCGGTCTGGGATCTGGTATACCAAACAGATAACCGTTAATAATAGTACGCTGCAAGCACCCAAGCTTTTCCGCCGGTCACAGGGAATTAACCTGCATAAGGTGCATTTTTCCGATGCTGATGAAACGCTCTGGAATTGCAGCGACATTGTGCTTGACCAAGTTCAGGCCAGGGGCGACTATTTTGGCATGAACAGTCAGAATATCAAAGTTGATGGTTTGGATCTGGTTGGCAACTATGTCTTCGACGGCGCTAAAAATATTGAAGTTCACAATAGCCGGTTCGTGTCCAAGGATGCCTTCTGGAATTGCGAGCACGTTACCGTGTATGATTCCAAGATTAATGGCGAATACCTGGCTTGGAACAGCAAAGATGTAACCTTTGTCAACTGTACTATCGAAAGTCACCAAGGGCTGTGCTATTTAGATGGAATCAAACTGATTAATTGCAAGGTCCTGGAAACAGATTTGGCCTTTGAATATTGTAAAAAGATTGATGCTCATTTTACCTGTAGCAATACCAGCATTAAGAATCCAATTAGTGGGATAATTGAGGCAAAAGGATCAGCTGAGATAATTCAAGATGATCCTGACCTAGATACCAGCAAGGTAAACATTACGGTAAAGTGAGGAAAAAGCATGACTGATTTTGATCAAATGCCTAAACGGCAGGGTACCAATTCAATTAAGTGGCAGGTTAAAGACGGCGAGTTGCCAATGTGGATTGCTGACATGGACTTTGCAGTTTCACCGGCAATTATTGCTGCCATTAAGCAGAAATTGGAATTAAAAGCTTTTGGCTACGAAGAGATCCCGGATGAATACTACCAAGCAGTCGCAGCTTGGTATGAAAAAATCCATGACTATCGGCCTGATCCCAGCTGGATGATCTTTGTCACGGGAGTAGTCCCAGCCATTACTTCGGCGGTTAAGCGATTGACGCATGTGGGCGATAAGGTCTTAGTGCAGGCACCGGTCTACAACATGTTTTATCATTCAATTGAAAATACCGGACGCCATGTGTTAAGCAGCGATCTGCAATATGATCAGGCAACGACCCGTTACCACGTTGATTGGGAAGACTTAGAAGAAAAGCTGGCGGATCCGCTAACCAATATGATGATTTTCTGCAACCCGCACAATCCCACGGGCCATGTCTGGAGCCGGGATGAAGTCATGCGCATTGCCAGTCTTTGTGCTAAACACCAAGTAGTGCTGTTTTCTGATGAGATTCATGGCGATCTTACCTTTGACCAAGCTTATACGCCGGTCTTCAGTCTGCCGGACGAGTTAAAACAGCATGCAGTCATTGCCGTGTCGCCAAGCAAGACGTTTAATGTGGCAGCCCTGCATGCGGCCACGGTAATCGTGCCTAACAGCAATCTGCGGGCACAAGTCAGCCGCGGCTTAAACAGCGACGAATTGGCCGAGCCTAACTTGGCTGCTATTCCAGGAACGATTGCTGCTTATACCCAGTCGAACCAGTGGTATCATGACTTGCTGGATTATTTAGCAATTAATCGTCAGCTGGTTCAAAAGGAACTGGCGGATACTCCGATTAAAGTGTCTAAGGAAGCTGGTACTTATTTGCTTTGGCTGGATATCAGCCAATTCAGTCATGATTCAGCTGCTTTTAGCAAGTTCTTGCGTGAAAAAACCGGCCTGATCTTATCAGCCGGGGATGTTTATGGTGCTAACGGCCACGACTTCGTGCGGATGAATGTCGCCGCTCCGCGCAAACTAGTTGCAGATGGACTGACGCGGCTAAAACGCGGCGTGCAGCTGTGGCAGAAACAAGGGTAAAAGTTTCACGTGAAACCCAAGAAAAATCAAATTTATGATATACTCCTAGCTAAGTAATAAGATAGGAGTATTTTTTGTGCTGAAATATAAACTTAATCATGCAATTTATATTATCTTTTTCAGTATTGTTCTAGGCTTTGCTACTGCTGGCTATTTGGACTTGGTAAATCGTCTGATCGAATTAATGTGGACTAGTTTCCCTGAAACGGCGGGGCTTTCAGCTAAATGGCTGCCGATTTTGCTTTGTCCGCTTTTTGGGATCGTTATTGGCTTATTCAACAATAAACTGGGAGACTATCCGTTGACGATTGCTGAAACTCTGGCGGAAGTGAAGAAAACCAATCATTTTGCCTATCAGAATTGGTGGAAGACCATGCTCTTAGGACTTTTAGCCCTTACCGGTGGTGGAAGCATCGGTCCAGAAGCATCCACTACCGTCTTATTGACAGGAATGATTGTGTGGCTGGGCGATCGCATTAAGCGGATGGATTTGCATCAACAGGAACTAGCCACAATGCCATTTTTAAGTCAGCTGAAGTTTATTTGGCTGGGGCGGCTAGATAAAGCTGAATTGGCAGCTGCTCGTCATGTCTACGATATATATGGTGGCAAAAAAGTAGCTAAAGTTCTGTACACTTTGCTTACGGCAATTGGCTTTGTGGGATATTTTGGTTATGGCAAACTTTTCCCAGAAGATAATCCATTAGGAATTCACCATGCACATTATGTCTATCACTGGGAAAATTTATGGATGGTCATACCGGCAATTATTGTTGGAATCATTGTCGGCAAGCTTTTTATCCAAGCCGGCAAATTAGCAGGACGGGTGTCAGAACGCCTGACTAATCGAATTGTTAAAGCAATAATTATGGGGATTATTTTGGCAATTTGTGGAGTGATTACTAGGGATGCGCTTTTTTCAGGAGAGTTCCGGATTGAAAGTTTAGCTAAAACGGCCTTTAATATGTCTCCGTGGGTGCTGTTAGGCATAGCCTTGATTAAAGCATTTACGACTAATTTTGGTTTTTATTTCGGCTGGCGCGGGGGGACGATTTTTCCCGCAATTATCTGTAGCTTCGCAATAGCAGCGATTTTGGCACAATACCTTCCTGGCAATGCAGCTATAGTAGCAGCGGTTGTAGTAGCTAGCAGCTTAACGGCGATCTTGGGGCGGCCGGTGTTAACGGCAATTGTGATGCTGCTTTTGTGGCCGATTGAGTTAGCAATTCCAATATTATTGGTCTGCTGGTGTACCCAAAAAATATTGCAAGGAAGCAGCTATCTTATGACGAAAGCTACCCAAAGGTAGTAGTATCGGAATATTTTGTTATTTACCGACGCTAATTCAGGTTATGGGATGACAAATGATCAAATATAGCAGTTAGCTGATATTTTAAGTAGTAAAGCTTTTCGCACGAATGTTGCGGAGAGCTTTTTTTGCACGAAGAACAGGATATTCAATGTTTGTTAAAAAGGGACTTACAGTTAGTTTTACTTTTACGTTTGTCCTGAATTTTGTCAATCAGTTATTTACGTTGAATTGGTTCCTGTTACCTTATGGTTTAAGCAGCAATTGAAAGAAGGGTAGCAATGCTTCCAACCAAGACAAAACGCCATTATTACTACTGGTTAATTGGAATTTTCCTGATGGGCATTTTGGCTTCTGCCAATGCTTTACTGACCTTTGATCCGCAGGACAAAAAGGATGTACTAAACGTGTATCTTTATCCGCATATGCTTAGTCTTTACCTGCAAAGCTTTGTGCTCATTATTTCCGGCAAGGAAATAATGAACTTTACTACGGTGAAGCCCTATATTAGCCTACGCGGCGGTGACAATGATATCGGTGCGCGTCTTTGGACTGCGGTCATTTTAAACGCAGCTGCCTTATTTTTAGGGATCTTTATTCCATATATTGTTGTGGGCTGGTCATGGTTTACTTTGGGCAGCTGGCAGTTGGGAACTGCGCTTATCGTCTTGCACATTGTGGTAATGTTGGTGCTTTCTACCTTGCTACTAGGTATTTATTATCAAGCCCACCCCTATTTGCAGATATTGGCAGCGATCATGTTAAACCTAGTTTTCCACTATATGATTGAAAACCAGTTGCTGGTTAAATACAGTATTTACTTTGATCAATTATGGCGGGACATTCACCTGTACTCGCATTAATCAGAATGGGGAAAAGAATATGTTAAAAGTTGAAAATGTCTCAAAGAGCTTTAAAAAGCGGCTAGTGTTGCAGGATATTAATTTAACGGTTGATGCAGGCGAGTTAGTTCATATCTCAGGCATTAACGGTTCAGGCAAATCTACCTTGTTTAAAATCATCGCCAAGCTGCTGGCTCCTGACCAGGGAAAAGTAACCCTGGGAAGCGATGATTATTTGGGAGCTTTAATTGAGAATCCAGGCTTCTTGGAATATGAATCCGGCTTGTCAAATCTAGCGTTCTTGGCCAAGCTTAATCAGCATTATGATGAAGGCAAGATCCGCCAATTGATGCAGCGCTTTTCATTAGATCCTGATGATCCGCAAGCAATTAAGAACTACTCTATCGGTATGCGGCAAAAGGTGGGCATCATTCAAGCAGTGATGGAAGATCAAACGATTATCTTGCTAGATGAACCAACACGTGGGATCGACCAAGAAGGGATTGGTCAGTTTACAGAGCTTTGCCATGAATTGACCAGTAGCGGTAAAAGTATTGTGGTAGCCAGTCATGATACCATAGCTGAGATGAAGTATGACCGTCAGCTGCACTTAGAAAACGGCGTGCTGCATGAATAAGACTTACTTGAAATTTGTTGGCGTGAGCTTGGTGTTGTTGCTCTTAATGCGTTATAGCGGCCTGCTTAACGGCATAAATTATTATCAGCTGAACTTTGGTTGGGTCAGTGGCAAAATTTTTGTGCTGGCTAGCAACTGGTACATGCTGGTTTATGATTATCTGGCAATTTCAGTCCCTAAACAAGAGCGCTTGGACTTAGAACTGCTGGTTCAAGTTAGAGCTTTAACCTGGGGTCGGCAAGTAGCAGCTTTTGCTAAACGGGATTTACCATATTTGGCTTGCTTGTGGCTGGGACACATGCCCTTTATGAGCACTGATTGGCGGCAATTGATAGCGTTAATTATCACTAGTCTAATCGCTGTAGTCTTGCTTCATCCAGTAAAAAAACCGGCTCAAACTAGTACCGGAATCGGGATCTATGTGGCAACTTGCTTGCTAGTCTTGCGCACGGTGCTAAATTCTATGGGGTAAGATGTAAAACTAAAAAATATCTAGGCTCGAACCCTAAAAAGGGCTCGGGCTTTTTATTATAGAAATATATGAAAATCGTCTATAAAAATATATGAAAATCGTCTATAATAATAAGAAATAAATTTAAGAACTGAGATGGATGAATGACGAACTTGATTTTGCACGAATTCAGGAGCAAGTTGCTTCATTTGCAATTACCCCTGCCGGTAAGAATAAACTTTTGAATTGCAAGGTGAGCGCTAATTTTGCTAAAACAACACAATTATTAGAAGAAACGGAACAGGCTAAGGATTTGCTTGATACTGGGCAGCATATGCCATTTGTCGGATCGGAAGATTTAGAAGGGCTACGGAAAAAGGGTGGCCAAAGGTCTAGTGTTAGGCACAATTGGCCTATGTGGGTTAGGAAAAATGCAGTTATATCCTCATCTAATAGGGCAGTTGCTCCTAGTGCTCCCATATGGTTGGATCATTGGTTACTTGTGCGCAATAGCAGGTTTGAAGAAAGAAAACACTTATTGGCTGGTAAATATTTTCACGGGAACGATTATTATCTTAGCTGGAGTGATTATCCCAGTTAGCCAATATCCTTGGTTCTTGAAAATTATTGCGGAATTGATACCGGTAAGTGATTTGCTGGATTGGCTGATCATTGCGGTAAATGCAAGTATTGGCCGGTATGTACTGAAGCCCATCTTTTGGCTGCTAGTTGCCGGAATAGTTGGAAGGCTGGTACGGCGAAAAGTACAGGGTTAACAGGCGAGAAAAATTGAAGGAGACTCGTTATGAGTATAGGGGAAAAATTAAAAAAAATTAGACGAGAAAAGGGACTAACCCAAAAAGAAATGGCAGCTGATATTGTTTCTGTCTCGTACTACGCCAAGGTAGAGAGGGGAGAAAATAATATCAGTGCTGATATGTTATTAGCACTTTTAGAACAACATCACATTGATATAGTTTATTTCTTTCAAGATAGCACTACAGTGAATACCCAGGTGAACATGAATGATTTGATGATTGATCAATTGACTGAAGCTTACTATCAAAATGATAAAAATAAACTGGCAACACTGACCAATGAAGTCTATCGAGATAAAAATCAATATTCAAGAAGAACATATTTGTACACTAAGTTAATTGAAACTAGTGGTAACGATGATTTAAGTACCCTAACTTCAGAAGAGCGTCAGGAAATAAAGGACAAGATTTTTAGTCAACAGACATGGACAAATAAAAATTTGGAACTATTTTGCAGTTCCATGCGTCTTTATAATTTTTGGAATCTAAGCTTTATAGTTAATTCAATTTTGGTAAAAGAGGCCCTGGAATCTAATCACGATTCAGACAGAAATAAAGTGTTATGTGCTATATTAGTTAATTTTATTCATGTTGCACTTGAAAATGAAGAATATGATTTAGCTAAGAACGCAATTTATAAAATTAATCGTTTTCCCAATCAATCAGAGCTATTTTTGTACAAAGCAATAGCCAAGTACTATGAAGCCTATATAGCTAAGGACAAGGATTCTACGCAAATGTATTTATATGTTTTAAGAAACACCGGATATAAGTTCTGCGACCATGTTTTACTGAAGTTGAAATAGATATTTAATTTTGCTAACCATATATGGTGGGTAAGTGTCAAATATGGCAAATTAAAAACTGGTAAATTGTAAAGCTGATAATATAATAGTCAATAAATGCATTTGTTGGCGAGATTTATTTCAGCAAGCATTTTATTTTTTGATAGAAGGGAAGATTAAGATGAGTTCGAATGAAAAATTTAATTCTGTCTCACTGGAAGCCTCAACAGCTAAAAAACGGATAACTCATTATGAAAATAAAGATCCAAAGGGTCGCTTTGGAATTGAGATGGTGTCTAATCTTGATGATTCCGAGATTGCCATTGAACAAAGTAAAGGGGTTAGCGTGAATTGTTGTTGCTGTGTGATCATTTCTACCGGCGCAGCCAATAAAAGAGAAAAATAAAAAGATAGCCTGTAGGAAACTTTGTAAAAATGTTAAGGATCCTGCAGGCTTTTTTGCATAGTGGATGGAAATACAATGTTTATATCTAAGGTGAAAGCTTTTACTAAATTTTATTTTGATATAGCGATTGATAACAAGCTGGCTTTAATTTTTACGCTAGTCTTTCCTGTCATATATCAGATAATTGCAGAGCGATCAATGAATGTTACAAATGAATATGAATTTACGTCAACAATTATGCCAATGACCGCTTATATAATTGTTTCGACTGCATTAAATGGTGTTACGATGCCAATGATTGCTACTAGAGATAGTGGTTTTATCAAAGCCTATTATTTTGCTAGTGGAAGTAGGTGGGCAATATATATTGCAAATTTGCTTGTTCAAACTGGTATTGTGATTTTAGAAATTAGTATTTTCACGATTTTTATGATGGTTATGTACACATATTTCTCCTTGAAAATTTTCATAGTGTTCTTGATAACAACACTGATAGTCTTTCCACTAATTTCCTTAGGGTTCAATTTTTTACTTTTAATGCCAGTAAGACAAACTAGTTTATCAATTATTGCTACAGCCCTTTTGCTGGGTTTACTAGTATTATTAAATTTAAAAGTATCAGGATCATTATATATTTTTTATTTGGTGAATCCATATGTGTTCATTGGAGGAGTATTTCAACTGTTTTTAAAACTATATCTCAGTAAACTGCTATCCATATTTATAGTCGCAATAGTATATATAATTGTAGGCTGCATCTCGTTTAATAAATTTGATTTGCAAGACAGGGGGAGAAAGGCATGAAAATAGTTTTAAAAAATATTACTGTGAAATACGATGATAAAAAAGTCTTTAATGGTTTTAATGGCTACTTTTCTTTAGAAAACCTCAATGTAATCATTGGAAAAAATGGAGTTGGTAAAACTACATTGTTGGATGTTCTTAGTGGGTTGGTGAAGCCATTAGAGGGTAACATAACGGGATTACCTCCTCAAAAAAAGATAATGTACGTTTTTCAGAATACTCCGTTCTTCGCAGATGTTACTGTTCAGAGTCTACTAAAAATGTATACGTCTTTTTCAACTACTGAACCAATGATCAAAGAAGACCCCAAAATTAAACAGATCTATCATCAAAATATTCTTCCTCTTCTTTCCTCAAGATTGGGAGTATTATCTGGAGGAGAGAGAAAGTTAGTGTTTATCTATTCTTCGATACTAATTGATAAAGATTTGTATCTTTTTGATGAGCCTCTATCGGGTGTAGATATCGAAAATCAACAGAAAATTGTTTATCTTCTAGAAAAATTATCCGAGTATCGACCTACAATAGTTACCTCACATGATGTTGAAGAATTTGGAAAAGTTAATTGCATAATTAATTACTTATCTTCAAAACAGATAGGCTTTAGCGGAAAATATGACGAGTTACTTGCTTTAGCTGGGAACACATTTGATAGCGCATTCGTCAATTTATCAAACGCAATGAGAAATGGAACTTTTGAAAGAGAGTAATTATGGAAGTAGGCCAATCGGGTGGTAATAGTTGTACCAAACGGGCGACGATCGATATTTTGAAAAATCTGCTGGCTGGACCGGAGACAATTATGAGCATGCAAAAAGCGTAAGGGTCAATTACAACTCTTACGCTTTTAATCTGCTTATATTATCCGACATTCAAAACCCACATAAAGATAATGAAGATTATGAACAGCAGCCACATCATTGGCGTGACTTCCTTACCGCGCTTAGCAGCAACCATGGTGATTGGGTAGGTGATCATCCCCCAAGCCAAACCATCTGAGATGGAGTAGGTCAGCGGCATCCCCAAAACAATCAAGAAGGCAGGAACCGCAATTTCCAGCTTGCTCCAGTTGATCTTAGCTAAGTTTTGTGCCATCAAGACCCCAACGATGATTAAGGCAGGAGCGGTAACTTGAGTGGTGATAACGCTCAATAGTGGGCTGAAGATCATGCTGATTAAGAAGAAAATTCCTACAAAAACAGCAGTTAAACCTGAACGACCACCAACGGCGATCCCAGAACTTGATTCGACAAAGGCACCGACTGGTGAAGTCCCGAAAATCGAACCAGCCATCATCGCAGTAGAGTCAGCAGCTAATGCCTTACCAACTCTAGGGAGCTTATTATCTTTCATTAAACCGGCTTGTTGTGCTAAACCGATTAAAGTACCAGTAGTATCAAAGAAGGTAACCAGCAAGAAGGTTAGGACAATGACCCACATTTGCATGGTGTTTATATCTTTAATATGAAGAATAGCCTGGCCAAAGGTTGGTGCCAAACTAGGTGCTGACGAAATAAAAGCAGTTGGCAGTTTGATTTGACCGATAATAATTCCAAAAACAGCGGCTAAAACCATACCGATGAAGATTGAGCCAGGAACGCCCATGATCATCAAGATAACAGTAACTAATAAGCCGAAGATAGTAATCCAGACGGTTGCGGACTTTAATGTGCCGACAGTAACTAAAGTGGAGTTGCTGTTAACAATCAAACCGCCATCTTGCAAGCCTAAGAATGCGATGAACAAGCCAATCCCGGCACTGATGGCATATTTCAAATCTGCAGGGATCGCATCAATAATCTTTTCCCGCAGTTTGAATAAAGTGATCAGGATAAAGATGATTGAAGCAACGAAAACTGCAGCCAGAGCCGTTTGCCACTTAACTCCCATGCCAATGCAGGCGGTGTAGGCAAAGAAGGCATTGATTCCTAGTGCTGGAGCAGTTGCAATTGGGTAGTTTGCCCAAAGCCCCATGATAAAACAGCCAAGCGCACTGGCTAAAGCGGTAGCAGTAAAGACTGCTCCCTTGTCCATGCCGCTGGCACCTAAAACGCTAGGGTTAACGAATAAAATGTAAGACATGCTGACAAAAGTGGTTAAGCCAGCTAAGAATTCGCGCTTGATATTGGTGTGCAGACCATCAAGTCCGAAATATTTATTGATAAACTCCATTCTGTTCCTCCACAGAAATAATGTTCGTGATTTACTAATTAAGTCAACTATTCAACTTTAGCATTTTATAAGTGTGATGTAAACCCGAATATTATTTGCGAAGCAGAAATGATTAGTTTGCTATGGATTGAAGAAAAAAACTGAGAAGCCCAAAACTTCTCAGTTCGCTATTTTATGTTTATTCTTCCATGGCTGCTTTGACATTTTCAGGAGCAGGCTGCCAATCAGCTGGCAGTTTGCCCATATCCTTAAGTTGAGCCACAATCGTATCTAGTACTTGCTTACGATCATCCTGACTAGCCATAAAGTCCAACTGGTCACCGTTGATTTTGATCTTTGGTGAGTAATCATAGTCTTTGTACCAAGGCTTGTAGTACTTCAAAAGCCGCTTGTAGTAGTCTTCCAAAGTCGGATCATAGCTCAGCTGTTCATATGAACGCCCGCGTTTTCTAATCCGGCTGATCATAGTGTCGTATGATACATCGATATGAACTAAGAGATCTGGGTGCTTTTTTGGCATCCGCTCTAATTCATCCATCATCGATTCCAGCAATTCATCATAAGTTGCAACTTCTTCTTTAGTAGCCCGCCCAATATCGGCGTTCATGTGGAAGAAGAGCGAATCTTCATAGATGGACCGGTCTAAGACGTTGTTATCATCGGTTAAAGCAGCTTTAATACTGTGGAAACGTGTATTTAAGAAGAAAATTTGCAATAAGAATGCATACTTCTTGGGATCTTCATAAAAAAGCGGCAACACAGGGTTGTCGTCCACGCTTTCGTAAAACGGCTTAGTTCCCAAATATTTCGATAGAATAGTGGTTAAACTGGATTTTCCGGCTCCAATTGGCCCGCTCAAAACAATAACTGTCATCACATTCCTTCTAACCAAGACGCTTATAATTCGCCTAAATCATGCAACTTTTGATCGATTAGCTGCAAGACGGCTTTTTGGTCTTGTTTGTTCTCCACAAAGTTGAATTCATCACCATTAATTTTGATTTTAGGTGATTCATTGTAATTTTCGTACCATGGTTTGTAGTAAGTACGCAACCGATTATAGTATTCTTTCAAACTTGGATCAGTATCTAATTGTTCAAAAGAACGTCCACGTTTTTTAATTCGGTTGAGCATAGTTTCAAGTGACACGTCAATATAAATCAACAAATCTGGTTTTTTATGAGGATTTCCAGGTACATCTTCCATCATGTTGTGTACCAGATCCGTGTAGATATCACATTCAGTTGGATCGGCAATCCCACTGTCAGCGTTCATCTTGAAGAAGAGTGCATCTTCGTAGATAGAACGGTCGATGACATTGTTTTGGTTAGGGTCGCTGATCGCCTCGTTGATCTGAGTCAAGCGCTTGTTTAAGAGGTAAGTGTTCAGTAAGAAGGTGTAGCGCTTCATGTCCTTGTAGTATAAAGGCAATACGGGATTATCGGCTACATCTTCGTAGTAAGCCTTAGATCCTAAATGATTGGCTAAAATAGTGGTTAAACTGGATTTTCCGGCTCCAATTGGCCCGCTTAAAACAATAACTGTCATCACGTTCTTTCTACTAGATATTGAATACAACAATATAGTCTATGCAAGATGTGGGGGATAATCAAGTATATTTTTGATTTGCCTTTAGGTGAAAAAGTCAAGCAGGTTGGACGTTATTTATTGCTAAGTTTGAGTCAAAACTTTTGTTTAGAATATTTGGGCGACAAATAATAAAACTGGATAAAGAAAAGGAGTCCAGCTTTAGTTTGCGGAACTCCTTTTTGGATAGCTATATTAGTTAATTATTTGCTCAATTTGCTGGCTGCTGCTTGATCACAGATGACCGTTACATCTGGATGCTTTTGCAAAATTGAAGCAGGCACTTCTTCAGTGATTGGGCCTTCCATCATCTTTTTGATGGCATCAGCCTTTTGCTCACCAAAGGCCATTAGGACGATCTTCTTTGAAGCCATGATATTCTTAATGCCCATGCAGATTGCGCTCTTTGGCACCTCATCAATGCTGTCAAAGAAACGTGAGTTTGCTTCAATCGTATTCTGCGTTAATTTAACTTCGTGAGTTAAACTGTCGAAGCTGGTACCTGGTTCGTTGAAGGCAATATGACCGTTGCGGCCGATCCCTAGCAATTGAATGTCGATTGGGTTTTCAGCAATCAGCTTGTTATAGCGGTCAACTTCTGCTTGAATATCGTCTGCCATGCCGTTAGGAACATAGCTGTGCTTGAAAGGCTTCTTGTCAAATAGGTGCTTTTGCATGAAGTAGTGGTAGCTTTGAGGATTGTCAAAAGAAAGGCCAACATATTCATCTAAATTAATGCTGGTTAAGGCTGAACAGTCCAAGTCGCTGGCGATCATGTTTTCATACAAGGTAATAGGGGTTGAACCTGTTGCTAAACCTAGTGTTTTAGCACCGTGCTTGATTCCATCAGCAAAAATTTCAAAAGCTTTCTTGCCGCCTTCAGTTTGATCTTTAGTAATGATAATTTTCATTTTTTGTCTCCTGCTATATAAAATATGAACAAATATAATCATGAATTAGATTTGATTATATTGGAGAAAGAATTATATAGTTTTCCTTTCTTAATTTTATTTACTACCGTCAACATTAGTATTCCCATATCCCAACAAGGGGGTAATGACATTGACCAACTCTGATAGCTTTAGGGTGTAGCCCACCCATTAGTATAATTTATGCTAAAGCTAAAAGATTCTGAACTGCATTTTCATCACGATCCATAACTGCACCACATGCATAACAAATATATTCATTATGTTTAGTTTGATGCAGCTTGTTGCCATCAAGACCAACTTTATCTGCGCCAGTCTTGATAAAGCCGCATTGAGAACACCGTTGGGTGCTAGGATAGAATCGATCTGCCAATCGCAATTCTTTGCCATACCATTGGCATTTATAAGTTAAAACCTGTCTGAAATAACCAAACAACGACCGTTGTAAACCTTTAGACGCAACATGGCTCATCTGCATTTGTTTCACCGCTAAATCTTCAATCACGACTTTGTCATAATCAGTAACCAGCTTAGTGGTAAACTTTTGAATAATATCATGCTGAATGTTGGCAGCACGCCGATAATCACGCTGTAACTTGGCTCTCGTCTTTACGTAATTATTCGATTGAGTTGCTTTCTTTCCATTGACAGAGCGCTTTTTAGCTAACTGACGTTGATAATGCATAATGCGTTTATAGAGCTTCTTTAAATGATCGGGTAGAGTATTAATTTTGCCTTCGGTATAGTTAAAATGACCGACGTTAATATCAACCGCTGTTTTATTGCTGGTTTTATCTTTGCTGGCTATTTCAACTTCTAACGGTAAACTAGCCCAGTATTTACCATTTTCACGAAATACTGAAACAACTTTTAGATCACCCTTTAATGATTTTGCGCCAGCCATTTTAATGTCAGCCCAATCATTAACACCGTAGGGTTTATCCAATCTCAATTTGCCATTAATAATTTTGGCACGATCAGTTTTAAAGCCCTGCCTAGGCGCTTTCTTAGATTTAAAACGAGGTTTGCCCCAGTCTGGTTGAGCTTTATCAAAGAAATTCTTCCAAGCTTTACCCAAATCGGAAATTGCTAGTTGCAAGCACCGTGCTGAAAGCGCATATTGCCAGTCGGCTTTCTCTGCTACTAGAATATTACGTACTTTTCTTTCACTAGGACGCAGTTTTTTGTTGTCCATAATTAGAGATTCGTCATACATATCATTCCATAAAGCCAGCCCTTGGTTCCAACAATAGCGACGATAGTCGCATAGTTCATCGAGATGCTTTTTCATCATCTGATTTGGATATAGCCTTACCTTCTCCGTGCGTATCACTTATTTCACCGCCTTTCAAAGTCTTATCAGCTACTAGCTTACGTTTATATTTTCGCAAACCATATAGACGGCAAGAGAATACATGAATAATACTTACTAAATCATCTACTAATTCTTGATTAGGACTTGTATCTGGGTTGTTTATAACTACGATTAGTGTGCCGTGTTGTTGGCATAGCTGTTCAAACCAGTCATATCCGAAACGAACAAAACGATCCTTATAAGTAATGTAAATTGTCTTAATTTTGTCATCCATTACCTCTTGTAGCAATTGATTCCATTTCTTACGCTTGTAATTCAATCCACTGCCAATATCAGTTATAACTTCATCAAGAATTACACCTTTGGCATTCACAAACTGACGAATAAAGGCAATTTGATCTTTTAAGTCGTCCTTTTGCCCGTAGGTGGAAACCCTAGCATAGGCTACTGTTTTGCGATCCTGTACATTTTCGTACATCCCAATATATTGCAAGTATTGTTCTTCTGTATAATATCTTCGATTAGTTGGTGTTCGATAGGCTTTTAGAATTCCTTTATTATCCCAACGTTGGAGAGTCAGCACTGTAACCCCCAATTTTTCAGCCATATCTTTTGGCTTTAATATTTTAGACATAATACTCGCCCCACATTCTACTTTCTGCGAGTATTATGTCATGTCTGATTATAATTGACTATATTTTATTTAACTGTTATTTCCTCCTCTTCATACTGGTCTAGTCCATTATAAATTGGTTTATGCCAATTTGTCAATTGTTAAGAAAAAGGTAGATAAAAACATCGTCATGTTTCTATCTACCTTTGTACTTTAGGGTGTTTGACAAAGAACTATTTTTTTATTAAAATAGCCCCAAATAAAGTTGTATTGGGGCTTTAGTATGAAAAATAAAAAGAAGCTAATTCTGTTATGTTTACCACTTGTATTATTTGCTTCTACAGCAACAACAAGTATTGCTTTAGCAGATACAGTTTATTACAAAAGGACACCTGTATATTGGGAACATGGAAATTGGGGAAAAGTAAGATCCTATTCAAATGTGCAAAGTCATCGATATACTCACAGCTCCACTGCTAATGGCGTATTTTCTGGATGGAAAAAGAAAGGCGTTACAGCAAAAGCATCAACTTGGATTTCTCCAACAAAAAAGGCTACCGCATACTGGGACTGTAAGGGATGAAAAAATATATTAATGTAAAGCGTACCCATTTGGTTGGATACGCTTTATTGCTACTACAAACTATACTTTTAATTGTTACTCTGATTTCTTTTCTTGCAAATCGATATGAAAGCAGCTGGGAAGATTATTTAAACGATCAGACTGATTATAGCTTATATTTAAATAGAATTCCTAATTCTAAAAAAGACGATGTCATATCTTTATTAGAGTCAGAAGCTGAAAATAAACATTTTTTGCTATTAAGAAAAGAAAATATCAATAATACTCTTGCTATGGGGATAGACGGCAATCCATCTAACATTAACGTTGATTTTAGATTTGATGGTCAGGATGTTGTTTCTAAAAAAGATGTGATTAAATTACTCCATTCTAACAATGAAAAAGCAACATTAGGCTTAGGAGAAGGTTCTATTTACCAATTGACACCTATTTATCAATTCCCGTTCAGCGATCGAATAGTAATTTATAAATTAAAACAGTTCAATAAAATTGATAAAACGCTAAATGGTAAGTATCAGTTAGTGGGGCTACATTCTGAAAAAGAATATAATTCTATTATTGAAAAATTATCTAAAATTACTTCGCTTAAAGCTGATACTTTTAAGAGCCCATTTTCAGGTGAAGCTCAAGATAATGGATTACTTTATTCTTTTTTGTTATTAGGCTTATTAATTACTAGTCTCGGACTTTTTGCTTTCTTCTTTATTAATTTACTATCGTCTTTCAAAGAATTTGGCTCTTTAGTCCTTTTGGGATGGTCAAAAAGAGTAATATTACTCAATAGATATAAGCCTTTTGCCTTTTTTGTTGTAGTTATAGGATTATTTCTTTCTATATTTTTTGCGACTATTTTTGGTAGAAAATCATTTTTTGTTTTGTTTCTTAGCTATTCAATCATCGCTACTCTGTTAAGTTTCTTACTATTTACATTAATCTTTCTCATTGCTTCTCTTTTAGTTATTTTTTCTAAAAATATTTCCTTGATAAAAGAAATATATCCTAAAAAAACAATTTATACCTTCATAGTTGGACTTTATATTGTAATTAGTAGCTCACTTCTTGGTATTTCAATTTATATCGATGGACCTACTAAAGAAGTTGCAGCTAATGCACAGCAAGCCTTACAATGGCGAAAAGTTGAAAATATGGAGGTTTTGAAAAAAATTGATAGTGGTGACGATGGAATTAAAGCCTTTGGAGATCCTTCATCACAGATTTATAGAGACGTGTTGAATTTTTATAAAAATATTGCTAATAAAAAAGGAGTTTATCTAGTTAATTCTTTTTATGGTTCCCGCGAATGGCTTTCAGATCGAGAATTATATAAACAGATGCCGACTCAACCTTTTACCATTTTAACCGCATCACCAAATTATCTTAAAAAAATTGGATTTTCTCCAAGTCGTTCCGCACTAAAACAAGCTGCACAAGGAAGAAGAGTTTTCTACGTTCCTAATACCTATTCGAAAAAGCAACAAAGTAAAATGAAAATTTTCCTGAAAGATATGCTTACTGAAGATATTAGCAAAAGTGATGTCCAAACGACTTTTACCAAAAAACAGCAAGTTTCTTTATTCACTTATCACCCTAATAAAAATATTTTTCTATGGAACAACGATTCGAACGAACCAACTCACAGCAAAACACCAATTATTGATATTGTTACTCCCAATAACATGACTTTTGTAGATATTGGAGGCATTCAAGTTGCCGGATTAGAAAGCAATCTTAAGTTTGAAAATAAACAAATTCGTAGAAAGGTACTTACATCTCAAAGATTAGTCAAATATCATTTAGATGATAATAAACCTGAATATACTGCTGTTTCTAACTATATTGATGGTGAACAAAAAACTCTATGGCAGACTATTGCGATGTTCGGTATAGCTTTGATTTTACTATTACTTATATTATGTTTATTAATTATTGTTTTAGCTATGACTTTTAAAACTAGTAACAGACAAAAAGTTGCTGTTAAAAAGTTTCTGGGATTTACTTTTTGGCAAATCTACCGTTTACCGCTATTAACTATTAGCATCATTACATTGATAGAAATTATTATTGTTTTAGTTGCCAAAAGTCGTATCGGTTTACCGCTGATTTTACTTAATTATTTTATTCAAATATTAGTATTTTATCTTTATATTTCACGGAGTCAATTCACTCAAATTATTAATTTATTTAGGGGAGAGTAACTATGGTAAAACATGCAATAGAGGTTCACAAATTAATTAAGAAATTCGATTCAAGAACTGTTTTAAACAATATTGATTTTACAGTTGAATCAGGAGAATTTGTGGCAATTGTTGGACCTTCTGGTTGTGGAAAATCAACTCTTCTTAATATTTTGGGTTTATTAGAAAATCCCGATAGTGGTCAAATTTATATTTTAGATAAAAAACTTCCTGCTATAAATAGTAAAGAGGCAACCTTATGGCGGCGAAATATAATCAATTATCTTTTTCAATCTTTTGCATTAATAGATAATGTAAGCGTCAAAGAAAATTTACTTCTCTCAATGCACTTTGTAAAAAAGTCCCTTTCAGATAAAGAAAAAATGATTTCAAAAGTATTAAATGAGCTAGAGATTCCTTATCTTTTAAATCAAAAAGTAACTAGTTTATCAGGTGGTGAACAGCAAAGAGTTGCACTTGCTCGAACTATTTTAAAACCTGGAGAAATAATTCTTGCGGACGAGCCCACAGGTGCTTTAGATAAAAGTCATGCTCAATTGGCATTTGGTCAGATTGAACAATTGCGTTCTAAATATGGTAAAACTATTTTAATGGTTACTCATAACATTGAACAAGCTCAACAATGTGATCGTGTTTTCGATTTAAAAGCACAATAAATAAAATTATCTAAAAAGAAAAATACCTGATTGCACTTGACTTTACGTAGAAAAAAGTCCGTAGGCTTTTAAAATCGGAATAGCAAAAGATTATCACCATCAAATTTTATAATGTGTATTGTCAGACAAAAAAATAGGAGTATAATTTAATCAATCATAGATATCGTGTTTTTTTAGGGGGAAACCATGAAATCTTTTAAAAAAAGTATATTACTAATTATTGGTACTACGGCTTTAATAGGTTTTAGCCATCAAACTGCTTCGGCGTCTACTTTAAGCACAACACCCGGGGCTGCTTGGAGATATGTATCCAAAAAGGCTAACTATAATGTGCTGTCAACGTCGACAAAATATAAGTCAATCTGGGCCAAGGCAACTAAAGGCTGGATTAATAATGGCTTTAAGTGGAAAAAGATTACTAGTACGTCAAAGACCACTTTAAACACATATAGTAATACTAATACTCTTAATGTTGCTGGTCGGACTGATACACAGTATGATTTATCGACTGGAAGAATCATTAGCAATAAAGTATATTTGAACCGTGCAGCGTTAGATAAGTACGGTTATACAACTACTCAGCGAGTTAATGTAGCTATGCACGAGCTGGGGCATGCGCTTGGATTAGCTCACAATTCAAAGGGTAGTGTATCTGTTATGAATCCTTCAAACCGATATTATGAAATTAAAACTCCTGATGTTAAAGGTTTGAAGAAACAATACTCCACAACAATATCTTCAGATGTAATAAGTACTTCGGAAAATATTGTGACTGTAACCTCATATACTTACGTACCGGGGACTGAATCAAGTAGTGATCAAGATAGTACTACTACTGTTGATGCAAATGGGATCGCAACTACTATTTCTTACAACTCGTCATCAACTTCCAGCTCTACTTCTACTAAGACTGCAACTTCCAGCTTAAAGACCTCAAAGGTAACATACAGCTCAAAAACTAAAAAGTTGACGGTATCTGGTACTGCTAGTTCAGGTATTAGCAAAGTAAAATTGGGCAAGACTACTGCTAAGGTAAACAAGAAGCATCACTTCACTGTAGCAACTAAGATCAGTGGCTACAAGACCTGGACTTTGAAGGGCTTGAAGTCAGGCAAGACACTAGCAACTAAGAAGATTACCACTAGTCAATATGTAACTCCAAGCGGCTTGGTACAAAATGTATCTACTGGTAAGAAGTATGCGGCTTATACCATAAGCACTTCATTTAAGAAGGGTGAATTGTCGCTTTATCGTAAGGGCAAGTTTGTCAAGAAGGTGGCAGTCAAGAATTCTAAGGCTAAGTTCAAGCTGGCTAAATCAGCTGTAACTAAGAAAGCTAAGTGGACCTACAAGCTTAATACTTCAACTACTAAACAAAGCAAGGCACAAAGTTTGCTGATCCCAGTTAAAAAGGTTGGTCAATCATACGCAGTCAGCTACTAATTTGAAGGGAAAATAAATAGACATCTATGATGAAAATGCAATAATCAAAAAAGGCGAAACCTGCAGGTTTCGCCTTTTTGTTGAACTAATTTTCAATTAAACTTATTTCGATTTAATGTAATTTTGCCCGTCGGCTGCCGGGGCTACCGACTTGCCAAGGAATAATACCAAAACCAGAATGGTGATGACATAAGGCGCAATCTGCAAGTAGACAGATGGGATATGTGAAAATCCTGGCAGTTGGTTGCCGATGATGCTTAAACTTTGAGCAAAGCCGAAGAAAATCGATGACAACATTGCGCCAATTGGATCCCATTTACCAAAAATCATTGCTGCTAGAGCCATAAAACCCTGTCCCACGATCGTGGAAACAGAGAAGTTGCCAGAGATCGCTTGGGCAAAGACGGCGCCGCCTACACCCCCTAAAAAGCCCGAGATGAGGACGCCGGCATAACGCATAGCATAGACGTTAACCCCCATAGTATCAGCGGCTTGGGGATTTTCACCAGATGCCCGCAGTCTCAAGCCGAAACGAGTTTTGTATAATAGCCACCACATAAAGATAGCTAAGACTATTGCCACCCAGGCTGGGGCAGAAGTATTTTCAAAAAAGATTGGCCCTAAAATCGGGATTTGCGCTAAGACTGGAAAACTGAAATTACCAAAGTTGGCCGTGATGTTTTCCGTTTGGCCTTTGTTGTAGATTGCTTTAATTAAGAAGACTGCTAATGGCGAGGCCATTAAGTTTAAAACCGTCCCGGAAATAATGTGGTCAGCCCGCCAATTGACAGTGGCTACAGCGTGGAGGATGGAGAATAATAAGCCAACGATCCCGCCGACCAATGCACCCAGCCATGGCGTGGCATTGCCGAAAGTATGGGCAAAGGTCAGGTTGAAGACGATGCTGGCAAAGGCGCCCATGGTCATGATTCCTTCCAAACCAACATTGACAATGCCACTGTGTTCACTGAAAGCTCCGCCGATTGAGGTAAAAATCATCGGAGCAGCATAGACTAGCGATGATGAAACGATCAAAGCCAGCATAGAAACGATACTCATTAGGCTTCTCCTTCCTTACCCGTACCGGTTGTACCGGTTGCTTCAATGGTCTGAGGGGTTTTGTTCTTAAATAGCAGTTCAATTACGTATTTGATGCCGACAAAGAAGATGATGGCGGCAATAACAATTGAGACGATTTCGTAGGGAATCCCGGCTAAAGTTTGCATCCCCAGGCCACCAATCTTCAAAATTGAGAAAAGCAAAGCGGCCAAGAAAATTCCTAAAGCACTGCCTGCTCCTAGCAAGGCAACGGACATCCCGTCAAAACCGATATCAACGCTGGCGGTTTGGGTAAAGTAGTTTTGGTAGGTACCCAGACCTTGAATCACGCCGCCCATGCCGGCAAAAGCACCTGAAAGCAGCATGGAAACAATGATGTTCTTCTTAGCTGACATTCCGGCATACCGACTGGCGAAGGGGTTCAAACCAACCGATTTAATTTCAAAACCAGTCGTTGTCTTTTTCATCAAAAACCAAAAGATGACCAGGGCAATGATGGCCATGAAAATCCCGGTGTTGATCCGCGAGTAGCCAAACATTTTAGTCAGCCAGCCGACCTGCAGGCTGCCGTTAACGACAGTTTTGGTGGAGTCGGTTGAGATTCTCAACTTGCTGGACATGGTTTGCTGCATCAGGTATTGGCAGGAGTAGAGGACCACGTAGTTGAGCATAATCGTAACGATCACTTCGTTGGTCCCAAAATAGGCTCTGAGAACGCCTGCGATCCCGGCAACAACGGCACCAGCAACCACGCCAATAATAATTTCAAGCGGCACGAGCAGGTAGCTTGGCATGTTTTGGTTGGCTAAGGCAAACCAAACTGATGCTAGCCAGCCAGCTTGAGCTTGGCCAGGCAAACCGATATTAAAGAAACCGGCGGCACTGGCGATTTGGAATCCGATCGCCGTAAAAATCAGTGGTGTGGCTTCCCGGATGGTTTCACCCACGCCGTTCATGCTGCCTAGGGCACTTTGGAACATCGAGCTATATGCTTCGATTGGGTCATAGCTCCATAGCAGCATGATGACTGCACCGACTAAAAATCCGGCGATTACCGCAATAATCGGTACCAAAATATTCTTAGCTTTTGGACTAACGCGCACTTTCGGCACCTTCCTTTCTGTTGATCCCAGTCATTAACAGACCCAATTCTTTTTCGGTCGTGTCATCAGGTCTTACTTCGCCAGATTCTTGGCCATTATGCAAAACCAAAATTCGGTCGGATAGCTGCATGATTTCATCAAGCTCGTATGAAACCAGCAAAATTGCCTTTCCTGCGTCTCTTTGAGCTAAGAGCTGCTTATGAATATATTCAATTGCCCCAACGTCTAGCCCCCGAGTTGGCTGGAAAACCACGATCAGGTCGCTATTGCGGTCAAGTTCCCGAGCAATTATTGCCTTTTGTTGGTTACCGCCTGAAAGTTCGCTGGCCTTCAGGGCGTCGCTGCTGGTCCGGACATCGAACTTTTGAATCAGCTCTTTGGCATGTTTTCTGATTGCCTTGAAGTTCATGATGCCGTGGTTTGAATAGGGCTTTTGGTAATAAGTCTGCAGTGCCAAATTTTCGTACAAAGGCAATTGCAAAATCAGGCCATATTTTTGGCGGTCGGCCGGAACGTGGGAGACGCCCCATTCGGTAATTTTGCGGACTTTTTCATTGGTCATATCTTTGTCCTTGATGATAATTTTGCCGCTTTCAACTTTTCTTAAACCGGTCAAGGCTTCCACTAGCTCATCTTGGCCGTTCCCGTCAATTCCGGCAATTCCTAAAATTTCACCTTGGCGAACCTTGAAGGAGAGGCCTTTAACTGCTTCAGCTCCTCGGTCTTCTTTGACATGCAGATCTTTTACTTGCAAGACGTCTTTGCCAAGCGCAGCCTGCTTTTTCTGCAGCTTGAAATTAACGTGGCGGCCCACCATCATTTCGGCCAGTTCTTCATCGTTGGCTTCTGCCACATTAACCGTCCCGATGCTCTGACCATGTCGAATAACGGCAACTCGATTGGCAGAGGCTTTAATTTCTTTCAGTTTGTGGGTAATCAAAATAATCGATTTGCCTTCAGCAGCTAAATTCTTGATGATTTTGATAAATTCCGTAATTTCTTGCGGGGTTAGGACTGCAGTTGGTTCGTCAAAAATTAAAATATCAGCACCGCGGTAGAGGACCTTTAAAATTTCCACCCGTTGCTGCTGGGCCACGGTAATGTTGGCCACCTTGGCATCTGGTTCAATTGCCAAACCATAATGCTGCGATAGGGCCAGCAAGTCTTGGCGCGCCTTTTTAAGGTCTAGCTGCAATCCTTTAGTAGTTTCATGCCCTAAAATAATATTTTCTAAAACGGTAAAAGCATCAGCCAGCATAAAGTGTTGGTGAACCATCCCGATTCCTAGTTTTTGAGCAGCGATCGGGCCGTCAATGGTAACTTTTTGCCCCTTAACAAAAATCTCGCCGCTAGTTGGCTGCAATAAGCCTGATAAAATCCGCATTAAAGTAGATTTACCGGCACCGTTTTCGCCTAGAAGCGCCAGGATTTCGCCCTTTCTGAGCGTGAGGTTGATATCGTTATTGGCTTTGAAGCCGTCAAAGTCTTTAACGATATGGCGCATCTCAATAATATTTGTATTCTCTTTGTCCATAGTCGTTCTTTCTTTAATAAAAAGCACTCCGCATCATTACGAAGTGCTTTGTATGACACACAATATATTGTGCTACTACTTAACCGTGCTTGCAACCTTAATCTTGCCGTCTACAATTTGCTTGCGGGCCTTTTGCGTTGCCTCCCAAGCCTTTGAGCTTAGGTTGCCCTTGGTAATTGAAACACCGTTGTTATCTAGACCATATACAAGATGTTGACCACCTGGGAACTTGCCTTCGTAAGCCTTGTCGGCAATATCCTTAACGGCAACTTTCAAACCTTTAAGGACTGAAGTTAAAGTAAAGTTCGACTTTTGCCCACCTTTAGCAGTGTATTCACCTTGGCTTGATTGGTCAATGTCAACCCCGATTACCCAAACCTCGTCCTTAACAGCTTTAGCTTGGTTCAAAGACTTAGCTTCAGAGAAGACCCCGTTGCCGGCACTACCAGCAGCTTGGTAAATAATATCGGCCTTCTTAGCGTACATTGATTGGGCAATTGACTTAGCCTTGTCGGTACTGGTGAAGTTACCAATGTATTGGTCTAAGACCGTAATCTTCTTGCCTTGAGCCTTGGCACCAGCAGCCACGCCTTGCTTAAAGCCGGCTTCAAACATGCTGATGACGGATCCTTTGGCACCGCCGATAAAACCAACAGTATTGGTCTTGGTAGTGTAAGCAGCAGCTACCCCAGCCAGGTAAGAAGCTTGATTACTCTTGAAAGTAGCTGAAACTACGTTCTTTTGACCAGTAATTACATCGTCAATGATAACGAAGTTCTTCTTAGGATACTTTTTGGCAGCAGCCTTAACTGAAGCAGTTAACATGTAGCCGACGCCGTAAATCGTCTTGTAACCAGCAGTAGCAGCTTGCGTGAAGTTAGGTTCATAGTCTGAGGCACTTGATGATTCGAAGTATTGGTATCCGCCCTTGCCGCGGGAGAGACCATGTTCTTTACCATAGGCCTTAAAGCCGCTCCAAGCAGCTTGGTTGAAGGAGTGGTCATCAACACCGTTAGAGTCGGTAATCAAGGCGATTGAATGGTTCGCCTTGCCCGCATTTGCGTTGCCGCCTTGTTTCTTGCCTGAGCAGGCAGTAAGGGCAACCCCAGCCAAAGCAACTGCGGTTAAAGCAGCAATGTGTTTGAACTTGAACTTCATTATATTTCTTCCTCCGAAATTTTATAAAACGAACATTCCACTTAGTAATTTAACAATTTGTTAGTTTGATGTCAATTACAAAAACTTTGTTTTCGGAAAAAGTTGGTCTGATCCAGTTTAAAACACGAACAATATTTTTGCTTTTTAAGAAAAGAGAGCCATTGCACTTCAAGCTGGCTCTCTTAGATGGAAATAGTAAAGAATGTAAATGTAAGTGTAAAAAATAGCTTCGGAGTTAGATGGAATTATTTAGAAGCTGAAGCTGGGTGGATTGGAACCTTGATTGTCTTGTTGAGAATCTTGGTTCTAGCAGTTCTAGAAGCCTTCCAAGCTTTGCTTGAAAGTTGTCCCTGGGTGATTGAAACCCCATTATTCTTAAGGCCGTAAATTAGGTTCTTACCACCAGGGAATTTGCCTTCGTAAGCACGGTCAGAAATGTCCTTAACTGCCACGTTAACCCCGGTAATTACGGAAGTTAAAGTGAAGTTGGCTTTCTTGCCGTTCTTGTCCTTGTAGGAACCAAGGCTTGATTGGTCAACGTCAACCCCGATCACCCAAACTTTGTTAGCAGCAGTGCGTTCTTGGTTGATGTTCTTAGCTTCTTGGAATAAACCGTTGCCGGCACCACCAGCTGCGTGGAAGATGATATCAGCCTTTTTAGCGTACATTGATTGGGCAATTGACTTAGCCTTGTCGGTGCTGGAGAAGTTGCCGATGTATTGGTTTAAGATCGTGATCTTCTTGCCTTGAGCCTTAGCAGCATCCTTAACCCCTTGGGTAAAGCCGGCATCGAACAAATCAACGATATCGCCGTGGGCTCCGCCGATAAAGCCAACAACATTGGTTTTGGTAGTGTAAGCAGCAGCTACCCCGGCTAGGTAAGAGGCGTCTTCACTCTTGAAGTTGGCAGAAACAACGTTCTTTTGACCCTTAATAACATCGTCGATAATTGCGAAGTTCTTTTTAGGATATTTCTTGGCTGCCGAAGCAACGGCGTCTTTAAGTTGGTAGCCAACCCCAAAAATAGTTTGGAAACCAGCGTTTGCGGCTTGCGTAAAGTTAGGATCATAGTCAGCAGCGCTTGAAGATTGGAAATATTGGTAGCCGTTGTTGCCTCGCTTCAAGTTGTGTTCCTTGCCGTAAGCTAAAAAGCCATTCCAAGCTGATTGGTTGAAGGAGTTATCGTTAACCCCATTGCCGTCAGTAATTAAGGCAACGGTGCCTTTCTTCTTGCTGCCAGAGGCAGTGCTTGATTTTTTGCCTGAGCAGGCAGCTAAGGTCATACCAGCAGCTAAGAAGACGGCTGCTGCAGATAATAAGTGTTTAATTTTCTTGTTCATTTTTTCGTCCTAAATGTCTTACTTAACGAGTTTTGGTTACTTTCTTTTTTGTTTAATTAACTCTTGGGAGTTGTTGGAACTTTGACTTTTCCAGCGATAATAGCTTGCTTGGCTTTTTGAACGGCTTTCCAGCTCTTGGCATTCATGTTGCCTTTTAACACATAAGTACCATTGCCTTTAACGCCGTAAACCAAGTGCTTTCCTCCTGGGAACTTGCCTTCATGGGTCTTAACGGCAATATCGTAGCAGACCTTGCCGATTCCCTTCATGACAGAAGTCAAAGTGAAGTTGCTCTTCTTGCCGTTTTTATCGGTATAAGCGCCTAAACTGGATTGATCGCTATCAACCCCGATGACCCAAACCTTGTTGGCAGCTGAACGCTTTTGGTTGATTGCCTTGGCTTCTGAAAATACGCCTTCACCAGCTGTAGCGGCAGCATGATAAATTACATCAGCCTTATTGGCATACATCGATTGGGCAATTGTTTTAGCCTTGTCGGTACTGGTAAAGTTGCCAACGTACTGGTTTAAAATCTTGATCTTCTTGCCTTGGGCCTTAGCGCCGTCCTTGACGCCTTGCGTAAACCCAGCATCAAACATATCAATGATGACGCTGTGAGCTCCGCCGACAAAACCAACTACATTGGTCTTAGTGGTGTAAGCAGCGGCAATCCCAGCCAAGTAAGAAGAGTCTTGACTCTTAAAGGTGGCAGAGACCACATTTTTGGCGTTAATCGTGTTGTCAATCATAATGAAATTAGTCTTGGGGTGTTTTTTCGCCTCAGACTTGATTGCACTAGTTAATTCGTAGCCAACGCCGACAATAGTTTGATATTTAGCATTGATGGCTTGTTCGATATTTGGAACATGATCACTGGCTGAACTAGATTCAAAGTAGTTGTAGCCACCGGTTCCTTTTTTCAAGCCGTACTTCTTGCCGTACTTTTGCAGTCCTTCCCACGCTGATTGGTTGAAAGAATGGTCGTCTACGCCAGTATTGTTAGTCACTAATGCAATACTGTGTTCCGTAGTCTTCCCATTACTGCTGTTCTTTTTGCCAGAACAAGCAGCCAGCACTAAACCAACCGCTGAGAGGAGGAGGACTGAAGCAGCGGCACGTTTTATCCGCTTAAAATTCATCCGGATCCCCTTTAACACAAACAAAATAGATAATTAAAAATACAAAATACAAAAAACGAATATATTTATGCCGATTAGCGGCAACGATTAACAAATTAGCCTAAAAATTCGCACTTGTCAAAATTGCGAAATCCCATAAAAGCCTGGTATTAAGCCATTCTTGTTTTCTTAAAAAGTGGGTGAAGGGCTTATCGGAGTAGGGAGGAGCGTGCTTTTTACAAAAAATATTAAAAAACACATTATCTAGTAGGCGAATCACATTTTTTGTCAATGAATGCACAAGATATAGCGTATAGTAAGCGTAAAACAAAACGAACTTTTAACTGAACAGTCGGCAAAATTGTTTGTTTTATTTTGTTTAATAGCATTATTACCTGGGAAATAATACAATAGAGAATATATAACTAGGAGGTGGAGACATGAAAAAAATTGGGCAAACCCTTGGTAGATTTGTGGCGATGATCGTGACTTACTACCTTTATGCCTATCTGCAATATTTTTATTTTTATCCGCAAAAAGCCCATTTGCATCGTAGTTCAGGCTGGCTGTTAGCACTTGGAACTGTGGCAGTTTTGGCTTTCATCTTCTGGATGTATAAAAAAACTATCCCCGAAGCTGATGAATGGCACTTTAATGAAGAACCGCATTGGGATTGGCATCGGCTGGGGATAGCAGTGTTAGGTTATATTTTAATTGTCTTTGCCTCAGTGGTTTCTTTGAATCTAGTTGGTGGTGGCACTTCTGCCAACCAATCGGCATTAAATGCGATTGAAAAGAATGGCTCTCGGGGTTTATATAACCTAATGGTGGTTTTTATTGCACCTTTTTGTGAGGAGACTTTATTTAGAGGCATGTTGCTTAATGTGTTCTTTAGGCATCCAACTCGCACTAATAAAGTTTTGGCTGTGCTAGTTAGTGGCTTTTGTTTTGCTTACATGCACGATCCGACTTTTAGCAAATATATTATCGTATATTTACTGCTAGGGTGTATACTCGCATGGGTTTATGTTGAAACGCGCGATTTGCGGTATTCGATGCTGGTTCATATGTGCTACAACGCTTTAGGCGTATTATAAAAGACGTGAGGCAAACCTCACGTCTTTTTTATGCCATGCTGCTATTTTTTTGGTGCCGCTTAATGAAGTAGTTAAGAATAAATGGTGATAGTACCGTGGTTACAATGATTACCAGGATTAGGCTAGAATAAATATCTTTGGGGAAAAGGTGATAGTTAATCCCAATTTGGGCCACAATCAAAGCTACTTCACCACGTGAAATCATGCCGGCTCCGACAATATTACCTTCGTCTTTAGTAAAGCCGAACAATTCGCTTGAGTATTTGCCGGCCCAGAATTTTGAAAACAGGGCTAGGATGGTCATGACTACAATAAAGACAAAGTCTTTCCAGAAGCTGGCAAAAGTCATCGAAAGCCCGATATCAGCGAAAAAGACTGGAATAAAAATAGAATAACCAATTGCGGAAACTGAAGATTGGACTTCTTGGTGCTGCGGCGTTTGGCGAATTGCCAAACCACCAAAGAAAGCACCAACGACGGCACTCAAGCCTACAAAATCAGCAGCCCACGCCATTGTCAGAGCTAATACCAAGGATCCGATAACTACTGAATAGTTGACTTCAATTTTTTCGGCCAACTTCATAAAGTATGGTGCAACAAAACGGTAAATTAGCCAAACGACCACGAAATACGCAATTTCGATTAATAGATTAATAAAGAAGTTATTAGTTAGCCCGGTTTTACCGCCTTCGTGACTGAAACTGGTAAATAAGCTCAGCACGATCACAGCTAAAATATCATCAACCACAGCGGCTCCTAGGATGGCTGAGCCGGCCCGCGTATTCATTTGTCCGGCTTCTTTTAAAACTACTACCGAAATTGAAACACTGGTAGCAGCAAAGACGATCCCGATAAAGAGGGCTTCGAGGAATTTCATGCCAAAGGCCATGCAAGCTCCGCCAATCAGGACGACGGGCAGGATTACCCCCATGGTTGCGATAGTGACGCTCAATTTCATGTATTTTTTCAACAGGTCTAAATCGGATTCCAGCCCTGCTAAAAACATGAGCAAGATTACCCCGAATTCAGAGAAGAGGGAAACGATTTCTCCTGGATGGACCCATCCCAAGATGGCGGGCCCAAGGACAATTCCGCTCAATAACTGACCAATTACGGCTGGCAAGTTAAGGCGGGCAAAGAGTTGTCCCAAAAGGCTAGAAATCAATAAAATTAAGATTAATTGACCTACAAAGTGCATATCCGTTCCTTTCTGCTAAAAACAAAAAAACTTTCAAGTCGCTCCTTGACCCAAAGAAGCAAATCTTGAAAGTTTCGAAACTCCAACCACAAAAATATCTACTATGTATAAACAATAGTGTACGGTATTTTCAGTCAAAGTGCAAATTATTTACCTGCAAGCCCGGTTTGTTCAGGATTTTTGGGCTCGGTTTTAGCCAACAAGGCCAAACTAATCGTGATCATATCGACCACTTCCTGCAAAATGGCCCCAATAATTGCTGGAATTACCCCAGTGAAGGCAATCAGTTCAATGATAATAACGATCGCAATCGCTGTTAAGACATCGATATTAGCCACTTTCATGGTATGTTTGGAAATTGCGACCGCATCATTAACCTTGCTCAAGTCGTTAACCATGATAACCGCATCAGCACTTTCACTAGCGGCTGTCGCACCTTTGGCTCCCATGGCAATACCAACATCAGCAGCGGTCAAACTAGGAGCATCGTTAACGCCGTCGCCAACCATTACTACAGGGCGATCAGCTGGTTTAACGTTTTTAATAGCAGCGATCTTTTCAGAAGGCAACAAGTCATGCCGAATATCATCCACGCCGGCAGCTTTACCAATCTTTTGGGCAACTGCTTCGCGGTCGCCAGTCAGCATCATAATGTGATGAGCTCCTTGCCGCCGTAATCTAGCCAAAGTTTCAGGAGTTTCTGGCCGGATCTGGTCGCGCAAACTGATGCAGCCGGCATATTCGCCATCAATTGTGACATAGACAGCTGAACCACTTACGCGCTTAACATCTTGATCAGGGGCGACAAAGCTAGCCTTACCGACCTTAACCCGATGGCCGTCAACAACGCCCTCAACCCCTTGAGCAGTCGTTTCAGTTAAGTCGCTAACGGGCTTTAATGCCGCCTTGTCAGTGCTCTTAACAAGCGAAACTGCCACGATGTGGGTTGATTGTTGTTCTACGCTTGCAGCCAAGGCTTGAATCTGGTCTTTGCTGAATTTATCAGTAGCCGGGATTACTTCTTCAACTTCCAATTGGTTCTGAGTCAAAGTACCGGTCTTATCAAAGGCAAAAGTCTTAGCACGGGATAATTTTTCCAAAGTTGGACCGCTTTTTACAATAATGTGGTGCTTAGACATTGAGCTCATGCCTGAAACCATTGCCACTGGGGCTGCAATCAGCAGCGGGCAAGGGGAGGCAACTACCATAACTTCCGCAAAACGCACAGGGTTGCCAGAAAAAATCCAAGCAGCAATCCCTATTACCAGGGAAATAATCGTAAATGGCACAGCGTAACGGTCGGCCATCTTAACGAATTTAGCCGGTTGGGCTTGTGATGATTTAACTAAGGCCACGATGGTCTGATATTCAGAATCTTTGGCTAATTTAGTAACCTTCATCTCGACAGCCCCGTCGCCATTTATGGAACCAGACATCAATTCATCATCAGGTCCCTTTTCTACGGGTACTGATTCACCCGTCAGTGACGATTGGTCAAAACTAGACTCACCATCGACAATGACTCCATCGACTGGGACTTGTTCGCCTGGGCGGACTAAAACATGGTCAGCTACTGCCAAATCTTCTACTTTAACTTGTTCAATCTTGCCGTTGATTAGGCGGTTGGCCATGCGAGGTGCGCGACTTAGCAGGGCACGCAATTCCTTGTCAGCTTGACTAGTAGCGTAATCTTCCAAAGTTTCGCCACCGGTCATCATGATCAAAATCATCCATTCAGCCCAATGGTCACGAATTAAGATTGTTGAGATTACCGCAATTACTGCCAGAACGTCGACTCCCCAGCGTCCATTCTTCAAGTCGGAGATAATTTC
The DNA here is from genome assembly GCF_018327645.1 of Lactobacillus corticis. Taxonomy (GTDB): domain Bacteria; phylum Bacillota; class Bacilli; order Lactobacillales; family Lactobacillaceae; genus Lactobacillus; species Lactobacillus corticis. The sequence goes on along the minus strand of NZ_BMAY01000002.1, from coordinate 115,653 downwards.
AGCTAGCAGTTCATAAGCCATGAAAATCCCGACAATATCAATCAAGATTTCCGAAATGCTCATTTTCCAGCTGAAGAATTGGAAGAATGGTTCAAGGTGGAGTACAAAGTCACATACGACAGCAACAATACCAAGGGCTACAACTACCCAAAATTTCCATTGCCGTTTCATAATCAGCCTCCATATATTCGTTCTCACTTCTTCGTACACCTTAAGAATAACACTTTAACTGAAAATGTAAACTGTAATGATTCTAAATTAGAATTTACTTTTTGGCTTTGACTTCATATTTATCTTCAAAAGTATGAGTAACGTAATTAAAGGCCTTGATCCATTCTCGCCGCGTTAATAAGCCTTGAAAAACGCCCTTGTCGTCGACAACCGGAAGAAAGGCATTATCGATTAAGAGATGAAGTTGGGCTTCTAGCGTAGTTTCAACAAAATTGATTTTGGCAAATTTGGTTTGCATGACGTCACGCACTTTCAGCTCATTCAATACTTCTGGGTTAATAGCTTCGTTTGTCAGCATTTTGTCGGTGATCATAGCTAGACTAAGCAGGCCAACCACGCGTTTTTGCTTATCCAATACCGGAATTTTGGCATAGCGGACCTTGGTAAGAATTAAAAAGGCGTGGTAAAGCGGATTATCATCTTGAACAAAGGCAATCCGACTGGCCGGAATTAAAAAGGAACCGGATTTTTCTTCTATTAAATGTTTAATTGACGGTGAAAACATAGACTTCCTCACATTCTTATGATTACTCCCTTATCATTGTACTAGTTATTGGCAAAGAAAAAGACCTGCAATTTCTGCAGGTCTCTTAAATTTCATCTACTTTGGAGGAGTAAGAATGAATGAATGAAATAAAAAGTGGGAGTATCGTAACAAGTTCTACCGCCTTGCTACGATTTATATAATACGGGTTAATTGTGAAGAAAAGGCACATAAAAGTTTATGAAATAGTAAAGAAACACTTGTAAGTTAGTAAAAAGCCCGTTCAGAAAAAAATAAGCATAAAAAAACGCCGTGGTTCACACGGCGCATTAACGGGGATAGAAGATGAAATGGGTTGGGGATCCCACTTCACCAAGATTTTTCATTATTATATTTGAAGGAGAATGAATGAAAAACAAAAAATTGAGTGAGTGAAATTTCTTTCGTTCACTACGCTTATTATAATAGCCGTAAATTGTGAAGAAAGTGTGACGATTCGTGCTTTTTTGGCGAAAAATTCAAAAAAGTTTTATGATTCAAGATAATTTTCCGGCTAAAGTGAGATTGTGTATAATGTTCTGATAAGGAAGGGGGCAGACCTTGAGATTTCTTGGACGTTTTTTACGTGAATTTGCCATTTTTTCATTGGTAGTAACTGCTTTAGGCACGGCCGGTTATTTTGGCTACCAATGGTGGCAGGAAAAGCAATTGCTGGATAATCGGCCGAAGGTGACTTTAGCCAAAGATAAGACTAATACCAATGCGGCTTGGCAGAATTTCTCGACTTATCAAGCACGTCTGCGTAATAGTTATTCTTTCATTAATAAGGTATCGAATTACGTACCGCCGCGCACTTGGGACGGCAAGGATTTTGTAATCCCGGGCTTACGCTCGACGGTTGCTTATAACTATAAAAAGAAAAAATGGGAACGCATTGATACGATGACGCCTCAAGGCGTGACGATTGCAGGCAAGTATCTGCTCATCACTGCTTATGATGGCGAACATGTTCATAATTCCGTAATTTATGTCTTGGACAAAAAGACGGGCAAATATCTTAAAACGATCCAAATTGATGGTCGTCCCCACCTGGGCGGAATTACGTATGATCCCGAAGGAAAAAATATCTGGATTACCGGATCAATGGGCGAATCTTCGGGCTTGATGAGCTTTAGCATGGCGGCTTTAAAGAATTATCCCAAGGGCAGTCGACAGACTATCTGGTATAACCATAAAATAGCCATTCCTAATGTGCAAAAAGCTTCCACTGTAACCTATTACGATGATCAATTGTTTGTAGGCTTCTTTACGCTTTCAGGACGTGGAAAAGTTGCCGCTTATACCATTGCCAGGAGCGGCAAATATAAGAATTCGATCGCTAATAATGAAGTAAAATCGGTTACTGGTCGCGTTTCTTGGTCAGACCCTAACGGGCAAACGACGATGAGCAAGCAAATCCAGGGAATTGCAATCTATCAAAACAAAATTTTCTTAAGCCAGTCATACGGCAGCAGTTCGTCTAAACTCTACATCTTTCCGATTACTGCTTTGAAGTCACTAAGTGAAAAGAATGCTGAAGAAGTTATCACGATGCCGCCGTATTTGGAACAAATTACGGCTTATAAGGGTCAACTGATCTGTATCTTTGAATCTGGAGCAAAACAATATGCCAAACCTAATAGCGTAATTATGGACCGAACCTTATCGTTAAATATTAATGCTTTGTTTGGCGATTAGCGTAGTAAAGGAGAATTTGATGCTTAAAAATTACCAAAAAGAAATTATTTGGCTGCGGATTGCTGGCTGGGGGTATCTCTTACCGGCAATTGCCGGACTATTACTATGGAAATATTTCCACATGGGAGTTTTTCTTTTGCAAATCGGGATTGCCGTGGTAGTCGGAGCTTATGTCTTGTCAACCACCACCGCTGAACGTTGGCGCAACCCTAAAAATGTGTCAATTTTGGCATGGATCACCCTGTTTTTAATTTCAGCATTAAATTCCATTCCCTTATTTATTGCGGCACATTATGCCAAAAGGATACATGAATAGGAAATCATCAGATAAACGGCTTGTATTTAAGATTCTTTAAAGACAAGCCGTTTTTGTTTTACAAAAGTATTACAAACGAGTAGGCTAATCATGTAATTGATTTACGAGGGGATAAACAGATGGAGAGAAATAAGACACGCACTCCAAACCGTTGGAAACAGGTAGGTTTATTCCTGTTGAAGACGGTTTGTTATTTTGCCATTTTAATGGCCCTCATTTACTTGTATGAATACAGTGGGCTAACCTCAGTTCACTTTATCTACAACGAATTTTAAGGGGGCAAGGAAATGGTAGACAACATTATTACTGCAATCGATCAAGTAGCAGAAACTGATCCTGATCGGATTGCTTACGATTATTTGGGAACGACCAACACTTATCGTGACTTGAAGCAGCGTTCAGATGCCTGGGCAGCGAAACTGGCAGCCACTGTGCCTGCCGGTGATCCCGTCATGATCTGGGGCGGTCAAGATTTTGAAATGGTTTGCGCCTTTTTAGGGGCAGTAAAAAGCGGCCATGCCTACATTCCCATTGCCAGCTATTCTAATGCAGAACGTTTGGCAATGATTCAGGAAGTTTCTAAGGCTAAAACGGTGCTGGCAATTGCTCCCTTACCGGAAGTGACTTTACCAGGAGTTGAAGTGCTGACTCCTGAAGATGTTCCGGCTGGTGGCCAGGCGGATTTGAGTCAGGAAGTTTTAGGCGATGATAATTTCTACATCATCTTTACTTCTGGTACGACTGGCAAGCCTAAAGGGGTTCAAATTAGTCATGACAATTTGCTTAGTTTTGTTAACTGGGAATTGACCAGCTTTAATTTGCCTGATCATCCGAGCTTTTTAGCTCAAGCTCCATACTCATTCGACCTATCAGTCATGAGTTTGTATCCGGCTTTAGTTAGCGGGGGCAAATTAGTCGTTCTTCCACACGAAGTTACGCAAAACTTTGGGCAATTATTTAAGACCTTGCCTAAGATGCAATTTAATGTTTGGGTTTCAACCCCATCATTTGCTCAAATGTGCTTCTTAGATCCAACTTTCGATCAAAAACATCATCCTGACTTAACTCATTTCTTATTCTGTGGTGAAGAGTTGCCACATAGTGAAGCAGCTAAGTTGAAGGATAAGTTCCCAGCAGGCCATATTTTTAATACTTATGGCCCAACTGAGGCGACGGTTGCGGTAACGCAGGTTGAAATAACTGATGAGATTTTAGCCAAGTACGATCGTTTGCCGATTGGCAAGGCTAAGCCAGATACTGAAATTACCATTGATGAAAAGAAGGGCGAAGCAGGTCAAGGCGAGATTATCTTAACCGGACCTAGTGTTTCAAAGGGATACATGAACAATCCTGAGAAGACTGAAGCTGCCTTTTTCCAAGAAGCAGGTAAGAGCTATGCCAGTTATCGGACTGGCGACGCCGGCTTTTTCGATGGCGATTTGCTCTTTTATCGTGGCCGGATTGACTTCCAAATTAAGTTCAATGGTTACCGGATCGAATTAGAGGAAATCAACTTTTATTTAAGCAAAAACGACTTAGTTCGTTATGGGGTGGCTGCTCCGAAATATGATGCTGATCACGCTGTTAAGCAAATTGTGGCTGAAATTGAGCTGAACGATAGCGTTAAAGAAAAGTATAGCAACAGCGAGTTAACTAAGCTTTTGCGAGCTGATCTGGCCAAAAATGTGATGCCATATATGCTGCCGCAACGCTTCGTTTTCCGTGACAGTTTGCCAATTTCACAGAACGGCAAGGTTGATATTAAGGCCGTGATTAAGGAGGTTAATCAACAGTGATTAACTTACAGCCCTATTCCAATCCCCAGTACTTCCTAATTCTGTTGGCGGCTTTGTTGCCGATTATTATCGGCTTATATTTTGGTAAAAGGCTGAAAATTTATGAGGCACTCTTTACCTTAGTATTCTTAGTCCTAACTTTTGGCGGAGTTAAATGGCAGGAAGGAATTAATCTGCTGCTTTGGCTCGTCTTTGAATTTTGTTTAACCTTTGCCTATCAGCATTACCGTAAGCAAGGAAAGAACAAAACCAGCATTTTCTATTTGACCGTGATTTTAGCAATTATTCCATTAACGGTAACTAAATTCATGACCACCCAGCCTGCTGGCAGCGTTCCCTTTGTCGTTGGGTTTTTAGGAATATCCTATGTAACCTTTAAGACGGTTCAAGTCATTATGGAGTTGCGGGATGGAACCATCAAGCAAGTAGACCCAGGAACATACCTGCGCTTCTTGCTATTCTTCCCGACAATTTCTTCTGGACCGATCGATCGGTATCGCCGGTTTAAGCAGGATTACGATAAGGCACCAAGTCGCAGCGACTACATTACGGATATGCAGTATGCGGTCCGTTACATTTTCCAAGGTTTCTTGTACAAGTTCATTATTGGCTGGTTCTTTGGTACGCTATGGCTGCCAAAGATCGAACACCAAGCTTTGGCAGTCGGTAATATGGTCGGCGGGTTAAAGCTTTCCTGGTGGGTTGTCGCCTATATGTACTGCTACAGTATGTATTTATTCTTTGACTTTGCTGGTTATTCACTATTTGCAGTAGGGATTTCCTACTTTATGGGAATTCATACGCCAATGAACTTTAACCAACCATTTAAATCAAAGAATATCAAGGACTTCTGGAATCGTTGGCACATTACCTTGTCATTCTGGTTCCGTGACTTTATCTACATGCGTTTCACATTCTGGGCCATGAAGAAAAAGCTCATCAAAAACCGCATTCGTTTGTCACAAGCTTCCTACTTGATTGACTTCTTGATTATGGGTTTTTGGCACGGCTTGACTTGGTATTACATTGTATATGGTATTTACCATGCTTTAGCAATTATTATTAATGATATTTGGTTACGGTTTAAGCGCAAACACCAAAAGCAGATACCGCATAACAAATTTACTGAAGCATTTGCAATCTTCCTCACTTTCCACGTTGTATGTTTTAGTTTCCTGATCTTTTCAGGATTCCTCAGCCAATTGTGGTTTGGATGGAAGTAGGATAGTAAGATTTATTATTTTATATCAAAACAAAGAAGGATTGAATTATGGATATTAAAGCAACTGTATTAAGCATTTTGTCAGACTTAACTGGTGAAGATTTTGCTGATCGGATGGACGAAGATTTATACGCTAGCGGTTTATTGGACTCAATGGCTAGTGTTCAAATGTTATTGAGCATCCAAGAACAACTTGGCGTGCCAGTACCAGTTTCTGAATTTAACCGTGATGAATGGTCAACTCCTAACAAGATTGTGGCAAAGGTGGAAAGCTTAGAAAATGAGTAACAAGCGCAGACTGTGGCAAATCTTTGGCCCGGTTATTTGTGCGATCGTGTTGCTGATTGTAGTTTTTCAATTGCCTTGGGAACGCACCTTTTCAAAGGATGCAATTTTTCAGGCAGCTAATTCTCAAACCTTGACCGTGTTCAAAGGCGTAAAGATGAAGCAGGAAGCCTACGACGATGGCTATGTACCGTTTTACGGGTCAAGTGAATTGTCACGTTTGGATCCAATGCACCCCAGTGTTTTGGCAGAAGCATACCACCGGAATTATCGGCCATTTCTTTTAGGTGGTCCCGGTAGTCAATCATTGGTCCAGTTTATTGGGATGCAAGGAACCAGCGAGCAATTGAAGAATAAGAAAGCCGTTGTGATTATTTCTCCTCAATGGTTTACCAAGCAAGGACAGAATCCAGCAGCTTTTCAAATGTATTATTCCCCACTGGAAACCAGTATTTTTATCTTAAATGCTAAAAATACCGTGGCTGATCGCTATGCAGCCAAGCGCATCCTGATGATGCCTGGGATCAAGGGCGTTATTAAAGATGGCTTGCAAAAAGTGGCAGCGGGCAAGAAGTTATCTGACTATGACCGCTTTATGCTTAAACGCAAGCTGCAAGTATTAAAGAATGAAGATACCTTCTTCAGTTCTTTGCAAATGCGTGATCGGGTACAAAAGATTCGGCAGCGGGCAGCTAAGTTGCCAAAACGGTATTCAACGGCTGCTTTGACGAAGATTGCGACGGAAACTGGGGAGAAGCATACCACTTCTAACCAGTTTGGGATCGATAACCAATTTTTCCGTACGCGCTTTAACAAGCAGATCTTAAAGAAGTTAAAGGGCAGTCAAAAGCACTTTAATTACGTTAAATCACCTGAATATAGCGACTTTGAACTAATGTTGTCCCAATTTGCCAAACAAGGGACGAATGTGGAATTTATTATTCCGCCAGTAAACTCCAAGTGGGCAAAGTATACTGGCTTGTCAGAAAAGATGTACCAACAGTCTGTACGAAAGATTAAGTACCAACTGATGAGTCAAGGCTTTTACCAAATTGCTGATTTATCCAAGAAGGGGAATAAGCCTTACTTCATGGAAGATACGATTCACTTAGGTTGGAATGGTTGGATTGCGGTAGATAAGGCCGTTAGAAGCTTTATGGCCCAACCTGACGGCCACTACAACTATAAGCTGAAGAAGTATTACTTTACCAAGAAGTGGCAAAATCAAACCCAGGTTGGCTCAGTAAATAAGAAATTGGTAAAAAGCAATTAGTGCGCCAACAGTTGCGTGCATTTAAATTAGCTAATTCGGCAGTTGTGGTCAAAAATGGCCGAACTGTGATTAGCATGCACCGCCAAAATTCTGCTGACACTATGTATTTGATAAATTCAACGCAAAAGTCGATGACTGCGGCAATGATTTTAAAGGCAGCTAATGCCGGCAAACTAAGTTTGTCTGACAAGTTGTCAAAATACTACCCGCAGATTACTGGCAGCGATCAGGTAACTATCAAGAACCTGCTTAATATGACTTACGGGTTGGATTACCGTGTTGGCTATCGTGGCATTAAACATTACGTATCTGATGAGGCAACTTTGCAGCAGGCAGCAGAAAATACGGCTTTTGATGCAGCTAAGCTGGGAAAGTGGCATTATACTTCACTAAACTTTGTTTTGTTGAGCGGTATTTTGTCGCAGACTTTAGGTAAAAGCTATGAACAGCTATATCAAGAAGAATTTATTAAGCCATTGGGCTTAAAACATACGATTTTTGCTTGGGATAAGCAGCGTCAGCTGTATCCATGGGTACCAGGACATATCAATGGCAAAGTTTATCCATTCAACAAGACTTTGCTAGCTACGCATAATGACCTGGGTGCTGGGTCGCTTCTGATGTCTACACCGGATTTGGCTAAAGTTATGTACTATATTTTAGCTGGAAAATTATTGACTGCGAAGGATCATCAGTATATCCAAACCAGTAGTCTAAAGAATGGCTATAATTGTGGTTACTACCACCGGCGTGGAATCGCAGCCGCTAATGGGGCTGGTGATGGGTATTACACTTTCTTCAGATCAACCAATGACGGCCGCACCATGTTGCTTTTGCAAACAAATCAAACGAAGGGAAACTTCAAACAAATAAAACGCTTCATTAACAATTTGATGAAATCCGTAACAAAAATGTAAAACAACTTGTTTTGAAGTATTGTCTTTTAAAAATTTCGATGCTACAATCGAAATGTATCGCCATGAAAGTAATCATTTTCTCCGGTAGCGAAAATGTTATCTTCTAAATAATATGTGGTCAGATGGCGGTACAACACTGTGTGAGCCTAGTTCCGATGTTGGTGGAATTAGGCTTTTTTTATTTCTTATATATAGTGTAAGGGCATAAAAAATAAGCAGTGCCTATTGTTGATAAGCACTGCTTTAAAAAAGCTAAAATAGTTGTTTTTAATAATGATCGTCAATATCATTAGAAGCGAACCGATCTAACAAGGATGAATAATCCTTACTGTTTTCACAGTCGTTTAAGATACGTCTTGCCTCACGAGAATTGAACTTAGTAAGCAAGTATGTTTTTAACGCTTCGTTGGCAACTTGGTCCAACGACTGATCAGTTTTTTCGAGATATTTTTCAAGCAGCGTACTGACGCTTTCGTCTACTTTAATACGATATTTTGTCATAGGAATCCCCTCTTTAATATTAAATATATTATAGCATCTAAGTTGAAAGGAAATAAGAATGAAAATATGGGTGGAGGACTGGGTATATTGGCTTAAGATGCGATCTTTTTTCAGGGTGGCACAAAGAACATTTGTGGCCCTGATGCCAGTTTTCTTAATTGGTTCGATTGCACAGGCATTATATTCTGGCTTTATCAATTACGATAGTTGGTTTTATAACATTACTGAAGCGTATAATTTTGTACCATATTGGCTAAGCGATAATTTGATTTATTTGCTAAAGGCGATCAGATATGCGGCCTTTAATTTGGCTGGATTATTTATTGCTTATATGGCTGCAGAGTATACTGCTCGCTTATTTAAAAAGGACGCCCAGTTGGCAGGCATCACCAGTATCTTAACCCTGCTGATGATTAGCTTAAATGGCCGGCGACCAGGGCAGGTATTGGCATTGCCGTTTAGTGGTTTTCTGCTTAATGTTAATATGGCCTTGGTTTCTTTCGGCCTAGGCTACTGTATCGGTTTGCTGTTTCGCTGGTTGGGACCAGATTATCAACATCGCCGCTTTGAACATCTAGCCGACTTAGACAAACGAGTATGGGACTCTTTCAAACCGATGCTGGTAAGTTTGGCCTTGGGCATCATCCTAGCCTTAGGGCTTTATATCTTGAAAGTTAATTTATCGCAAGCGTGGTTTACTTCAATGCTCGGGACGCTTTTTGGCACCAATAATGTGCTAAAGGGGATTGGCTTAGCAATCGCCGTGACGTTTTTGGCCTTGGTGGGAGTAGGTTATCCTTTACAGGCACTTAATGGTGATAATAATTCGGCCGAAGCAGTGGCTAATATGAACTATGCCTTGGTTCATGGGTCCAGTTGGAATATTCCATATAAATACTTGGGAAGCGAAATTTATACCGCATATGCCAATGCCTTAGGATATGTGACTTTGGCATTGATTATTGCCGTATTATTGTTAGCCCAAAATATGAGAAGACGACGTTTAGCCGAGTTAACGTTATTTCCGACCATGTTTGATGCACCGTCAGGCTTCTTTTCTGGCTATCCGGTACTATTTAACCCGATAATAATTGTTGCCTATATTGAGGTGGTAGTGATCAATATGCTGCTGACTGCCGGTCTTTTATGGTTGCGGTGGATTCCACCGGTAGCCTTTGCGATTTTGGACGGGACGCCGGATCCCCTGGCTCCGTTTGTGGCAACTAATGGCAACCTTAATTCCTTAATTTATACCATAGTTTTGTTAATAATTGACGTACTGTGTTTCTTGCCTTGGGTAAGATTTGATATGAAGATTGAAAGACGGGTGCGCGATAATGAAGAAGCGTAGACATCTTTGGCTGCTGGTATTAGCGGTAATATTTCTGGCCGTAACTTCTGTGCCTACCTACGCTTGGATGAAGAGCTCCAATAAGGAAATGTCACAACGAAGACGGTCCAAAACGTCACCGGTAATTATGATCCCGGGCAGTTCCGCGACCGTTAATCGCTTTAATGGACTGGTTAACGAACTGAACAAAAACCGCCGAGTTAAACATAGCTTGCTAAAAGTTCAGGTTGATACTGACGGAAAACTAGAATATTCTGGCAGCATTAACCGGAATGATCGAGAACCTATTATTGTCATTGGTTTTGAGAATAATCACGATGGCTATAGCAACATTAAAAAGCAAGCCGCTTGGCTCGATGATGCATTTTATCAACTGACCAACGATTATCACTTCCATAAATTTAAGGCCTTTGGTCACTCAAATGGGGGCTTGGTTTGGACCTACTGGTTGGAGCACTACTATAGTGGCTACTCATCAGAAATTAAAATGAAACGGTTAATGACCTTGGGGTCGCCTTACAACTTCAAAGAAAGCTCCATCAAGATGAAAACCCAGATGTTCAGCGATTTTTTGAAATACAAGAAACGCCTGCCGTCAGATCTGGTTGTCTATAGTTTGTTGGGCGGTAAGACCTATACCAGTGATGGTTTGGTGCCAGAAGGCAGCGTGTTAGCAGCGAAGTACATTTTCCAAAATCAAGTAAAGAGCTATACGGCCATCAATATTACGGGAACCGATGCGCAACATTCATCCTTGCCGCAAAATAAGCAGGTTGTGCAACTGATTAAGCAATATCTGTTGGACAAACCAAACGATAATGCTAAATTGCATTTGAAGATCAAAGATAAATAATTTGTGAAAAAGCTTGGTTTCTGAGCTAAAAAGTCGCAAAAAAACAAACTTTGTGATCCGATAAAATCTTGTTATTACAAGAATTTATCGGATTTTTTTGTTAATTTCACAAAATAAGAAAAATCTGTGGAAAAATAATGCAAAAAGGCTTGCATCCTGTGGATAACCTGCTATACTAATAAGTGAATCGAGTTAGCACTCAAAGAGTTAGAGTGCTAATTGGATAAAAAAGAACGAAAGGGTGCATTTGATTATGGCATATTTTAACAACGATTTTGACGCATTATTTAACGATTTAAACGGCTCTTTCTTTTACGCAACCAGTGAACCAAACATGCAAAAATTCACTGAACCAATGACTAACGAGAATCCTAAACAAAATAAACATCAGAATGAAATCGGGGAAGATTTAGTAGCACAAGCTAAAGCTGGGAAGTTTGACCCCGTAATTGGACGCGACGATGAGATTAACCAAGTAATTGAAATCTTGAGCCGGCGTAAGAAGAACAATCCAGTCTTAACTGGTCCTGCCGGGGTTGGTAAGACCTCAATTGTTGAAGGCTTGGCCCAAAGAATTGCTGACGGCAAGGTGCCAGCAAAGCTGCAAAATGCTCATGTTATTGCTTTGAACATCAACGACATGGTTGCTGGTTCAAGCCTGCGTGGTAGTTTTGAAGAGAAGATCAAGAGAGTAATTGATCAGGCTAAGAAAGATCCCAACACAATTCTATTTATTGATGAATTGCACAACATTGTAGGAGCTGGCTCAACTGATTCTGAAAATAACTCCGGGGATGCTGCCAACATTTTGAAACCTGCTTTGGCTAGCGGCGATTTGAAATTGATTGGTGCAACCACTACTAGTGAGTATCGGCAAATTGAAAAAGATCCAGCCTTGGCTCGTCGTTTCCAACCAGTAGCTGTTGGTGAACCAAGCACTGAGACCACGATCGCAATTTTGCAAGGCTTGAAGCCAAAGTATGAAGAATTCCACCACGTAAAATACACTGATGAAGCAATTAAATTAGCTGTGGAATTATCTAAACGCTACATCCAAGACCGGCATTTGCCAGACAAGGCCATTGACTTGATTGATGAAGCAGGTGCTAAGGCTGGGATGAACAGCACGGTAGTTGACAAAAACACTTTGAAGCAACAAATCTCAGCCCTGGAAGCTAAAAAAGCTGAAGCAGTTAAGGCAGAAGATTACCAAACAGCTGCTGATCTAAAGAAGCGTTTAAGCGATTTGAACAAGCAGTTGACTAGTGATACTAAAGGTGAAGTGCCAACGGTTGATGGCAAAGCTATTTATGCTTTGATTGAAACTAAGACGCAAGTCCCAATGAGCGAATTGCATGCCGATAGCGGTCAAAAGACTGAAGACTTGGCGAAGAACCTGAAGCAAGTCGTAATTGACCAAGATCACGCAATTGATGTGATTACCGACGCTATTGCCAGAAAGCAAATCTTCAAAGATGACGGTCGTCCAACTGGGTCCTTCTTATTGGCTGGTCCAACTGGTGTAGGTAAGACTGAACTTGCTAAGCAGTTGGCTAAGAACTTGTTCGGTTCAAAGGGCCACATGATCCGCTTGGACATGTCTGAATACCAAGATGCGATGGCAGTTAACAAGCTGATCGGCTCTGCTCCTGGTTATGTAGGCTACGGTGAAGGCGGACAATTGACTGAAGAAGTCCGGCACCACCCATACAGCCTGATCTTGCTCGATGAAATTGAAAAGGCTAACCCGCAAGTCTTTAACGCCTTATTACAGATTATGGATGATGGTCGCTTAACCGACGCACAAGGTCACACCGTCTCCTTCAAGGATACGATCTTGATTATGACCTCAAATGCCGGCTTTTCAGACAAGCTGCTTAAAGATGGCAAGGTTGACCAAGCTGAATTAGTTAAGGCTTTGGAAAACTACTTCCGTCCAGAATTTTTGAACCGGTTGGATGCAATTGTGCCATTCAACTACTTGACTAAGGAAGATATGACTAAGATTGTAGATCTGTATCTGAACCGGATGCGGGAAGCTTTGGATAAAAAGCAAATTAAGCTTAACGTTGCCGATTCTGCTAAGGAATGGATTGCTGAACATGGATTCGATAAGGAATTTGGTGCTCGTCCATTAAGAAGAGTCGTTGAACAAAAACTCGAAACTCCAAGTGCAAAATTGATTTTGCATGAAAAAGATGTCAAAGAATTGAACTTTACTGCTAAAGATGGCGATTTGCAATTAAATGGAAAGAAGGTAGCTTAAGATGTGCTAAGTAAAAAGCAACTAAGTAAATACGTGGAACTAAACAACAATTAAGTCTAAAAATACGCAAGAACCAGATATTTCCCAGGAAATATCTGGCTCTTTTTTTCGAAAAAATCGCTAAATTTGGTTATAATTAAAACAATTAAGAAAGGAATGAGAAACGTGAAAAATATCTTTCGAAAAGTTCCCGTCAGTTCTTATTTAGATGCAGATTCACACTTAAAACGGACTTTGAATGCCAAGGATTTGGTAGCCTTAGGAATCGGTGCCGTAATTGGAACAGGCATCTTTATTTTGCCCGGCCATGAAGCAGCTAGTCATGCCGGTCCTGCTGTCAGTATTGCCTTCCTAATTGCTGCCTTATTATCAGGGGCTGTTGGCATGGCCTATGCGGAATTTTCTAGCGCCATGCCGGTTGCCGGTTCAGCTTACTCTTTCGGCTCCGTGATTTATGGTGAAGTTGTCGGCTGGATTTTGGGTTGGTGCCTAATCTTAGAATATCTTTTGGCTGTTGCTGCCGAAGCTACCGGTTTTGCTTCCTATTTTAACGATAACCTTTTGGCAAGCTTAGGGATTCACTTGCCCCGGGCCTTAGAAGCTGGTCCGTTTGAGGGCGGGGTTGTTAATTTGACGGCGGTTTTGATTATCTTGCTCATTGCCTTGATTTTATTAGGCGGGGCAACCATGTCTAAAAAAATCGAAAATTATGCAGTTCTGTTAAAAGTTGCAATTATTATTTTATTCATCATAGTGGGTGCTTTTTATATTAAAAAGAGCAACTACGTGCCATTTTATCCCAAAGAGTTTCGGACCAGTCCTTGGGGCTTAGGGGGAATTTCCACGGCGGCAGCCACGGTTTTCTTTGCCTTTCTGGGCTTTGACGCTTTAGCTTCTAATTCCGCTGAGACGATCAACCCCAAGAAAAATATGGCTCGTGGCATTATGGGAACTGTGCTGGCAGCCATGATTTTATATGTTTTATTCTCGCTAGTCTTAGTTGGGATGGTCAATTATCAAAAATTAGGCGTCGATGATCCAGCAGCCTATGCTTTAAAAGTTGTCGGGCTAAATTCATGGAATAAGCTAATCACTATCGGAGCCTTAATTGGTATTTTCACGGCGATGTTTACCATGCTGCTAGGCAGTTCGCGACTAATCTATGCCTTTGGTCGGGATCAATTGCTGCCAAAGTTTTTAGGCCAAATTAATCATAAGCATATGGTACCAGAGCATGCGTTAATCCTTTCGGCGATTGTGATTGCCATTTTAGCTGGGTTGGTTCCTTTAACTGATTTGACGCAACTAGTTAATGCCGGTACGTTATTAGCCTTTATCTTTATTTCCTTTGGGATTATTCCCTTACGCCGGCGTCAGGATATCAAAAATACCGGGTTTAAAATGCCAGGTTATCCTTTTTTGCCAATCTTAGCCGGGCTGGTTAGTTTGTATTTCCTTTGGATGCTGCCAAATTCTACTAAGGTGATGGTAGTCATTTGGATTATCTTAGGGTTGCTGATTTATTTTGGATATGGGATGAAACATTCAAAATTGCAAAAGAAAAGTGAAAAATAATTACTTGCATTAAGCAGTTACTTAAATTAATATTAAATAAACAAAAATTAAGCAGAACTGCTAAAGAATTTTACATTTGCGATTAAAGAAAGGATGCAAGTATGAAGAATATTTTTAAAAAGGTACCGATCAAAGACTACTTAAATGCAGATGCTCATTTTGCACGAACCTTGCACGCAAGAGATTTGATCGCCTTGGGAATCGGAGCAGTCATCGGTACCGGGATCTTCATTCTGCCGGGGCATGAAGCAGCAAATCATGCCGGCCCAGCAGTCAGTATTGCTTTCTTTCTAGCGGCAATTGTGTCTGGGGCGGTAGGGATGGCCTATGCGGAATTTTCTAGTGCCATGCCGGTTGCCGGGTCAGCTTATTCATTTGGCTCCGTGATTTATGGCGAAATAATCGGCTGGATTTTAGGCTGGGCCCTGCTCCTGGAATACATTCTTGCGGTAGCTGCTGAAGCGACTGGTTTTGCTTCATATTTTAACGATAATATTTTGTCAGCCTTTGGCATCAACTTGCCCAAAACTCTGCAGGCGGGGCCGCTGGAAGGTGGCGTCATCAACCTAACCGCAGTGATTATTACGATTATTGTTGCACTCATTCTCTATCACGGGGCTACTTTGTCCAAGCGAGTTGAGGATATGGCAGTAATGATCAAAGTAGCGATTATTATCTTATTTATTGCTGTTGGTATTTTTTACATTAAGAAGAGCAATTATGTGCCGTTTTATCCCAAAGAATTTCGGACTGGCTTTGCCGGTCTAGGTGGAATTTCAACCGCAGCAGCGACCGTCTTTTTTGCTTTCATCGGCTTTGATGCCTTAGCTTCCAACTCGGCTGAAACGATTAACCCTAAGAAAAATATGGCGCGGGGAATCTTAGGAACGGTGCTCGTCTCTTTGATTCTCTACGTAACATTTGCCTTAGTTCTGGTTGGTATGGTTAACTATAAAAAATTGGGTGTTGATGACCCAGCCGCTTTTGCATTGAAGGCTGCCGGTTTGAATGGGTGGAACAAACTGATCACAGTTGGTGCTTTGATCGGAATTTTTACAGCGATGATGACCATGCTTTTGGGCGGCTCGCGGTTAATGTATGCCCTTGGGCGTGATGGCTTACTGCCAGGCAACATGGGTCACATTGATAAAAAACATCGGATTCCAACGCGGGCACTAGTGATTGCCGCAATCGTCTGCGCCTTTTTAGCTGGCTTGGTACCACTGGTAGAATTGACCCAGTTAATTAATGCCGGTACCCTGTTAGCATTCATTTTTATCTCTTTTGGAATTATTCCGCTGCGTCATCGTCAAGATATTACCAACTCTGGTTTTAAGATGCCGTTATATCCAGTTTTGCCAATTCTGGCAGGACTATTCAGTATTTACTTTTTGCTAATGCTGCCACAAACGACCAAGACCATGGTGACGATTTGGATTATTATCGGTTTGGTAATTTACTTTACTTTTGGAATCCGGCACTCAAAATTGCAAAATAAGGGAGTAGCAGATGGCAAATAAAGAAAAATCGCCGGAATTAAAGCGAACAATGTCTTCAGGACAGATGGAAATGATCTCGCTTGGGGGAGCAATTGGGGTCGGACTCTTCATGGGTTCAGCTTCAACCATCAAGTGGACAGGTCCATCGGTTATTTTGGCCTACTTATTTGTAGGCCTTTTGCTCTATATTGTGATGCGGGCACTTGGCGAAATGCTGTATATCAATCCGCGAACCGGCTCATTTGCCGATTATGCTTCAGAATATGTGCACCCGATTTTTGGCTATTTAGCTGAGTGGGCGAATGTCTTCCAATTTATTGTAGTGGGCATTTCTGAAGTGGTGGCAACTACTGAGTATCTAGAATTTTGGTGGAAGGGCTCCAGTGACTGGATTGCTGGGATTGTAATCATCATTGCCTTGTATTTGGCCAATATCATTTCTGCTCGGGCTTATGCAACCTTAGAGTTTTGGTTCTCGATGGTAAAAGTGGTCACGATTATCTTCATGATAATTTTAGGGATCCTGGTAATTTTCTTCGGTTTGGGCAACCACGGGCAGGCTATCGGCCTATCTAATTTATGGAAAAATGGCGGTTTCTTTACCGGCGGGATAAAAGGCTTCTTTTTCTCAATGGCAATTGTAGTCGGTTCATACGAAGGGATTGAACTTATTGGTATTTCGGCTGGTGAAGTTGCCAACCCGCAAAAAGCCATTGTTAAGTCGGTAAAAAGCGTTATTTGGCGGATCTTGATTTTCTATGTTGGGGCAATTTTTGTCATCGTGACGATTTATCCTTGGAACAAAATCGGAACGATCGGCTCGCCTTTCGTTAATACTTTTGCCAAAGTCGGGATTACTGCAGCTGCTTCGATTATCAATGCGGTGGTATTGACTGCCGCCTTGTCCGGGGCTAACAGCGGGATCTATTCTTCTAGCCGCATGCTTTATAAACTAGCTAGGGATGGGGAAGCACCGAAGACTTTTGGCTATTTGTCTAAACGGATTGTGCCAAGCCATGCAATTACCGGGATTACTGCCGGTATTTTGATCGGCTTTGTGTTGAATTTGCTGGCCCAATGGTTTAGCAAATCTTTAAGCAACATGTTTGTGATCGTTTATAGTTCATCGGTTTTGCCAGGAATGGTCGCTTGGTTTGTCATCCTGCTGGCCGAATTGCGCTTTCGGCGGGATCATCCGCAGCAAATGGAGGACCACCCCTTTAAGCTGCCGCTATATCCATACTCTAACTATTTCGCTTTGATCATGCTGACGCTGATTGTCATTTTTATGTTTATCAATCCCGATACCGTAGTTTCGGTTTCCGTGGGAGCAGTTTACTTGGCGGTTTTGGCGCTTCATTATTGGCGCAAGCACCGTAAAAGCAATTAATAATTTTGAAAAAAATAATTCGAGAGAGTATTATAGGTAGGAACACTTTTTACTAACTTAAAGGAAGTAAGTACTAGAAAGGGGCACGCATGACTAAACCAATAATTGGAATTTCTGGCTCTGTCATTATTGATAATGGCGGGATTTTTCCAGGCTACCGTCGCAGCTATGTCAATGAAGATTATGTTGATTCGGTTGTTCAAAACGGCGGAGTACCTTTTATCATTCCGTTTACTGAAGATGACGAAGTCATTAGCGGGCAGATCGACCAAATTCAAGGTTTAATCTTGTCCGGTGGGCATGATGTTGATCCCCATCTATACGGTGAGGAACTGTTGCCGAAGATCGGGACCATCTGGCCAGCTCGTGATCAATTTGATATGAAGCTGCTAAAACTGGCAGAAGAAAAGGGTATCCCGGTACTGGGAGTCTGTCGGGGCGCACAGATAATTAATGTTGCGCATGGCGGCAGCTTGTATCAAGACATTTCTTACCGCAAAGAATTAACCTATAAGCACATGCAGGGGCACACGCCTGACTTGCCAACCCACCAGATGAGTGTGGCAGCTGATTCAAAATTGGCTAAGGTCTTAGGCAAGACGCGGTTTATGGTTAATTCCTTCCACCACCAGCTGATTAAAGATGTTGCACCTGACTTAAAGGCAGTAGCTAAGGCTGATGACGGCGTAGTTGAAGGGTTAGAAAACGAAGCTGGAAATGTTTTAGCAGTGCAATGGCATCCAGAAATGCTGCACCGCAATCAACAAGTTGCCTTCATGAATAACTTATTCAAATTTGTAGTAAATAACGATTAAGCAATAAGTAAATTCAGAGAAGGTAATTATCAATGAATAATACAGCAGAAAATGATAATGATAAGTTAGGCTTTGGCTCAATTGTGTTGTTCGGGGTCAATGCCATCATTGGGTCAGGGATTTTCCTGACGCCAGGCAGCGTGGTCCAGCAAGTTGGTTCCAAAGCCCTAGTGGTTTACCTGATTGCCGCTATTTTTGCCACGATTTTAGCGGTAACTTTTGCATCTGCTGCCAAGTATGTCAATAAATCCGGAGCAGCTTATGCCTACTCCAAAGCTGCATTTGGACCAAAAGTCGGCTTTTACATGGGGGTTTTGCGTTACTTCTCAGCCAGTGTGGCTTGGGGCGTAATGGCTGTCGGAGTTATTAAGTCCACCATTTCAATTTTTGGCGGGGATGCTAATAACGCCCTTACGACCACGATCGGCTTTTTGGTATTAATGGCACTATTGACCTTAGTAAATGTTTTTGGGCAAAAAGTCGTTAAGTACGTCATGAACATCGCAACTGTCGGTAAATTGGCAGCGTTAGTGCTAGTTATCGTGGCGGGGGCAACTATCTTAACAGTTACTCAGCCAGGGCACACTATCAGTAGTGTAGATAGCGTTAGAGTTGGTGGCAAGGCAGTTGTTCCAGCTTTGACTACTAGTACCTTCGTCATGGCGATTGTCTCAGCTTTTTATGCCTTCACCGGCTTTGAAGCAATAGCTTCTGGGGCTGAAGACATGAAGAATCCGGAAAAGAACCTGCCGCGGGCGATTCCGCTATCCATGCTGATCATTGCCGTAATTTACATTGGCGTTGTAGCCGTGGCAATGCTGTTAAATCCGAAGGCTCTGATGACTACTAAAGAAGTAGTTGCCGTGGCTGCTATCTTTAATAACCGCTTTTTGAAGAATTTGATTTTGGTTGGGGCGCTGGTTTCAATGTTTGGGATCAACGTTGCATCCAGCTTCAACGCACCACGGATCTTGGAAGCAATGGCTAATGAAGGTCAAATGTCTAAATGGTTGACCCAGCGGACTAAGAACAACTTCCCAGCCCGGACTTTTGTCATTTCGGTTTTGCTGGCAGTGTTAATCCCAATGGCCTTCCAGTACAACATGACCAACTTGATTACTTTGAGTGCCATGATTCGGTTCTTAGGCTTTATCGTGGTGCCGATCGCAGTTATGTTTTTCTACAAAGGCAAGAGTCAAGCAGAGTTATTGCCTGCTGAGAGGAACTTAGTAACTGACGTCATCTTCCCAATTCTTTCGATTGTGTTAACCGTATTTTTACTGATCAATTATGATTGGAAGAGTCAATTTGGGTTGATTTCCAACGGAAAAGTCGTTGGCGTTAACTGGTATGCAATTGCGATGATGGCTTTTGGCTTTGTGGTCCTGCCTTTGATTATGGCATGGCTAGCTAAGCGGGAAACCAGATAAGAGCTAATTAAATACATAGGAAAAAGCAGAATTCCACTGAGGAGTTCTGCTTTTTGTGTTGCTGGAGCTTATTGAAATAGATGTGTTTAGATTAGGAAAATAGGTTTAAGTTTAATTAGTCTTTTGGAGGAATGACTGGAACTAACAGGTAGCTGTCGTATTTGCCGCCGGCGTAGATTGCGTGACGGCCCTTGTTGACGTCCTTCGGCATCCGGTGTTCGATGTTGTATTCACCGTCGCTTGATACTTCTTCACTGTCCCCGCCGAGTTCAACCATCTTCGGGTGTTCGGTCTTTGGATCGTAAGTGTAGTTTTCATCCAAAGCTGGAACTTCCAATTTAGCTGAGCCGAACATTGAAGCAAATGGAGCATCCTTCATGGAGCCGATCTTGTGGGCTTCAACCTTCAATTCAAGCATATCGCCCTTGCCGAAGATCATTCCCATCGGCCAGATTGAAATGTCAATTGGCACAATTTCGCCCGGTTGCAATTTTTCTGACTTTTCAAGCGTTTGCTTCGGGTTCCATTCGGTGCTGTTTTCTTCATCCAATTCACGCATTGAAACGCGCATGTAGCCGTTAGCGACTGGTTCCATGCCTGAAACGCTAGGGTACTTAAAGCCTAATGGGTTAAGCTTGCTCATTGTGACATGCAGATCCATGTCGTCGGCATCGAGTGCTGATACCCACAAACGAAGTTTGATGTAGCCGGTAATTTCAGTCTTTTCTGGGAAGCGGTACTTGAAGGTAACTGAGCGCTTCTTTGGATCGTCTGAGTTGTAAGTTAAGACGTTTTCCTTGGCGACAGGTTCAAGTTGCAGCTTTCGGTTTTCATCGTTTAAGTACAAACGGGTGTACTTAGTCCGTGCCAATGGGAATTCGTTTTCTTCCCGGTTGATGATGTTCTTGCCACCTGGGTTCAAGACTGACAGGCGAACCTTTGGCGTATCTTGCCAACCGTTGTCAGTCTCACCCTTCAAGTAGTAGTCGAAGAACTTGCGCAGGTCGTCTTCGTTTTCCTTGGTGTAGTAGTCAGGCCATTCTTGGATGTCGTGAACTCTGAGCCACTTGTCCTTGGATGAAATCCGGCGCCAGCCTTCAAACGTACCGTAAGTGTGGATGAAGTTGGTGTAACTGGCCACGATGTAAGCCGGAGTGTCGATTTCTTCCAGAGGCACTATCTTGTCTTTCCAGTAGTCATCCATTAATGGGTGTTCCTGCATAGCAGCGATGTCGTCTTCAACACCGTCAGTGTCAGATGCAAAAGTATCAGTCAAGATTTCAACGAATTCAGCTGTTGGTACACCGCCGTGGGTACCAACTTCGTTCATGGCGTTGTTGAGGCCTTCCCAAGGAGCAATAGCCTTCAAGTGCTTTGGATGTTGGGCGGCAACGAACCATTGAGAAATAGCTAACCATGAGTTACCGCTCATTCCGACAGCTTGGTTGCTCCACTTTTGGTCGGCAATCCATTCAATGATTTCGGCACCTTCACGGCCATAGTCATTACCAAAGAAGTGGATAAAGCCTTCTGACTTGTTGGCACCCTGCAAGTCTGGGTTAACAATGGCGTAGCCGTATTGAACCCAGTAACCAGGGTCAGCACCTTCGAACTTGTGCAAACCCGTAGTTTGATTCTTTTTTACACCGGCCCGGAACTTCACATCGTCTAACCATTGGCCACCGATTTCCTTACCGTAAGGGCTCATGGTCATGATGGCTGGGTGTTCCTTGTCGTCGTTTGGCCGGAAGACGTCGGTGTAGATTGTATTGCCGTTTGATAACTTAATTGGAACATCACGTTCAAAGACAATGTCAACTGGCAGTGGAGCGTAGCCTGGCATACGGACCGTACCCTTCTTCAAGAGTTCAGTCCCTGGTTTAAATCCTGGATAACGAACCCGCTTAGCCGTAGTAGGCAGAACGTTTCTTAACGGAACACTGATTTCTTTACCGTTAGCGTCATGCAAGATGCCTCTTCTTTGAGTCTTTTCTTCAGTCATATTAGTAAATCCTTTCGTGTCATACTTATGGGTTATTTGTTTCACAACTTTATGGTACTAATGTATCATTGCTGACTATGTGGTACAATAGTTTCATAAAAAATAAGTACAATAAGAAACAAAAGGTGATACAAATGTACCATATCAAAGAAGACAAAAGAGCTAAAAGATCTGCAGAGGAACTTTATCAAGGCCTCTCGCGCTTACTAAAAAAGGGCTACAATATGGAAAATATCAGCATTAGCCAGCTGACTAATGAAGCCCAAGTCGGTCGGAGTACGTTTTATCGCAACTTTGACGAATTGATTGATATTCTGACCTGGAAGAGTGATGACAGCTTTTCTGACGTACTTAAGCGCTATATTGACTTGCCGCACAATCCTGAAAAAATGGAATATTTAGGCTTTGTCCGGTTTATTTTCAACTACTGGTATAACAATTCGGAAGTTTTTGAAATTCTAATTTCAATTAACCGGGTCGATATCATCTATAAATCCTTTAACCGGGCTTCACCAATGGTGGTTGAATATATGCAGGAAAAGGGCTACTACAATGATGAAATCAGTCCAGTTGAACGATCTTACTTCCTATCAATGCGGATTAGCATCTTGATCGGAACTTTGTCGGCTTGGATTAGTGGTGGCAAGAAAGAGGATCCGGATGAGATCGTGGCCATTTTAGGCAAGGAAATTTTGGACTATAAGAAGATGAAAGTATTATTTTAGCATTTCAGTAGAAAGATAGTTTTTGAAAAATGAGCAATTGTTGAAAGCGCTGTAAAAACGAGGAATAATAATAACTAGCAAAGGTATTTTGGCTTCGACAACATAATATGATGAATTATTTTTCTAAATCGTTTCATCCATCTTATGCCTATAAGATCACAAACTATTAGAGGGAGGATATCATAATGAAAATTTGTAAATATGTACTTAGGGGACTGTTGACGATTGCTATCCTATTTTTGCTGATAGTGATGGGTTTGAATTTATCAGATTATATCAATTCAGCAAAGGAAATGGGTTGGAATGACTTTGTTCCGACCATCATCGGCCATGTTATCGGGATCGTGATGCTATTGGTTGAACTGTATTTGACCTACAGCAGCCATACGCTGATCACGAAGACGTTTCTTGCTATGTTTTCAGCATTTATCTTATTGATTGCAGTGGGCTTTTTCAGCCAGATTGCCTTTGGTGGCGGTGTGTTAGTCCAGAATCTACTGGTTTTGATTTTCTTGCTGCTATTAGCGGAAGTGAACCAGCGGCTGGCTTGAGATGGCTCGTTGTCAAATTATCTTGATTATGAATATCTACTGAGAATCGGTTAGAGGTAAAACTCTATGCGATTCTTTTTTCTTTGATGATATTATCTTATAGGTGAATTTTTCTTGATTTCTCATAGGACTAGCGAAGCGTTGCAAACATTCAATTTGGATAAGCTTAGCTGTAAAAAAACTTAGCTTTCTTACCTTTGATAAGCTGAAAGAAGCAATTGCAAAAAATATTATTAGAGTCTTTTATGTTAAAAGTAAATTTAAAAAATCGTTGACAGATTAAATGTTAGCTTTATAATAAAAATAATTATTACTTTCTGGAGGATATTTATGAATATTTTTTTAAAAAATGGCTGTCATAGTTGTGATAACAATTAGTTTAATCCCAGCTTCAAATGTATTAGCAACAACATTTGAGCATCGGAACGCTCCTAAGACTAAATTTAGTTATAGTTTTAAGTAATAGCAAAAAAGTATGTCAAAAAGATTTATTTCCTGGAAGAACTTTATTGAGATAGAACTAATCGAACTTGTTAACCAATTTCTGTGGGGAATTTGTATTAGGCCTTACCGAGGATATGAGTCGTCGGCTTATTTAGATAGGTATTTTAATACTCTTCAAGAAAATCATTTTTTTGCAGTGTTTATATTATTATTCACTGATTTGATGTCACTTCTTTGGATATATCATTTTTTCATGCAAACCAAAAAAGAACGAAAAATAAGATTTTTTATTGGATCTACAAGCAAGCAGATTAGAATGCAGTCCCTGGGGCTCATAGTTTTAGCTGATGTGGTTGCCTTTTGTTTACTTGTACTTTTAGAAAAAAATACTCTATCAATAATTCAGCTTACAATACAAATAGTTCGTACTATAGTGATGCTTCTTTGGTATTGTTTGTTGGATGCTTATAGCATAAGGGGTAAGGATGTACTTTGAATTTATAAAAAATATCTTTGCTAAGCGCGTACTTTTAACGTTGCTGACCGCATTGACCCTAATCTCATATACCTTTATTTCATATACCTTAGTGCGTTCAAATTTATATGCATTTCAGGGAAGAACAGAATTGAGGTCTCTTGTGGCTAAGACTGCCTTCGTAGGTAATGATCAGACGCCGGAAAAGATGACGGATCAGAATATAAAAAATGCCAAGAAATCAGATGAAATAGCCAGGTCTTTTATAAAGTATTTAGATAGCAATTATAGTTATTCAATGCATATTGTTATGAATGCCAATTTGGGAACAGCTGAATATAGCATTCATACGGTGAATGAAGATTTTTTTAATTTTTACAACATAAAAATTGGTAAAGGGCACAATTTTACAAAGACAAGTTTTAAAAATAATGGCTACGCACCAATTCCAGTTTTAGTGGGTCCAAATTTACACAGATTTGCACATGTAGGCAAAACTTATAAGATTTATAACTCAGGTACAGGTAAAAATGAAAAAATAAAAGTAATAGGGATTTTAGCGAAAAACAATAAGATCGCCTCAATTTATGAACCTGATAGCTATACTTATTTCAATAATGCAATTATTAGGCCACTTAGAAGTTCTGATAAAAAGACCTTTAATGCAGTCGAATTATATTCTGGTCTGCAAGATCTATTAGTTTACAGAACGTCGTTAGCCAATGTTAAGAAAATACAAAAATACTTAGCTAAACGTTCTTTTGCTAATGTGAAGTTTTATTCTGCTAAAAATAATCTTGAAGAATTTTATACTAGTTATACAAAGAGAAGCACCTCTTTGCTGATTTTTAGTTTGATAATTTTCTTTATTTCTTCTTGGATGATATCTGTTAATTTATGGAAGAGTTTGGAAGAAGAGAGACAGAATATTGCGCTTAGAGTTTCTTTAGGTATGCGACCAACTCAAATTTATACTGCAGCTATTTTGTATCAATTTATCCTGACAATAGTCATCATGATTCCAGTCTCATTGTATTCTTTGGCGTATTCAAGAATGCTGACTAGTGGTGCGGTTCAGCAAGATTCCAGGTTGATGTTATCTTCACCGCTACCTGGAATTGAAGGAATTTCTTTATTGATCTGCTTTATTTTTATTTTCGTATTTCTGGTATTGATCTCCGTAATTTTAATTTATAGGTTTAATAAGGAACCTTTATTGTTGAGGATGTCCGAAAAATGAGTGTTGTAACGATTGAAAAACTTGGAAAAAAGTATAAGCGTACTATCCTTGAAGATGTTGCTTTTTCCTTAGAAGCCGGCACTATGACAGCGTTAATTGGTGCTTCAGGAGAAGGAAAAACGACTATTTTGAACATTATTGGGTTGCTTGATAGTGATTACACCGGTCAAGTGTTGCTATTTGATACTAATGTTGCTGATTTGAGTGAAAAAGAGCAGGCTCATTATCGAAATACCAAGCTAGGATTTATTTTACAGGAGCCGTTGTTGATTGATCGGATGACAGTTCGTGAGAATATTCTGCTACCGACTGTTTATTTATCGAAAAAAGAAAGGGAAAACGTAGATTTTCAAACACGATTGGTTAATTTAACCAAAAATCTTGGAATTTATGATCTGCTTGATGAAAAACCTAATACTCTATCTGGCGGTCAAAAACAACGTGTCGTTGCGGCCAGGGCGTTGATTAACGATCCAGAGTTGATTTTGGCAGATGAGCCAACGGGCGCGCTGGATCAGGATAATGCAAATATTATTTTACAGTTATTCAAAAAACTAATTGCAAACGGAAAAACTGTCTTAACGGTGACCCACGACTCCAATGTTGCTAAGCAACATGATAGAATTTTAAAGTTGGCGAACTCGCATGTTTTAGAAATTGGGGAGGAAAAATGAGTTTCTTTTTGATGATTTTTACTTTAATTATCGGGATTGGAATACTTGCTGCCGGAATTAAGTCTAATAAAAACTATCGAATTTTTTTGATTATTGTCGGAGTGATTTTTATTATGGCTGCAATATTCTTAGCTACTCCAGCAGGCGCAGACTTATTGCATAAATTTTAACCTAACTGGTAAGCAAAATACGCAATCGTTAAAAAGCAGAATTCCACTGAGGGCAATGTCATTAAGTTAAGACATTGACGAAGGTTGGACTTTACGAACCGAATTATTTTGATTCGGTCTTTTTCTTTCTAAAATAAAAAGTGAGAAGAAAATGCCACTTCTCACTTCATCTGTTTAAATTTCCAGGTCTTTCAAATAATTTTAGAAAGGGCGTATTATCAATAAAATTGCCACTAATATTCATGCTTTCTCTACTTGGGATAAGGCTTTTACCCGTTGTCGCAAGCTCAATACCGTTGACCTGATTAAGCTAATTCTAAATATGGGAGAATGGCTTGTTGTATTTGGCGCCGATATTTTATCTTACGCCCCTTAGACAGAGGAGAAAAGACACTTACCGAATAAAACAATTCGATAAATGTCTTAAAAAGTGTCGACAGATTTGTCAATGTCTTAACTTAATGGCATTGGTCGAAATCTCGGCTTTTTTGTTACATATTAGTAAAAGTAATCAAAGATATGATTAATAGGGTAAGTCCTATTATTAATACAAATATAGAGGAGTAAAGTAAAATGTTGTTTTGCCGCATTCTTTTCAAAGACAACATTATACCGGAGACAATGATCATAATAATTCCAATAACTGACATGAGACCCATCCTTGTACTATAAATATCCTACATTTAATTCTAAATCACTTAAAACGAAATAGGATTTAAATACCTTTATTTTGTTCAAAATAATTGCTTACTAAAAGTAAGCAGGATATAATCTTGATTATAGAAATAGATGAACTTTTTTCAAGATTAGGAGGCTTACCTATGAACAAAGCGATGAAAGAAAACTACCGTATTGATACTTCAAAAGGTATGGAAATTGGCTTGTACACCTTAGCTGACCATGTCGCTGATCCCAAGACTGGCAGACGTTTGTCCAACCAAGAACGAATCAATGAAATCGTCGAAGCTGCTAAATTTGCTGATCAAGCAGGGCTGGATGTCTTTGGTGTTGGTGAATCTCACCAGGAATACTTTACTGGGCAAGCTAACCAAGTAATTTTAGGAGCAATTGCAGCGCAAACGAAGAACATTAAGCTAACTTCTGCCGTTAGTGTATTGTCAACCAATGATCCCGTGCGGGTTTACGAAGAATATGCGACCTTGGATCTGCTTTCCGATGGCCGAGCAGAAATTGCTGCCGGACGCGGTTCGAGAACCGGGGTTTACGATTTGATGGGTTACAGCGTCAATGATTATGAGGAGCTGTTCGAAGTAAAAATGCACCTCTTAAAGCTGCTCAATGAAGCTAAGCCAGGTGAAAAGATTAATTGGTCAGGCAAATTTAGGGCAGATTTGCGGGAAGCTGAAATTATCCCGCAGCCAAAGGGTGGACATTTACCAGTATGGCGTGCCGTTGGCGGTCCCGATGAATCTGCAATTAAGGCAGGGTTGGACGGTATTCCGATGATGTTGACGACCCTTTCAGGACCAAGCAAGTACTTTTATCCAGGTGTCAAAGGTTGGCGGTTAGGTTTGGAAAAATCAGGTTATGATCCTGCTGATTTTCCGCTAACTATCGCTGGTCTGATGGGGCTTGGAAAAGACACTAAAACGGCTATGGATAAAATGTACCCTTACCTTAATGCTGGCTGGAGTGCGGTTCGTGGCGAGGAATTTCCACGGATTGTCTTTGACCATAGCGTTGGCAAGGAACAGAGTATGATGATTGGTAGTCCTGAGGAAGTTATTGATAAGATCCTCTTCCAATACGAGATGTACCACCACCAAAGATTTGTTGCTGAGATTGATTTTGGTGGGGTACCATTAGATCAAGTAAAGGAAAATATTGAATTGTTAGCTACGAAAGTAATGCCGACAGTAAAGAAGTACACCAAAGAATAACGCAAAAAAAGAGACCGATACAGGTCTCTTTTTGTCTGGTAATAAATTATCTGGTTAAAAAATCAACTAGATGCACAACTTTAATTCCATCAATGCTGCCGACATCATCCCAATTATTAGTAACGACTATTTTTCTATACCCAACCGGTAAGTGGAGAAAATTCTCGGTCTTTTCCAAAAATCTTTAGTATACTTCATATTTCTCGTTTTTTTCCAAAAATCTTTAGTATACTTAAGATTTTTGCGAAAAAGAAGTACACCAAAGAATAACGCAAAAAAAGAGACCGATACAGGTCTCTTTTTAGTAACAATAAGTATAGTATTTTAAGTATTAACAGTATTAAAAAACAGTATTTTATATTTCTTTGAGTAAAACTATGTGGAAAATTTTAAAGTAACTTGATTCCAGCCTCCTTGCAGGTTTCTACCATATCTTTAGGCCAAACGCTGGCTTGCACTTCACCGATGTGAGCCTTGCCTAACAACAACATGCAAAGACGTGATTGGCCAATCCCGCCACCGATTGAAAATGGTAATTCGCCGGCTAACAATGCCTGGTGGAATGGCAATTTCGCGCGATCTTCGCAGTGAGCTTTAGCAAGCTGTTCTTTTAATGATTCTGGACTAACCCGGATTCCCATGCTGGAAATCTCCAAGCTGGTGTGCAGCGGTTCGTACCAGAAGAGCAGGTCGCCGTTGAGTTGCCAGTCGTCATAGTCTGGTGCCCGGCCATCATGCGGCTTGCCACTGCGTTTCAATTTATCGCCGATTTTCATGATGAAAACGGCCCGTTCTTCTTCGCAAATCTTGCTTTCGCGTTCAGCTGGGGATAATTCTGGCCAGCGGTCTTCTAATTCTTGGGTCGTAATAAAGTGAACGTCGGCTGGCAAACGGTATGCTGAGCCGGGGTAGAGCTTAGTTACGGCTTTTTCAGTCTTTTTAATTGCCTTATAAATATGTGCTACTGTGGCCTGCAGGTAATCTAGGGTGCGGTCTTCTTTTCTGATGACCTTTTCCCAGTCCCATTGGTCAACGTAGATTGAGTGGAAGTTATCTAAATCTTCGTCCCGTCGAATGGCGTTCATGTTGGTGTAAAGGCCTTCATGCATGCCAAATTCGTAGTGTTTCAAAGCCCACCGTTTCCATTTGGCCAGTGAGTGAACAACTTCAATTTCGTTGTCTGGCATAGCTTTCATATCAAAAGCTACCGGACGTTCAACCCCATTTAGGTTGTCGTTCAACCCTGTTGCCTTTTCGACAAACATTGGTGCTGACATCCGCTGCAAATGCAATTCGTCAGCTAAATAAGCTTGAAAAGTCTCCCGGATAAAAGCAATTGCAGCTTCGGTATCACGGACTGACAGGCTTGGGCGGTAATCCTTGGGTATAATTAGCGTCATCGCGCTTCCTCCTTAAATATATTTGGGAGAAAAGAAAAGCCCTTCGCTCCCTGAAAGATAGGGACGAAAGGCTTTTTCCGCGGTACCACCCACATTGTCTGCATTTGCAGACCAACTTAATGGAGCACTATCATGCCCCACCGGCGTGGTAACGTACCGGAGACGTCTCTGCTTACTAGGCTGATTGCCGTTCGGCGAGCTGCTCAAAGTGTTTTTCAATAAGCCAGGGTCTACCGACTTCACACCATCGTCGGTTCACTGCAAGAGGTAACTTATTTACTCGTCTTTTTCATAGCTTTTTAATCGTTTGAGATAATAATATAAGCTTTTTCCAAAAAATGCAAGTAAAAATTTGTAAAAAGTCTGAGGGAAAATAAAAACGTCTCTCACTAGGAGAGACGTACGCAATCGGGAAGACAGGATTTGAACCTGCGACCCCCTGGTCCCAAACCAGGTGCTCTACCAAACTGAGCCACTTCCCGGAATGTGCACCCTGTAGGAGTCGAACCTACAACCTTCTGATTCGTAGTCAGACACTCTATCCAGTTGCGCTAAGGGTGCAATTCATCAACTCAATCAGTATAACATAGTTTTGCTATTTTTTGAGTGATAAATTTAAAAAAATTAGTAGTCGCCGTTCATGATCGTGTTTTTGACAATTACGTAGTCGACCTTGCGGATAGAATTCAGATCCCGTCCACCAGCATAGGAGATAGATGATTGCAAGTCTTCCTGCATTTCAACCAGCGTATCCTTGATGGAGCCACGATAGGGTACTAACATTTGCTTGCCTTCAACGTTGCGGTAAGCGCCTTTTTGGACCTCGCTGGCACTGCCCCAGTATTGTTTGTAGTTCTTGCCGTCAATTTTGATGATGTGGCCAGGAGATTCCTCATGCCCTGCAAGCATTGACCCAATCATGACCATGCTGGCACCAAACCGGACTGATTTGGCAATATCGCCATTGTGGCGAATTCCGCCGTCCGCAATTAATGGCTTGCTGGCAACCTTGCTGCACATTCTTAAAGCAGCTAACTGCCAGCCGCCAGTCCCAAAACCGGTTTTTAGCTTGGTGATGCAGGCCTTGCCGGGTCCAACGCCAACTTTGGTGGCATCGGCACCGGCATTTTCTAGCTCGCGAACGGCTTCTGGAGTAGCGATGTTGCCGGCGGTTAAAAATGATTCAGGCAATTTTTCTTTGATGTACTTGATCATCTTGATAACGTAGATCGAGTGACCATGAGCAACGTCAATGGTAATGTATTCAGGAATATTTTGACTTTCCGCCAGTTGATCAATAAATTGATATTCGCTGTCCTTGATACCAACTGAAATTGAGGCAAATAAGCCTTTATCGTGCATGCGTTTAATAAAATCAAACCGTTTTTCCGGTTGAAAACGGTGCATCACGTAATAATAGCCATTTTCTGCCAGCCAAACAGCTAGGTCTTCGTTAATGACGCTTTCCATATTAGCTGGAACAACAGGGATTTTAAATGTTCGGCTTCCAAATTTGATGCTGGTATCCGCATCCCGCCGGCTTTTGATAATTCCTTTGCTCGGGACTAATTGGATATCATCGTAGTCGAATGCTTCCATACTAAAATAATTACTCATTTTGGAACTCCTTCCGGGCAATTTCTAACGGAAACAACTATACGCAAGTCAAAGAGCGTTGTCAAGAAAAAAGCGAACTATAAAAAACTTAGTAAAAACTATAATTCGGAATTTTATTGACTAATATTCTGGGTATTGCTAAAATGTGTGACGGAAATAATATGGAACTTTATATGAGGTGAACAATATGACAGTTGTAGCAGTTGTAGGCAGCCAGTGGGGCGATGAAGGAAAAGGTAAAATTACCGACTACCTGAGCCAAGAAGCAGATTATGCCGTTCGGTCAAACGGGGGCAATAATGCCGGCCACACGATCGATTTTGACGGCAAGAGCTTCAAGATGCGGTTGACGCCATCAGGTATTTTTGCCGCTAAGAAGGGTGCAGTTATTGGTAACGGGGTAGTTATCAATCCGGAAGTGCTTTTAGCAGAATTGAAGAATTTAAAGGCCAACGGGATTGACACCAGTGATTTGAAGATTTCTAACCGGGCCCACATCATCATGCCTTACAACATTTTGCAAGACGTTTACCAAGAAGAAACTAAAGGCAAGAACAAAGTCGGCACTACCAAGAACGGGATCGGTCCAACATACATGGACAAGGCTTCGCGAATTGGGATTAGAATGTGCGACTTGCTTGAAAAAGACACTTTTGAAGAAAAATTACGGTTCAACTTGGAAGAAAAGAACCAGTTGTTCACCAAGGTTTACGGTAAGGAACCATTAAAGTTCGAAGACATTTTTGAAAAATACTACCAATATGGTCAAGAACTGAAGCAGTATGTAACTGATACTTCCGTGTTAATTAATGATGCTATCGATAATGGCGATAAAGTCCTGTTTGAAGGGGCTCAAGGAATTATGTTGGATATTGATGAAGGGACTTATCCATTTGTTACTTCATCTAATACCATTTCCGGCGGGATTGCCAGCGGGATCGGCATGGGTGCCAACCGTTTGCGCACCGTGATTGGGGTCATTAAGTCATACACGACCAGAGTTGGTGCCGGTCCTTTCCCAACTGAATTGAAGGATGAAGTTGGTGACCGAATTCGTGAAACTGCTCATGAATATGGAACGGTTACCGGTCGTCCGCGGCGGGTTGGCTGGTTTGACTCAGTTGCCTTCCGTCACGCTAAGCGGGTTGCTGGGATCAATGCTTTGAGTTTGAACATCTTGGATGTATTCAGCGGTTTTGACACGATCAAGATTTGTACTGCTTATGAACTTGACGGCAAGGAAATCGACTACTACCCAGCAAGCTTGAAGGAATTGTACCGCTGCAAGCCAGTATATGAAGAATTGCCTGCTTGGGGTGAAGATATCAGCCAAGCTAAGACTTGGGAAGATTTGCCAGAAAATGCCCACAAGTTCCTGAAGCGGGTTGAAGAAGTAACCAAGACGCCACTTGTGACGGTATCTGTTGGGCCTGACAGAGAACAAACGATTGTTTTAAAGAATCCATGGGAGCTGTAAAAAATGATTGATCGCTACACTCGCCCAGAAATGGGTAAAATTTGGACTGACCAGAATAAGTATGAAGCTTGGCTGAAGGTTGAAATTGCGGCAACGCGTGCCTGGAACAAGCTGGGTGAAGTGCCGGACGACGATTTGGCTAAAATTGAAGAAAAAGCTAGTTTTACGGTTGACCGCTGCCATGAATTAGAAGCCGTTACCCACCACGATGTAGTTGCTTTTACCCGGACCGTTTCTGAGAGTTTGGGCGAAGAGAAAAAGTGGATCCACTATGGTCTGACTTCAACTGATGTTGTTGATACGGCTCAAGGCTACCTGCTAAAACAAGCCGATGAAATCATTCGTCAAGACTTGCATGAATTAAAAGACGTCATCAAAGAAAAAGCCTTGAAGTACATGAACACGGTGATGATGGGCCGGACGCACGGGGTACAGGCAGAACCAACCACTTTTGGCTTGAAGCTTGCCCGCTGGTATGCCGAAATTAAGCGGGACATCGACCGTTTTGAACATGCGGCTCAAGGAGTAGAAAGCGGCAAAATTTCTGGGGCTACCGGTACTTTTGCCAACGTTCCGCCAGCTGTTGAAACCAGTGTTTTACAAGAATTGGGCTTAACCCAGCAGCCGGTAACTAGTCAGGTTTTGCCACGGGATCTGCATGCGGAATACTTGGCCATGCTGGCCTTGATTGCTACCAGCATTGAAAACTGGGCAACTGAAATTCGCGGTTTGCAACGCAGCGAAATTCATGAAGTTGAAGAACACTTCCGTCCAGGCCAAAAGGGGTCGAGTGCAATGCCGCATAAGCGTAACCCGATTGGTTCAGAAAACCTTTGCGGCATGGCGCGAGTTTTGCGCGGACAGATGCTGACGGCTTACGAAGATGTAGCTTTATGGCATGAACGCGATATTTCCCACTCCAGTGCTGAACGGATTATTTTGCCGGATTCAACTGAAGGCATTGACTACATGCTGCATCGCTTCAAGAATATCTTGAGCACTTTAGATGTTTTCCCCGAAACCATGAAG
Source organism: Lactobacillus corticis (assembly GCF_018327645.1). GTDB lineage: Bacteria > Bacillota > Bacilli > Lactobacillales > Lactobacillaceae > Lactobacillus > Lactobacillus corticis. Next base: position 82,007 of record NZ_BMAY01000002.1, on the reverse strand, counting down.
GAAAATATGAACAAGACTTATGGCTTGATTTACAGCCAACGCCTATTGCTCAAACTGATTGATGAAGCCGGCTTATCACGGGAAAAGGCTTATGATATGGTACAAAAATTGACTGCCAAGTCTTGGAACGAACATCTGCAATTCAAGCCGTTGGTTGAACAAAGCGAGATTATGAATTACCTTTCTCAAGCCGATGTTGATGATGCTTTTGACTATCATTATCACTTGCGGCATGTGGACGAAATTTTCCACGCCTGTGGCTTAGATTAAGCAAAAAGCTGCCTCAAAGCGGGCAGCTTTTTTGCTATAATAAATCAGACTTTATGTGTAGGGATGATTAAATGACTAAACAACGCTTATGGGCCCTGTTAGCTGCCGGCTCATGCATTATGTGGGGAATTTCCGGACTATTTGGCAAAGCCCTGTTTGAAGCAGCTCCGCAAGCTGACGCCATCTGGCTGTCGCAAGTCCGAATGCTGGTTAGTGGACTAGTAATGCTAGCCATTGCAGGGATGCGTGGCCTGCAGCCGTTAAAGATTTTGAAAAATAAGCAAGACCTGTGGCAGATCGTGGCTTACGGAATTTTTGGCCTCTTGCCAGTCCAAGCCTGCTATTTTATTGCAGTGCAGCTGTCCAATGCTTCGATTGCGACGATTTTGCAATTTCTTGGTCCCTTCTTTGTGATTGCCTATTTAGGAGTGACGAAAAAGCAAGTAATTCGGCGGCTCGATATTATTGCAAGCATTGTCGCTTTTTTAGGGGTAGCCTTGCTATCAACGCATGGTCGGATGGACCAACTGGCAATCACCCCAATAGTGCTGTTTTGGGGAATTTTATCGGCGATTGGTGAAGCCAACAATACTTTATTGCCGATCAAAGTCATCAAAAAATATTCTAGTCTTTTGGTAACTGGGTGGGGAATGTTGTTTTCCGGGATTGCTTTAAGCATTATGCATCCGCATGTGCCCAAAGTTCCCAATACCCCGATGGTGTGGGGATGCGTTCTTAGCGTAATTTTAATTGGAACGATTATTCCATTTCAATTGATGGCTTCCTCGCTGCGTTACATAAAGCCCAGCGTAGCCAGCATGTTGGACGCCTTTGAACCACTGTCGGCGACGATTGGCTCGGTGCTGGTTTTCGGTTTGCAATTGACGCCGCTTGACTGGTTAGGATCAGTGATGGTGGTTGTGGCAGTGCTTGCCTTAAATATTATGCCGAAGAAAAAGCCGCTGCCAACCAGCCGAAAATGAACAATCAAAAACGAGGCCTAAAAGCCTCGCTTTTTTAGTCTTCTTGATATAGACCGCTAGTAATTTCGTGATTAAGAAAATGCTGACCTAGGGCAATTTGTTCCTTAATCCAAGCGTATAATTTTTCGAGCACCAAAATCTGACCGTAATGTTGTTCTTGTTCTGCAAGAGCAATCGCCTTTTTAATAAACAACAGCTGCGTGTCGAAATCCTTGATCAAATCAAACAGCTGGTCGTCACTGTTGTGATATTTGTTAGCTGCATCCTCGGTTAACATGCTAAATTCTTGAAAAGCACTGCTGGTGGTAGGGATGAGGTCATCTTCAGCCAATAAGGCTTGGTTCAGCTGGTCAATAAAGGCCAATTCTTGCTTTAACCAACTTTTCCCCTGGTCTTGTAAAAAGCTCGAGTAGACGCCTTTGGCAAATAAGCGAGCCTGCTCAATTTTAAAGGCGTGAATGACGAGATTGGAGGTAATGTGGCCGATCATCGCACCAGCAGTTGGCTTGTGATGCTCGCGCTCGCTTCTAGCTTGTTCAGCTTGGTATGGTGTTAACTCACTCATTAATTGGCCTCCTTTACTGAAGTCTTTTTTACCTCATAGCCTAATTGACTAATGGTGTTTGCAATTGTTTCCGTAGCTAATTTTTGATCATCGTAATTGGCTTTTACCTTTCCAGAGTTGAATAATACTTTAACATCCTGAATGCCATCTAATTGTTTAACGGCATTTTGAATTTTTTGCATGCAAGATGGGCAAGTTAAGGTACCCAATTGAATAGTTGCTTGTTTCATAATAATTTCCTCCTTGAGCATATTATTGAATAGGTCCGCTTAGAAAAAATTGATTGCAATCAATTTGCCTTAATTTTTAAAAGACGCATCCCGTTGAAAATAACGAGCAAAATGCTTAATTCATGAACCAGCATGCCACTGGCCATATAAATAAAGCCGGTGAACAAGCCGATGAACAGCAGCAAAACCGTGAGCAGGGCTAAGGCAATGTTTTGCTTCATATTGTTGACGGTGCGCCGAGCAAAAGTTAAGGCCGTTGCTAGTTGGGCAATGTCAGACTTAACTAAAATCATATCGGCTAAATCGATTACCGTGTCAGAGCCGCTCCCCATGGCAATTGCCAGATCACTGTTAGCCATGGCCACACTGTCGTTGACTCCATCTCCGATAAAAGCGACATGATGGCCTTGCTGCTGAAGCTGTTTAAGGTAGTTAGCCTTATCTTCTGGCAGCATATTGCCCCGAACGTCGGTAAAACCAAGCCCCTGGGTCATTTGAACGACATTTGCCGTTTTGTCGCCGGAAAGCATGATTAACTTGTAGTCTTGTAGCTTTTTTAAATCATGAGCTAAATTGGGCCGCAGGGAATCACTGATTGCCACTCCCAGCTGCAGTTTGCCGTCAACTGCCAATAAGACATGTGAAGCCGCTTCTGGCAGCGCCAGTCCAGTAGTAGCAATATGATATTGCTGAAGCAGCCGTTCGTTGCCGACGAGCACCTGCTGGCCATTAACCACCGCCTTAATGCCTAAGCCGTTAATAGTAGTGCTTTCTGTCACCGGATAGAAGGTATCTTCTTGATAAAAAGCCTTAATTGCTTTAGCTAAAGGGTGGTCAGATTGATTTTCGACACTAGCCAAAATTTTTAGCGCTTCGGATTGACCAGCGGAGAAATTTTGGACCTGGGTAACCTTGGCCTGACCGGTTGTAATAGTCCCGGTTTTATCAAAGACCAAGGTGTCAATCTGCGTAGCTTTTTCTAAGACGCCGCCGCCTTTAACAACAATTCCGCGCCGGGCTGCTGAACCTACGCCCGCCACCGTTGAAACCGGCACGCCGATCACTAAGGCGCCGGGGCAGCCTAAGACCAGCACGGTAATTGCCAGGCTGAGATTTTTGGTTAACAAGCCCAAGATTAAAGCAAGCAGGAGAACCAAAGGGGTATAGTATTGGGCAAATTTGTCAATGGTTTTTTGGGTTTGCGTTTTGCTGTCTTGAGCTTCTTCGACTAATTCTAATAACTTGCCGAAAGTTGAATCTTCGCCTACTTTTTCTGCTTGGATCGTGAGCGTACCGCTAGCAACCAGCGTACCGGCGAAAACCTTGCTGTTGTGAGTTTTATGTTTGGGTTGGTATTCTCCCGTAATATTTGCTTCGTTGACAAAGGCATCCCCGCTAACCACTAAACCATCAACTGGGATTTTGGCACCATTTTTGGCTAAGAGCAGATCGCCAGGAGCCACCTCATCAATATCGACTTCTTCATAGCTGCCAGTCGCTTGGTCGGTAATTTTCATAGCAGTTTGCGGAGTGAGCGCGACGAGATCCTTAATGGCCTTCCGGGTTTGGTTGAGCGTGCGTTTTTCTAAAAATTCGCCTAGTGAAAACAGCCAGACAACCATGCCAGCTTCTTCATATTCGTGAATGAAGAGGGCTCCCAGGATCGCCAGGGAAATTAAGAGTTCAATCCCGATTGTTTTGTACTTTAGAGCTTCGCTGGCTCGCAGGATTAGGGGAAGTCCGCCAAGCAGGGTAACTACCAGCATCGTCCCATCAAAGACTAGCGGGAGGTGCCAGAACTTTCCAGCAAAGCCTAACGGCAGCAAAATTGTCATGGCAAGCAGCAGGGAGTTTGCATGACGCTGCATGAATGTCAAAAGTTTGGTCATAATTATTGTTCCTTTCGTAAAAATCGTTATGACCTAAGCTTAGGGGGCTTTGCACTTTTTGAAATTGAGGCTGATCAATTTTTAGTTAAAAAAATCTTGATCAAAATCAATTTATTTTTTAGCAGTTTTAGCTAAAATAAAGAAAAATAATTAGAAAGGAAATAATCATGCCCCAGCTTAATCAGTTATGTGTCACCAAAGTTCCGCTGTTTAAAACTCTAGCTTTGCCAATCCAGGCGCAAATAGAAGGATTAATTCGTCATCGGCATTTTGAGCGCGGAGAACAAGTGCTAGGGCCTGAGGCCGAAGGAAGTTTGCTGATTGTTGAAGAGGGCAAGGTAAAACTATATCGGCTATCGGCTGATGGCAGCGAACATTTTCAAAAGTTGCTAGGGACAGGAGACTATGCTGGGGAAGCCGGGTTGTTTGCGGCTGGTGCCAATGACTTTTTTGCGGAAGCAGAAAGTGACGCCGATGTCTGCTTGATAACCTATCATGACTTTATTGGTTTATTAGAGCAGCACCCAGCCGTTACGATGGCGCTGCTACAGGCAACCTTTAAGCAAAACCAGCAACTAAGCTTGCAGGCGAAGCTGTTAACAATTAGCTCGATTGAAGAGCGGGTGCTGGAATACCTTAATAGTCGGGCCCAACCAAGCGGCCGGCTTAACTTGACCGTGAAATTTAAGGACCTGGCTTCATATTTGGGAACGACGCCAGAGACCTTGTCCCGGAGTCTAAAGAATTTAGAGCAAAGCGGAAAAATCAAAAGACAGCAGCGACAAATTCAACTTTTAAGTGAAATTTAAAAACGAGGCCTAAAAGCCTCGTTTTCTTATGCTTTTGCAGTTTCTTGAGTCCGCTTTTTGTGTCGCTGAATGATCTGCTTCATAATGGCATTAGCAACATTGACATTTTTTAAAAGTGGCCCATGGGAATAGGAACCGATGAAATTACGGTAACGCATCCCTTCAACCTTGTCTTGCGGATTATTGCCATAACCCTCAATCATTTCGCCCAATGGGTGCAGCATATCGGTATTATCAAAGTAAGTTTGGCCAGAGTGGTTTTCAAACGCCTTTACTTCGCCCCATTCAGTTTGATAGCGGGTGTCGCCGATCATCCGCTTGTCAGCTTTAAAGACCGTGTGCAATGGGAAAATATCCAAGCCCTTGATCGTGGTGCCAGAGACGGTCTTGTAGTAGGTTCCCATTAGTTGGTAGCCCCCGCAAATCGTTAACATAGGGTTGCCAGCTTGAATGTATTTATTCAAAGTTTCCCGGTGTCGCGGCAAATCTTTAGCTACGACCGTTTGTTCAAAGTCCTGGCCACCGCCAAAAAATACGAAATCATAGTCGTCCGCATTAAATTCATCGCCTAATGAAACATTATCTACTTGGACATCGTAGCCTTCGCGACGTAATAAAAAACGCAGGATTTTGACGTCTCCTGAATCACCATAGGTGTTCATCAAGTCTTCGTATAAATAGGCTATTTTGATTAACTTGTCTGCCATTTTGCTTCTCATCCTTATTCAGTCTTGTTTACAAGTATAGCGCAAAAGCCCGCTGCCCGCTATTTTACCGCTTTTTGAGCTACCCAATGATTGATCGGCCCGAATTTTGAGCCAACCGGAATTGGGTGGGCAATTGCTTCATAGGTAAAGTCTTTTCCGATAGCAACAGCTTGCGCAAGCTCATTGCCTTTGGCAAGTTCAGCGGCAATAACGGCTGAAAGCGTGTCGCCAGTGCCGTTGATGTGCGTAGTATCCACATAAGGCTTCTCCAGCCACTGGCTGCTGCCATCTTCTAGCAGCAAGTAGTCTCTTACGGTGCTTGAGCCGGTACCGTGCTTGCCTTTCATCAGCACGTTTTTGGCTCCCATCTCTTGCAATTTTTTAGCACCAGCCATAATCTGACTGTCGCTGTCCATCTTCATGCCGGTAAGTTTTTCTTGTTCAAAAAAGTTCGGCGTGATAATTTCTGCTAGCGGCAGCAAGCGATCGAGGAAGGTTTGATAGGCATCATCGTCTAGCAGCATCGCGCCATGTTTAGTGATGATTACCGGGTCAAGCACAACCTTGCCAAAATCGTATTTAGCTAAGTTGTCAGCTACGCAGTCAATGACTGCCTTATTAGCCAACATGCCTGTTTTTACGGCGCCAATATCAAAGTCTTTAGCCAAAACTTCAAATTGCTTGGCAATAAAATCAATTGGCATTACTTGTTGGGCAAAAATTCCGGTCGAATTTCCGGCAACAGCCGCGGTCATTAAGCCCATCCCATAAACGTTGCGACCGTAAAAAGCGTGTAAGTCGGCGGGCATGCCAGCACTGCCGTCAGAATCGTTACCAGCAATAGTAACTGCGATTGCTTGTTTGTTCATATATAAACCTCCCCTAAATCTACTACTACTAAAAGTATAGCTTAAACTGCCAATATATATTGTAAATTTCGTCTAAATTTCCTAAACTTGATAGGAAAGCGCTTATGATAAGGAAGGTTTGGCATGACAAAGAAGAAATACGTCATGGCGATAGATGAGGGCACGACTTCAACTAGAGCCCTAATTTTTGATCATCAGGGAAAAATTGTTGCCTCAGCGCAACAAGAATTTCCGCAATATTTTCCAACTCCTGGTTGGGTAGAGCATGATGCTCGTGAAATCTGGCATGCCGTGCAGACTACGATTGCGACTGCTTTTATTAATTCCGGAATTCGGCCAGATCAAATTGTTGGCATTGGGATAGCCAATCAGCGGGAAACAACGGTGGTATGGGACAAGCAGACTGGTCGACCGATTTATAATGCGGTGGTCTGGCAGTCGCGACAAACCACAGAACTAGCCGAAAAGTTGAAACGTTCTGGCTATAGCGAAATGATCCGCAAAAAAACTGGACTTTTGATTGACCCCTACTTTAGTGCTACTAAAATACGGTGGATCTTGGACCAGGTACCTGGTGCGCAAGAACGGGCCGAAAAAGGTGAACTGCTGTTTGGCACCATTGATAGCTGGCTGGTTTGGAAACTAACTGATGGCAAGGTGCACGTTACCGACTACACCAACGCTAGTCGAACGATGCTCTTTAATATCCATACGCTTGCCTGGGATGATGATATTTTAAACTTGCTTAACATCCCGCGAGCAATGCTGCCGGAAGTTCGTTCCAACTCAGAAATTTATGGCGAAACAGAATCCTATACCTTTTTAGGAGCCAAAGTGCCTATTTCCGGGATGGCCGGAGACCAACAAGCAGCTCTTTTTGGCCAGTTAGCTTTAAAGCCTGGTATGGTAAAGAATACCTATGGCACGGGCTCGTTCATTGTGATGAATACAGGGCAGACACCCACTGATTCTAACAATAATTTGCTGACGACGATTGGTTATGCGATTAACGGTAAAGTCAACTATGCCCTAGAAGGTTCAGTTTTTGTGGCCGGAAGTGCCATCCAGTGGCTGCGAGATTCAATGAAGCTGATTAAGACGGCAGCGGAGTCAGAACAAGCAGCGCTTGAGTCAACATCTGCTAATGAAGTCTATGTAGTTCCTGCTTTTACGGGATTAGGAGCACCGTATTGGGATCCAGAAGCTCATGGAGCAATTTATGGTGTTACACGTGGAACAACTGACCGCGACCTAATTAAGGCTACGCTGCAATCATTGGCTTATCAGACTAGGGATGTGGTTGATACCATGCAGCTAGATGCCGGTATTAAGATTCCTACCTTGCGAGTTGACGGTGGGGCTTCTAATAACGACTACTTGATGCAATTCCAAGCAGATATTTTGAATATCAAGCTGGAACGGACTAAAATTGCGGAGACGACTGGCTTGGGTGCAGCCTTTTTTGCTGGTCTGGCAACTGGCTTTTGGCAAGACACCGACGAATTGAAGCAAATTTTTGTGGTGGGCAAGTCATTTATCCCTAAGATGGGCAATGAAGAACGCCAGGAGTTGTACGCCGGCTGGAAGCGGGCGGTTGTTGCAACCCAAGTTTTTGCCCATGGTAATTATTAGTTAGAAAGCAGGCATACGATGACCCAGGACCGGATTTTGGCCCTTGATGGCCCTTTGAACTTTCGTGATCTTGGCGGCTATAAAAATAGTCAAGGGCAAGAGGTAAAGTGGAACCGCATCTATCGTGCTGATTCGCTTGCGCGGCTAAGTGCGAATGATGCCGAAAAATTGACGCAGCGCCACATAACGATTGATTGTGATTTGCGTTCCAGTTATGAAACGAGAATGGCGCCAGATAAGGATTGGCAAGGACGATTTTATGTGCATTTGCCGATCTACTCTGACAAGCAGGCGGAAAATAAGGGCGATAATAAAATGTATCGCTTTTTCCACCATATTCCAGATATGCGGGAAAACTACATGGGCGATATTTATCAAAGAACGTTGTTAAATAGCCACAGCCAGGCCATGTTTGCCCAAGTATTTCGGCAATTGTTAGAGCTGCCTGATGAACAAGCTTTGGTCTTTCATTGCAGTGCCGGAAAAGACCGGACCGGAATGACGGCCGCCTTGATTTTAATGGCCTTAGGCGTTGATGATGATCAAATTGCTCGTGATTATCTACTGACGAACAACCTATATGACTTTGCTATTGCCAAGCAATATCCGTCAAATGATGAGATTACGCAGATGGTTAACAAAATGAATGTTACCAAGGGCGAAGGAACGGCAATTTTAGGCATTACGCAAACCATTCGCGCTGGTTGGGGCAGTTTCGCTCACTTCTTTGAGCGTGAATTAGGTTTTTCCAAGGATGATTACGAGAAGCTGCGCGCAAAATATTTAGCATAATTAAGGTTGCTGGGATAATTCCTGGCGGCCTTTTTCATTTGATAAATGTGGCTGGACTTTTGTTAGCAAAAAAAGATATTTGAAGTGTTATGCAAATTATACGGTTTTAAAAATGTAGAACCATTATATGTGTATAATTAGAACATAAAAATTTAAGGGGACGAGAAATGAATAAACTTAGAAAAATTGTATTATTGCTATCAGGAATAACAATCATTGCAATAATATTGATGTTCATTCAATCGTTGGGAAATACATATGTTGAATCTAGCTCATCTTCCTATAGCATATATAAAATGAATGGTGGAGAACAAACCACTAAATTTAATTCTATTATTAGTCAATATGCTAAAAAGCATAATATCTCCGTACTGAAGGTTTTTACCGTTTTGCCAGAAAAATCCAGCAATTCTGATGCAGTTAGCAAAATTCATGTTTATGGTAAGAATTTAGCCCTTCCTAAAGGAACCAGGGCGACTAAAAAAGAGTTTGAAACTAGCGGGGTGTATTTTTCATACTATTTTGTTGGAAAGACAAACCCAGCATCTATTGAACGAATGTTCGATAAAAATGGTATTAAGTACAATAAAATTAATGAAAGTTGGATATGGGACATTTCCAATTATTTAGAAGCTAGCAGCATGGGATATGTATTCTTAATTGTGCTTGTTATACTACTTGTCGTCCTCTTACTGACCAATTTGCGGGAATTAAAGAAAATGAATATTCGGGCTTTGCTTGGGGTATCGAATAGCAGAGATGCATGGGAAAGTTTTTAGAGGATGAAAAGATTTTTTCATTCGCTTTTTTTGGCGGAATAATTCTGATAATGATTTACATGTATTTAGAAAATTACCGCTATTCTTATCACATTATGTTATTTGCTTGCGTATTAGCGTATTTAATTGTTGGAGTGATTATTGGCATAAACGCTATTATTAGAGCAAAAATGCATAATTACTATACAATTATTCCTGCAATCAAAGGAGATGCGCATAGTAATATGGCTTTTTTCATAAACTTGAGTATCAAAATTATGATTGAAGTTGTTTTATGTGTAATTTTGGCTTCTATGCTTAAAACTTGGAATAGAGAACAAAAAATGACGGCACAATTGTCGGAGTGGACAAGCCATCAAACTTATTACACTGTAACTATCGGTACAGGGACAGATACTGAAAATCATGACGTTGATAAAAAAAGCATAAAATTTGCTAATTATATGCTTGATCATGGTGGAATGCTGATTGATTTTCAAGGCTGGGGAAGCAAAGATGTTTTTGACACTGTAGAGGGCAATCATTTACTAGTTAATGCTAAGTATTTAGATAATAATAAAGTGTTGAATCTAAGCGGAAATAGAATTCATTTAAGCTCAAATACCAAAACAACATATTTATTGATACCTGAACGTTATTATTCTAAGAGAAAAAAACTTATTAAGCTGTACCGGACGTTTCTTAGCTTAGATGAAGCAGAGAAAACAACGGGAAAGAGTTTATCGTTAAAGGCAATTGCAATAAAAAATAATCAAAGCCATTTTTTATACAGCATAAATTCTTTTGATTATGGGAATTATTCTGGATCGGTAAAAGATTCTCTGTTGGTTGTTGTTTCACATAAATCTTTAGGTGGCGGAGGGTGGAATAACCCAGCTAATATGAATTGGACTTCTTATGTTTCAGACTCAGCACTGATGACTAATGATTTGAGTTTGCTTCATCGGGCTATTAACAAGACTGGATTTACGCCTTATGTAGGGGGAATTTTGAATACCAAGAGTTATGCAGCTAAGCAAATTGCTTCTACCCAAAAGAAACTGTTAGTTACGGTTATAGTTGCTATTATCAGTATTTTTTTAGCTTTGTTTGAGGATATTGCATTTAATACTGTTTACATCAGTAACAATCGTAAAAAGTTAGCAATTAAACGATTAATGGGAGCAAACTATTTAAAACAGTTTGGAGAATTCATTTTGATAATCTTAGGAGTAGGAGTTGTTGAAGCAACATTAGTTTATTTAATTACCCAAAAGCTATCTTTGTCTTTGGGAGTCTTTATTATTGGAAACTTACTTGAATTATCACTGTTAATGCTTCAGGGGATGCACCTCAATAAGAAGATTTCAGAAACAATCAAAGGAGAGTAGAATGGGAAACTTACTATTAAAAACTATAGGACAAGAGTATGGAGATTTTGTAGTATTCAAAGACTTAAATTTTGAATTCAATCCTGGCAAGATTTATGCAATTATTGGTCCTTCTGGTGGAGGAAAAACTACTCTATTGAACAGTATAGGTAGACTGAATGATCTTTCTTATGGGGATATTATCTATGACGGAAAAAACATTTTTGACTACAACGTTTTGCAATATTATCGAGAAATTATTGGCTACCTCTTTCAAAACTATGCATTGGTAGATGAAGAAACAGTACGCCAAAATCTAAATTTAGTTAACAGGCATAAGGATAGAATGCTGCGTCGTTTTCTTGAACGTTATGGATTGGATTCAAGTTATCTTGATAGAAAAATATTTACTTTATCAGGTGGTGAAGCCCAAAGAGTGGCACTAACGCGGTTGAGCATGCAAGATCCCAAAATTGTGTTAGCCGATGAGCCTACAGGTGCGTTAGATGCTGATAACAAGAACATGGTTTTAAAGAGCTTACGTGCGATGGCAAATGACAATAAAATTGTGATTGTTGCAACACATGATGAACAAGTAAAAAACTTTGCGGATGAACGACTAAATATTGCAGAATATCGATAATATTTTTGACATTATTTTTCCTTTTCTAATTTTGGGTTTGACAAGGTCCAACTTGTGGGCCTTGTTTTTTGATATGTTTAAATGTTTATATCTTCAAAAATAGCAACTAAATAATTTATACAAACAACTTTGATAATGCTAAATAATAAATCATACAGATATTCAAAAAAAGTGTTGACATTTTTCCCAGATACGCTATTCTGATATGTTCCATCAAAAATATTTTGTATTTTGTATTTTATATTTTTAGAAAGAGGTACTTATGACTAAAAAGCTTTTAGTTCATGGAACATTACTTACAGGAGCGTTGATGGGATTGGCATTCAGCCAAGCAGCAAACCTCCAAACAGTCCATGCTGCTGAAACTAGTGTTGTAGCTAGTTCAACTAAACCATTAACTTTTAAAGGCACTTTTCGTTATACTAATGGCTTGCCGGTCAAGGCGGGTACACCAGTCAATTTGCGGAATCTAAAAGATGGAACAACCGTATTGACTAAGAAGACCGATACTAATGGGCAAGTTGTTTTTACAGAAGCTGATGGCTTGAAGAAGGGCGTTAACTACAGTGTCGAAACTGCCGGCTATCGTTATGGCTATACCTTTAGATCTGATATCGGTCAAGATTGGGTGCGCAGCTTTGAGGTGCAAATGCCGCAAGCTGCCAAACCCTTAACTTTTACGGGGACTTTTCGTTATGCTAATGGTTTGCCAGTCAAGGCAGGAACCAAGGTGACTTTGCGCAATTTGAAGGATGGCAAGACTAAGATTACCAAGGAAACCGATGCAAAGGGCCAAGTAACTTTTACAGAGGCAGACGGTTTGAAAAAAGAGGTAAATTGGTCAGTTGAAACAGCAGGGATGGAACACGGCTATACTTTTAGATCAGATTTAGGTAAAAATTGGGAGAAGGATTTCACCCTACTTGCTGCTGGTAATAATACTGGAACAGCGGTGAAAGCAGCTGCCAAGGCGCCAACTCTTAAACGGGGAAGCAAATACCAAAAACACACCAAACACGCAAAGCACAGCAAACACGCAAAGCACAGCAAACACAATAAGCACAATAAGCACGTGTCACGTAAATGTACTGTTAAACACCACCGCAGTCACAAAGCACGCAAGCATGCAAGCAAGAAAGCTAAGCTATTAAAGCAGTTAAGACACCTGCTTAAGCAATTACGGGCAGCGCACATTCACTTCAAAATCTAACTTCTAAATTTTCACTCTGACTATTTCCTTTTTAATGTTATCAAACATTACCATTGAAATGGCAGCTTCAGGCGATTGGCCTGGAGCTGTTTTCATTTGATAAATGAAAGTTCTTGGAAATTGGCTAGCAACGCTATAAAATTAGTTAGAGCGTTTACATACGAAAGAGGTAAGAACATGGTCACGCTATCAGATGTAGCAAAGGAAGCAAATGTGTCAAAAATGACCGTTTCGCGTGCGATTAATCATCCCGAACAAGTTACCCCCGAGTTGTTGGAGCTAGTCGAAAAAGCAATGGATAAACTCCACTACCGACCTAATTCAGCTGCGCGTGCGCTAGTCAATAATCGAACTAACGTTGTTAAATTCATTACCCTAGAAGATATTGATACGACTGAGCCATACTATATGAACTTGTTGTTTGGGGTAGCGCGCGGCTTGACGAAAGAGCAATATGCCCTGCAATTAGTAACTGATATTGGCGATATTGGCAAAAGCGGCGATGATGGCTATATCATAACCGGGGCAAGGCAAGCCGATTATGATTTATTTGATGCTTTTGATAAGCCTTTTATTTTATATGGCGAAAATCGACATGGTTACGATTATGTCGACACCGATAATAGCTTGGGTGAAAAAATTGCTACTAAGTACGCGCTGGAGCGAGGGTATGAGCATGTCGTCTTTATTGGCTTGGATGTCAAAGAACCATTTGAGTATTCTCGTGAAAATGGTTATTTAAGCACCATGCAGCAAGCACAAATGCCAACACAAATTTATCGAGCTGCCAACCATTCTCACCAGTCAAAAAAGGTCGTGTTGGATAACTGGGAAAAGTTTCCGCAGAATACCTGCTTTGTTTGCGGTAGTGATCGTCTGGCAGTTGGCATAATTTGGGCCTTGTTGGAAAAGCAGGTGAAAATTCCGGAAGAATATGGCGTGATCGGCTTTGACGGCGTGTTCCTTGATCAGGTATCCAATCCAAAGATAACTACGATCAAACAGCCGACCTTTGAAATGGGTGAAATTTTAGCTCAAATGTTGTTGCAAAAAATCAAACTTTCAGGGGCGCCGCAAGGAGAGGTCTTATTAGAACCTAAATTAGTGGTTAGAGATACGACCAAATAAAGTAACATCAACCAAAAAAGAGACGGATTTTTCCGTCTCTTTTTGCTTAAACCTTGCGGTATTGTTTCAGACCAACGACATTGAGAACTGTGAAAATTGCGAGGAAGATTAGCAATATGCCTAAGTTTCCAGCAATTTCGTTAAAGCCAGCCCCTTTTAGGGTGACATCTTCCATTGCCCGTGCGGCGTATGTTAGCGGCATGATTTGTGAAAGCGGCGTACACCATGATGGCAAAGCATCTAACGGAACAATTCCTGAGAAGAAAATTTGGGGCATCAGGACAATTGGCACAAATTGGACCATTTGGAATTCTGAAGAAGCAAAGGTTGAAATGAAGATCCCTAAAGATAGGGCAACAGCTGAAAGGACAATCGCAATTAACAGAATTAGCCACAGACTGCCGACAATTTCAATATCTAATAGCCAAACGGAAGTAGCGACAATGATTAAAGTTTGAATAATCGCTAAAACGCCGTAGCTAATCATGTAGCCAGCAACAATTTCGCTGCGTCTTACTGGAGTAGCCAAGACCCGTTCCAAGGTTCCTGAACTGCGTTCGTTTAACAGGCCAATTCCGGAAATTAGGAAAACAAAGAAGAAAATAAAGAAACCGATAAAGATTGGGGCGATTTTATTGAAGAAACCAGTATCCTTATTACCATATTCGTAAGTATTGGTGATCTTGGTCTTGCTGCTGGATTTGGACTTTTTGATTTGCAGTTTATGTCCAGCTGGCAGAGTTTGGTTGATTTGGTTGATGGCTTTGCTTAAATTAGTGATCTTGCTCTTAATTTGCGCAATTTGTTGTTTGGATAAAGCTTGTTGGAAACCCTGCTTGGTTAAAGCGGTTTTGGCATAATCGATATTAGCGTAGTAAAGGTGGTATTTGTTGGAACCCGTTTTAATAATTACCGCGTCCAAGTGGTAGTGCTTGAGGGCTTTCTTGGCACGACTTTTTGTCTGGTAGCGTTTGACTGTAACGTTATCAACTTTATCGAGCTTTTTCGTAATTGAGCTGCTGACTCCTACTGTCCCGATGGTGGCGCTAGTTTCGCTATTGGCAGAAAAGATGACGCTCATTAGCCACATGATCAAAATTGGCGCTAAGAGCACTAGGGCCATGGTGCGTTTGTCACGCAGCAGTTCCTTGCCAATTCGTTTGCTAATTGCCAGCGTTCTCATTGTTTAAGACCTCGCTTTCTGCTTGGAGGAAGACTTCCTCAATGGATTTAACCTGATATTTTTCCTTTAATTTAGCTGGTGAATCTTGGGCGATGATAGTTCCCATCAGCATGACCACTTGATCCACTTGCTCGGCTTCATCCATAACGTGGGTCGTAACTAAAATACCGCATCCCTTATCGCGCAGTTTCTTGAGTTCTTCCCAAATAGTTTTACGCAAGGCCGGGTCAATCCCAACTGTTGGTTCGTCGAGGACCAGCAGTTTGGGTTGTCCTAGCAAAGCCAAAGCCAGTGACAAACGCCGCTTCATTCCGCCAGAAAATAAGCTGACGCGTTTATTCAAATGGGCAGTTAGGGCCGTGATTCCGGCTACTCTGGTAATTTCACTAGCAATTTCTTGCTTTTTAAGGCCTTTTAATTGCCCAAAAAATTCCAGATTTTCTTTAGCGGTTAAATTGTCGTACAAGGCATCGCTTTGGGCCATGTAGCCGATTTTCCCTAGAATTTTGCGGTTGGGCATTGGCGTTCCCATTACTTCGGTCACGCCACTGTCAGCTTTTTCCATGCCCAGAGCGGTTTTGATTAGGGTGGTTTTACCGGCACCTGATGGCCCAATTAGACCAATTATTTGACCAGCATCGATTGTTAAATTGATGTTATTCAATACTTTTTGTTTGTCAAAAGACTTGTTGACGTTTTCCAAATCGATTAACATCCTGAGTCCTCCTTTTGCTTTAATTACTGTTCTAATTTACCTTGCTAAAAACCGTGTTACAATAGATAATATTTCTATTTTTGTCAATATATGCGACACTTGTCGCTCTATAATGCTATTAGGGAGAAATTGCATGGAAAATTTACAGCGCCAACGGACGCAAAGAGCGATTGATCAAGCATTTATCGCACTGCTTAAAGAGGAAGGATTTCGGAAAATTTCGGTTAAAGAAATTGCAGTTCGGGCCTTGATTAATCGCCAAACTTTTTATAACTATTATCAGGATAAATATGATCTCGCAACCAAGCTAAGCGATCGCTATTTCAGTGACTTTAAACAGATTATTGACCAAAGAATGCAAGGGATGCAGGACCATGTTCATTTAGAAACATTCCTGGAACAAACCATTAATGCAGGTCCGTTATACCAGTTTTTGCTGACCAATAGCGATACTTTGTCCGTCTTATTGGAATTTCAAATTGATAACCATGGTTTACGTAAACGAATTCAGCAAGAAGTTGCTACGAAAATGAAACAAACTAAGATTGCAGAATCAGATTATGTAATTGAGATTTTTAGCAATTTTGCCGTGATTATTTTACAGAACGCTTGTCGCTACCATCGTCTGCCGACCAAAGCCGAATTGCGGGAATTAAGGCAAGGTTTTATTAAAATTACTTATTAACTTGATACCGGTAACAGTCGGCCAGGTATTGTAAGCGCTTATTGACCCTTGCTAAGATGGTTAGTGGAGGACAGTATTATGGCAAAATGGTATGAGCATGCAATAATTTATCAAATTTACCCCAAGTCATTCCAAGATAGCAATCATGATGGAATTGGGGATCTTAATGGGATTCGGCAACGAATTCCCTATCTTAAAAGCTTAGGGATCAATACTGTTTGGCTCAACCCAGTATTTGTTTCACCTCAAGTCGACAATGGTTATGACGTATCCAATTATTTTGCAATCGATGAATTAATGGGCAACATGGCTGATATGGAGAAATTAATTGCCGATTTGCATGATAACGGAATTCGCATCGTGATGGATTTCGTGATGAACCACACGTCTGACCAGCACCCATGGTTCCAAGATGCGATTAGTTCACCGGACAGCATTTATCGCGATTACTATATTTTTGCTGGTGAAAATGGTCAGCGGCCCAATAATTGGGGCAGCTTTTTTGGTGGCAGCGTTTGGGAACCAGATCCAGCGGGCACCGGACAATCTTACTTCCACTTATTCGACAAACACATGCCTGATCTAAATTGGCATAATCCCGAGGTGCGGCATGCAATGTTGGAGATTGCCGAGTTTTGGCTAGCCAAAGGGATAGACGGGTTGCGGATTGACGCCTTTATCCATATCGCTAAGGCCGATTTACGCCAAGACTATCCAACTCCGGACAATAATGATGACGTGGTGGTAGCTGAGCCATTCTTTGCAAATTTGCCCCAAGTGCAGACTTGGATGCGCGAATTCTGCCAACAGATTAAAGAAGACTATCCCGATGCCTTGCTGCTAGGTGAAGCGGCTAGTGCTAATGTCAATTTGGCAGTGGACTATACGGCACCTAACCGGCATTTGATGGACTCGGTAATTACTTTCCGCTACTTTACTGAAAGCCAAGACGGCGTAGACCCTAGCTTTAATGACCAGTACCAGCCGAAAAAATTAGACCTAGCGAACTTTAAGCTAACCCAGGCTATTTGGCAGCAAACGCTCAATGGCATTTCTTTGCCGACCTTATATTGGAATAACCATGATATGGCTCGGCTGCGGACGCGATATGCGACTTGTGATGAGCAAGCTAAGAGCCTAGCAATGTTAATGTATCTGCAGCGAGGATTGCCGGTTATTTATTATGGTGAAGAATTAGGTTTGCAGGATCTGCATTTTGACCAGCTCCAAGAGTTAGGCGATCCGACTGTTGCGGCCTTTGCTAAGTCAGCAGCCCAGGCGGGCAAGAGCGAAGCTGAAATTGCCACTATGGTTAGCCAGACGCATAAATTGGCTGCTCGCGGGACCATGCCATGGACCGAAGAAGCTGGCCACGGCTTTAGTGATCATGAGCCTTGGATTAAGGGAAAACTAGTTGAAGATACTAGTGTCGCCAAACAAGAGGGCGATGCCAATAGCTTTTTGAGCTTTTATCGGCAATTATTGGAGCTGAAGCAGACGCCGCTCTTTGAAGATGGCGCATATTATTTGTTGCCGACTGATCAGCGGACTTTTGTTTACCAGCGTGATTTAGCCGATCGCAGCGCCATCGTTGCCGTTAATATGTCAGGCGAAACGGTCGAAATTGCTTTACCAGAATCCTATGGAAAAACTTTGCTGCAAGTGGGCGCGGTAAATACCAATGAAAATAAAATCCAACTAGCACCATATGCTGGCGTGGTTTTAGCCAAGTAAAAGAATCCGAATCAAGCAAAACTATGCTTGACTCGGATTTTTTGTTTCTTGTTATTTTTGATACCGGTAACATCACAAATGCTATTGTAAGCGCTTCTAGATAACTGCTAAACTGCTCTTGAACCCAAAGATGACTACTTAGAAATTAATGATTAAGGAGATTTTACTTATGCAATTAGCTGCTTTAAGTCACCGCACTGAAAGCGAAGATAGCTTTGTAATTGACAATACGCACGTCAATATTCGTTTCCATTCAGCTAAGGCTGACGTCAAAGAGGTTACAGTGTTATATACTGATAACTATTTACCTCTAGAATCAGTAAAAGCACAAAAAATGGCCCAAATTGGTAGCGGTCAAGTTCAAGACCACTGGGGAGCAACGCTGGAAGCTCCATATCACCGCTTAAAGTACACTTTTGTCGTAGAAGCACAGGACGGCAGCAAGGTGATTTATGGCGATCGGGGAATTAGTGAATACAGTCAAGATGCAGTTATGGCCGACGGCAATTATTTTAAGGTGCCATATTTACACGAGATTGATCTGACCAAGACCCCAGATTGGGTCCGAGACACTGTTTGGTATCAGATTTTCCCAGAACGCTTTGCTAATGGCGATAAATCCAACGATCCTGTAGGAACCAAGGCCTGGAATCCAGAAGACCACCCTGGTCGTGAAGATTTTTATGGCGGGGACTTGCAAGGGGTTATCGATCATTTAGATTACTTGCAAAAATTAGGCGTCAACGGGCTTTATTTCTGCCCAATTTTCAAGGCGCCAAGCAACCACAAGTATGATACTAATGACTATTTAGAAATTGACCCAGCCTTTGGCGATAAGGCCCTTTTTGCCAAATTGGTTAACGAAGCTCACAGTCGCGGGATGCGCATCATGCTCGATGCGGTTTTCAACCATGTTGGGGCTGCCAGCATGCAGTGGCAAGACGTTGTGAAAAATGGTGCCAAATCACGTTACCGGGATTGGTTCCATATTAATAAATTCCCAGTTGAACCATTTATTGATGCTTCAAAAGGCGAAGGTGAACCTAACTACGACACGTTTGCCTTTGTCGGCAATATGCCTAAACTGAATACCGCTAATCCCGAAGTCCAAGAGTATTTATTGAATATTGCTAGCTACTGGGTTAAATATTTCGATATTGATGCCTGGCGACTGGATGTAGCCAATGAAGTTGATCATCATTTTTGGAAGAGATTCCATGATGAACTAGTTAAGATCAAGCCGGACTTTTATATTGTGGGCGAAATCTGGCACTCAGCTCGGCCGTGGCTTAACGGTGACCAATTTAGTTCAGTAATGAATTACCCATATACTTTGCAAATTGAAGATCACTTCTTTTATGGTCGCCTGTCAGCCCAAGCTTTAGCTGAACGCTTGACTGATCAGACCATGAAATACCGTGATATGACCAACCAAGTCATGATGAACATGCTTGATTCTCATGATACGGCACGAATTTTAACTGTTGCCGGGGGAAACCAGGACCTGGCTCTGCAAGCTCTAGCCTTTGAATTTATGCAGCAAGGCAGCCCTTGCATCTACTATGGGACTGAAATGGGGATGGCCGGTGGCAATGATCCGGATTGCCGCAAGCCAATGGATTGGTCTAAAGAAGCAGGTCCGGTATGGGAACGCGTACACAATATAATTGCTTTCCGACTTGCTCATAAGGAAACGCTGGGTCGCGGAAGCTTCCGGTTGACCGTTACCCCAGAGGGACTTTTGCAAGTGGTTCGACAAGGGACGGAAACCATTACCGGGCTCTTTAATACGACAACCAAGCCAATTACTATCAGTGATCGGCCAGAATTAAGCCAATTGGTAAAAAATAACGAAATTTTGCCAAATGGATTTGCGCTATTTATCACAAAGTAATTCTGATACCGGTAACATGCCAAAACCCGTTGTAAAACGCTTACAGGCAATGTATCTTAAATATAGAGAAAAACGAAAGCGCCTACAAAAGAGTGGGAGACATCATGAAGAGAATTTTTGAAATTGATCCGTGGCACGTGACCACGCATGAATTTAATCCAGCCAACAAACGGCTGCAAGAAAGTATTACAGCTATCGGCAACGACTACATGGGCGTTCGGGGCAACTTCGAAGAAGGTTACTCCGGCGACTACTTACAAGGGACTTACCTGGCAGGGGTTTGGTTCCCTGATAAGACGAGAGTCGGCTGGTGGAAGAATGGTTATCCAGAATATTTCGGCAAGAGTTTAAATGCACCAAACTTTTTGGGCTTGAAGCTGAAGGTAAATGGGGTAGCAATCGACTTAGCCAAAGTTGAATTTAGCGACTTTTACTTATCACTAGATATGCACCAAGGGCTTTTGACTAGAAGCTTCATTTACCAAGCTGACGACACGCAAGTCAAGTTCACTTTCAACCGCTTCTTAAGCAATAGCATTAAAGAAGCTGCCTTGATTCAAGTGAAAGCTGAAGTTTTAGCTGGCAAGGCCAAAATTGAATTTACCTCAACGCTTGACGGCAACGTAGTTAATGAAGACAGCAACTACGATGAACACTTCTGGGATGCCTTAGCAGAAGATGCAGACGCTAGAACGATTCAATTGCGGACTAAGCCAAATCCTTACAAGGTACCGCAATTCACGGTTTTATTGCAAAGCGGCTTACGGCTTGATGGTCAAAAGTATCAAGGCAAAGTTGAAACTAAGAGCGGCTTTTTAGCAGAAACTGGCGAATTTGAATTAAGCCAAGGCGAAAGCAAGACGATTGAAAAAGATATCGTTGTGGTAACCAGTCGCGATGTCCCAGCTGACGAGCAAGCAGCTGCTAGTCAAAAGCTGCTTGACCAAGTACAAGCTAAGAGTTTTGCAGAAAACCTTGCAGACCATACCAAGATTTGGGAAAAACGCTGGGAATCAAGCGATGTCACCATTGAAGGCGACGATGCAGCCCAACAAGGCATTCGCTTCAATATTCTGCAACTGTTCATGACTTACTACGGTGAAGATAAACGTTTGAATGTTGGTCCTAAGGGCTTTACCGGTGAAAAATACGGCGGTGCTACCTACTGGGATACGGAAGCTTACATTGTTCCAATGTACTTGGCAGTAGCTCCAGCCAGCGTAACCAGAGCTTTGCTGGAATACCGGCATGACCAATTGCCAGGCGCTTACCACAACGCCAAGCAACAAGGTCTAGATGGGGCACTTTTCCCAATGGTAACCTTCAATGGGATTGAATGCCACAACGAATGGGAAATTACTTTTGAAGAAATTCACCGGAACGGCGATATTCCTTTCGCTATCTATCAATACACCCACTACACTGGCGATACTTCATACATTGAAGATGAAGGAATGGATGTCATGGTTGGAACGGCGCGCTTCTGGGCTTCACGGGTCCACTACTCGAAGCACGCTGGCAAGTACATGATCCACGGCGTAACCGGACCAAACGAATACGAAAACAACGTTAACAACAACTGGTTTACCAACACCATGGCAGCTTGGGTATTGAGCTGGACGCTTGAACGTTTGCCACTAGCAACGAAAGAAGCGCAGGCGCGGGTAAATGTTAGCGATGAAGAAAAGGCCAAATGGCAAGATATCATCGACAACATGTACTACCCAGAAGATCAAGAACTTGGGATCTTCTTGCAACAAGATGGCTTCTTAGACAAGGACGTTCGTCCAGTTAGCGAAATTCCTGAAGGTCAACGCCCAATCAACCAACACTGGTCATGGGACAAGATCCTGCGTTCGCCATTTATCAAGCAAGCAGACGTCTTGCAAGGAATCTACTTCTTCAATGACCGCTTTACGATGGAACAAAAAGAACGCAACTTCGACTTCTACGAACCATTAACAGTTCACGAAAGTTCCCTGAGTCCTTCAATTCACGCAATCTTGGCTGCTGAATTAGGCAAGCAAGAAAAGGCGGTTGAATTGTATGAACGGACTGCGCGACTTGACCTGGACAACTACAACAATGACACGGTTGACGGTTTGCACATTACTTCAATGACCGGTGGCTGGTTGGCAATTGTCCAAGGCTTTGCCGGAATGCGTTATGACCATGACCACTTGAGCTTCAAACCATTTGTTCCAGATAAGTGGAACAGTTACAGCTTCAAGCTCAACTACCGTGATCGGATTATTGCCGTTGA
Source organism: Lactobacillus corticis (assembly GCF_018327645.1). Classification (GTDB taxonomy): domain Bacteria; phylum Bacillota; class Bacilli; order Lactobacillales; family Lactobacillaceae; genus Lactobacillus; species Lactobacillus corticis. Next base: position 59,678 of record NZ_BMAY01000002.1, on the reverse strand, counting down.
AGTGGTTAAGGGAGAAGTAAAGATCAAGCTGATTAAGGGACAAGCCTTAGCAGTGCAGGTCTTTGACGAAACCATTCACTTGGAAGAAGGTGAAGAAAAATGCTTAAAGGCTTAATCTTCGACCTTGATGGCGTGTTAACCGATTCTGCCAGATTCCACTTAACTGCTTGGAATAATTTGGCAAAAGACTTAGGCATTACCCTTTCCCAAGCCGATTTAGATAACTTGCGCGGGATTTCCCGGATGGATTCTTTGGAAATGATTCTGAAGATCGGCGGCAAGGAAAATGACTACAGTCCGGAAGAAAAAGCTGCTTTAGCTGCTAAAAAGAATGAAAAATTCTTAGAGTCAGTTGAAACGATGACACCGGCTGACATTCTGCCAGGAATTCCGCAACTGCTAGCAGATGCTAAACAGGATGGCTTGAAACTGGTGATTGCCAGTGCCTCAAAGAATGCCCCTAAGATTCTAACTAAACTTGGAATTATCGGAGAGTTTGACGGCATTGTTGATCCAGCCAGCTTGCATAAGGGCAAGCCGGATCCAGAGATCTATGAAAAAGCTCAAGCATTGATTGGCCTTGAGCAGGATGAAGTTATCAGCTTTGAAGATGCAGCTGCGGGCGTGGCCGCAATCAAGGCAGCCGGTCAATTTGCAGTCGGCATCGGCGATCGCAAACTGCTCCATGAAGCAGACTACATCGTCAGCGATACCAGTCAACTTCACTTGGCAGATATTGTGACGGCATTTAAAGAAAGTAAGGAGATCAAGAATGGTTGAAGTTGATTTAAACCATATCTACAAGAAATACGAAGGCAACGATAAATATTCAGTTAACGACTTCGATCTGCATATTAAGCCCAAGGAATTCATCGTTTTCGTTGGACCATCAGGTTGTGGTAAGTCAACTACTTTGCGGATGATTGCTGGTTTGGAAGACATCAGCAAGGGGACTTTGGAGATCGATGGCAAGGTCATGAATGATGTTGCCCCAAAGGACCGGAACATTGCCATGGTTTTCCAGAACTATGCCTTGTACCCACACATGACGATTTATGACAACATGGCCTTTGGTTTAAAGCTGCGGCACTACAAGAAAGAAGATATTGACAAGCGGGTTAAGAACGCTGCCAAGATCTTAGGGCTGGAAGATTACTTAGACAAAAAGCCAGGTGCCTTATCTGGTGGTCAACGTCAGCGTGTCGCTTTAGGACGGGCAATCGTTCGGGATGCGCCAATTTTCTTGATGGACGAACCGCTTTCTAACTTGGATGCCAAGCTGCGGGTATCAATGAGAGCCGAAATTGCCAAGCTGCACCAACGTTTAGGGACGACTTCAATTTACGTTACTCACGATCAGACTGAAGCCATGACTTTGGCTGACCGGGTCGTTGTTATGTCGGTTGGACATGTGCAACAAATCGGAACGCCGCTTGAAGTTTACAACGAACCAGTTAACCAATTTGTTGCAGGCTTCATTGGCTCACCACAAATGAACTTCTTCAATGTTCATTATAAAGATGGTCGCATGAGTGATGGCAAGGGCTTGAACTTGGAAGTGCCTGAAGGCAAGGCCAAGATGCTTGAAGAACAAGGCTACAATGACAAAGATTTAGTCTTTGGGATTCGTCCAGAAGACATTCACTCAGAAGAAGCCTTTATGGAAACTTGGCCAAATGATGTCGTAACTTCGAAGGTTGTAGTTTCAGAATTGCTTGGGGCAACGATCCAACTGTACCAAGAAGTAGATGGAACCGAATTCGTAGCCATCATTAATTCGCGTGACTTCCACCAACCAGGTGATGTTGTCAAGATGGGCTTTGATATTAACAAGGGTCACTTCTTTGACAAGGACACAACGTTACGTATTCACAATTAGGAAAGAGAACCTTGCAAATGATCCGTTTTTGATGTGTGTTTTGGTCATTTGCAAAGAAAAAAGCTGTATTTGCTTTGTTTAGGAGGAAATATTATGAAGATTTGGAAGAAATTTGCTGTCGGAGGCGTGACTTTATTAGCTGTTTCAGCTTTAGCAGCCTGCTCTAACGGTTCATCATCAAGCAGCTCAAGTTCAAGCTCTAATGACAAGGACACCAAGGGTAACATTACTCTCTGGGTTGACACTGAACAAGTAACTTACTACAAGAGCATTGCTAAGGACTTCCAAAAGAAGTATCCAAAGATCAAGGTTAAGGTTACTCAAAGTCCAAACGGTTCAGCTAACGCTAAGACTGACGTTGGTAAGGACCCATCAAAGGCTGCTGACGTCTTTGAAGTTCCTAACGACCAATTAGGTCAAATGGCCGAAGCAGGTTACATTAACCCACTTTCACCAGCAGCAACTAAGGACATCAAGAGCAACTACCTCAACGCAGCTTACAAGGGTGTTTCTTGGAAGGGTAAGGTTTACGCATACCCATACGCTCAACAAGCTCAAACTTTGTACTACAACAAGTCTAAGTTATCAGCTAGCGATGTTAAGGACTGGGACACTTTGACTAAGAAGGGTGTAGTTGCAACTGACTTCACCAACGCATACGTAATGTGGCCAGTAATGTTCTCAGCAGGCACTTACCTATACGGTAAAGACGGTGAAACTCTTAAGGGTTCAACGTTCAACTCAGAAAACGGTGTTAACGCTTTGAAGTGGTACGCAGCTCAAAAGAACAACAAGGGCGTAATGCAAACTTCAAACGCTTTGAACCAATTAAAGAAGGGCAACGCTCAAGCTATCTTGGACGGTCCTTGGAACGCAGCTAACATTAAGAAGATCTTGGGCAAGAACTTTGCCGTTGCTAAATACCCAACCATTACTGTTGGCGGCAAGAAGGCTCAAATGGAAGCATTCTTAGGTATTGAAGGCTTTGCTATCAACTCCCACACCAAGTATGCTAAGGCATCAACCCTGTTAGCTGCATACATTACCAACAAGAAGTCACAATTGATCGCTCATGAACATGCTGGTCAAATCCCTGTATTGAAGGCAGCTTTGAAAGACTCATCTGTAACTAGCGATCCAGTTGCAGAAGCAGTTGCAGAAATGTCTAAGAGCGGCAACTCAGTATTACAACCTAAGTTACCTCAAATGGCTACTTTCTGGAACAACTCAGCTCCATTAATCAGTGGTGTTTACGACGGCAAGATCAAGTCTTCACAATACAAGGCACAACTTGCTAAGTTAGACAAAGCTATTAGCAAGAAATAGTCATTAGCGTAGATGTAAGCATAAGCAAAGGTTGGTTTTTCCAACCTTTTCGCTTAAGAAGGAGATAAACTATTATGTTTAAACGCAAACACAACCCTCCTAAAGCGACTTATCGAGAAGTGTTTTCGAAGGGGAGCGCTGCGACAAAACTATCATTTTTCCTGATGGGCAGCAACGCTCTAGAAAATAAACAATGGGTAAAGGGCTTCTGCCTGATGCTCAGTGAAATTGTATTCTTAATTTGGTTCTTTTTAAGCGGGATTCCAACTTTAAACAGTCTCGCAACTTTAGGAACGGTTAAGCACAAACGAGTTGTTTATGACGCTGCTCAAGGAGTATACGTTACTAAACAGCCTTCCAATTCTGTTTTGCTTTTGCTCTTCGGGGTTTTGGCTCTGATGATCATTGCAGCCATTATTGGTTTGTACATTGTTAACCTTAAATCAACTCGGCATAACTACGTGTTAAAGCGTGACGGTGAGCACATTCCTTCTAACGGTGAAGAACTTGCTAGTCTGCTTGACACTCGGCTCCATGCTACTTTAATGGCAGTGCCACTAGTGGGGATCTTGCTGTTTACTGTTTTGCCAACGGTCTTCATGATTTCGATGGCCTTTACCAACTATGATCGCCAACACCCAATTGCTTTCTCTTGGACTGGCTTTCAAGCATTTGGCAACGTCCTTAGTGGGGATTTGGCTGGTACTTTCTTCCCGGTACTTGGCTGGACCATCATTTGGGCGGTTGCTGCCACTGCCACTACTTTCTTCTTTGGTGTCTTGCTTGCCTTATTAATTGAATCTAAAGGCATTAAGCACAAGGCTTTCTGGAGAACTATCTTCGTAATTATTTGGGCTGTTCCACAATTCGTATCATTATTGATGATGGCGCAATTCTTGGACTACCAGGGTGCTTTGAACGCAATCTTGCAAAACCTGCACTTGATTTCACACCCAATTCACTTTATTGATAACCAAGCTTCGCCTTGGATGGCTCGAATTACGGTCATTATTGTGAACATGTGGATCGGTATACCTGTTTCCATGTTGGTCTCAACAGCGATTATTCAAAACTTGCCAACAGACCAAATTGAAGCAGCTAAGATTGACGGTGCCAACTCTTTCCAAATTTTCAAGTCTATAACTTTCCCGCAAATCCTCTATGTGATGGCACCATCTTTGATCCAACAATTTATCGGAAATATCAACAACTTCAACGTCATCTACCTGCTGACTGGCGGGGCTCCGATGAATGCGAAGTACAATGGTGCGGGCTCAACCGACTTGCTGGTAACGTGGCTGTACAACTTGACCTTCGGCCAAGAGCAACGTTACAACGCCTCAGCAGTTTTAGGGATCTTGATCTTCATCTTGAGTGCCACCTTCTCGTTGATAGCATATCGTCGCACTAACGCATTTAAGGAGGGCTAGTTATGAAATCTTATTCAAATCAAAGAAGGCTCTCGTTAATTTTCCGGTATATCTTATTAACGCTCTTAGCTGTTCTTTGGATTTTACCGATTATCTGGATTGTGCTGGCAAGTTTCTCATATAACGATACGGGATTCGTTTCCACCTTCTGGCCAGACAAATTCACTTTACAAAACTACATTGGTATTTTTAACAACTCACAATATCCATTTGGCTACTGGATCCGCAATACTTTAGTTATTTCTATTCTTTCGATGATTATCTCTACTTTCTTGACAATTTCCGTAGCCTATGTGTTGTCCAGACTTCGCTTTGCCTTTAGAAAACCATTCCTGCAAATCGCATTGGTATTAGGGATGTTCCCCGGCTTTATGTCAATGATTGCCCTGTACTACATCCTTAAAGGGCTAAACATGTTAAACCTTGGTGGTTTGCTGCTGGTTTACGTTGGTGGTGCCGGCTTAGGCTTCTATGTTGCTAAGGGATTCTTTGATACGATCCCACGGTCAATTGATGAAGCTGCTGAAATCGACGGCGCTACTAAGTGGCAAGTGTTTGTCCACATTGGTTTGCCATTATCAAAGCCGATGATTGTTTACACAGCTTTAACATCATTCATCGCGCCTTGGACTGACTTCATTTTCTCAGGAATCATTCTTTCGACTTCTGGGGATGCCAAGACTTATACGGTAGCATATGGACTTTACAACATGGTCCACACTACCAAGGGTAACGCGACTGCATACTTTGCCCAATTCGTTGCAGGGTGTGTCATCATCGCCATCCCAATTACCATCCTGTTCGTATTTATGCAGAAGTTCTACGTTAACGGGATTACGGCTGGGGCCGACAAAGGTTAATTTCCTTCAAAAAGCTGCTTATGCTTATCGAAGACCGTCTCTTTTTAGAGGCGGTTTTTGATGCGAAAAATGATAGAGCGCAATTAGCGAACAAGATATAATTATATGTATAAGAGGGGGAGGGCTTAAGATGAGTAACGATTATGATGAGTATGATGAAACCTATTGGCACCTCAATCCATTGAACCGCGTTATATATGATGACAATCTGGGACTGGAAAAGGTCATTATTTGCCTAAAAGATGAGCGAGGATATCGCAAGGAAAAAATTATCATTGATCAAACAAAGAACATGATAAAATTCACCAGCAAGTGTGAGGATGTTCGCCGGTCCGGCGTAACTTTAGATCCCTACATGATAAGAAACCTGCTTCATCTGGCTAATATGTGGATTTTTGGTAAGCATCATGCAGGCAAGGGTCCAATTTTGAAAGTTAAACTGGTGTATGCTGACAAGAAACAAAAAGTCAAATTACCGGCTAAACTAAAGTATGTTTCTCCGGAATTTGTTGAGTTTTTGACGTGGGTAAACCGTTCGCTTGATCGCATCATGGATCGCAGCTTATTCCTCAGTTTATTTCCGTCCTTGGACTGTACGCGTTATTTGTCTGTCAGCTTAGATGGCAGCGATAAAACTTACTACTATACAACTGATGATCCAGAGATTGACGTTGGAACTTTAGTTTTGGTGCCGGTTGGCGAAAATGGCAATTTGCTAGGCGGCAAGGTTAGAGCGGTAAACTATTATTTGCGAGGCGAAGAGCCCTATCCGCGCAGCAAGGTAAAAAAGATTGCTGATGTGAGTCTCATTTTTATTTAAGCAAAAAAGTCATCTCGCTATGAACTGAGATGACTTTTTGCTTGAAGTAATTCTTCTAAGAAACTATTTGTTATAATTAGACCTGTTAGATGAGGTGGTTAGGTGCAAACTTGGCGTAAAGTATTAGTAGTCCTGTCATTTATATTAGGTCTTGATGGTATTGCAGATGCAATTTTTGTAGGACATTCGCTCCTGCCAGGGCAATTGGAGACCTCATGGCTTCCACCAATTGGTTTCTTTATTGTGGCGCTTTTAATTGCAATTGAAATTGGCTTGATGGTGCTAGCAGAAAAATATCCTATTTATCTGTATCACGGGTATTTGATTTTTTTGTGGTGTTCTTTCATTTATACGGTAATCGGCATGGCAACCACAATTTTATTGGACTATTCGACCTTAATTAACGTGATTATTATCATTAATAGCGTATTATTGCGCTTTATTTACCGCGACGAACGCAACCTCGAGTAGGGAAAAACGATCATAAAATTGATTAGCAGCAATAAACCGGTAACCCAAAAGACGAGTTGATAGTTAAAGAAGCCGGAAATCCCTGAGCCCAGCATTGAACCTAAAACCGCCCCAATCGCTTGGAAAGATTGGTTATAGCTAAAAATTCGGCCGAATGATTCATGGGGCGTCGAAAGGGTCAAGACCGTTTGGGCTGCTGGCATTAATCCGACGCTGACGATTCCCAACAAGAAACGCAACACTGCTAAGGTCCAAGGCGAGCTTACTAGAGCCATTGGAATAAAGAGGAGAGTAGCAATCAGCAAGCCCCAAGTTAAAATTTTCATTGGCCCCAGTTCGTCCAATTTGTGGCCAAGTTTCGATGACGCAAGCAATGTCCCCAAACCAGGAGCAGCAGCCACGACCCCAGCCACAAAGGAAATGTCACCCACGCCGTGCATTAATTGTTTAACGTAAAGAGAAACGATTGGGTCAATCGACATGGTGGATGATTGGACAATCATCGTGGTAATAAACATCAAAATAACAATTTTTAAATTTGGCAGTGACTTGAGCAAATCGCCCATGGGCTGCATTTTTTCTTTTTCGATAGGGGTAAAATCTTCTTTTACTAAGAAACTTGTTCCTAAAAAGACCAGCAGCATTAACAGACCGGTTAAGAAGAAGGCGATCCGGTAAGGCCAGGCGCCACCGACAAAATGCTGCAAAATACTTGAAAGGGTACCACCCAGTAACGGACCGACTAGGTTGCCGGCCGTTCCAGCTGTCAGCATCTGACTAATCACCCAGCCGCTGCGTTTGTGCGGCGTTTCTCCTGCGATTAGGGCCGTGGCATTATTGATATAGCCCGAAAAAGATCCCTGAATAAACCGCATGACAACGATAAAGATCGCATTGGGAGCCATCCCCGTAATGAAAATTGTTAGTGCCATGACCCCGCTGGCGCGCATGCACATCAACTTCCGACCTTTGCGGTCAGCTAAACTGCCCCAGAATGGCGAGACAATTGCTTGAGCGATAAAAGTCATCGCAAAAGCCAAGCCAGAGTAAAGGTTTAATTCCAGTTTGCTATAGTTGCCCAAATCTGCGATGAAGAGCGAAATAAAAGGCATGGTCATAGAATATCCCAAGCCGGTAATGAAGCAACCCAGCCAAAGAATAATAAAGCTGCGTTTCCAGCCTTGAGGATAATCGGTAGCTTGCAAATGAATCCCTGCTTTCTTTTCCTTATATATATAAAACAATCACTTCTATTTTACTCTAGCTGTCAACATTAAATTTTTATCAACCTTTACCCAAAAGTATGCTAATTGTTGCTGGATGTGCTAGCATGTTTTCTACGAAAGAGGGTAAATAGGATGGCAAAGGAATCACGCATGTCAAGGCGCCGATTTCAAGAACAGCAGGCAAATCGGCAAAAGGTAGGACGTCGCGAAAATTTACGACGCTCAAAGCAAACTTCTCGCTCAGAGTGGCTGCAGCGCATGCAGAGTGTCGAGCAGAAAAGACGGGTCAAACCGCAAAAAATAGCAACCCAGCCGGAAATGAAAAGATCTGGGGCAACTTATACACTGAACTTTTGGAAGATTTTCTCCGATCGACCGTATGTTTCGGTTGCAGTGATTGTAGCAGCAGCCTTTTTGATTATGGCGAAACAATGGTGGCTGCTGTTGGCCTTAGCGATTTTGGTCCTTATTGGGATCTATGTGATCGGGCATAGCCATCACCCTAACCGCACTTTAAGTTTAGAATTTCATTTAAAGGCGAGTCGTAAGCTGAGCATGCTGCAGGCGATTCAGCTGGGATGTTCAATCACCACTTTCTTGGCCACTTATATGAAACAGGTAGTTAGCGTAGATTTTTCATCAGCAGGTTCAACTGATGCGCTCAATATCGTGCAAGGGGTCTTGTCGACTAACGGCGGCAGCTATGGTCAACAAGGGTCATATATCCTGAGTTTGTTAAACACGCTGACTGGCGGATCACTCTGGGGCAGTTACCGGTATGCCACCAATTCCAGTCAAATGATGAACACAGCAGCCGGACGCAATATTGTTTTGTGGGTATTGCTCTTGATGCTGGCACCAGCTATGTGTGTCTTAGCCCAATTCTTCCGTGAACCATATTCACGCCGGACGCAGCTGGTTACGTCGTTTATTGCAATGTTGACTTTCATTTTTACCCCATCATTGATGAAAAAATGGATTGTGGAATATGCTGTAGCCAATAATTTGTCAGAAGCGGCCGCCAATAATGCTATTTCAGTAGGGCCGATGGCTTATATCGCAATGGTGTGTGCGATTGCCGTATTTGTGATCGCGGTGTATCGCGAATTTAAACACGATAAATTCAATTAACCAAGCAAGCTGTGCGAAATGCACGGCTTTTTATTTTGCACAAAAATAAGCGGACCACTATTTGATCCGCTTATTTCTTTATTGAGAATGATATTTAATTTTAGTACCAGTGGTGACGTTGCCAAAACTTCTTAGCATTTACCCATGAACCATAACGGCCACGTACGTAGTTATCAGCAACTCTAGTTTGGTTCTTGTGTGAGTAATTGTGGTGCAGGTAAGTGATCAATAATTGGTAACGACCGTAACAATTACCGTTTCTAGCATGCCAGTTACCACCAGATTCACGCTTAACGATCCAAGCACGAGCCTTTAAGTTCTTCTTTGACCAGTGGGTTGCTGCTTGTACAGTTTGAGTGTTTGCTGAAGTATTAACGTTTTGACTAGCGACTACACCAACGAATGCTAAGGCTAAAGCCGCAACTAATTTTACCAAAATAGATTTAACAGATTTCAAAATTTTCATTCCCTTTTTTAAAAACTTGTCTCATTTCTTACTGTCTATATAGTACAGGTTGAATATTGCAGCTTTGTTACAGAACTACTAACCAATCGTTACATCCCTTTTACGAATAGAAATAAAGCGTAATAAACCCAGAGCAGCGGGATTTCTGGTAAAATTTAAGTAACATACTATTTATAGGAGGAAATTATGTCAGTTAAACGCTTTTTTGAAACATTACACCCGGAACACTATGATTTATTTATTGATGTTAACCGGGAAAAAAAGCTGATTAGTGGTAGCTCAACGATTACTGCGGAAGCTCAAGAACCGACAGTTCTAGTTCACCAAAAGTTCATGCAAATTAAGCAGGTTAAGGCTGATGGCCAGGCGGTACCATTTACTTTTGATGATAAGAATGAAGAAATTAAGATTGAGTTGGGCCGCACGGGTAAGGTTAAGCTGGTAATTGATTATACGGCACCTTTGACCGATACCATGATGGGCATCTATCCATCTTATTACACTTTAGATGGAGAAAAGAAACAAATCATTGGTACGCAATTTGAAACAACTTTTGCCCGCCAAGCCTTCCCATGTGTTGACGAACCTGAAGCTAAGGCGACTTTCAACTTGGCTTTGAAATTTGACGAACAGCCTGGTGAAATTGCCTTGGCTAACATGCCGGAAGTTAAGGTAGAAGACGGTGTTCACTACTTTGATGAAACTGTTCGCATGTCTACTTACCTGGTTGCCTTTGCTTTTGGGGACTTGCAGGCTAAGTACACCGAAACTAAGAGCGGCGTTAAGGTTGGCGTCTTTGCTACCAAGGCGCACCAGGCTAAGGAATTAGACTTTGCCTTGGATATTGCTAAGCGCGGGATTGAATTTTACGAAGACTTTTACCAAACGCCATACCCATTACCGCATTCATGGCAACTGGCTTTGCCAGACTTCTCTGCTGGTGCCATGGAAAACTGGGGCTTGATTACTTACCGTGAAGCTTACTTGCTGCTTGATCCAGACAACACTTCATTGCCACGCAAGAAGCTGGTTGCCACGGTGATAACCCACGAATTAGCTCACCAATGGTTCGGTGACTTGGTAACCATGAAGTGGTGGGACAACTTATGGTTGAATGAAAGTTTTGCCAACATGATGGAATACTTGTCAATCGACCACATGGAACCAAACTGGAAGATTTGGGAAATGTTCCAAACTTCTGAAGCCCCAGCTGCTTTAACTCGGGATGCTACTGATGGTGTGCAATCAGTTTATGTCAAGGTTAACGACCCAGCAGAAATCGACACCTTATTTGATGGGGCGATTGTTTACGCTAAGGGCTCACGGCTCTTGGTAATGGTACGGGCACTTTTAGGCGATGAAGCTTTGCAAAAGGGCCTTAAGTACTACTTTGACCACCATAAGTACTCAAACACGATTGGTGATGATTTATGGGAAGCTCTCTCAACAGCCACTGATTTAAACATTACCGAAATTATGCACTCATGGCTCAACCAACCAGGCTACCCTGTAATTAATGCTTACGTTGAGGATGGCCATTTGAAGCTGAGTCAAAAGCAATTCTTTATCGGTGAAGGTGAAGATAAGGGCCGGACTTGGCAAATTCCGTTGAATGCCAACTTTGATGCTCCTAAGATTATGGCAGAAAAAGTGCTCGACTTAGGCGACTACCAAGCTTTGCGCGAAAAAGCCGGCCATGCTTTGCGGATCAACGTGGGCAACACGACCCATGCCGTTGTTAAGTATGACGAAACTTTGATGGCTGATATCTTGAAGGACATCACTGACCTTGATGCAATTTCCAAGATGCAGATCTTGCAAGACTTGCGGTTATTAGCAGAAGGCAAGCAAGTTTCATATGCTAGCGTTGTTCCAGTTTTGTTGAAGCTAAAAGACGATCAATCTAGCGTCGTAAATGATGCTATTTACACTACAGCTGCCAAGTTGCGTCAATTTGTTGCTAATGGCAGTGAAGCTGAAAAGCAATTGAAGCAATTCTACAACTTGCTGTCAAAAGACCAAGTTGCTCGTTTAGGCTGGCAAGCTAAGGACGGCGAATCAAGTGATGATACTGAAGTTCGTCCATATGTGCTGCAAGCTAGTTTGTACGGTGAAAATGCTGATGCAATCAAGGCTGCACATGAAATTTTCCGAGCTGAACGTGATCACTTGGAAGGGATAGAAGCAGCAGTCCGGCCAATGGTTTTGCGCAATGAAGTTAAGAACTTTGGTACTGATGAATTAATCGATGAATTAATTAAGCTTTACCAAACTACCAGTGATGCTTCATTTAAGTCTGACTTATGCGCAGCAATCATTGCTACCAAGGATCCAAAGGAAATTGAAAAGCTAATTGGCAACTTGGAAAATGCTGATATCGTTAAGCCACAAGACTTGCGGGCTTGGTTTGCCGGCTTATTAAACAATGAAGCTGGTGAACAAGCAGCTTGGGACTGGATTCGTGATGAATGGGCATGGTTGGACAAGACAGTCGGCGGCGACATGGAATTCACAACTTTCATCACTGTGATTGCCAGAATCTTCAAGAATGCTAAGCGGCTACAAGAATTTAAAGACTTCTTCTTGCCAAAACTTGACCAACCAATGTTGACGCGGGAAATTAAGATGGACGTTAAGGTCATCGAAACGCGAGTTAACCTAGTAGAGGCAGAAGGTGCAGCAGTTAAGCAAGCAGTGGCTGCAGCTTTATAGAATTTAAACGAAAATAGAAAAAAGATGGACCTTTCAAAGTCCATCTTTTATTTTGCCCAAAATCACAATAAGGCTTGAACCTTAGCTGCCATTTCAGGATTGATGCTTTCACGAATCAGTAAGTTAAACAAACGAGTTGCTAATTCTTCAGTTTGTTCAATGCCCAGACTAAGACTGTAAACCGTTTTGATCCATTCAGGATGATTTTGCTCGAATCGGCGAGAACATACATAGGGATCCTGGTTGGCATCATGGGGTAGTTCTTCTTTAAGGAAGTTGAGGTATTCGCCAACGGCATCCTGACTAATCACGCGGTAGGCGTTTAATCTTTCGCCACGTTTCAGTCGCAACAAACCAACATAAAGATTGGTCAGACTTTCATTAAGATGAAAGTTAGGGGTATCTAGCGGCGGTCTTGCCGGTTCCTGGCCACTGATTAGGGTCTTGCGCTGCCAAATAATTTTACTGTGAGCATTATAAACTTGCTGATACTCTGTTTCACCAAAAACTGCAAATTCACAAAAGAGGCCGTCTTTAGTTAAAGCTTTATAGCCATCAATTGTGTTTCTAAAACTATAGACCAAGTCACCCAGCCACCATAACTCATGGATAAAGGCTTGCTTGTAATCATCCTCAACAACTGTGAAAAAATCAATATCGCTATAGTTGTCAAGCCGGTAACGCTGATTACCAACAGATCCCACGCCAACTAGGGCCAAAGCATGACGACTCTTTTGGAGATTGGCGGCGATTTCAGCCAGCTTATCGAGTTGCTTCATTATTCTTTCCTCACACACTAGATCTTTCACTATGAATGTACAATCCCAATTGCAAAATAGCAAGCGCTTACATTATGTTATCGATAACAAAATTAGGCAGAAAAAAAGCCTTCCATCAGGAAGACTTTTAAGTCAGAAAGATTAGTTGTAAACAATCACTGCTTCATGTTGAATTACAGCGTTCCAAACTTCTTTAATTTCGCTTGGTCGAATGTTGACACAGCCGTGGGATCCGCCCTTAAGGTAGGCTGTCTTGCTCCAGTCGGTCCGCCAACTAGCATCGTGGAGGCCACAACCAGATAAAGTGAATGGCATCCAGTAGCTAACTTTACTTGAATAGTTGGAACCATCGTCATTTTGACCAGTTAAAGTAGCATTGCGTTGTTTGTAGTGAATGTACCATACGCCCGTTGGAGTCTTATTGTCGCTGGTACCAGTAAGCGTACCGGTGACGACATCGGTTAGATGAACTGCGACCTTGCCGTTTTTAACTACCCACAATTCTTGCTTATTGATCGATACGACCACATAATTATCGCCAATTCCGTGGTTTGATTTTCCATATCCTAGGCCGTAAGTCGTATAGCCTAATCCGTAAATAGCATTTGCGCCATTGATTGTTTGATTCTTGCCACTTAAGAAAGCTTGCTTAACGTAGTTGGCTGCCTTATCAGTCCAAATACCCCAACCATAGGTCTTATTGGTTACCGTAATAGTTTTACCGTTTACGTTGCTGCCAGATGGAACTGTAAACTTATAACTCTTATGGAGCGTTTTTACTTGCTTGCCCATCTCGTTAAGCTTGTTGGTCAACTTACTTGTATCATTGAACGTAACCTTGCCATTTTTGTAGGTTGCCTTGGTTACTAAGGTCTTGGCACTTAATTTAAACTTGGTGCCGTTAGCATCATACGTCACAACCGTTTTAGCCATCTTCTTCAGCTTCTTGACGCCGTTTGCTAAGTCGGTATTGGCATAAGAATATTTGTTGCTATTTGGAGTTTCAGTGTGTTGCTTTTTAAAGTAGGTCTGTACTTGGGATTTGCTGATGGTTTTGACCGAACCATCGCGACTAGTGGTGACCTTGCCGTCAGTCAGGGTTGCTATATTTTTAGCTTTAGCATTGACCTTCTTGGTCGCTGCAGCCACCGTTAAGTTGCTGACTTTTACTCCGTAAATTGACACGTTTTTATTGAAGTGCGTAGTAGCAAATTTTGCTGCTTTGCTTTCGGCCGCCTTGCGGTTATTATTGCTAATAATGAAAAACGCTGCTAACACAACGAGGATCACACAACCGATAACAATGTACCATGTAGAACGATTGTTTTTCTTTCTGAGTTCCATTCGTGAATTCATGTGTTTCGCCTAACTTTTAAATTTATATCTCGAACTTACTATAATTTAGTAAGCATTCTGTGAAGACTAGTTTATCATCACCGTTTATTGTAGTAAAGAAAATTGCTTTGGATAACCCGTTTTAGCGAATTTTATTAAGAAGTTCACATCTTGATCATATTTTTCAAAAAATAAGCACAATGACAATTTAGCCTATATTATGTCGATCATAAGACTTTTGCACTTAGCCTGCAAGTTGCCGTATAATGGGTTTTATTCTGATTTAGAAGGGAAGCATGGTCATGGATAATGATCCGATTGTTTTTCAATTTGCGGTTGCCCAAGGAAAACCCCATTCATATCGTAAGGATAAGCCAAAAACTGTCTGTCCATTTTGCGACACGGAAAATTTAGTAGATGTTTATCGCCAAGAAGGCGAGATGATCTGGTTAAAGAACAAGTTCCCAACGCTGCGCGATACTTTGCAGACGGTATTGATTGAGTCCCATGATCACTATGGCGATATCAGCAACTATTCAAAGGAAGAAAATCGCAAATTGCTAACTTTCGCCTTAGACTGCTTCCAGCAAATGCGACAGGATCAGCGCTTTGAATCTGTTTGCTGGTACAAGAATTATGGCCCGCAATCAGGCGGTTCTTTGATTCACCCGCATATGCAGATTGTCGGTTTTGACCATGAAAACTGCTATAAATATATTCATGAAAACAACTTTGAAGGCGTGCGCGTTTTTACTGATGGTCAGGTAGAGGTAAACATTGCAGATCATCCGGTTCAAGGCTACACCGAAATCAATCTAAATGTTTTGCAGCTTAATCAATCAGCCATTGACTTATGGGCTGATTGGATCCGGGCCGGTGCAAAATACATGCTTAATGTAATGCATCACGGCCGGTTCAATTCCTACAACTTATTCTTTTACCCGCGTGCTGATGGCGGAATTTGTGCTAAATATATCGCCCGCTTTTTTGCTCCGCCGTATTTTGTGGGCTACAAGCTGTCCCAAGTGAATGATGAGGATAATCTAGCTGAAGAAGCGGAGAATTTTAGAAACTTTTTTACGAAAGAGCTTGACGGTGACTAACAAAATCAGTATCATATTTAAATGTGAGTTATGTCACGGAGGATTAGCTCAGCTGGGAGAGCATCTGCCTTACAAGCAGGAGGTCACAGGTTCGAGCCCTGTATCCTCCATAACTAAGAGACCTCGGGATTCCGGGGTCTTTTTTGTTTCTAGGAGGACTTTGTTATGTTAGGAGTATCAGTTTATTTAGGACAGGCCTTGACGGCTGATGATTACAATAGTCTGGTTGCCCTGCGCAATGCCGGTTTTGGCGGAGTGTTTACTTCATTGTTATTGCCTGAAGATGATCCAGAGGATGTGTTACGGCACTTAACTGAACTGGTCAAATGGTGCAAGAACCTTGGCTTAAAATTGACAGCAGATGTTTCTGCCCAGGGGCTGGCACGCTTAGGCATTGACGTGAAAAATTGGAACCAAGTAGCCAGCTTGCACGTTGATAGTCTGCGGATTGATGATGGCATTTCTCCCGACACGATTGCGGCTTTGACTAAGAAGATGCCAATTGCTTTGAATGCCAGCACCTTATCTGATGATGATGTTTATAATCTGCGTCAAGCTGGAGCTGACTTTGAGCAATTGGAAGCCTGGAACAACTTTTATCCGCGTCCGGAAACTGGCTTAGACCGTGCCTGGTATGCGCAAAGATTGGCTTGGCTGCACCAACAAGGCTTTAAGGTGCAAGCTTTTATTCCTGGAAATAAGAATGTTCGCGGTCCGATTTTTGCCGGCTTGCCAACAATTGAAGACCACCGTGGCAAGAGCCCCTTTGCGGCTGCGCTTGACCTTAAACAAATGGGAACCGATGCGATTTTTATTGGCGATTCAGATTTAGCTGATGACACTTTAGAACAATTTACTTCTTACTTTAAGGAACACAAGCTTTTGCTGCGAACCGAAGAAGACCTGCCTACTTTGTTTGAACATGAATGGCATCAGCGGCCTGACTTGTCGCGGGATGTCATTCGGCTGAAAGAAGGCCGTTTGCGCCAGCTCTTTCCAGTGGTTCCTCAACCGGCCCAAGAGCGGTCTAGAGGCACGATCACGGTAGATAATAGTGATTATTTACGCTATCAGGGTGAATTGCAGATTACCAAGAAAGACTTGCCGGCCAATCCACGGGTTAATGTTTTAGGACACATCGTGGATGAAGATTGCGATTTATTGCAGTTCATTGGTCCGGATGAGCTGCTTGCCTTTAAGCAAAAGTAGCAATTTAATGCCAAATTATAAAATTGGTCTAATAACTAAATAAAAAATGGTATACTTAGAAGTAACACGAAGCACGTGTTGCTTTTTTTAGTTATTAGGAGAGTATGGGTTATGAACGATAAGGAACTAGCACAAAAAATCTTGTCCCTTGTTGGTGGAGAAGACAACGTTCAAGCATGTATTTCATGCATGACGCGGTTGCGTTTGACCATCAAGGATATGGATCAGGTTCAAATTGATGAACTGAAAAAAGTTGATGGAGTTTTAGGAGTGGTCAAGGCCGATACCTTGCAAGTGGTCTTGGGACCAGGCAAGGTTACCAAAGTAGCTGAGGCAATTGGGCAAATTTCTAAGGTCAAACCAGTTGCTGAAGGTGAAGATACCTTGGCAGCCGTTAAAGAAACGGCCAAAGAAAACAAGGCGGCTAATAAAGCTAAGCATGATAAGCCTTTGCAACGCGGCTTGCAGCATATTGCCAATGTCTTTATTCCGCTTTTGCCTGGGATTATTGCAGCTGGGTTAGTTAATGGCCTGGCTAATGTAATCGACTTTCAGACTGGCGCTGCTTTTGCCAACGACTGGTGGTACGCGACGATCAAGACCATTGGCTGGGGGCTATTTGCCTTCTTGCCTTTATTGGTAGCCCAAAGTGCTGCTAAGGAATTCAAGGGCAGCCCGGTTTTAGGGGCAATCGGCGGTATCTATTGCTTGAGTTTAGGAACAACTGCTTTTCCTTTAGCTAATACCAAGATTGTGATGCCTTTGACCAACAAGGCTTACGTTACCGGGGTAGGCGGTATTTTAACTGCTTTGTTCATTGGTATTTTCATTGCTTATGTTGAACGGTGGATTAGAAGCTGGATGCCCAATATCCTCGATACCTTCTTTACGCCGCTGTTAACTTTAATCGTTTGTGGCTTGATTGCGGTAGTCTTCCTGCAGCCGCTTGGTTCATGGCTGACTAACGTTATTTACGTGGTGATGGACTTCTTCTATGACAAATTAAGCTGGATCGGCGGCTACTTATTGTCTGCTAGCTTCTTGCCACTGGTATCAGTTGGTTTGCACCAAGCCTTGACGCCAATTCACGTCATGTTGAACAACCCGAATGGTCCGACTAAAGGGATCAACTACCTGCTGCCAATTTTGATGATGGCCGGCGGCGGTCAAGTCGGTGCAGGACTGGCACTATTCTTCAAATCAAAGAACAAGCGTTTCAAGAAGATCGTAATGTCTTCAATTCCGGTTGCTGTTTTAGGGGTTGGCGAACCATTGATGTACGCCGTTACTTTACCTCTAGGCCGGGCCTTTGTAACTGCCTGCCTGGGAGCCGGTTTTGGCGGAATCGCAGCTTCTTTGTTCCACTTAGGTGCGATTTCTCAGGGCGTATCGGGTTTGTTTGGTTTGCTGATTATGAAACCAGGACAGCAATGGCAATTCCTGCTAGCTCTGCTGGTAGCTTACCTTGGCGGTTTTATTATTACTTGGTTCTTCGGCGTTGATGAAGACCGAATTAACGAAATGTATCCAGAATAATGGCAATTAAAGATTTAACTACTGAACAGCGCAATCCAAATACGATGCATTTGGATCAAATGTCTGCGCTGGATTTAGTCAAGACAATTAATCACGAAGATCAGGCGGTAGCTTTAGCAGTTGCCCAAGCTGATCAGGCAATCGCGCAGGCCATAACTGCGATTAGCAAGCGCTATGCTAAAGGTGGCCGCATCATCTATCTTGGCGCCGGTACTAGCGGACGCTTGGGAGTCTTAGATGCAGTCGAATTGGTGCCCACTTACGGCATTAGTCCTGAGCGGGCAGTCGGCTTAATCGCTGGTGGAGCTAGCGCAATGTACCAGGCTGTTGAAGGGGCGGAAGATTCACCGAAATTAGCTCGAGCTGACTTGCAAAAGCTGGACCTAACCGCAGACGACACTGTAATTGGCCTAGCAGCATCGGGTAGGACGCCATATGTTATTGGCGGTTTGGATTATGCTAAAGAAGTCGGTGCTTTAGGAGTTTCAGTGGCATGCGTTAAAGACAGCCAAATTGGTCAGCATGCCGACATTGCGATTGAAGCTGTGACTGGTCCGGAAGTAGTTACCGGTTCGACTAGAATGAAGGCCGGAACGGCGCAAAAGATGATTTTGAATATGATCTCTACTGGAGTGATGGTCCAGCAGGGCAAGGTTTATGAAAATGTCATGGTTGATGTTTTGCCAACTAATCAGAAGCTGGTAGACCGGGCATGTCGGATTATTAATGCTGCGGTCGGGATTTCGCCTGATAAAGCAGCTGAACTTCTAAGGGATGCTGACAATAATGTCCCGGTTGCTATTGTGATGGCAAAGACTGGCAAGAAAGCTAGTGAAGCTAAAGAGTTGCTAGAGCAGCATCATGGTCGAATTAGTGAAATTTTGAAGTAAGAAAAAAAGCAGTTTAGAAATTTCCAAGCTGCTTTTTCTGTTAACAAATTAAAATTTGGTTTCTTCCCAGTCATCTTCTTCGCGGTGAGCCTGGATGCGAACGATAATCCAAGCAAATGGCGTTGCAATTTCTGGAAGTTCGATAGTTAAATCCTGGTCAAACTTAAAGTCCAGCTCCACTCGCTGGTCGATCAATTCAACCCGGTTAGGTGCCTGATCCAAGCCCTTGACGACGATTGACTTTGGAAATGGCGTATGCAGATAAACATACTTCTGGTAGGCCATGTGACGGTTTTCCATAATGTAGCCGTCGCCGTCGACCGTTAGCTCGCTGTTGGTACTTTCGTTAAAGGCATGGCCGAATAAGTGGATCCATTCGTTGATCTGTTCAAGCTTGGCTTTAGTTGTTTGCTCAATTTGCCCATTCGCTGTCGGGATGTTGAAACAAGTCGCCTTGCCAGCTAGGCGGTTTTTGACCATTAAGTCAACTGGATCTTCGGGCAGGTCAACGCCGCTTTGGTCAGCTAATTTAATCGTGTATTTATCTAAAGCTGCCTCAACTTCAGGCGTAACTTGGTCAAAGCTGACTGCTCGAGCGCCGATATTGCGGGCAAGCTTGACTAAGTCGTCGGGGTTTTGCTTGCTGTCAAAATGCAAAATTAAGCCAAAATCTGGATTCATAATTTCCTCCTAAAACATTCTTCTTATCAGTGTGAAGCAGTTTTCCGGTATTTGCAACGATTTAGGTTAGAATAGTAAAAAAGAACGAAAAGCACGAAAGAACGAAAAAGAGGATGACCATGAAAACAATTATTTCCCCAGCCATGAAGATGGAAGTTAAGAACAACGATTTTTCAGCCAAAACGCCCCCGCAATTTTTGCCTGAAGCTAAAGAACTGCGGGACTTTTTGCTTACGCAAAACCGTGAACAATTAGCAGCGATTTGGCAGTCAAGTCCGGCAATTACGCAGGTGGGAATCGACCAATTGCAGGACTTGAATTTTACGGAGAATTTAACGCCGGCAGTTTTCTCATTTAGCGGCATCCAATACCAGTACCTGACCCCGGATATTTTTGACCAGGCAGCTTTAGCTTTTATGCAGGATCATGTGCGGATTTTATCTGGACTTTACGGGGTTTTGCGATTGTTTGACGGAGTTAATCCTTATCGCTTGGAGATGAAAAATAAACTTCCGGGTTTTGGCGATGGCAATTTATATCATTTCTGGGGCAGCAAATTAGCTGATAACCTGTTCCAAGATACTGACACTGTGATTAATCTGGCTTCTAAAGAATATTCCAAGGCTATCGCACCTTATTTAGGCAATGGTCGCACCATGATCACGGTTGATTTTCAAGAGCTTAAGCAGGGTAAATGGAAGACAGTCGGGGTTCATGCCAAAATGGCCCGGGGGGAATTAACCAAGTTTATCTGTGAAAAGGCCCTTGATCAGCCCGAAGAACTGCGTGAGTTTAACGATTTTGGCTTTGTTTTTGACGAAAAAAACAGCACGGAAACGAATTACGTTTTCCGTACTGAGTTTGATTTTACGCGGCATTAAAAGAGCGGTTTGAGAAAGTCGCAAACTTTTTCAGCAGCTGGCTGTGTAAATTCAGCAGTAAAACTATGGTCAGCGTTAGGGATGGTGATCAGTTGACTGCGGGAATAGATCTCATGATATTTATCCAGGTATTTTTTAGGAACAATTTGATCATGCTCGGCCGCAATTACCAGACTGTCGCCGTAGTAGCGTCCCGCAATCTCGTAAATTGGCAAAACTTGTGCAACCCGCAAGTAAAAGCCCCCAAGATGCTTATCGCCTAAAGGCACATAATTGGGGATGTGGTCGGGATTGTAGCGGGCTCCTTGGGTATTGCCGTTTTTAGCATCGTCTTTTAAAACCGCAGCCGGTGCCAAGAGCACGAGTTTTTTAATGACATCCGGATAAAGTCCGGCCAGCATTGAAGCCACCACTCCGCCTTGCGAGTGGCCGACTAAATAAATGCTGCGGACATGCGGATCAGTCCGGACGTATTCTAGGATTGCCTGCGCATCCGCAATTTCGTTAGCTACCGTCATCTTTTCAAATTCACCGTCGCTATCGCCATGGCCGTTGAAATCAAATCTGACACTGGCAACATTTTCATCGCGCAAATGATTGGCGATTGTCCGCAAAAGCGGCGTATTACGATTACTGGTGAAGCCATGCATCAAAATGGCCATGTCATAAATTTCGCCGAAGGGTTCTTCTCGTTCGCCGACTAAGGTCAAGCCATCTCGTTGTATTGTGATTTTTCCCATGATAGTTCCCTTTCAGTTGTATTTTTTCTAACTTAATTGTAGCCTTTTTAGTAGCTAATTGACTAAAAAAACGGTAAAGCTGCTTAAGAAACAAAGGAAGAACAGATGGAAATAACACTTATTCGACATGGACAAACAGAACTTAACCGCCAGCATCGAATCCAGGGCAGCCGTTTTGACTACCCCTTAAATGATCAAGGGCGGACAGATGCCTATCGGGCTGCTGAAAAATTTAATCCCGATCTTTATGACTTGGTGTATTCAAGCCCAGCTAAACGGGCACTAGAGACGGCCCAAATTTTTGTACGTGGTCATCAGCCGATCATTCAGGACCAGCGCCTGTTAGAGTTTGACTATGGTACTTGGGACGGCAAGGAATCTGCTAAATTACGCCAGCTGTATCCTGACGCCTATGATGCTTGGGGTAAAATTTCTGCTGGCTACTACCAATATGGCCATGGTGAAACCCAAGAGCATTGCCGCCAGCGGGCTGGAGCTTTTCTTGATGACCTGCTGGCGCAGCATCCGCATGACAAAATTGTCGTTTTCAGCCACAGTACTTTGATTCGAGCTGCTAGCGCGCATTTATTGACTAACGGCAACTTCACCCAGGTTGCCATGCTGGATAATTTGGGGATGGTGAAATTTTCCCATAAAGCAGGGACTTGGCGCTTGATGTACTACAACCGCACCCTGCTTTAAGTTAGAATGGAAAGAGCAAGTTCTGCTCTTTTTTTATTCAAATTTATTGACATGGTGTCACTTTCGCGGATAATAGAGAACGTAAGGCAAAGTGACACGGTGTCACTTGGAGGAAACTATGGTAAAAGCAACTTTCGAAAACCTGTCTGCTGACAAAAAGCAGCGTGTAACTTCCGCTTTACTAACCGAATTCAGTTCACATAAATTAACCGACGCGCAAGTAGCGCGGATCGTTAAGGAAGCCGGGATTGCCAGAGGGGCTTTCTACAAGTACTTTGATGATCTGACTGATGCTTACAACTACGTGTACCAATTGGCCATGAAGGATATCCACACGGGAATCGATGAACGGGACTTCTCGGTTGAAGCAATTTATCAACGGGTAGCCCGGTTTGTGGATCAGGCTGAGCACAGTCAATATTATGATCTAATCAAAATGCACTTGGCTTATAACGAAAGCCAAGTAGGAAGCGACGTGCAAAAGAGTTCAGCTCGTTTGCTGCGAATCCCCCCGAAAATTTGGGCTGTGATGGAACTGAGTCATGCGACCATTAAACTTGGTTTGTTTGATCCGGAGAATCGGCAAGCCAACTTTGATCGCTTTAAAAAAGTATTGGAGATATTGCATAAGGGGTAAAAAATGTTCCTAGCATTAAAGGAAATCAAACATGAAAAGCTGCGTTACGGCTTAATTGTTTTGATTATTTTTCTGATCAGCTATCTGATCTTTATGTTGTCATCATTAGCTATCGGCTTGGCCAGCGAAAACACGCAAGCGCTGGAAAGCTGGCAGGCTAAAAGCGTAATTTTAAATCAAAATGCTAACTTGAGCATGAACCAGTCAGTTCTGACTAAGAATGATTTGAAAAATTTAGATTTAACCAAGCATGATGCCTATGTCGGGCAAACTGCTACGGTTGCCAAGAAGAGTGGCCGACCTTCTTTATCTGCACAATTTTTGGGCATTAAGAAATCTGAATTCATTTATAAAGATTTGGAGCTGACTAGCGGGCGCAAGGCTAAGACCAACCATGAAGTAGTGGTCGATCAAGCTTTTCAACAGCGTGGCTACAAGCTGGGCGACAAGATTACTTTGAGCGGAACTAAAGGCAAGTACAAGATCGTTGGTTTTGTTAAAAATGCCAAGATCAACATTGCACCAATCATCTACGGCAGTTTAGCTACTTGGAAGAAATTGCACGTAACTGCACCTAACGTAGTGGCTTCCGGGGTAGTTTCACAAAAGTCGTTGTCATATAAGCACAAGAATGCCAAGACTTACGACATCAAGCACTTCATTAACAAGCTGCCAGGCTACACTGCTCAAAACATGACTTTTGAAATGATGATCGGCTTCTTGTTTGTGATTTCCTTGATCGTTGTGGCAGTTTTCTTGTACATCTTAACCATGCAAAAGCTGAACAACTTCGCTGTTATGCGGGCACAAGGGATTCCCAGCCGCACTTTAGTTGGCGCTACCATGATTCAATCATTAATTCTGATGGTGCTTGGCGTTGCTTTAGGCTTAATCATGATGACAATTACGATGGCGGCCATGCCACCAGTTGTGCCAATGGCATTCACGCCGGCAATTATGCTTGCAGGCAGCGTCGGGATGCTCTTGATGGGCTTAATCGGCAGTTTGATTCCAGTACGGTCAATCTTGAAAGTTGACCCAGTTTCAGCGATTGGAGCATAAAAATGGCAGCGATTGAATTAACGAATGTAACCAAGGTTTACGGTAAAGGCGACGCAGCTGTAAACGCCCTGAAAGGGATCAATTTCAAGGCTGAAAAAGGCGAAGTGGTTTTAATTATGGGTCCCAGTGGTGCTGGTAAGAGTACGATGCTGACGATAGTTGGTTCTTTGCAAAAAGCCACTAGCGGCAAGATTGTCGTTGATGGGCAAGATATTAGCAACTTATCTAACAAAGAAACTAATAGTCTGCGTTTGAACAAGATTGGCTTTGTTTTGCAAGCTTATAACCTCGTTCCATATTTAACTGTCGCCGATCAGTTCAAGCTGGTCGATAAAGTTAAAAAGCAAGGCAACTTGAGCCAAGCTGAACTAGCTAAGCTGCTTAAACAATTAGGCGTGGACAAGTTGACCAAGAAATATCCGGGTGAACTTTCCGGCGGTCAGCAGCAGCGGGTTTCAATTGCACGGGCTTTATATGCGGATCCAACATTTTTGCTGGCGGATGAACCAACTGCTTCTCTTGACTCGGCTAATGTTGCCGAAGTCGGCAAGCTGTTCCAAAATCTGGCCCGCAGCCGGGATAAGGCGATTATTTTGGTAACGCACGATGAACGACTGAAGCAGTATGCTGATCACATCTACCAAATGCTTGATGGGCAATTGACCAAAGAAAAGTAGCCCAAGCAGGTAATGTTTTAAATAACATAACACTTTTTGAAAAAGCGTAAATAAAAAATCACATTAGCATTTGAGCTAGTGTGATTTTTCTATTTTTTTAGAAAATATGTTATAAATTTGGATCGATCTTGAACTTTAATGGCGAATCGGCAGTCTGCTTGGTAATTAAGTCAGCAATCAGTTCCTGGTAGGCATCAGTTGCTGCTTTAGCCATCTTGGCATTAGCCTCATCCGCCAAGGCCGTTTGTTCGCTGCTGGTTGCAAGCTTTTGATCGTATTCATAGCGCAAGCGCAGGACTTTTTGCCGAACTGCCTTTTGGGTGTCGGATAAAAGCGGTGCGTACTTGCTCCAATCGCGGTCAACTAAGACTGAAGCCAGTTTGAAGACCCAGTAGGCGGAATCGGAAGAGTAAGTTTCCGTCCCCTTGTCCCACATTTCTGGCGTTTTGCTTCCTTGCGGGTAGAACGGAATGTAGACGCTTTGACTGGCGATGCCCATTGCTAGCCAGTGGGTCATCTTTTGGCCGTTTAATTCCAGCAGGTGGGATTCTTGGGTAGTCGCAATGCCGATTGGCCGGTAGAGCGCAGTTTGAGCGTTTTGCTTTTTAGTTAAATCATATGGCGTGTTGGCGTAGTGGTCGCTCAAAATCATTTGTGCATCTTGAATCGAGAGCGGCTTTTCTGGTCGGCGACTGAACGGCAGGTTGAAACTTTGCACAGCTTGTTCAGTGTGCGGGTTGAAAAGTCTTTGGGCTTCCCATACCCGTGGGGTGTTGTAGTGCAAGTCGCTATCGTCATGGGTGCCGAAAATTTCCCGCCAGATGAATGGCCGATCCTTTGGCCACAGCTGATTGTTGAAGACAAATTCGCGCAGGCCGGCAGAAGCTAAAAAGTCATCGCTGTTAAAGGCTACTTCTTGAATAGACAGCTGGTTGGCAACTACGGCGTATTCGTCGTCAGGGATGCGTTTAGCAACCCAATGGTGCCCTGAGCCAATTTCCATATACCAAGCTTCATCAGGGTCGGCAAATAAAATGCCATCGGCTTCAGCTGCACCAGCTTCGGCAATAATGGCACCCAGCCGTTCGACCCCTTCTTTGGCGGTTTTGACATATGGCAGAACGACTGAAACCATCGCTTCTTCTAAGATGCCGCTGTCGGTGTTGAAGGGGTCAATGGCCTGCACTCGGTCGTTAGCATAAGCACTTTCAGTTGCTGACATTGCCACATGATATTCATTAATTCCGTCTTCTTCAAACACGCCGTACTTATCAGTCCATTCGGGAGTTGCGTCGTAGCTGAACCGCTCCTTGGGAAGAGTTAGCGTGAAGTTGTTGTCTTTTGATTTGAAGACAGGAGCCTGGTCGAAGACTTTATGCTGATGAAAGGCCAAATGCTTGGGCCAAGCTGTTTTAGCGTCTTCGTTCCGCCCAATTACCACGCTGCCGGTGATTGAGGCAGACTTGCCAATTAAAATTGAAGTACAGGATGATCTTCCTGCAGGTTTTTCCATAAAGAATCACACTTTCTAATAAATTGGGGAATGTAGTAAGATAAATATATGATAATCGATCATAGTTTATTAAGCCAATATTTGGCAAGAAAGAGGCGCTAATTATGGACGACGCAAAGAAATTTATTAACATTGGTTTTGATCCCGAAAGCGGACAACTCAACATGGACTTTAGCGAAAACTTAGATGATGGTCAGGAAATTGGCTACATTCTATCTTCAGCCTTTTTAGCTTTTAGTGCTGATCAAGGGATTCCTAAGGAAAATTTAGTTGACTTAATTCAAGAAAATTACGATGATTTTCTCGACAATAGTGAAGATGGTGAATAAGCCAGCATAGCTTCTATGTTGATTCACGACTTCCCTCAGCTGTTTCAGCTGGGGGATTTTTGATAACGGTATCTTTATAAAGAAGTGACTTTTTAGCCATTTGGGTGTTTAATATAACTAAGGATATTTTTTAAGCTTGTTTTGCTGAGGTGGACTATATGGCTAGAAGAAAAGAGATTGGTCGTGACAAGATCATCGATGTCGCCTATAAATTAGCAATTAAGGACGGCTTGGAAAGCCTAACCGCCCGCAATATTGCCAAGGCTGGGCAATTTTCGACCCAGCCAATTTATTTGGATTTTAGCAACATGGATGATTTACGGGCTAAGGTGTTAGACCGAATTTCCGAAAAATTGCGACATGAGACGTTGCAGAAACATTACACGGGTAAACCGTTAATTGACTTAGATTTGGCCTATATCGAATTTGCCGAGCAGCACGCCAAGTTTTTCCAGGCGTTGTTTGTTTTTGGCAAGTTTGGCAATGGGATTATTACCGATATGTTGATTAGTTTGGGTGAAGAGAAGTTTAAAGAACAATACCCTAATACTGGCTTTGATGAAAAAAGAATCAATCATATCGTTATTGCCAATTGGATTTCTACGATTGGAATGGCTTCATTGCTGGTCAATAAGATTGCAACATTTAACCAACAACAAATTGTGAGCGTCGTCGAAGCGCAAATTAAAGACGCAATGGTGAATGATCACCTAGAAGAAATGGGTGAAAATCCGTTATTTAAGACATCAGGCAAAAAATAATGCTTATCAACAGCTGGGATTTAGGTCCCGGCTGTTTTGCGCTTTCATTGCCTTAATACTGGCTTTTCATTTAATTTTTTTACTAATAAAAAAACGCCGATTATGGAAAAGTTGTTTATAATAAAAGAGAACAATTGTGAAAGGTGGTTTTTATGAAAATTCTCGCATTAAATGGCTCTAACGCCGATAACTCATTTAACGGAACCTTGCTTAAGTTTATTATGAAGCACTTCGGCAGTCGCTATGACTTTGAATTTGCTAGTGTCAAGGGTTTGCCAATGTTCAAAGAAGGTGTGGACGCACCAGAAGAAATTTTAGCCTTGGCCAAAAAAGTTGAAGAAGCTGACCTGGTGTTGATTGGTTCACCTGAACAGCAACACTCCGTAACCAGTGCTTTGAAGAGCGCTTTGGAATGGCTATCTAGTTCAGTTCACGCATTTAACGGCAAGCCGATTGTGGTTGTTTCAACTTCCGTCTTGCCACAAGGCGGTGCGCGGTCACAAACCCGGTTGAAGTCGGTTTTGGCTAGCCCTGGCTTTAGTGCCCAAACCTTTAATGGTGATGAATTCATGTTGCCAGTAGCACCTAATGCTTTTGATGAAGCCGGCAACTTGAAAGATGAAGGTACGGTTAAGTTCCTGGGTCACTTCTTTGATGAAGTTGATGCCTGGTATGCACAAATCACTAAGTAGGGGGCAGACTGATGAAATTATTAGTTGTAGTAGGTACTAACGCACCATTTTCATACAATCGTTTTTTAGCGCAATATATTGCTAAGGCTAACAGCAGCAAGGCAGATATTAAGGTTAGAGAAATTGACGGTTTGAAGCCATTTTATAAGGAAGCTGAAGAAGATGACACCATTAAAGCTTGGCGGCAAGACGTCAAGGAAGCAGACGGCGTAATCATCACGACGCCTGAATATGACCACGCTATTCCCGCTGCTTTAAAGAGTGCCTTAGAATGGTTAGGTTCCCATGCTGGTCCTGATTTGATGCACTTTAAACCAGCCGCTGTGCTTGGTGCTTCATATGGTATTCAAGGTTCAAGTCGTGCGCAAGAAGATGCGCGGGAAATTCTGTTGTCGCCTGATATGTCAGCCAATGTTTTGCCTGGCAATGAAGTTTTGATTGGTCATGCACCAGCAAAATTTGATAAGGAAAGCGGCGAATTGACTGATGAAGCAACTGCTAAGCAAGTTGATGGCTTGGTAGATACCTTTATCGACTTTATTAAGCAGACGCAAAAGTAGGCTTATCCTAGCGTAAATACGTGATACCAGTTAGAATAGATCCTAACTGGTATTTTTTTGAGAGGAAGAAGTTAAGATGGAGCCACATGTTTTACCACTGAAAACAGTGCGCAACCCCCGCGATTTAGGAGGTTATGTCGGCTATGAAGGTCATAAAATTAAGTCCCACAGGTTATTGCGAACTGGTAAAATGTCTGGCATGTCTAAGCAGGATCGGCAGTTTTTGCTGGATTACGGCTTGGTAAATGTGGTCGATTTGCGGTCGCCCAAGGAATGCAAGGCGGCTCCGGATGATGAATTGCCGGGAGTAAAGCACTTCAATTTGTCAGTTTCAGATGAAGATAATACGCAGGGCGGCCAGGCAGATTTGGCCCGGATGTGTCAACGCTATCATGAAGATCAATATGCCGGCTTTGAAATGATGTGCCAGCGTTACCATGATCACGTTGTCCATCGTCATGCCCAGCATACTTTTCATCGTTTATTGGAATTGCTAGCTAACACTAGGGACGGGGCAACGATTTTTCACTGTTCTGAGGGAAAAGATCGAACTGGCTTAGCCGTGGTGTTTATTTTGTCGGTTTTAGGCGTCAGCGAGGAAACTATCCGGCAAGACTACCTTTATTCCAATTACCTGCTAAATGACTATCGGGCAGAACGCGACTTGGAGTTGAGTCGCAAAGACCACAATCTAAAGCTGCGGGCGAACATGCGAATTTTGGGTTCGGTTTGCGATGCCTTTTTGGATACGTCGCTGTTGTTAATTAAAGAAGAATACGGCGGCATGGAAGAATATTTGAAAAATCAATTAGGTGTAACGCCAATGCTGCGCGACACTTTGCGAGAATTATATCTGGAAGCATAAAAAAATGATCAAAGATTTAGCGTTAAATGTAGTTAGTGGCACTCATCATGCTTTAGGCACAATTATTACCCTGCAAATATACGGAACTGATGATTCTTATCAAATCAACCAAGCCTTTAGTTTGATTGATCGCTATGAAGATTTATTGACGGTAAACCGGGAAGAATCAGAAGTCATGGATGTCAATCATGCTGCTGGCCAGCATCCGGTGCAGGTTTCCAGTGGCGTTTATAGTTTAATCAAGCTGGCAGTAGAAAAAAGTCGTGAGAATTTTGGCTTTAATGCCTTGATTGGGCCAGTAGTTAAACTGTGGCATATTGGTTTTAAAGGTGCCCGGGTTCCTAGCGATGCAGAAATTCAAGAAAAAATGAAGTTAACCGATCCTTGGAAAGTCCAATTGGATGACCTGAACCAAACGGTTTATTTAGAAGAAGCTGGTATGGAATTGGATTTAGGCGGAATTGCCAAGGGCTGGATTGCTGACCGCATTCGGGATTTGTGGCGAGCTGGCGGCGTCCGCGCGGGGATTATTAATCTTGGCGGCAATGTTTTATTAGTCGGCGACAGCCCTAAGCGCGAAAATGGCGAATGGATGGTTGGCGTTCAGGATCCTAAAGAAGTTCGCGGCGACAACATTGCCGTGGTTTCCGTGCCTGAATGTTCTGCCGTAACCAGCGGCATTTATGAGCGCTACCTGGAAATTGACGGCAAGAAATACCACCATCTGATTGATCCGCGCACTGGTTATCCGGTAAAAACCGATGTAGCCGGAATTACGACTTTTACTAAAAACAGCGTTGATGCTGAAATTGAATGCAAACGACTATTTTTTGCGGGTAAACCGCTTCCTGGCTGGCATGATCAGCCTGACCGCATTGGCGCAGTTTTCGTATATGACGATGACCATGTCGTTTACGATAATTTTAATCGATAAAAAAAGGCGATTGCCCCAAATGAGGCAAATCGCTTTTTTAAGCGGCGGTTCGACTAATACTAAACAAGCTCTTGAAGACGCCGTTGGATAAACCAGGAGTGCTGTAAATAATAAAGTGCAGGAAGCTGGAGCTGGCAATTTGGCTGCTGATCCAAGCATTATCAAAGGAGTTAGCCATCGACAGGACCACATACATAAAGAAATAGCCTGCTACCAAGGAGGCAATTGCCCCTAAGACGCTATTTAAGGTGTGTCCGAGGTTGGAACTTTGATTGTGCTGGAAGGGAAGCATTTTTCTAATTAAGCGCATCACTCGTTTTAAGATAAAAAAGAGCACGAAGAAAGCAATAAAGCGGCAGATCATTAATTCCAGGCTGCTTTCCAGACTAAGCGTGGCACTGGTCTTGAGCTGCTGATAGACCCAGTTGCCGACGGGGTTTTGCAGCATAATGGCTAAAATAAAGGCGATACCGCTAAAAATCAAACCGACAATCATGCTGATAAACCCGGTATGATAGCCCTTAACGATGCGCATTGCTAGATATAGCAAGACTAGTATGGTGATAATCATTTTTATCTTCCTTTTATTGTAGAAAAGCTAGGATAATTTTTGACGATTACCCTAAAATACTTCATAATTGTGGGGATAGTATACGTATATTTCCGTGTTTCACACTGCGGAAAAATTTGCTGACAGGTGAGAACATGAACCCTGAACAATTTGTCCAAGAATTATCAAAACATAATATTACGCTGACGGCTGACCAAAAGGAACAATTTAAACTTTATTTTAAAGAATTGGTTGCTGCCAACGAACACGTGAATTTAACTCGGATTACGGCTGAAGATGAAGTGTATCTTAAGCACTTTTATGATAGCATTACGCCTTTATTGGTTTTCCCCGAAGCTTTTAAGCCGGGTGCTAAAGTGTGTGATGTTGGTGCGGGAGCCGGCTTTCCGTCTTTGCCGCTGAAATTGCTGCGGCCCGATTTACAGTTAACGATCATTGATTCACTCGGCAAACGCCTAACCTTTTTGCAAGGCCTCATTAAGCAGCTGGGTTTGACGGGGGTTGAACTGGTCCATAGCCGCGCCGAAGATGCTGGCAAAGCAGCCCAATATCGGGAACAATTTGATCTGGTAACGGCCAGAGCAGTAGCTAGAATGAGCGTGTTAAGCGAATATTGTCTGCCATTAGTTAAAGTGGGGGGACAATTTTTGGCACTTAAGGGGCCAAAGGCAAGCGAGGAGTTGCAAACTGCCCAAGGCGCCATCAAGAAACTAGGTGGTCAGATCAGCCAGGAAGTTGAATTTAAGCTGGCAGCTTCTGCTGAGGAACGAAGCTTGATCTTAGTTGACAAGTTGGTGGCAACGCCGCAGAAATATCCACGTCAAGCGGGGACGCCTGCCAAAAAACCGCTTAAGTAGGAGGATGTCAATGTCACTTTTTTCATTCAATCGGCGTCAAGAAGTGCCGAAAAATAAACAAATTCATGATTTAGAGCTAGCGAAGATTGTTCCTAATCGCTACCAGCCACGGAAACGTTTTTCTGATGAATCAATTCGCGAATTAGCCGAGACCCTGAAAAAAGATGGCCTCTTACAACCAATAGTGGTTCGCGAAAATGAGCAGGGATATGAATTGATTGCCGGCGAGCGGCGCTATCGGGCGGCTCAAAGCTTAGGCTGGACGACGATTCCAGCCATTATCAATAATTTAACTGATGATGAGTCTGCTAGCCTCGCCTTAATTGAAAATTTGCAGCGGGAAAACCTTAATCCCATTGATGAAGCTCAAGCCTATAGCAATTTAATGGAATTAAATCATCTGACCCAAACCGAACTGGCTAAAGAAATTGGCAAGTCGCAATCATATGTTGCCAATAAGCTGCGCTTGTTGAAATTGGAACCCGATGTGCAGAGCTATTTGGCAAGCGGCAAGTTGTCTGCGCGTCATGGGCGAGCCTTGGTGAATTTGCCAGCTGAGGATCAGATCAAGGCCTTGCATGAAATTTTGGCTGAAGATTTGACGGTCAAGGAAACCGAAAACATGGCCGCTGATCTGCCGGCATACTTTGAAGCTAAAGAACAGGCCAAAGCAGCCCAAAAAGCAGCGGAGGAAGCGGCGGAAAAAGAAGCCGCAAAAGCCGCCAAGGCCAAAGAAAAGCCGCGAATTGTTAAACGGTTGCCAAAAGATTTGCAGGTGCAAGTCAATACGATTAAGCATGCGGTTAAATTGGCCCGCGAATCTGGCATTAAAGTAGTTGTCCATGAAGATAAGGATCCGGATGACTATAAGATCATGATTGAGCTGAAGAGAAAGTAGGGTTATGGAAAATATGGTAAGTGTCATTTCAGTTGCCAACCAAAAAGGCGGCGTCGGCAAGACGACTACAACCATCAATCTTGCAGCTGCGATTGCTGAACGCGGCTACCGGGTCCTGATTGTAGATATTGATCCACAGGGCAATGCTACCTCAGGGTTAGGAATTGAAAAGTCTTCGATTGATCAAGATATCTATAATGTGTTAATTGATGAAATCCCGATTACGGAGACGATCCATCACACTGGCGTTAAGAAGTTGGATATGGTTCCGGCGACGATTAATTTGTCAGGTGCCGAAACCGAACTGATTAGCATGATTGCGCGGGAAACCAGACTTAAGTCAGCGCTTGATGCGATTAGCGATCAATATGATTTTATTTTCATTGACTGTCCGCCATCTTTAGGGCAATTGTCGATTAATGCCTTTACGGCAAGTGATTCGATTTTGATTCCGGTCCAAAGCGAATATTACGCTATGGAAGGTCTAAGCCAGCTGCTTAACACGATCCGGTTAGTCCAGAAGCACTTTAACAAAGACCTCGGCGTTGAAGGGGTCTTGTTGACCATGCTGGATGCTCGGACCAACCTGGGTGCAGAAGTAGTCAAAGAAGTTCAAGCTTACTTCAATAAAAAGGTTTATAAGACCATTATTCCGCGGATTACGAAATTGGCGGAAGCTCCTAGCTATGGTCAAGCAATTAGTGAATATGCGCCTAATTCCCGAGGCGCCAAGGTTTATGACAGTTTAGCAAGAGAGGTGTTGAAGGCTCATGGCAAGAGACTCAAAAAGTAAAGACAATAAGCACAAAGGCGGACTGGGTCGCGGTCTAGAAGCACTGTTTGAAGATGAACCAGTAAGTGCTGCGGAAGAGATTCAAGAACTGCCCTTGGCAGAAATTCGGCCTAATCCTTACCAACCCCGTAAGCAATTTGACGATAAAGCTTTGCGAGAATTGGCCGACTCAATTGCAGAGAATGGGGTCTTTCAACCGATTATTGTTAGAAAAAGCGTCAACGGTTATGAAATCATCGCTGGTGAACGGCGTTGCCGCGCTAGCAAGTTAGCCAAAAAGACCACCATTCCGGCCATCATTCGCAAGTTTGATGAAAGCGAAATGATGGAAATTGCCGTCCTGGAAAACTTGCAAAGAGAAGACTTAACGCCTTTAGAAGAAGCCCAGGCCTATGATATGCTGCAAAAAAACCTAGGTTTGACCCAGGCCGAAGTTTCAAAACGGATGGGTAAATCGCGCCCATATATCGCCAACTATTTGCGACTATTAACTTTGCCTACCAAGACCAAGCGCCTGCTGCAAAGAGGAGAACTCTCAATGGGACAAGCGCGGACTTTATTAGGCTTGAAGGATAAAAGCAAGATCGACGCCTTGGCTAAGCGGGTAGTAAAAGAAGCAATTCCCGTGCGCAAAGTCGAAGCAATTGTCAGCCAGATGAATCAAAAGAAGGCCAAAAAGCAACCAGCTAAGAAATCGGCCTTTATTACTGCTAGTGAAAGCCAGCTGGCTGATAAGTTTGGCTCCAGCGTAAGCATTACCGCGGGTAAAAAAGGCAATGGTCACTTATCAATTGATTTTAAGTCGACCGAAGATCTGAACCGAATTTTAGATTTGCTAGGAGTGAATTTAGATGACTGATGTTGCTTACAATTTGGCAGATACGGTCATGATGAAAAAGCCTCACGCTTGTCAAACCAATGATTGGGAAATTCTGCGTCTGGGTGCAGATATCAAATTGAAGTGCTTAGGCTGTGGCCGCATTATTATGCTGTCCCGTGGCGATTTTAACAAACGCTTGAAAAAGCTCTTGACGAAGGCTAATGACCCCGTGAATGCGAAAAAGCCAAATTATGTGCCAAAAGCTGAAATTGCCCGTCCGCAAGTTGATTAAACTTGCTACAATATAAGAAGTTCAAATAGAAAAAGAGGAAGAAAATGTCATTAACTGCTGGTATTGTTGGTTTGCCGAATGTGGGGAAATCAACGCTGTTTAACGCAATCACCAAGGCAGGAGCTGAAATGGCCAACTACCCATTCGCAACCATTGAACCAAATGTAGGGATGGTTGAAGTTCCTGACAAACGTTTGGCCCGGATCCAAGAATTGATTCCCGCCAAAAAGATTGTTCACACGACTTTTGAATTTACGGATATCGCTGGATTGGTCAAGGGTGCTTCCAAAGGTGAAGGCTTGGGAAACAAGTTTTTGGAAAACATTCGTCAAACCGATGCGATCATTCATGTGGTGCGGGCCTTTGATGATGACAACATTACCTCAGTTACTGGTAAGGTTGATCCAGAAGAAGACATTAATACGATTAATTTGGAACTTTCAATCGCCGACCTTGATGCGGTTAACCGCCGAATTGGCAAGGTAAAGAAGGTTGCTCAACAAGGCGACAAAGAAGCCAAGGCAGAAATGGCCGTACTCGAAAAACTGCAACCCGTTTTAGAAGAAGGTGGCAGTGCGCGGTCGATCGCTTTCAATAAGGATGAACAAAAGATCGTTAAGGGCTTATTCCTCTTAACTTCTAAGCCGGTAATTTACGTTGCTAATATTGCTGAAGACTCAATGGCTGATCCTGAAAGCGACAAATACTTCCAAATTGTCAAAGCTCACGCTGATCAAGAAGGGGCTGGCTGCTTAGGCATCTCAGCTGCCACTGAAGAAGAAATTGCTGGTTTGGATGATGATGAAAAGGCCGAATTTCTTGAAGCCGAAGGTGTTACCGAGTCCGGCCTTGACCGTTTGATTCGGGCAGCTTACCACATCTTGGGTTTGCGGACCTTCTTTACGGCTGGTGGTCCCGAAACACGGGCCTGGACCTTCCATGAAGGGATGAAGGCACCGCAAGTTGCCGGGGTTATCCACTCCGACTTTGAACGTGGCTTTATTCGGGCAGAAGTAGTTTCCTTTGACGATTTGGACAAGTACGAAACGATGGCTAAAGTTAAAGAAGCTGGTCGCTTACGGCTTGAAGGCAAGGAATACGAAGTACAAGACGGCGACATTATTGAATTTAGATTTAATGTTTAGGGGTAGCTGATGGCTGATAAAAAAGCAAACATCGACGAAGATAAGCAAGCAAAATTGAAAAATAAATCAGCGCAAGAAAAGATGGATGAAGCCATCGATCAAATGAGCGTTGATGAATTACGAGAAAATTTGTCCAATAAGAATGCTGACTATGTTTTCCGTTTGCAGCGTGAACTAGCTAGTCAGGGCAAGTTAACGCAAGAAAAAGCGCGAGGCATGGTTGACGAATTGCTGCCAGAAATTTTGAAGGCACAACGTCGTGGCCAACCGGCTAATGGCTTGTACATGGCAGCACCAAAGATGAAAGCTAACGAAATGCTGCATCCGGAAGAAAATGCCGCACCTAAACCAGTACCTTTCTGGCAACGTTCGGTCGATAGTGCCTTGCTGTATTTAGCAATCTTTACCGGCTTGTTTGGCATTATGGAACTCTTTAGCAACACCAATAAGACCAGCAGCTCAATGGGGATCTTATCAATTGCCTCAGTTGGGATTCTGATGGGTGTGTTCATGACCAAGTACGAGGATTGGGTTTTGCCAAATGGCAGTAGTTCTAAAGTTAGCTGGCCTAAGCTAATTGGCGTCAGCTTCATCCTAATCGTGGGCTTGTTTGCCTGGATGTGGATTTTGGCATTGCCGGCAATCCAAGTGATCAATCCAGTCTTGCCTGGAATTTGGTACATCATTATTGCGGCAGCAGCTTATGGTGGACGTTACTTGTTCCGGAAACAATATGGCATCGTAGGCTCAACGATGGGCAGACAATCGGTTCAGTCCAAAAAATAACCAATCTTTTTACTAGAAATATAGTTTGATTGAGTATATTATGGTTTTTATAGCTTAATAAGAAAGGCGCCTGGTGTGTCTTTTTTATTTTTGTGTTTCTTGGCCTAGTATAGGTTATGTTTGGGTAAATGAAAAAGGAGGTAACAGCTTGATCAAAACATTAAAGCGATCAATCCGGCAATATAAAAAGTTGTCATGGGCTTCACCCCTGTTGGTAATTTTTGAAGTGCTGATTGAAATGCTGATCCCTTATTTGGTAGGTATGATGATTGACCAAGGGATTAATAAAGGCAATATGTCGTTTATTTGGCAGCTGGGGGGAGTGCTGTTGGTAATGACGATCTTGTCGCTGCTGTCAGGCGCAGGGGCAAGTATTACCTCAGCTCACGCTGCAGCCGGCTTTGCAGCCAACTTGCGACATGACATGTTCTATCACACTCAGGACTATGCTTTTGAAAACATTGATAAATTCTCTAGTGCCAGTCTGGTAACGAGAATGACCACGGACGTTACCAACGTGCAAAACTCTTATCAAATGTTGATTAGAATTGCCGTGCGGGCGCCAATGATGCTGATTTTGGCTGTAACCATGTCAGTTATCGTTAGTCCGAAACTTTCGCTGGTTTTTGTGGTTTTAGTACCAATTTTTGCGATCATCCTGGTAGGCATTATCATGGCTGCCAACCCGATTTTCCCTAAGATTTTCCGAGGGTATGACCGTTTGAACCGGACCGTCCGGGAAAATGTTCGGGGCATTCGGGAAGTTAAGACTTACGTGCAAGAACAAGCACAAATCAAGCAGTTCAATAAGGCAGCGCAATATATTTACAAGCTTTTTGCCAAAGCGATGGAAATTATTTCTATGCAGATTTTTGCCGTAATGCTGGTTTTGAACATTTCCAACCTGCTGATCTGCTGGTTCGGGACGCACTTAATTGTGGGCGGAGAATTAACCACTGGACAATTAGTTTCCATGTTCTCTTACTCCAATTCAGTTTTGTTCGCCCTAAACATTTTGGCGATGATTTCTACGCAAATTATTATGTCCATGTCATCCGGTCGCCGGATTGCTGCGGTAATCGACGAAGAACCAGCAATTAAGAACCCGGTAAAGCCAGTGACCGACTTGAATAATGGTGATATTGTCTTTGATCATGTTAGCTTTAAATATGAAGAAGGCGACAAGCACTATGCTTTAAAGGACATCAATCTGCATATCAAGAGTGGCGAAACCATTGGGATTATCGGCGAAACCGGTTCTTCCAAGTCAACTTTGGTTTCCATGATTCCTCGTTTGTATGATGTTGATGGTGGTGCTGTGCGGGTAGCTGGCCATAATGTAAAGTCTTACGATTTACGCACCTTGCGTGACAATGTCGCAATGGTTTTGCAAAAGAACGTGCTCTTCTCAGGCACCATTAAATCTAACCTCTTGTGGGGTAATGAAAATGCCACGGATGAAGAAGTAATTCAAGCTGCCAAAACTGCGCATGCTGACGGTTTTGTCAGTGAAATGAAAGATGGTTACGACACGGTCGTGGAACAAGGCGGTAACAATGTTTCCGGTGGGCAAAAGCAACGGTTAACGATTGCGCGTGCCCTACTGAAAAAGCCGAAGATTTTGATCTTGGACGATTCCACTTCTGCGGTTGATACGGCAACTGAACGCCAAATTCGGGAAGCTTTGCGCAAGGACATGCCAGAGACCACCAAGATTATCATCTCCCAAAGAATCGTCTCAATTAAGGATGCGGATCGAATTGTGGTAATGAATCACGGACGGATTGAAGATATTGGCACGCATGACGAATTGATTAAGCGCAACGACTTGTACAGTACAATTGCCAAGTTCCAGGAAGAAAGCAGGTGAGCAGTTTGGAAAATGTAAAAACACAACCTAAGCGAACCGCTGCTCTGGGCCGGTTGTTGAAGCTAATCATGGAAACCAGTCCATGGATGGTGATTGTTTCAGCAATCGGGGTAATTGTTTCAGCAGCCGCCCAAGTTGCCGGCTCGCTCTTTATTGAAGACTTGATCAACAACTTTGTTGAACCCCTGTTGAAGCAAAAAACTCCCGACTATGCGCCCTTATTGCGAGCAATTTTGATCATGCTGAGCATTTATGTGGTTGGGGCAATTTGTGCCTACCTTTACTCGGTTTTGATGGGGATTTTAGCGCAACGAGTTCAATTTAAAGTGCGGCGGCAAATGTTTAAGCATATGCAATATTTGCCTCTGGCTTACTTTGATCAAAATGAATACGGCGACATCATGAGCCGTTATACCAACGATATTGATACCTTGATGCAGATGATTTCCCAATCAATTCCGCAGTTTTTAAACTCGGTCTTGTCCTTGGTCTTTGTTGTCTGTGCCATGTTCTCAGTTAGTTGGCAGTTGACGATTTTCTCATTTATCATCTTTGCCCTTAGTTTTGGCATTGTGCGTTACTTGACGACCAAGTCAGGGCAAAACTTTAAAATTCAGCAAAAGAAGTTGGGCCAGATCAACGGTTACAACGAAGAAATGCTTAACGGTTTAAAGG
The DNA here is from genome assembly GCF_018327645.1 of Lactobacillus corticis. Classification (GTDB taxonomy): domain Bacteria; phylum Bacillota; class Bacilli; order Lactobacillales; family Lactobacillaceae; genus Lactobacillus; species Lactobacillus corticis. The sequence continues at coordinate 20,764 of NZ_BMAY01000002.1, read as the reverse complement.
TCGTTAAGGTCTTTTCTCATGAAGCTGAAGCCGAAGCTGGCTTTGACAAATATAACGAAGAATTGCGGCAAGCTTCCGGTCGGGCCAACGCTTATGCCACGGTCCTGTTCCCAATTATGGGGAATATGGGGAACTTGCTTTACGTGCTGATTTCGATTGTCGGCGGTGCAGCTGCCATTCATAATTGGGCGCCGCTGTCCTTAGGTGCAATTGCGGCTTTCTTGCAGTTATCAAGACAGTTCTCAATGCCAATTGCCCAAATTTCGCAACAGTTAAACTCAATTGTCATGGCTTTGGCTGGGGCTGCTCGGATTTTTGAAGTAATGGATACGCCAGAAGAATCTGACGAAGGACAAGTTACGATCAAGAGCGATGAAAATGTTAAATCAGCTTGGCACTGGCAATTGCCGCAAGCTGACGGCAGCGTTAAGCAAGTGCCGGTGCGCGGCCACATTGTGTTTGACGATGTAAACTTCAGCTACTTCCCTGGACAAGAAATCCTGCACCACATCAATATTGATGCCAAACCGGGCATGAAGGTGGCCCTCGTTGGGGAAACCGGTGCCGGCAAGACAACGATTTCCAATATGCTGAATCGCTTCTATGATATTGATTCCGGCACCATTACCTATGATGGAATTCCGCTAGAACAAATTAAAAAGGACGATTTACGCCAATCCGTCACGATTGTTTTGCAGGAAACTCACTTATTTACTGGTACCATTATGGAAAATATCCGCTTTGGTCGGCCAGGGGCTAGTGATGATGAAGTTTACCAAGCTGCCAAATTATCCCATGCCGATGAGTTTATTCATGACCTGGATGATGGCTATGAAACCGTAATTGATGGTAATGGTGGCGATTTGTCGCAAGGTCAAATGCAGCTGTTGTCGATTGCCCGGGCGATGATTTCGGATGAACCGGTAATGATTCTGGATGAAGCGACCTCAAGCATTGATACGCGGACGGAAAAGGTGGTCCAACAAGGGATGGATAACCTCCTGAGTGGCCGTACCAGCTTTGTAATTGCCCACCGTTTGTCAACGATTGTTAACTCCGATTTGATTTTGGTATTAGATCACGGTCGAATTATTGAACATGGTAATCATGAAGAATTACTTGCCCAAAAGGGTTACTACTATGAGCTCTACACCGGCAAGCGGGAAATCCAGTAATTAATAACAAAAACTTGATTTTTGACTTTTAAAGGATATACAAATATCCCTTTGAAGTGGTAAAATTAGTACAGCAAATGATTTAACGCAGTCTTACTTAAGATTCGTTTTGGTTACTTTCTTTTTTGTTTTTTAACTCACCTTGCTGTCTCTTTCGAATCATTTCTGGGAGCATTTAGGAGCTGTTTCGACAGCTTCTTTTTTTACACATTCTTAAGCCCCGTTCAGCAGCAATAGGTATAATATAAAAACAATGGCTAAGCAGAAATAACGAAAGAGGTGCGCAATGAAAAAGCGGTTTATTGGGTACGGTGCAGCATTTGGTTTTTTGGCGGTTGCTGGACTAGTTTTAGGTCGAAAAAGATTTAGCAAATGGGGACGCAATTATATTGGCAATCAAGGAAATAAGCCGGAATATGCGCCCAACGGCGCGTTATTAGATTCTTCAACCCCACTTTATAATAAGAAAATTGCCTTTTTAGGTTCATCAATTACTTTAGGATCAGCTGCGCGCCATAATTCCTTTGTCGATTACCTGCGCTTGGAAAAGGGCGTGATCAGCTTTAAAGAAGCGGTAAGCGGCACCACCTTGGCAACCACGAGTCAGCTGAGTTATATTCCGCGCATGGAACACAATATTCCCGCTGATATCGCTTTAGATGCCTTCGTGTTGCAATTATCAACCAATGACGGTCGACGCCATGCGCCAGTTGGTGCAATTAGCGCAAGCAAAAATCCTGAAGATTTTGATCAAAAGACGACTATTGGGGCTATTGAATACATTTGCAGCTTTGTTGCGCAAACCTGGCATTGTCCGCTGGTTGTTTACACTTGTCTGCGAAAACCCGATAGCGATTATGAGTATTTGATCAAACAGCTATACCAGCTGCAAAAGAAGTGGGGCTTCAAGATTATTGACCTCTGGGCTGACCAAAACCTGCGAGCAGAAAATAAACGTGAACCATTTTATATGGTTGATGATGCACATCCAACAATGATGGGTTATCGCTATGCCTGGACGCCAATTTTTACTGAAGAATTGAGCAAGTTGTTCGCTAGCGAAGCAAAAGCGTAAAAAATGTAACTAAAAGCGGAATTTTTCCTTAATAATTACGTAAAAAAGGGTCGCAAATTGTGCTTGCTTACCTAAAAACTGTAAAATGTAATTAAGCTATTTATGGTGCCTATTCTAAATATAAAGGAGAATCTGTATGAAGATCCTAGTTGTTGATGATGATAAAGAAATCGTAGAATTGCTTAGCATTTATTTGAAGAGTGAAGGCTATGAACCGGTTGGGGCATATAGCGGTCAGGAAGCGCTCACCAAGCTTAGTACCACTCCCGACATTGCCTTGATGATTTTGGATGTGATGATGCCGAATATGACTGGGATTGACGTCATCAAAGAAGTCCGCAAAGATTCTGATATTCCGATTATTATTGTCTCAGCCAAAACTGGCGATATGGATAAGATTCAAGGCTTAATTACCGGTGCTGATGATTATGTGGCTAAGCCTTTTAATCCGCTTGAAGTAATGGCCCGCGTACGGTCGCTCTTGCGGCGCAGTCAAAAGCAGGTTAAAGATGACACGCCGGATGTCTTGGAAGTCGGCCCCTTGATTATCAACCGTGATTCTCATGAAGTAAAAACCGTTGATGGCAATGATATCCAATTAACGGCCTTAGAGTTTGGGATTTTATCCTTGCTAGCTAGTCACCCTAACCGGGTCTTTTCAGCTGATGAAATTTTTGAACGCGTATGGCAACAAGAATCAATCGTCTCTGCTAAGACGGTAATGGTCCACGTTTCTCACTTGCGGGACAAGATCCAAGCTGCCACGGGTGGTGAAGAAGTTATTCAAACTGTTTGGGGTGTTGGATACAAAGTTGGAGCTTAAGCATGAAAAAACAGCGTGTTAAACTAACCGCCGCTGAAAAGAGTGAATTATTTGCTGAAGGGGTTGTGACCATTGTTTTGCTCCTGCTGTTGAATTTGTCAATCATCATCTTATTTCATTTGGCAATTCTGCAGGATAAAAACTTGGTAAATGGGCTGATTTTCATCAAAGAAAGCCTGATGTTTACCGGCAGTCATACTTGGAGCTGGCAACGGATTTTAATGATCGCCATGATGATTGCTGACCTTTTGGTCTTGTATTGGCGATTGATTCGTCGCTACCACCAAATGCAATTGCGTCACGTCATTTCGGAACTGCACTACATCGCCAACGGGCATTATGATCACCGGATCAACTTTGCCGTTAAGCCTGATTTGCAAAAAGTAATCGATTCAATTAATTTGCTGGTTGATTCAACTGTTAACTCGATTAATGAAGAACGGGCAATCGAAAAATCTAAGGATGAATTGATTACTAACGTTTCGCATGACATTAGAACTCCGCTAACTTCTATTATCGGCTATTTAGGCTTGCTGAAGAGCGGGATGGCCAGTCCGGACGATCAGCAAAAATATATCAATATTGCCTACAATAAGGCGGAACAGATGCGGTCCTTGGCTAATGACTTGTTTGATTACTCAACCCTGAAGTCCACTTCCACCAAACTAACTCTGTCAGATTTACATATTTATTCCATGATGGAACAAGTAGCAGCGGGGTTTGAATTGGAAGCGGCTAAACAGGGGATTCATTTTGAAGTTGAAGCTCGGCCCAAAGAATTGACCTTTAAAGCCGATGCTGAAAAATTGGTCCGCGTTTATAACAATTTAATTGGCAATGCTCTGAAGTACGGCAAGGGCGCGACTACGATCAAGTTAGTGGCCAATTCCGTCAACAAACGTGAAGTTGAATTGCGCGTTGAAAATAACGGCGAAAAGATTCCCCAAGATTCCCTGAAAAAGATCTTTGACCGTTTTTACCGAGTGGAAACTTCGCGTAATTTAAAGACCGGCGGTACGGGATTAGGTTTGGCAATTTCGAAAAATGTAGTTGAGATGCATCATGGAACCATCAAGTGTGAATCAGATGATAACTGGACTAGTTTCATCATTCGGCTTCCGCTCAAACAGCCCGATGCCGAAAAGCCGGCCTAGCTGTGTTATAATCTTGACTGAGATAGTTTTTCAATGAGGAGTTCATTAATGAGTATTTCTTTAAATACCTGCATTTTAATTTTGAAAGAGCACCACTTGCTCAAATCTAGCGCAGTCCAAGATACGGTTGCTACCAAGATGGAATATGTTTCCTATGACTCGCGCGACATTCAAACGAGCACCTTATTTTTCTGTAAAGGTGCCGGTTTTAGACCAACTTACTTATCAATGGCCAAACAAGATGGGGCTATTTGTTATGTTGCCGAACAGCCTTACCCTGAAGGCAAGGGGATGCATGCCTTAATCGTGCGGGATGTTTCGAAGGCAATGGCTCTTTTGTCAGCTGCCTTTTTCCGCTTCCCCCAAGATGATTTGTACGTTGTTGCCTTTACTGGTACTAAGGGCAAGACCACGTCTTCTTACTTCTTGAAGGGTATTTTAGACAAAATGAACGGTGGCAAGACGGCCCTTTTGTCATCTGTCAACGATGTCGTTGGCCCTAAGCCGGAAGACACTTTCAAGTCTAGTTTGACGACCCCGGAGTCACTTGATTTATTCCGGGACATGCGCCGGGCCGTTGATAACGGAATGACCCACTTGGTGATGGAAGTTTCCAGCCAAGCCTACAAAAAGAATCGGGTCTTTGGCTTAACTTATGACTTAGGCTTCTTCTTAAACATTACTCCTGACCACATTGGTCCCAATGAACACCCTAACTTTGCCGACTACCTGCACTGCAAGCTGCAGCTGTTGGTAAATTCGCGTAAGTGTATTATTAATGCGGAAACTGACCACTTTGACGAAGTTTATGCCGCAGCCACTACTACCACCAATCCTGACAGCATTTACTTGTTTGCGCGGGATGGTTTTGAAAATCCGAAATTGAAGGAACCGATTGATTTCCGTTATTCAGCTGAAGAAACGGACATGATGGGGAACCAATTTAAGTTGTTCTGTGCTACGCACAAGGCTAAGGCTTTGCCAATCAATGGCGACTACAAGTTAAAGATGATTGGCGACTTTAACCAAATCAACGGGACCGCAGCCATTATTGGAGCGGGTCTTGCCGGTGCAGAACATGATTTGATTGCTGATGGGATTCGCAATGTGACCATCCCAGGCCGAATGGAGACTGAACGCACTAGGGAACACGGTTTAGTCGTAGTTGATTATGCCCACAACAAGGCCTCAATGATGGCACTGATGCACTTTATGAAGACCGAATTCAACAATCCTAAGATTATCGTAGTTGTTGGTGCAACGGGTGATAAGGGTGTCTCCCGTCGTCCTGGCTTTAGCGAAAGCTTGACTGCTTATGCGCAAAAAGCCTACTTGACGACCGATGACCCAGGATTTGAAGATCCGCAAAGCATTGCTGAAGAAATCGATGCTGGCATTGATCATTCTAAATGTAAGACTGAAATTGAATTGGACCGGCAGACTGCTATTAAGAAGGCTATTTCAGAAGCCAAGAATGGCGACGTTGTCTTAGTTTGCGGCAAGGGGGCCGATGCCTACCAAAAGATTCGCGGCGTTGATACGCCATATCCTTCAGACATTGTTGTTGTGCGGAATGTAATTACAGAATTGGAAAAATAATTGCCTATGAAGCACTTTTTCAGTATTATTGGCGGCATGGGAACCATTGCCACTGAAAGCTATGTCCGCTTAATTAACCATCGAGTAAAGATCAAGCGCGACCAAGATTATTTGAACTACATCTTGGTAAACGATGCGCAAGTCCCTGACCGTACGGCTTACATCAAAGACCACAGTCAGCCCAACTTTTTCAATGACTTAAAAGCAGACGTTGAAGGCCAAGCCTTGCTTCATCCCGACTTCTTTGTGATGCCTTGCAACACGGCGCACTATTTTTATGACGATTTGGCAGAGTTGACCGATATCCCATTTTTGCATATGATGCGGATTGCCGTGCACAACTTTATTGAAAATTATCCCGACGAAAAGAAGATTGGGCTAATTGCTACTGAGGGTTCCATCTTTGACCATTTGTACGAAGATGAGATTCATGCTGTTGGACGCGAGGTTGAATTTGGCGGTCCGGAAATCCAACCAATGGTAACTGAATTGATTTACCGCGACATTAAGGAAAAAGGCGTGGTTGATCATGATTTGTACCATAAGATTTTGCAGACCATGCATGACAAGTATGGCTGCAATGTCATTTTGCTGGGATGTACGGAATTATCACTAGCGCAAGAAAAAGCACCTGATCATCCGTATCATGTGATTGATCCGCAATCGATTATTGCTGACGTGTCAATTGAGCTAGCCTTGAAGATTCGTGCTGGTAAGGATCCTCAGGAAGTTATCAGTAAATATATGTATTAATGAAAAGCCAAGCAGAATTTGCTCGGCTTTTTTGCGTGGAGGAGAAAATGGGAGAACTTGCAGAGCTAATGATTAACGTCGTGCTGCTAATAGCAGTTAGTGTGACCTGCGATTTTTTGGTTTTTTACTGGTTGAGCGGCAATCAGTTTGAAAAGCGTGATCTGCTATTGAGCTGGTACTATGTAGCAGAAGTGGTGGCTATTGCTTTATGGGGTGCCTGGGGAACCATGTTTGGTTATTTATTGCAGTTTACGGCCTTTGTATACTGGTTCCGCCGGAGGCAAAAATACATTATTAATATTCGGGCAGTGGCAATTTCGATTATCTGCGGATTGGCATTGGATATGATTTATGAGGCAGTCGATAGCAGTTTACCGGCTTTTACCAATCAAACTAGCGGCAACTTAGCCATGATTGCTTGTGAATTGCTGTTGCTGACAGCAGTTTATCATTGGCGCCGACAATTAGCTAACTTGGTACAGCAGGATCAGAGTTCATTGCTGGTTTTGCTTGAGGGCTATACGATAATCACTTTGTTGTCGCTAAATACGGTGATTTTGACTGATTCTAATCGGCACTTAATTACGGCTAGTTTAACAGCTGCTGCGCTTTTACAGGTGCTGTTTGGCTGCGGTGTGTTTTATGCGGCCTATCGAATTAATCAGGCTAAGCTGAATCAGCAGGAACAAGCCCACTTAAAGGCACAAATGAAAGATCTAGAAGACTATGCTAATTATCTGGAACAAAACGAAGATGATCTGCGCCGGTTCAAACATGATTATCTCAATTTGTTAGAAAGCTTGAATTTACAAGATCAAACGGCAGTAGCGAAGCTGACAGAGTATACAGCTAAGCATTTTGATCAACAGACTTTGTCACGCTACCAAGATCTTAACCATGTGCATATTAAACCACTAAAGAATCTGTTACTGACTAAATTTGCTTCGATGCATGAAAATGGTTTGGATTATAGTTTTGAGTGTGATCGGATCGTTGACCAGCTAGGCCAAATTGAGGTGCTGGATCTGGTAAGAGTGTTGGGAATTGCGCTTGATAATGCAATTGAAGCCAGCCGGGAAACGCCAAATCCGCAAATAAAAATTATGTTGTATCAGGACCAGGGCAATCTAGAATTTGAAGTACGCAATAAAACCCTAGCTAATTCAACTATTGGTATTAGCGAACTGGGCGCAACGACTAAGGATGGTCACAGCGGTATCGGTTTAGCTAATGTGAAACAACTGGTTGAAAAATATCCGCAATTGTCAGTGGATTATAATTTGGCTAATGGTTGGTTTGATTTTTACTTGGTAATTGAAGGAGGGCATGATGCGTGAAATAGCAGTATTTATTTGCGATGATGAGCCGGCGCAGCTAAAGCAGCTAACAACAGCAGTCAAGACAAGCCAAGCTATGCTGGTTGAAAATAATGAGGAGAGAAGTGTGATTTTTCAAGTAAAACAAGCGTCTTCTTATCACCAAGCAGTTGCATTGCTGGCACAAATGCCATTAAACAGTATTTACTTGCTGGATATTGAATTAAGTGAGAATGCGGTTGATCCAACCGGTATTGATTTGGCCGAGCAGATTAAGCAGCGCGATTCACAAGCGAAGATTATTTTTGTTACCAACTATCGGGAATTGTCTTATCTAACTTATGAACGTCGAATCGGAGCAGTTGATTATGTGGTCAAAGATTTGGCTCCGGAAAAGCTGCAGGCCCGGCTTAATGACACGTTGAGTGAGGTAGTGACTGAGATTGAGTCACAACCGGTGGTAGCGAAAAAATTTAGCTATAAAATGGGACGGCGGGTAGTAACACTTCCTCTTTCACAGGTAATTGCCTTAGTCACGGCAACAACCGCACATAAGCTAATCTTGGTTAAAGATTCAGGTCAAGCAATGATCAGCGGCACTATTGGACAAGTGGCTGCAGATTATCCAGAATTATGGCGAATTTCGCAATCTTGCCTGGTCAATCGTCAGCAGATTCAAGAAGTGAATGTGCATACTAATGAGTTGGTTTTGACCGGTGGCTTAACAGTGAAGTATTCACGCAGTTTGCGCCAGCAGATGCAGCAATTAGCAAAAGAATTGCTTAAGCGTTGACCAAATAGGCGAAATTGTTGGCAAAATAGCGCAGATTTAGCAGGGATTAGGTACTTAGCTGTTAGACTTTTCTTGAACAAAAATTGAGGGGGGAATTTCTAATGGCTAAGAAGATTTCGCATGATGATTATGTTGAATATTTACTAGGCAAAACAATATGCCAAGCTTTTGTACTAACTTGTTGCCTGGAAATAATTGGGATGCTTATACTTAACCTATTTTTACATCAGAAGCAGATCTGGACTGCAATCATAATCCTGTCAATGGAACTGCTTTTAGTTGTTTTTGTAGGGATGCTGCTCAGCCGAAGCGTGCATGGCGTGGTGGAGTATAGGAACAAAAAAATTAGTGCCCGAGCTGTCCAATATTCAATTATGGGTTTGAGCTGGCTGCTTTTCGGCATAATTATGCTGGCGATGGTTTTAAATGTACTCGTAGTTTTTGAAATTTGGACTGGACTACTGGCAAAAATTTTAGGTGCTGGGGTGATTGCACAAGCAGTAGCATGTATTTCAGCTTTTTGCGGTGCGTCTTTTCATGAGGGGATTAAGGGAGGAATTTATAATGGCTAAGAAGATTTCGCGTGATGATTACATTATCTACTTAACAGCAAAGGCGGTGAATGTTGCCTTTTGGTCGGTTAGTCTGCTACTAGTATTACTTGCAATTGGCGGCTATCTTTTAGGAAGAGTCACAAATTTGACAATCTTGCTGCTAATCTTAGCAATTGAATTGGGATTAGTAGCTCTGTTGGAGTTTGTTGTTAGCCGAGAAAATGCAAAAGATACCTTTGTGTATGATGAACAGAAAATTTCGGGTTCGGCGTACGCAATTGCTAAAAAGACTACAGCTATTTTGCTCTGGCCACCCATTATTATCGCTATTGTCTTGTGGCTTGCTTATTTGATAATTAATTTTCAATCTGTTCCGTTACTTTTTTTATCGCTGATTGCGGCCGTACAAGAAATAATTACAGCTTTGACATATGTTATTGCAGCAATGTATTTTTCTAATAAAGTGCAAGCCTAATGCTACCATGTTAATTTGTAATAGCTGGTTTTGACCGGTTTTGTAGTTTTTTTGGTACATTGAACAAATGTGACAATTAAAAACTTGGATTTACATTGACTTAGAAAAAGAATGAAGAACAGTGAAATATCAGGTATTGATTTGCAAGAAAGATGTGGCGAAAGCTGCTCGTTTAAAAAAATGCCTTGATATCGGGGCAACGATGATTTCTGAAAATAGCTGCAGGTGATTATTTCAGCGAGGATAGGCCAGATTTTCAAAATCACTTAAATTTGAGCAGCAAAATGTCGTCCAAATTTGCCATTTAGGAAGTAAAAACGACCAAATTGGAAATTTTGTTCAAAAACGTGGTTTACCTGTTATAATTATGGCTAAAAGTAAAGGTCATTGAAATATGCCCAAAATAGTTTGGATACTTAGGCTAGTCAATGACTGCATATTTGGAATGGCGTCCATAATTTGTTAAAAACAAGCCAGATGTGAATCCGGCTTGTTTTTGCTAGTAGGGGAGAATTATTATGAACCGAAAAACTTTATATCGGATAGAGCCATATTACTTTTGGTTGATGGTGGTGATTTCCGTTGCCTTTACATTTTGGAAGGCTAGTCAAGCTATGGGAGAAGCGGGGTATCTTGAAGCAGTCTACATGATATTTAATGATACTAGTATGTATGTGCTAGTAATACCAATTCTACTTGGCTATCGATTAATTACATTTTATTGGTTCACGAGCGATAAGGAATGGTCACTGGTTCGGGAGCAAAAATCATTTAAGGTTATAAGTAAGCAGTTACAGTCAGTACTATATTACTCTTGCTTATATACGGTTGTAACATTGCTGATTTCTTCAGTTCTATTAACCGGTTTTTTTAAAATTCGCGGGGACAGAATGTTTCCTTGGACAGGTTGGTTTGCTGTTCGCTCATTTGGTGGATATTTATTACTAGTTTTAGCTAACTGGCTATATAATTTTTTGCTTATGTTGGTACCCTTTGTTTTTGTTTACTTAGCAAAGAAAAAATGGCAGGTTTTAGTCGGAAGTATTCTAGTAGTTTATGTTTTGCCGATCCTTTTATTTAATGTTGGCATTCTTCCAGAAGAATATGTACCATTTGGATTAACTAGAAACTTATTGGGAGCTAAAGCAAGTGAAACCAATTTAGTAGTCCAAGTATATGGTTACTTTCTAGTAGTAATTTTAATTGAATTGGTGTTGATTTACTTGATTAATCTCTATTTGGAAAGAAGGTCTTACTAGTGTCAGTTATAAAATTAGAAAACGTCAACATTAAATTCAAACGGCGTCCGCTTTTGCATAACGTTAATTTTGCAATTAACACTGGTGAACTGGTTCAGTTGATAGGGCCTAATGGATCAGGGAAATCTACTATTCTGAGAGTGGTTAGCGGTTTGCTGGAGCCGGTATCTGGCAAGGTTTATATTAATGATCAAGAACTGCTTGCAGGTAAATATGCGGAAAATACTGCGGTTATGATTAATACCCCATCTTTCATTCCGACTTTGACTGGTTTGGAAAATTTAAAGTTATTAGCCAGCATAAAGGATAAGATCGATGTGGGTCAAATTGAAACTTGGATGAAAAAGTTTGGCCTAAATCCAACTGATAAGACTAAAGTCAGAGGCTATTCCGTTGGTATGAATCAAAAGTTGGGCTTAACTCAGGCTTTCATGGAAGAAGATCAGATTATTTTGCTGGACGAACCAATGAATGGCTTAGACAAGCAATCTAAGCAAAAGGTGATTGAGATTGTTAAACAAGTTAGAGAAGTTCGTCCGAATACGACTATGATTGTAGTTTCACACGATGATAGTTTTAAAGATATTGCTGATAGGTTTCTGGTGATTGATGGTGAAAGTGTAGTAGAAAATCAGACCTATGATGAAGCGACTTTCTAATTTTCAAAAGTGCAAGCTGTTGGTGTGTTTGCTCCTGTTATTTGCCTCCCCCAGCCAGATTGCGATTGAAAATTTGACTGTTAAAAGTTCAATCTTTGATTATTATTTGCAAACTACCGGAACCTTAATTATTGTGACTACAGCCATTCCACTGCTAACAGTTTTAAGCTGTTTCGATTTGTTAAGCAATCTTGTTGGAGCGTATTACCCGCTGGAAGCAATCAGAAGAGGCAGCAACAGTCAGACTTTTAGACCTTATTTAGGCCTGGGCGTAAGGCTGAGTGCAATTTTTGCGCTAGCTTTGTTTGCTGGCAGTTTGGTTATTGGCTGGCTGCATGGCTATCGCATTGCGTTTTCAGTTAGTCATCCGCTTTTTAACACGGGGATGCTGGCTGTCATAACCAGATTAGGCATCACCTTTTTAAACTTCCTGGCGATCATCTTGTTTGTTTGGCTAGTGGAATTAACCTGGCGAAAAACCGCCGTAAGCTTCTTTGCGGGAATGGTCTTCTGGGTAGCCTCACTTTTGTCAATTCGCAGCCGGCTCTTCTTTCTTCTTAAATCTTTCCCTTTAATGACTGGAGACGAATTATATTTTCCCTTTTATCCGTATTTGAAATTTCCACTAGCAACCATGTATCTGAGTCTCTTTTGGGTGCTTGTAGAATTGGTTCTGCTAAGCGTAGTTGTAAAGAAGTGGAATAAACGATGAAACGGCAATACTTAACACAAACTTTAGCGCTTTTATTAATCAATCTTTGCTGGAATTTTTCATATGCCTATTTGCAACTGCGTAATACAGCCAAAATTTCAATTTTTTGGGATCAGCATGATCCATTTCTGCAAATTACCAATCTTGGCTTGTGGCTTCTGGTGTGGTCGGTCTGGCGGACCACTCAGGCGGAAGTGCTGAATACTCCCATGCTGCAGTTAAGGACTGGCAGCAAATTGAAATATTTTCAAAAGCTGGGGGCTCGAAGCCGTGAAATTCGCGCTCATAACCCTGATTTGTTGGATTGTTACGGCATTGCTGGCAAAGGTATTCAGTTTAGTGGCTGCTTTGCAGCTGCTGGTTTTGACGCTTCTAATGATTATGCTTTATGAGTGGATGGCGTATGCAGAATTTACTGAAGATGGCAAGTTTATTATTGGCATTTTGTGCTGGTTGGGAATAGGTATGCTTCTTTAAAATGGCGCGCTTTAGAATATGACGCAAAAACAACCAAATTTGACAAAAACGGTTTTTTTAGGAAAAAGCACGTATCATAGAATACAAGGGATAGGGTAAAACTTCTATATTACTGCTAACAAAATACTAAATAAAAATGGGGTATGAACAGGCTTTTCCTGTTCTTTCAGTCAAATAGAGAAAAGAGGGTATGGGGCCCTCTTTTTTCTTGCCTTTTGGTTTGACATACAGGTGCTTTCTTAGATAAGGTTATCTCAAGAAAATAATAAACGAGGAAATTTAATGAAAGCTAAGATTGTTGATTTGTCAGAGTCTGACTATGTCAGATATTTGACGGGAAAATTTACCACTACCAGCTTTTTGTTGGTGGGAATAGTTGCTGGGTTATTGTTTGCCGGGATGGCTGATTTAAGCAGCGATCCACAAGGAATGACCTTAGCCGGTTATGTTTTGATCGTTGAGATGATTTTCTTGGTTGGGCTCCACTACCTAGCAGAAGCGGTAGTGCAAGTTAAGCATCAGGACGAAGCTTTTGCATACCACGGAAAGGAACTAGCTGGCAACGATCATATACGGCTGGTAACAGATAAAAAAATCTCGCTCCCGCTGATGATGATCAGTGCTCTGATTGGTATTTTTTTGCTGCTGATTGGTTTCTTGGACGCGGGTGAAGAAATTTTGCTAATTACTGGCGGAGTCTTTTTGGGTCAGGCCGCAATAGCAGCTGGATTGTATTATTTAGGTTGGAGCTTGCTGAAACGCAAGCATAACCAAGCATGAATTGGTGACTGGTGACAGTCGCCATTTTTTGTGCAAATAGCGCTGTGAGCAAAAATAACAGCAATTTTCAGAAAACGTTTTCAATTTTACCTAAGAACGCTATAATAGTAGTTACTAATAGTGATTTTGGAATGTAAAAATTATTTATTGGAAGTGCGAGGTAAGATATGGAAACAGTTCTTCCTTATCTCCTTGGGGGATTGCTGGTAGCAGGCAGTGTCTATTACTTTTATTATTCAATGCATTATACGATTATGGTTTGGACGAAAAAAATGGGGAGCGTCTTTGCAACCGTTGCCTTGCTCCAGAGCTATTTGATCAGTTTCGGCCTGTTAGGGGTGGGATTGGTCATCTTAGCTGGGTAGTTCCGCAAGAAGTAGAATATTAACAAACAAGCTTGAATTGCCAATTGTTGACTTGGTAGTTCAAGTTTTTTTTATTTTTTGGTCTAGTCAGAAACCGGATTAGTTATTTAATCTATTGCTGATTGAAAGAAACGGTCAAAAACCGTCAGGAGCGCATTTGCTTTTGTAAGCCTTTACATTGTCATAAGAAAGCCTGTTTAAATCGGTTTGCAGACTTTTGACAAAATGTGAAGAATTCTGAATAAAAATGATTGATTTTGAAGATGACTGCGCATACAATAATTAGCGGGGTGAAAAAAATGTTGACGGAAGAACGTCAAAGCCTAATTGAACGCTATGTGAACGAGCATGAACTGTGCCGCGTATCAGAGCTGTGCAAGCTGACAGCTACTTCTGAGTCCACAATTCGCCGCGACCTCATTCAGATGGAAGAGTCGGGTATCCTGAAACGGGTACATGGCGGCGCTCGTTCCGTTCATAATTTTTCGCGCGATGTATCGCAGCACGTGCGTTTCACCATGAACCATGCCGAGAAAATTGCAATTGCGCGGTATGCAGCTAAAAAAGTTCATCCCGGTGATTATATTTTTATTGACGCTGGGACGACTACCTATGAAATGGTTCCCTTCCTTGCTGATGTCCGTGATGTTACGATTGTCACCAATGGCTTGGAAACAGCCTTATGTGCACTGAGTCATAATATTGAGACAATTCTAATTGGCGGCCGGGTCAAAGCCGACACGCATGCCAGCGTTGGAGCTTTCGCCCTGCAGCAGATTGCGACGATGAACTTTTCGGCAAGTTTTATCGGGGTTAATGGTATTAATGATAACGGTGAGTTGACCACGCCGGAAGCCGAAGAAGCAGCTATGAAGACTGCTGAAATTCAGCACGCTGATCGAGCCTTTGTGCTTGCTGATGCGTCCAAGTTTGGCCAAAGAGACTTTGTCAGCTTTGGTCATGCTAGCGAGACGACCATTATTACCAATAAACTTTCAAAAAGCATTAAAGCGGCTATTCCAGCCGATATCAAACTAGAGGAGGTCATTTAATGATTTACACTGTGACGGTTAACCCAGCACTTGACTATGTCATGCTGCTTCCTAAAGTTAACGACGGTGAAGTTAATCGAACTGATAATTATTCATTTTTGGCAGGGGGTAAAGGAATTAACGTTTCCCAAATCCTTAACCAATTGAAGGTTGACAACACTGCTTGGGGCTTTGTTGGTGGCTTTACAGGCAAGGAACTGGTACGGCAATTGAACCAAAAGCAAATTGCCAGTGACTTTGTCACAATTTCTGATGATACGCGGGTTAATGTAAAGATCCACGCTCAAAAGGAAACTGAAATTAACGCAGCTGGTCCGAAAATTACTGAACAAGAAATCACTGCTTTCAAGACCCGCCTGTCTGATTTGCAGCCAGGCGACATTGTGGTGATGAGTGGTTCATTGACGCCAAGCTTGCCAACTGACTTCTACCAACAATTATTGCCAACTATCCGTGAAGCTGGTGCTGAATTCGTAGTTGATACTACGGGTGAAGCATTGTTGGATACCTTGGCCTACAAGCCACTGGTAATTAAGCCTAACCACCACGAATTGGCTGACTTGTTCAACACTACTTTTGATTCAAGCGAAGTAATGCTGGAATACGCTGAAAAGCTTTTGGACAAGGGTGCTCAAAACGTGATGATTTCAATGGCTGGCGAAGGCGGCTACTTGCTGACGCAAGACCACGTCTACCACGCTAAGGGAGCTGTCGGCACGGCCGTTAACTCAGTTGGGGCTGGTGACTCAATGATTGCTGGTTTCGTGGGTACTTACTTTGAAACCAAGGATCCGGCAGAAAGTTTCCGGATCGGCATGGCCTGCGGGGCAGCAACTGCCTTTACTAAGGACATTGCGGTCAAGAGTCAAATTGACGCTGTTTTGCCACAAATTAAAGTTGAGCAAATTTCCTAATCATAGAGGGGAGTAACAAGATGAAAATTAAGGATATCTTAGCCGAAGAATCCATGATCATGGATCTTAAGGCCACTGATAAAGAATCAGCCATCAAGGAAATGGCTGACCTGGAAGTTAAAACCGGGATCGTTAATGACGAAGATGCTTTCATCAAGTCAATCTGGGACCGGGAAAAAGAAGGTACCACTGGGATCGGTGGCGGAATTGCCATGCCGCACGCTCGCAACAAGTCAATCAACAAGGCGCGGGTTTTGTTTGCCAAGTCTGCTAAGGGGATTGACTACGAAGCTTTAGACGGTCAACCAGTTAACCTCTTCTTTATGATTACGGCACCAGATGGCGCTGACAACACGCACTTGCAAGCTTTGTCAAAATTAGCAAGTCTGTTAATCAACCCTGACCTGGTTGAAGCTTTAAAGGCTGCTAAGACTCCAGCTGAAGTAATCAAGCTCTTCACTGACGCTGAAAATGCCAAGGATGAAGAAGATAAAAAAGAAGCTGCCAAGAAAGAAGCTGCTAAGGCTGACAAGAGCGACAAGCCATTAATCGTTGGTGTTACTGCATGTATTAACGGGATTGCCCACACCTACATGGCTGAAGAAGCTTTAATCAAGGCTGGTAAGAAGCTGGGTGCTGATGTCCGAATCGAAACTAACGGTTCTGAAGGGGTTAAGCACAAGTTGACCCAAGACGAAATTAACCGTTCAATCGGGGTTGTGATTGCTTCTGACAAGAAGGTTGATATGCCTCGGTTCGATGGCAAGCCATTAACCAACCACCCAGTTGTTGATGGGATCAACAAGCCAGAAGAACTAGTTAAGACCATCCTTGACGGCAATGCACCGGTTTACCACAACGAAGGTGGTGCTAGTGAAGCTGAAGCTGCTTCAAGTGAAAAGCAAGGCGTTTGGAGCGTAATTTACAAGCACTTGATGAACGGGATTTCCCACATGCTGCCATTCGTTATCGGTGGTGGGATCTTGATGGCCATTTCCTTCATCGTTGAAAACTATGCCGGCGGTGCTAAGGCTCCAGCATTTATCTTCTTAAACAGTGCTGGTAACCTGGCCTTCGCCTTCATGGTTCCTGTTTTGTCAGCTTACATTGCTGAATCAATTGGCGACTTGCCAGCCCTAATGCCAGGGTTTGTTGGTGGTTATATGGCCGCAATTGTCAATGGCACCAACGGCTTAACAGTTAACGTGCAACCTCACTCAGCTTCTCCTGCCGGCTTCTTAGGCGGTTTGGCAGCTGGTTTCATTGCTGGTTACTTGATGGTTGCTTTAAAGAAGGCCTTTGCTAAGCTGCCTAAGTCAGTTGAAGGGATGAAGCCAATGTTGATCTACCCAATCTTGGGCTTGCTCCTCATTGCGGCTATCATGTACTACATTGTTAACCCAATCTTCAGCGGCATCAACTTGGTAATTACCAACTTCTTAAACAGCATGTCAGGTGCCAACTTGGCCTTATTGACTGCTATCTTGGCAGGGATGATGTCAATCGATATGGGTGGTCCTTTCAACAAGGCTGCATATGTCTTTGCTTCAGGTGCTTTTGCCAACAACCCTAAGTCAGCTACTGCTGCTGTTTTGATGGCTGCCGTTATGGTAGGTGGGATGGTTCCACCATTTGCAACTGCGATTGCCACTGCTTTCTTCAAGAACAAGTTTACTGCAGATGAAAGACGTGCCGGGATTTCTAACTGGGTCTTGGGCTTCTCATTCATCACTGAAGGTGCAATTCCATTTGCTGCAGCTGACCCAGGTCACGTTTTACCATCATGTATCATTGGTTCAGCTATCGGTGGTGCTTTAGTCGGTGTTTGGAATGTTCAAGTTCCTGCTCCTCACGGTGGTTTGTGGGTATCACCACTTTCCAACCACATCCTGCTCTTCTTCCTTGCAACAATTGTTGGTTCAATTATCGCAGCCTTGATTCTTGGTTTGTGGAAGAAGCCAGTTAAGGAAAATGCTTAATTAACAAAAAATAATTTGCTTAAAAACCTAACTAAAAAGATCCCAAGTAAATCAAGACTTGGGATCTTTTGTTTATTTGAATAGTTAAGAAAAATATTGACAAAGTTTTTAAATAGGCTTACTCTAATCTAATTTATAAAAATAGTTGCTTTTTATAAATTAGAAGATAGCTAGTTAGACCAGAGCATGCTCTAGGTCTGGTATAATTAACATGATATATGTAAGTTAGAAAAGAGGCAAAGCTAATTTGATCCTAGATGTACATAATTTAACCATGAAGTTTGATAATCGGACCATCTTTCAAGATCTAGATTTTCAACTGCAGGAAGGTTCAATGACGGCTTTACTGGGACCGAATGGAGCCGGAAAAACTACTTTGATCCGGATCCTGTTGGGGATGCTGGCGCCGACAGCAGGCAGCTTTCAGTTTGATGAGCACGTGAAACTGGGCTATGTACCCCAATTTAGAAACATTGATCCAGAGTATCCTTTGTCTATTCGTTCATTTATTGAACTGAATGGTCCATTATTTAAAAGCAAGCAGTTCAAACAAGAAGTTGATCATGAACTCGAAGAAATGAACTTAACCAGTATCCAGCATACTAGGATGGGTGAGGCAAGTGGCGGCCAAAAGCAGCGAGCATATCTGGCACAAGCTTTGTTGGATAAACCCAATATGATTGTTTTAGATGAAGCAACTGCTAGTCTTGACCCATCTGCCAAAGAAGAGTTGATGGCGCTAATCCAACACCTGAATAAAAAACATGGTATGACCGTGCTGTTTGTGACGCACGATGTGCCGCTAGCTAAAAAGTACATGAAGGAATATTTGTATTTAGATCACGGTACGGTTCAAGCCGGCAAGATTGCCGATTTCCAGGAGGTGTACAGTTAATGCTGCAATATGCTTTTATGCGTTATGCCTTTTATGCCAGCACCTTTATTGCCATTACCTGTGGGGTAGTGGGAGTATATGTAGTTGCTCGGCAATTCAGCTTCTTAGCCCACACTTTGTCGGAAATCGGTTTTGCCGGGGCAGCTTTTGCGGCCTTTGCCGGGATTCCTTCTTTGTGGGGCATGATTCTGTTTACCTTATTAGGCTCAATCGGAGTTGGTGAGTTGACCCTGCATACTGATCAGAAGGAATCATCGATCAGTGCCATTTCGGCGCTCTTTATCGGCTTAGGGGTCTTGTTCCTCTCGATATCAAATTCCAATGCCAGGTATGCGACGAGTATCCTGTTTGGCAGTATTATCGGGGTCGATTTGCAAGATGTCTATCAATTGATAATCTTGTCCCTGATTGTCATCGTTTTACTTATTTTAGTTGCCCGCCAATTAAATTATGATTCCTTTGATCATATCGGTGCAGCTAGCCATCACTTAAAAACTGGCTTAGTCAGTCTAGTTTTCTTAATTGCGCTGGCAATGTCGGTCTCAATTGGCTCGCAGATTGTGGGTTCTTTATTGGTCTTTATTTTACTGACCTTGCCGGCGTCAACTGCTAGATATTTAGGAAAATCAATTTGGTCAATGATTATTTGGTCGGTAGCTTTTGCCCTGATTGGAGTGTGGGCTGGTTTATACTTAGCCTATGTTACCAACTGGCCGGTAACTTTCTTTATTTCAATTATTGAAGTTGCTATCTACTTGCTAGCTTACGGTTTGCACCAACTAAAGCGTAATTAAAAAAGATCCGGTTCGACTTGAACCGGATCTTTTGCTATTGGGTGGTTTTTTATTGCTGATGGTTATTTCTTGTAGGCGTGAGCTCCGATGAATGGCTTGTAGCCATAACCGATGGTGAGAGTCTTCACGCGTTTGCCGTTAACTTTCTTAGTAGTGACTGAGTAGAAAGTTCCATTGCCGGCACCAGCAGCCCAGCCTTGAACGTTAACCCAAGTCTTGCCCTTGGCCTTAAAGGTTGAAGCTGCTCCCCAGTTGCTAGTCTTGTTAATGACCTTTTGGTACTTCTTGTAATTCATTGCGTACTTTTCAGTAACTTTATCGTTAGCCTTGTAAAGGTAAACGCCTTTGATGGTGTGGGCCGTAATCTTAATCTTGTAAGTCTTCTTAGGGTTAAGACCTAAAGCCTTAGTACCCTTGTAGTACCAGGTACCGCGCATGCTCTTAGGCGTGGTGAAAGCAGCCTTGGCACCGTATTTGCCGATGTTTGCTGAGTAGGTAGTCTTGGTAGTTGAACTTGTTGAGGCAGAGGCCTTAGCAGCAGGAACAGCTAAAGCTAAAGCAGCAATTGCAATTGTGGTCAAAGTAATAAGTGAATTCTTCTTCATGATTTTTACCTCTGTTACATCTTTGTTACATAGATTTTACAGCAATGTTTTACGTTTAACAACTAGTAAAAGGAATTTTTTTGCCTTTTTTTATTCCGTTGTTTGTAATAAAGATGCTGTAATATCAGTGGTTTAGGCCAATAGTTGATGCTTAAGAAACAAACTAGATGAGCTAATAAAGACTTAAATAGGTAGGTAGCTATTTGATTAATGTTACAAAGTTTGTAACATCGGTGCAACAAAAAAGCCGCTTCCTTACGAAGCCGCTCTTTAGTGATGTGAGATATTTTTAATTTCCAATACCAGTTATATTATTTATTAGCCCAACTTGCAAGATTTTTTTGTGAAAAGGCAAACTAATTTGGCTAAAAAATGACCAGGAAAGCAGTTTTCCTGGTCATTAAGTGTGTGTTTGTATTTTAGCTGTGTTTGTTTAATTAAAATTCGCCGATTGTAAAATCAAATTGAACACTTTAGAAAAATAAAAAAGTCCATTTGGACCTGTTTGATAGAATGTTAATGACCACAAAAACATCTATTGGAGGTCACAAATGGA
>NZ_BMAY01000001.1 GCF_018327645.1 Lactobacillus corticis | reverse complement strand
TTGAGAAATAGAGGCTATGGCCTCTTTTTCTTGCGCAATAAAAAATCCTGTTAACAGGATATCATATAGATAAACCATCAACAGGAAAAATTATAGAGCCCTAATTGTGGGCAACAACTGTCAGAAGCGGTTGATATTTGCCCTAATTGCGGATTTAACTTAAAAAAATACCGCGACACCTTTTTTACTGATCAGCATGAAAATGCCCCCTTTACCGATCAGCAGGAAGAGGGCAAAAAAATTGCCAAACGAGCAGCTTATCGGGCGGAATTTTACCCAGAGCAGCAGAATGGTACAGTCAAAAAGATGATCGAGTGGGTGCGTAAGAACGCCACCATTGTTTACTTATTAGGAGTCTTTTTGCTGGTGGTGATGAGCTTTTCCCGCCTTGCAGGCTGGGTTTTGTTCCTCGCCTTGATGATTTGGCTTTATGTCATTTGTGAACGGGCTTCGCGGATCGAGCAGTACACGGCTGATTTGCGCTTAACCCAAAAGATCAACCAGGTGGGTTCCAATGTCTTTAATAAGTTGGACAAAAACCGCAGTCGCCGGGAAGCATATCTTGAAGAAAAGCATCCGAAGGTCAATGACCGGGTAAAGCAAGCCCGCAAGCGTCGGGTTGACTTGTTGGGGCTGACTACCATGTTTTTGGCACTGGTTACTTTAATCGTGGTTTTTGCCGGTGCTGGAGCTTCGGTCGATCAGGCAACCTATAACCAAAAATTGTCCATCTCCAATACTTTGCTGACAATTGGCGCTAAACTCTTAGGTTCATCTAAAACTTTTACTTATGGCATTATGGCCTATGTCGTTTGGCTGCTCTTGATTGTGCTGCCGTTGGTTGTGCTGGTTCAGACTTGGAAAGGGATGCGGAAAAATCGCCTGACCGCCTTTTTGGTATCCCTGATAGAGACAGTTAGTGTGGTCTATGGTGTCATGCAGCTGTCGAGCAGCACCACTAGTCAAAACTGGGTTGGCAAATTTACCAGTCAATTGCAGACCTATGCCACTTCTATTGGTACTTCGACCATGTTGCTGGTTTTGGCCAGCGTGATTACCACGGCGCTAACAGGCTGGCGATTGATTAAGCACGATAACGTAAAAAAAGCCAGTGATGAACGTGAAGCCGAGTCTTCTGATGAATAACAAACAAGCAGTCCCAAATTGACTGCTTGTTTGGTTGGAGTTGCCGTAGGTTATGGTACTGCTAAAGCCTATTACGGTTATATCAAGTAAATATGAGAGCTGCTATTCCAGCTCTTTTTTATTGGGGAAGATAATTGTACAAAAAAGTTTTAAAACTTATCCTAGTCGGCGTAAACATTTTCATGGCCTTTTTGGTAATGTTTTATTTCACTGAAAATTATGCGGATCAGCGTATTTATCAGGAGGCCGATGTTACCAGCCAATACACTCAACTAGGGTTACCTAATGAAGCCGATAGCACCAAAGAATATTTGCGCCAATTGAAAGTGATCAGAAAAACTAGCGCCCAGCTATCGGTACCATTTATTCGACGGACAAGCTATGCGGGAGCAGGCAGAGATTATCGGCATTATCGTTATGATACTAATTATCAGCAAATAATTTTTGAAGTCAGTGATTTTAATAAAAGTCTACTAGGGGAAAACTTCAACCGTACTTTCCATAATGGTCAAGTTTACTCGACGAAGAAACGCAGACAAGCTAAAAAATTACAAAAGTATGGTGCAGTAGATTTTACCGTTGAAAATTTTTCCAAGAATTCTGCTCCAGTATCACGCAAAGGAATTTTCTTTATTCAAACCGATGATCCTGCTGTAGTTAGACGTTTTTACCGAAATTTACGGTATAACTATAATTTGGAATTTTCCAGCCATTATCAGCTGCAAGATTTTAAGCCCGAGGCTTTATACAGTACTGACGATTTGCTAGATCTAAATGATAATGAGTTATATCAGCTGACAGTGACCATTGTCATTTTTCAGCTAGTCTTCTTTGTGCTTTACTGCATGGCTTTTATTTATGATATTGGCGTTTACCAGCTACTGGGAATGACCACCAGCGAAATATTGCAACAAATAATTTTGCCCGAATTACTCTGGGGCTCAATTCCCCCTATGATTATTAGCGTAATTTATGAATTGCTAAAAGGCTTTAACTCAATAATTTGGTTCAATATTAGGACGGTCGGATTAATCATTTTACTTGAGTATTCGTTCGCATTCCTCCTGACTAAAATAATGGAGAAAGTACCTAAAGATCGCATTGTAGTAAAACAGGCGTACTATAAATCGTTCTTTAAATTAGCTTTTGCCGCTAAAGGGATTTTGCTATTTTTTGTCTTAACTAATATTACGCCAGTGGTGCAGCTGGGATACAGCTTGTTAACTACGAACGATAATGTTGTTTATCATGGCTATGCAAGTTACTTTCCAGTTGAGACTGGATATGCACAAGTCCAAAGTCCATACGACAGCGGTCAAAGGGAACTAAAGTATCTTTACCCAAAATTAAATCGTGATGGTGCCTTATTTATTGACACTAGCAGTATGCTAGCCAAGAATTCATACTGGCAGCGCGGGGCGGACGTTAATATGAATTATCTTCGTTTCAACCCAATACTTAAAGCAGATGGTAAAAAAGTGGCCTTAACCGAGGATGATCCGCTAACGCTGCTAATTCCGCAAAAATATCATGCTCACTTAAAGCAAATTGTTGCCGGAGCTGATAAAGTAAAAAAACAGGTAATTTGGATCAAATCTAATCAGCCTATTTATAATACTGAAGGCAGAAAAATTAAAGATTATCGGTATATTGCCGTCCTTTCTCAAAAATATCTAAAAGAAGTCCGTGTATTGAATGCTTTTACCGGTTCGGCTGCAGATACGATCAAAATTCCGCTTAAAGGGAGGACGACTAAGCAGTTGTATCGACAGTATTTGCCGATTCTAGCAAAATATGAACTTAGTGATGAAATCCCCAATATGATTAGAGCTGACCAGACCAGACGGGCAGAATTGCAAAGTGAAGCAGGTGATGCTAAGGAAGATTGGCTAGTAATTTTACTTAGCTTGATGATTTATCTGCTGATAACAATCACAATGATTTATTTATATCTGGCAGTTTATGGCCGAGAGGTGGCTATTAAGCTAACTTTAGGCATTTCACCGTTAAAGGCTGAGCGAAATTATTGGCTGTTATGGCTGATTCAACTTGTGGTGGTCTTGGGATTTACCAAAGTTTACGGGACGAAAATGCCGCTGACATTAGCAGAACTGCTTTTTGCAGCGACAGTTGCAGCTGATTTTGTAATTAGTCAACTAGGTCTGCGAATTTTTACCAAGAAAGCGATGGCGAAGTTTTTAGATGAATAATGCTGTTGAATTAAGCGGGGTAAGCAAGAGTTTTAATCAAAAAACTGTTTTTGAAAATTTACATTTAAAGGTCCCCACTGGAAAAATAACTACAATTTACGGTAAAAGCGGATCGGGCAAATCAACTTTGCTGAATATAATTGGACTTTTAGAAAAGCCTAATAGTGGTGAAATAAAAATATTTGGACAAAATGCCCCTAAACCTGGCAGTTTAAAAGCTAGAAAAATTCTGCGGACCGAGATTAGCTATTTATTTCAAAACTATGCACTCTTAAACGATCAAAGCGTGAAACGAAATTTAGCACTAGCGAATCTGCAACATGAGAGACGCAGTGCTTTTGAAGAACGAAAGCAACAATTGCTAGAGCAGCTAGAGCTTGACTTGGATGAAAAACAAAAAGGCGGTCAGTTATCTGGTGGCCAACAGCAGCGAATTGCATTAGTTAGAGCGATTCTCAAGCCATGTAAATTGTTGCTATGCGATGAACCGACCGGTTCGCTGGATCCGGGAACTCGAGATAAGCTGCTGAAAGCCTTACGTCAAGTGACTCAGCAGGGAAAGACAATTTTGATTGTTTCGCATGATCCAGAAGTAATTAAAAAAAGTGATTTAGCATTGAATTTAGCTGAATTATCAAAATAGCAAAAAAGCAGACCATTGATATGAACCACAAAATTGGGACAAAATAATTATTTTACTGAATAAAAATCTGATTCCGATATTCTATCGGAGTCAGATTCTTTTTTCCAGCAAAAGCATTTTTGCTGTTGTTTATTCAAATTCGGTTGGCTTAGTGTTTTTTAGTGAGTGTTCTAATAGGTCTAAAAATACCTGCGCAACGGGCGAAAGCATGCGTTCTTTGGTCCAAATGACATTGACTGGCAAGGTTTGATCAGGGAAAAGGGGCCTAAAGGCGAGGTTGCTATCGGGGCCAACGGAATGCATATGTTCTAGCGTGATGATTAGGGCAGTATGTTCTTTTACCAGCAAAGAGGCATTGTAGTTAAGATTAAAGGTTCCTACTATTTTGATTTGCTCGTTGAAATTGCCGAACCAGCGATCGAAATACCCTTGGCTAGCCGCCTGCTGGGGTCTGAGCAGCTTGCGCCCCAATAAGTCTTTTGCATAAATAACAGATTTTTGCGCTAATGCGTCGTCAGCAGGCATTAAAACGCCCCAGCGGTCATATTCTGGCAGCTGCATCCGATTGAAGTTATCAAGCTGTAAATTGCCCACAATTACCCCAAAGTCGGCGGTACCGTTGATCACCTTGCGTTCGCTGTAAGCATAATCTCCTGTGAGCAGGTGCAGCTGAATTTGCGGATAACGTTGCAACAGTTGACTGGCGACTTGCGTGACCCGACACATCCCTAAAGTTTCGCCAGCAGCTATGGTTAGGTCGCCACTAACTATCTTTTCAGTATGCAAATTAAGGGCAGTCTTTTCCGTAAGGGTTAAAATTTCTTTGGCCTGCTGATACAAATAGCGGCCAGCCGAGGTTAGCTGCAAGTTGCGGGGCTTGCGGTCAAACAGCTTAACTCCCAATTCTTCTTCTAAATCAGCAATTTGTCGCGATAAAGCTGGTTGCGAAACTAGCAGTTTTTTGCTCGCCCGGGTCATGTTGCCTTCATCAGCGACGGCTACAAAGTAGCGTAAAACTCTAAGCTCCATGCTATGATCTCCTCTTACTCATTATTGCTTATCTTATCACTAAGTACTTTCAGAGGGTAGAAAAAGCAGTTATAATGAAAGCGGATACTTATAGGAAGGAGCTTATCATGGCCAAAGATTATTTAGCAATTGATGTTGGTGGGACCAATATTAAGTATGGTATTTTAAATCGCTCAGGCAAGTTGATCAGTCGGGGATCGGTCAAATCAGACTGCCATAATTTAGCTGAATTTTATGCATTATTGGATAAAATTGTTGCGCCAAATTTAAAGCGCATCCGGGCAATTGCCGTTTGTGTACCTGGCAAAGTCGACTTAAATACGGGTATCGTTTACTTTGGCGGTGCTCTGCCATTTCTGCACGGGGCCAAAATTAAAGAGTATTTGGAAGAACGCTATGGGCTTTTAACGGGCGTAGAAAATGATGGTAAGGCAGCTGCTTTAGCTGAGCTGTGGATGGGCAGTTTGCATGATGTCCCAAATGGTGCAGTGATTGTGTTGGGAACCCTGGTTGGCGGCGGGATCGTCGTTAACCACCAATTAATCCATGGCAGCAATTTCCAAGCGGGTGAACTCAGCTTCATGCTTGATCATTTTAAGGAAAAAGCTGACGGGTCTGCCAATCGCTATGTTGGCTATGATTGTTCAGCCGTTGGCATGATTGAAAAAATTGCGACAGCCTTAAACCTGCCAGATAAAAAAGATGGCCGGGCTGCTTTTGCCGCCATTAAGTCGGGTCAGCCAGAGGCAGTTGCAATTTTCCAAAGCTATTGCTACCAGATTGCGCAATTGATTATGAACTTGCAAGCAGTCATTGATAGTGAACGGATTGCTATCGGCGGCGGAATTTCCAGTGAAGCGGTGCTGATTGAGGAGATTAAGCGCCAATATCAAAAATTATTAGCTGAGAACCCAATTTTAGCCCAGACCTTCACGCCACCAGAAATTGTACCTTGTCATTTCCACAGCGATGCCAACTTATATGGTTCGCTCTATGCTTTGCTTAATGAATGGCAGCGCCAATTAAGATAAAGCAACAAAAAAAGCAAGATTCGTTAGAATCTTGCTTTTTTCTTTAGTCAGTGGTCTTTTTTTGCTGATAAACCCTAGTAAAGCCATAAAGGACAATGAAGACGACAATTGCAGTGGTCATCGGAATCCGATAGTTAGGCAAGTAGAGCAGGAGCAAGACGATAAAACTGAAGAAGCCCAGCAGCAGATAATCGCTATAAGGATAGCCTTTTAGTTGGAAATCTGGCAGCTGGTCAGGACTGGTTCGTTTGCGATAAGCCAAGTGGGTCAACACCATTAAAATCCAAATAACCAGGAACATGCTGGTAGAGGTGGATGAAATGAAGTTGAAGGCGGAATCGCCAATAACCAAGGTGATCAGCGGTTCACAGGCAATTAACAAGGCCGAAAAGATTAGGGCATTGCGCGGAACTTGCCGCATTGACAATTTGCCAAAAGTTTCGTTCCACTTTCCTTTGCCATGCCAGGTAATCGAAAAGAGCAGACGGCCGGCACTGTAAAGAAAACTGTTAATGGATGAAATTGCAGCTGAAATTACCACAAAGTTGATAATTGAGCTAGTGCCATTGATGCCGGTTGCTCCCAAAGCTTGAACAAAGGGGCTGGAAGAGGTTGCCACTTTTTGCCAAGGGATGGTTGCCAAAATGGCAATAATTGCTGCCACATAAAACAGAATGATTCTTAGCGGCATTTCATTGATTGCCTTGCGCATGGTGGTTTGGGGGTTTTGCACCTCGCTGGCCGTAATTCCGATCATTTCGACGCCGATAAAGGCGAAGATGACCATCTGAAAGCCTTGGAAAAAGCCTCGTGGGCCATGGGCAAAGAAGCCATGATTAGTTAAATTGCTCAGACTAATTGCGCCAAATTGGGTTTTGCTGCCGGTTAAACCAAGCCAAATAATTAAAATGACAAAAGCAATAACCGTTACGATTTTGATAATGGCAAAACTAAATTCGAGGTTGCCGAATACTTTGGCCGAGATCAGGTTAATTGTGAGCAAGACTATCACGGTGATTAAGCCAGGGATCCAGCTGGCGAGGTGCGGGAACCAATACTTAAAATAAATCCCCAAAGCACTGACTTCCGCCATTGCCAGCGTGACCCAACTTAGCCAATATAAATAGCCGGTCACAAAGCCAATATTTTTGCCTAAATATTTTTCAATAAAATCAATATAGGTGTGTTTGGTCAAATCTGAGAGGATTAGTTCACCTAAAGCTCTCATCAAAATGAACATAAAAAACCCGACAATAATATAAGTCAGAATAACGCTGGGGCCAGATAAGTGAATGCTGTCGCCCACACCCAGAAAAAGCCCCGTGCCAATCGTTCCCCCAAGTGCGATCAGCTGGACGTGGGAATTGCTAAGACTGCGTTTATATCCGACGTCTGTTTGTGTTTGCTCGTTTTTCGCCATAAACATCTCCAAATATTAAAAGTAATTTTGATAATAACTCAAAAGTCTATTATATAAATTCTAGCAGGACTTGTAATCAAATCCTAAAATATTTTAAGGATTTTCCAAAATCATAAAATTTTAGCAGATAAGAACAAAAGTTATTTATTTCACAAACAAAATAAATATAAAGCGCTTCCATTACTTATAGACCAATTTACGGGGTGTATGTAAATGTTAGTGAAGGCATGAGAATCGCAAAATAAGCATTTACAAACGGTTTCAACGTGGTATTATATGAATTGTAAATTAGTTCACAAAAGTACATGAAGTCATAAGAGGTAAGCTAAATGCCTAAAGTACAACAAAAAGAAACAGTCTCTGAAGAAACTAAAAACGAACAAATCTACAATATGGTCGATGATTTGGTAAAAAAATCACATGTGGCCTTAGATAAGATGGCCAACTTCACCCAAGAACAAGTTGACCGTATCTGTGAAGCTTTGGCTACGGCCGGTGAACAACACGCCTATGAATTGGCAAAAATGGCCGTGGATGAAACTGGACGGGGAATCGTCGAAGATAAGATTACTAAGAACTTATATGCAAGTGAAAATATTTGGAACAGTTTACGCCACGAAAAGACGGTTGGCGTAATCGAAGAAGACAAGGAACAAGGCCTGAAGAAATTGGCTGAACCGGTGGGCGTAATTGCTGGAGTAACGCCAGTTACCAACCCAACTTCAACGGTTATCTTTAAGTCAATGATTGCCTTGAAGACGCGGAACACGATTATCTTTGGCTTCCACCCACAAGCACAACAATCTTGTGTGCGGACCGCGGAAATTTTGGAAGCTGCAGCTGAAGCTGCCGGCGCACCAAAGAATGTCATTCAATGGATTCCTGAACCAAGCATGCAAGCAACCAGCGATTTGATGACTAACCCAGGCATTCAAATGATTTTGGCTACTGGCGGTCCTGGCATGGTTAAGGCTGCATATTCATCAGGCAAGCCGGCCTTGGGCGTTGGTCCTGGCAACGGTCCTTCCTACATTGAAAAGTCAGCCAATGTTGAACGGGCTGTCTATGACATTGTCTTGTCAAAGACCTTTGACAACGGGATGGTTTGTGCTTCTGAAAACTCAGTTGTAGTTGATGACGCCATCTATGATCAAGTCAAAGAAGAATTTAAGAAGTGGAACTGCTACTTCCTTAACAAGGAAGAAATCAAGAAGTTCGAAGAAAAGTTCATTGATCCGCGGCGTTTGACCGTTGCTGGTCCTGTTGCTGGTCGTTCTGCGGTTAAGATCGGCGAACTTTGCGGCGTTCAAGTACCTGCCAACACCAAGGTTATCATTGCGGAATACAAGGGCGTCGGCAAGGCTTACCCATTGTCAGCTGAAAAGCTTTCCCCAGTCTTTACTTTATACCGGGCAAAGGATGCCAAGGATGCCTTTAAGATTTGTCACGACTTGCTGAATTACGGTGGTCGGGGCCACACTGCCGGCATTCACACCGAAAACCAAAAGTTGATCGACCAATTTGCCGACGAGATGTCAGCTTGCCGGATCTTGGTAAATACGCCGGCTGCCCTAGGCGGAATTGGTGACTTGTACAACAATATGACCCCATCATTAACCTTGGGGACTGGTTCATACGGTGCTAACTCAATGAGCCACAACATCTCAGCTCATGACTTGCTTAACATTAAGACGGTTGCCATGAGACGAGACAACATGCAGTGGGTAAAAGTTCCTTCTAAAACCTACTTTGAACATAACGCTGCCAACTATTTAAAGCACATGCCAAACGTTAGTCGCTTTTTCATCGTAACTGATGAAGGAGTTGCTGAAAAAGGCTTTGCCGATGAAATTGCCGACATCATTTCCAAGCGTCGGGGCAAGAAGGAATACGAAATCTTTAAGGCCGTTAGCCACGACCCAACAACTGATGTCATCCAAGATGGCGTTCACCGGATGAACATCTTCAAGCCAGACGTTGTAGTGGCAATCGGTGGCGGGAGCGTCATGGATGCTGCTAAGGCTATGCGGTTATTCTACGAAAACCCCGAAATGACTTTTGCTGAAAGCTATCAAAAGTTCTTGGACATCCGTAAGCGGACCGTGCGCTTCCCAAAGACTAATGACTTGCAATTAGTATGTATCCCAACTACTTCGGGAACTGGTTCAGAAGTTTCACCCGTAGCCATCATTAAAGATGCCAAGACTGGCATCAAGCACACTTTGTGCGACTACTCTTTGAATCCTGACGTTTCAATTGTTGACGATCAATTTGTAGCCGAATTGCCGGCTAAGCTGGTTGCTTGGTCTGGCTTTGAAGCTTTAGGCCATGCCATTGAAAGTTATGTTTCAACCATGGCTACCGACTTTACTCGGGGCTGGTCGCTTGAAGCTGCCCAATTGATTTTCGACAACTTGGAAGCTTCATATAAGGGTGACCAAGAAGCTAGAAAACGGATGCACAACGCTTCGACCTTGGCAGGGATGGCTTATGCTAATGCCTTCTTAGGCTTGGAACACTCAATTGCCCACACGGTTGGTTCAACTTTTGACCTGCCAAGCGGCGTTAGTGATGCTGTTGCTTTGCCACAAGTTATCCGCTTCAATGCTAAACGCCCTGAAAAATTGGCTATGTGGCCACACTACTCAGTTTACCGGGCTGATAAGGACTATGCTAACATTGCGCGGTCAATTGGCCTCAGTGGCAACAGTGATGCTGAATTAGTTGAAAAATTAGTACAAAAGATCATTGATTTGGCCCACGCCGTTGGTATTCAATTAGCCTACAAGGATTACGGAATCGATAAGACTTCATTTAACAAGGCAGTTGCAAACTTGGCAGTTGAAGCTTATGGCGACCAAAACACGGTAACCAACCCAGTTGCCCCATTGATTAATCAAATTGGCTTGTTGATGCAAGATTGCTACAGCGGCAAGGGCATTAACTAATTAGCCTATTAGAGAAATACACAGTAAAACAATAGCTTTTCACAATTAGGACTTAAAAAATTTTCCTCAGTTAACCTATAAATAAACAAGATATTTAAACCTAAAACCTCAGAAAATGAGTTGCAGCAATCAGTTGCAGCTCATTTTTGCTATAACAGCTGCTTATGGTAAAACATGATTAATAAGTAGTTTTAATTTCTAGCTTGATGGTTGAAAATATAAGTAAGCAGAATTATTAGTAGAAAGGAAATAATAATGTCATTAAAAGCAGACTTACGAAAAGCTCATGATGAGTATTTAAAAGCAGATAATCCCGAAGCAAGTGCCATAATTGACAACTTTGCTTTTGGCGAGGTGTTAGATGAAGTTGATTTGCCAGATCGGACGCGCCTTTTATCTAACCTTGCTTATTTATTAGGCTGTCAAGGAATTGATGAATTTAAACTGCTTTTGCCAGTTGCTCTTAAAAACGGCGTGAGTCCAGAAGAAGCAAGAGAAGTAGTTTACCAAGCCGTCGATTACTTGGGCTTAGGACGGGTTTTGCCATTTTATCAAGCCATCAAGGCTGCTGACTTGCCAAAAGGCGCAACTGTCGGCTTAGCTGAAGAAGAGCGCTTGGAAGCTGGCGAAGCGACCCAAATTCGTCTTTTTGGACCACAAATGAAAAATTTTGCCAAGAAGGGAACCATCAACAAGTGGCTGGTGAAAAACTGCTTCGGCGACTACTACACGCGGACTAAGTTAAACGACCAAGACCGGGAAATGATCACTTTCTGTTATCTAGCTGCCCAGGGCGGGGTGGAACCACAATTAAAGTCACACGCTCAGGCTAATGTCCGTAATGGCAATGACCAAGAATTTTTGCGGAAGATTGTGCTGGCTAATGAACCCTTCATTGGCTATCCGCGCAGCTTGAATGCTTTAAATATTGTCAACAATCTCTAAGACCACAAATAACCCCGCCTCATTGAGGCGGGGTTATTATTTGATGGATATTAAGTTCGATTACGCAATAGTTTTATGATAATTCTTTGATAATGCCTTCCAAAGTTTCCTTAGCTTCTGCTTGAATTGGGGTCTTTGGATGTTCTTGGTCATAGCTATTCAACCAGTTCAGACGGTCTTGCATCCGTTTAACCAAAGTTTCTTGGTAGGCTGGGTCGTCGAGGTGAACTTCATAGCCATCAATTGGCATGTAGGATACACCCTTGAAGTTGCCAAATGGTTTCCATTCGCCATCAGTGTTGGCCAATTTTTCAACCAAGTCCATGGTCAATTCCTTTGGAATATCCTTGCCCATGAAGGCGTCGGTGTTCAAAACGTAGCACTTAGCACCGCGCTTTTCAAACAATTCCTTAAAGTCGGCGTAGTCGCCTGATACCGGATATGCTCTGAATGGGTCAGCAAATGGTTCAATAACCAAGGTGTTCATGTCAAAGCCTTCTGGCAAGTTTTCGGCACTAGTCCGCTTCGTTGCCAAGGTCAAGCCCATGGTTGTTGCCAAAGTTGGGTCATCAATCTTCAAAAGTGGTGGCAATGAACCATCCTTCATAATCCAGAAGAGGGCAGTAATTGGGTTTTCTTCGTAGTCTACCCGGTTAGCTGAAGTGTAGCGGGTCTTGATTACCCGGCCGTTGTTGTTGCGCAAGTCTTCAGTTACCAAAACCTTCTTGCCATCTTCATCTAAAGTTACATCACAGTTCATGACCGTGGTGTAGTACTTGGTTTCGTGGTGACCTGCAGGGTAGTCGTGAGTCTTGTCGAAGTATGATGGTTCAAGTGCGACTGAAGAACCATTTTCCCGCGAGATGATGAAGGCATCGTCGTGCAAAACCGTGATATCATACTTGCCGCCATGAGTTGCGTGAGTCAGAGTTGACTTGCCTGAACCTGACAGGCCATAGAAGGCAAATACTTTATCAGGCTTGTCAGTGAAGTGGAAGCTCTTTTCACCACCGTGGCAAGCAGTGTAGCCGTTCCGGTGAGCCATTGCCCAAGCTAAAGTCAAAGTACCCTTCTTCAGTTCGCCGAAGTAACGCAAGCTGAAGACAGCAGCACAGTTATGCGGAGCGTCAAAGACGCCTAAGCCCTTAGGATAGTCTGGGTCAGTAACATTCGGGTCGAAGTAGAAGTAGATGTCAGGTTCGTTGTAGAACTTGCTTTCCTTGTACATCTTTTCGGCTTCATCGTCAAAGAAGTGGAAGTTCAAAATGTATGATAACAGGTTGAACGCTTGATCTTCTGGCATCATAACGTGAGCTTTAACCGTGAAGGATGGGTCAAGGCCAACTAAAACGGTTGCCTTTAAGTATTTTTGCTCGTGACCGGCGTAAATGTCTTCGCGCAGGTTGCCAGCTAAAGCTTCAGCATCTTCATCTGGGTCATCGACAAAGTGCCGTGCACTAGCAGTCCGGCCTAAGATTTTACCATGGTTGTATACTAATTGGGTTGCTCCTTTTGGCAAACCAAGTTCAGCCGTATGCAAGATTGGTAAGTCGGTAACAATGACTCCAGGTTGTTTTTTAGCTAAGTTGTAAGCTTCAGCCACACTTGTGACTTCATGCACATTGTTGCCGTAAAAAGCCGTTTCAATAGTTGATCTTACCCGGCTAAACATTGGATTTGCTTTTCTAAGTTCTGCTTGAGAATAGCGTTCTTTTGTACTCATAAAATTGAATCCTCCTTGTTTCAGGACTAATATCTAAGCGCTTTCATGCTTTACAGTAATTATGTTAACACAAAAGTTTAAGTACAAATAGTGAATTTAGTAATTTGAGGGAATTTTTTTACAAAGATAAAAAGCAACAAAAAAAGCAAGCCTGTTATTTCAACAAACTTGCTCAAAATTGATCAATCTAGTAATTAATCGTCAAAACCAGCTGGGTGATTCTTGTGCCATTCCCAGGCAGTTGCGATAACTTCTTCGGCACTTTCGTGCTTTGGCTTCCAGCCCAAAATCTTACGAGCTTTGTCAGAGTTGGCTACCAATGAATCAGGGTCACCGCCACGACGAGGCCCAATCGTATAAGGGATGTCGATGCCGGTAACTTTCTTAGCTGCTTCAACGATTTCTAAGTTGGAATAACCGTGAGCAGTACCTAAGTTAAAGATATCTGACTTGTTGGTTGCCAATAAGTGCTTCAAGGCCAAAACGTGGGCATCAACCAAGTCTTCCACTTGGACGTAGTCACGGACGTTGGTACCGTCTTTAGTGTCGTAGTCGTCACCGAAGATCGTCAATGGTTGCTTTTGATCGTTAACGCTCTTTAAGATGTTAGGGATCAAGTGAGTTTCTGGATCATGGTCTTCACCGATTTCGCCAGCAGCACCACCAACGTTGAAGTAGCGAAGTGCAATTGACTTAATGCCGTCAGCCTTATCAGCCCAGTGCATGATCTTTTCCATCATCATCTTGGTTTCGCCATATGGGTTGATTGGATCAAGCGGAGTGTCTTCAGTAATTGGCAAAGTCTTCGGAATGCCGTAAGTTGCAGCACTTGATGAGAAGATCAAGTACTTAACTTTAGCAAAGTCCATTGCCTTCAATAATGAAATCATGCCGGAAACATTGTTTTCGTAGTACTTCAATGGCTTCTTAACTGATTCAGGAACCAATGAATAAGCGGCAAAGTGCATTACGGCTTCGATCTTTTCTTCCTCTAAAATCTTGCCAACTAAGAAGGTGTCTAATAGATCACCTTGGTAGAACTTAGCCTTTGGATCCACGGCCTTGCGGTGACCAGTAAAAAGTGAATCCAAGACAACCACGTCGTTGCCGTCAGCAACTAAACGCTTAACTGCGTGGGAGCCGATATAACCGGCGCCGCCGATGACTAAAATTTTCATGTTTAATACCTCATTTTATTTCAACATCAACTCACATTTTAGCCTTTAACAAGTGTTTGGTAAACTAAAAATATCATGATAGCCTTTTCTTTGGTCAAATTGTTGAAACTGTTTCGCTGATCTGGTATATTGTTTATGTTGCAATTTGCCAATTTAGCTCAGTCGGTAGAGCATCTCCCTCGTAAAGAGAAGGTCGTTGGTTCGATTCCAATAATTGGCATCAGGATACTACAAAGAGCGTCTAGCCTTTCGGGCTAGGCGTTTTTTTCTTGCCAAATGATAAAACGTCAAGCCCCCAAAATGACATAGCGAGTAAAGAAAAAGCTGATTTTTCGAGTTTCTTCTATATATAAGCATAAAAGCTGTGACAATAATTCTCGCAAATTTGCTTTTTTTTCTCCAATCTAGGATCAAAAAACTGAAATAGCTTCAACAATCTTACAATGTGACAAAATATTACACGGATTGAGCAAATATTACAAAGTATTACACCAGATTACAATATTTGCCCTCTGAAGTAATATTCTTTAATATCTCCGTGATTATTCTGTTACTCCTCTGAAATTTTCACCCTGTACTATAAGACTTGTCAATTGGATATGACATCGAAAGAACGAAATTCAAAAATCTGGATTTCTATTAAATACGAAAAATCGATTAAGGAGAGAATTCTTTTGAAATTTAAGTCTATTATCGTTAAGTCACTTGCTGTTGCCGCATTTACTTTGGCAGGCGCAGCCACTTTAAACACTGTAAATAACAACACGGTTCACGCCGCAACTACTACTCAAAACTCAAACGTTGTAACTGTAAGAACTAACGCACAAGGCTACATTAACGTCTACAACAGTTATGTTAACCCAGTTGCTACTGGTCAAACTTTGAAGGCCAACTCACACTGGAAGGTTATCAAGACTGTTTCATATAATGGTGCTACTTGGTACGACTTGGGTAAAAACCAATGGGTTAAGGGTAGCGAAGTTGTAGTTGGTTGGTACACTTCAACCAAGGCTTTAGCAAACAGCAACTACACTGCTGCTAAGAACAACAACTACAACAACTCAAACTCAAACAACTCTTCAAAGAGCTACAGTTCAACTACTAGCTACAGCTCAACCAAGAGCTACAGCTCAACTTCAACCACGACCACTACTACCACCAGCTCATCAAGCTCTTCTGAAGCAGCTGCTAAGGCTTGGATTGCTAACAAGGAATCAGGCGGTTCATACACTGCCTCAAACGGTAACTACTATGGTAAGTACCAACTTTCTAAGTCACTTTTGAATGGTGACTACTCTGCAGCTAACCAAGAAAAGGTTGCCAATGCTTACGTATTAGCTCGTTACGGTTCATGGACTGCTGCTAAGGCATTCTGGGAAGCAAACGGTTGGTACTAAAAATAAGTTTGTTAAAAACTGAGTAGTTAAAAAGACTTCCGTCAGGAAGCCTTTTTTCTATGCGAAAAATCTTGCGCTTTTGGCGAACAATGGGTTTAATTAAGGTAGGAAAGATATATAACTCATGAAATTGAGGAAGGGATAATGATGAAGAAACGAATTTTAACCTTGCTGTTAGCAGCGAGTTTGGCATTACCGATGATGGCAGTCATGCCTACCAGCAATGCCCAAACCGTGGCAGCGAAGGCTTATAAATATAAGTCAACTACCGGGGTCAAGTTTACTTTGCCTAAAGGCTATACCCGGGCTGCTTTATTAAAGGCCTACCAGGGGAAGCCGTCGAAAACTTTTATCAAGGCGTCAATGAAGGGCGTTAAAGAAAACACTTTTAGCTCAAATAAGAAATACGCTAAGAAAAAGGATAATAAAACCAAGGTTAGACCGGATAAGCTGACTAGCAAACAAAGAACCGAACTGGCTAAGTTTTCCCTAGATATGATTAACCAGGCCAGAGCTAAATTGGGTCTCAAGCCATGGAAATACTCAAAGGGAACTGAGAAGCTAGCTAGTGATATTGCTAAGGAATATACCAAACATAAGCGCGGAATTGCGCAACAATCCCACTATACTGCCGGAATTGTTCGAGCATCCAAGAAAAATGGCTTGAACTTAAATGACAATTATGTTGAAGATATGGCTGGCTTCAAGAGCAATCAATATAAGATGACGATGACGCAGTTGAAGAAATCCATCTACTTCGGCATTAAGCAAATGGTCTTTGGCTATACTGCTTCTAGCGACAAATATGCCAAAAAGCAGGCTTACTACCGTGAATGGGGCCATGCCGGAGACTTGTTCAATACTCAAGGCTCAAGTCACGATGGCGATTGGAACTACTATGGTTTCAGTGTTTCACGGGTAGGCAAAGTCTATTCATTACACTATATTTCAGTTCCAAGATTTGTAGTTAAGAGCAAGCAATATAACCTTAGCTTTAAGCCATAATTTTTATAGGAAGACACATGACCAAAACAATCTATTTAGTAAGACACGGACAAACTTTTTTTAACTTTCACCATAAGGTACAAGGACGCTGCGATTCGCCTTTGACTGACTTAGGGATTCGGCAAGTAGTAAAGACGCGGGAATACTTTAAGCAAGCCGGCTTAAAATTCCAATATGCCTATTCTTCAACGCAGGAACGGGCAGTTGATACTTTGGAAATTTTAGTACCGCAAATGCCATACGTTAGATTGAAAGACTTGCGGGAAAGAGATTACGGCATTTATGAGGGCGATGATGAGTACTTGCTGCCTTGGAATAATGGTGGGGCAAATACGATTGAAACCATGGAAGCTCCTGAAGATACGGTTGTGCGGATGAGCCGGGCGGTCAGTTTTATTTTGGACCGAATGGAAGATGGCGAAACGGCACTAGTTGCAGGACATGGTGAGATCTTGGCCCGTTATTTACGGTTTGCTACCGGTGAAACAGCTTTTCCAGGTTTCCGTAATGCAGCTTATGCCCGTCTCGAATATGCAGATGATAATCCTGAAAAAGCAAGCTTTATTGAAACTGGTTGGCCAGCAGAAGGACTAGCATAATGGCAATTGAACTTTATTTGGTGCGCCATGGTGAAACTTTGTTTAATCAGCAGCACCGAATGCAAGGCAGTTCAGATTCACCTTTGACTGAACGAGGAAAAAAGCAGGCTTTGGCGGTACGGGATTACTTTGCCCAACATTCCTTGGAGTTTGATCATGCATATTGTTCAACCCAGGAACGTACCAGCGATACCTTGGAAATAATTTTAGGGCAGGGAGTACCGTATAAGCGCTTGAAGAATTTGAAAGAGCGCAATTACGGTTTTGCCGAAGGCCGAGGAATTTGGTGGTATCCCATTGCTAAATTATTGCAGCCGCCAATGGAAAGCCGTCAGGCAGCGACTGCGAGGATCAAAAGAGCGATGATGAGGATTCAAAGAGACGCTCAGGATGGTGAGCGGATTTTGATTGTTGGTCATGGCGATACCTTGAGCAGCTATATTCGCGCTACTTGTCAAGATGCCCGATTTTTTGACTTCAATAACTGCGGGGTAGCCAAGCTGACCAGCGATGGACAAAAGGTAACTTTTGACTCATACGTTTGGCCAGGCAAAAAAATTTAGAAAAAACTGCATTTTTTTGCTAAAACCATTTGACGTCCATCCTATTTTTAGGTATTATAATAAACGTTGAGCGACAAGTAAAAGCTCACAAGTGGATGGGTTATAGCCAAGTGGTAAGGCAATGGTTTTTGGTACCATCATGCGCTGGTTCGAATCCAGCTAACCCAATAATGTAAGGTCGGACTGAGGTCCGACCTTTTTGTTTTTGTGTGTCAACAGAGAAAACATAATTTTATTTTTGATTTTTTAGGAAGAAATATGAAAACTAAAATTCGCCCAATAAACCAAACAGATTTACCGGTTTTGCAAAAGATAGCTCGAATCACTTTTAAAACAACTTTCGACCCATATACGGCACCTGATGATATGGAGAAATTTTTACGCGAAAGCTACGCAATCGATAAGCTTGCTGCTGAGCTGAACAACCCAGATAGTCGTTTTTTCTTTCTTGAGGTTGATGGCGAAACAGCGGGATATCTGAAGGTCAACGTCGGGGATGCACAAACAGAGCGCTTCAAGCCCAACGCTTTGGAAGTTGAACGGATTTATTTGCTTCCCCAATTTCAACATCATGGGTTAGGCAACCTCCTCTTGGATTATGCTGAAAACTTGGCGGTTAAAGAACAAAAGGATTACTTGTGGCTGGGAGTATATGAGAAGAATCTGCCTGCCCAAAGCTTTTATCAAAAGCATGGCTTTGTTCAAGAAGCTGCGCATATTTTTCAGGTAGGGGAAGATTCGCAGACAGATTATTTATTGGCTAAGCGATTGAAATAGGTGGAAAAATAATTTCCTGGGTTTTTAGTATGTTTTTTACAAGTTGTCTTTTCATTTATAAACTTGTAGTTAGTGAATAAAATAGCGACTTTATAATAGAGAGCCAAATATTTGGTTCTCTTTTTTTATACAATTACGCAAATTGAAAAACTTGACAAATATAAGGTTTTTAAAAAGGTAAAAATAACAAACAAATTTTAAAAAGATCACATGCAACAACTGAAAAATCAAAGATTTCAGAACTTTTATATATCATAATGTTGAATTAGTGGAAGCTTTCAATATATAATGATTATGGAATTGGCGGGAGTATCGCTTAACTATTTTTTTCATGATGTGTGCGTGAAATTTAGTTGCAGAAAGTGCTTTTAATCTGTGAAAGAGCGAACGTGGCGATTCCGCAATGAAATTTTGAGCGTGTGCGGCTCAAATGTGTGTTGGAGGGGATTTTCCCCCGAAAAACTTTTAGAGGGATGTGAATATGATGAAACTTGCTAGGAAGTTCCATCCAAAGCATGTGTGGCGAAACCTGACGGTTTCTGCTTTGGTTGGTTCAATGTTCCTAGGACTGCTGCCCGGAATAGGTAGTTCGGTACAAGCTGCGGAGTCAGCTGCGGGGTCAGCTCCGTACCCTACTTATGAATGGATGAGTGGGCGCCAGCAAGCTAATGTTGGCTCTACATACACGCCTCATTCCGGCAGTTCTAGCAAAGTTGACGTGCGTTCTTTAGGTAAGGCAATGCGCGGCAACGCTGTTTTCGCCAAGAATGACGAACAAGCCTTAAAGGCTGGTTTCGATACGACGGGTACAGATACAGTTGACGGATATGTTACTAAAACATACGGTGCTTCTGAAGCTCGTCGTTTACAAATGGCCTTAGAAGCTAGCGATGGTGGCTCAACGAGATTATTCTATGTTCGCCATACAGAAATTGTTCCAGCTGGCGACACGGCAAAGGTGGCTGGAGTTAGTCGTTATGTAACTGACACCAATATGTCATTTATTGATCCAAACTTACAAAACGGCGGTGTCCCAGCTCCTACTGTTTTTATGGGAATGGACCGAAACATTAACCCATCTTATCGGTTTAACCCAAATACTGAACGGGGTAAAACGTTAAATAGCCAATACCTCGATGCAACTCAAACGGCAACGGTTTTCTTAACACCGGTAAAACAAGATAACGGTAGGTACAAGTGGTACTGGTGTATTAACCCATCTGCCCAAGTCCCAAGACAAAACTCCATCTATTACCAAGAACCACTTTCACTTTCACCACAAGCGCAATTTTACAATGGTAGTGAAGTAGGTTACTTGTTGGGTACGGTTTTACAAAATGCTGGCATGAACGGAATCGAAACTGATAGTTACGATCGGCCAACGTTTACCGAGATGTACAAGAACATTCGGGCAGAATACAATGAGCTGATGAGTGGCAATTTGCAAAACCCTGATGCTAAGTCTGCTTTTGACCCGAACTTAACCAAGGGTCAAGTTCGTGACATGCTCTACAAGATCACCACCAAGAATGGTCAACCGCAAACAATTGCGGCTGGGACTGATTCCCAAGAATTGATTCCAGTTCAAACTGATATTCAAGCTGGTAATAGTAAAACTTTGCCAGACTTGACAGGCGAGAGAATGTACGACATGGCGCATGTTGGTATCTTGGGTGTTGAATATGCACTTTTGAAGTACATTCAAGGCTGGCCAATTGGCGGTATGGACTTGTTCCAAGGCGGGGCAACTAACAACGGAGCTCTTGGCTTTAAGGAAGAGTCTGACAGAACTGAAGGCGGTCGCGGGATTGCTCGACTCTTAGTAGCATATGTTGAAGCTGCTAGAGCAAATGGGTCTTTGAAGAATCCAAATACTCAAAACGAGATCAAGACCAAGACTACTGATGTTAGCCGCAACAATGGCAAGACTAACGTTACTGTTAAATTGTTTAACACTGACAACGCAAGCAGCTTAACTTTAAACATGCCAAAGTCAGTAACTGTTAAATCAGCTACTAAGGATGGCAAGGATGTTTTAAGTTCAGCTGATATCACTGACACCAAAGTTACCTCTAAAGTTACCTTCAAGAGTGGCAACTACCCTGATGAAGTGGTTCTTTCAGTAAGCACAGCTGATGAGAACCAGATTCCATCATCAGTCGCCTTCACCAAGGTTGGTACTAATAAGGTAGTTGGTACAGCGTACATGAACAGTAACGAAATGTACCAAGATTCAGCAACTGGACACTGGGTAGTTCGTGAATTTGTTGGTGCTCAAACGGGTAAAGGCGATAACGCAAACGCTATCGGCTCTGAGTACTCACAAACTGTTCTTGAACTGACGCCACAGGAGCAAACTAGCTATGCTGGTGTCACGATTACGCCACAAGATGAAATGACTTTGCACACCACTGTTCAAGTTGGTGATGACAAAGCTAGCGACAGCTCTGCTTTAGCTTTAAGCGAAGGTACGCACGATGTAATTGATAATGTTGATTACACCGGCTTAACTGCTAAATCAGACTACACGCTTCTTGGTCGGTTAATGGAAGTAACCACTGATGCTTC
This sequence comes from Lactobacillus corticis, assembly GCF_018327645.1. Lineage (GTDB taxonomy): Bacteria > Bacillota > Bacilli > Lactobacillales > Lactobacillaceae > Lactobacillus > Lactobacillus corticis. Next base: position 278,579 of record NZ_BMAY01000001.1, on the reverse strand, counting down.
TGGTAAAACCACTGCAACTCCTGTAGCAGAAGCAACACAAAAGGTTACCCCAGCTAAGGCAGATGGAACTGCTCAAGTTAACTTCAAGGGCGTAAAACTTGAAGCTGGCAAGAAATATGTTGTCTACGAATATCTTTACAAGGGCACTGATGTAACAACACCTGGCCTAGATAAAGATGTTCCAACCGGAGCTTTAGTATCTCACGCAAGTAATGATGATAAGGCTCAAACAATTGCAGTGAAAGCAGTTGACGGCTCATTAGCACAATTGCACACTACAATTAAGGCTGATGATAAATCAGCAACTTTAGGTCAAGATGCAACTGGTCAAGTTGATGACTCTAAGTCAGTAGCTTTGACAAGGACTGCAGGCGACCACAATGTAACTGACACGGTTATTCCCAGGTCATACTTACAAATTTACTGGTACGCTGGTAAAGATTGATAAGGATGGCAATGTAACTAATGTAAAGCAAGCTTCACAAGAACAAAAGATCACTGAAGCTAGCGGCACAGTTGATATTGACTTTGGTACGGTTAACCTAGAAGAAGGTTACAAGTATGTTGCTTTTGAACGGGCAACTTCAACTGATAAGTTCGTTCAAGGCGGTACTGATGGTACTGACGTGGTAGCTCATGATATCAACCATGCTAATAAAGATGATCAAGCTGAAACGATTGTAGTTGGTGAAGAATTGCCAACTGGCAAGGATGCTAAGCTGCAAACCACTGTTTCAGTTGACGGCACTAAGTCATCAGCGTCTGAATCTGCAAGTGTTGCTGCTGGCACTAAGCAAGTTGTCGACACGGTTGACTACACTGGTTTGATTGCCGGTTCAGAATACACTCTGCATGGTCAATTGATGAAAGTGAATAATGACGGTTCTACCACCCAAGTGGCAGAAGCTTCAAACAAGTTCACTGCAGAAGCTGCCAACGGCCAAACTTCAGTTGACTTTGGTCAAGTTAAGTTAGAAGCAGGCGCTAAATACGTAGTATTTGAAACGGCTACTTCAACTAATAAGATTGTCAAAGGCGACGATGGCCAAGCAACGCAACATGTTGTAAAACACCAAGACGCTAATGACAAGGCACAGGCATTTACTACTGAATCTGAAAAGCCAGCCGAAGACACTACTTCAGTTAAGGTAACTAAGAAGTGGACTGACGGTGCTAAGGGTGAAAGTGCAGAAGTTGAGTTGTACGCTAACGACAAGGCTACTGGCAAGAAGGTAACTTTGAACGAAGGCAACAACTGGACTAGTTCATTTGACAACTTAGCTAAGAAGGATAAAGACGGTAATGCAATTAAGTACACCGTTAAGGAATTAACTTCTAACTACGATTACAAGATTACTGGTGATGCAGAAAATGGCTTCACGATTACCAACTCACCATCAACTGCTACTGTTTCAGTTCCAGTTGTAAAGAAGTGGGCAGATGGAGCTAAGGGTGAAGAAGCAGTCATTGTCTTGACCGAAAACGGCAAGGAAACTGACAAGAAGATCACCTTGAATGAAAAGAATGACTGGAAGGGCGAATTTACTAACCTTAAGAAGTACGATTCCAACGGTAAGGAAATCACTTACTCAGTCATTGAAAAGACTTCAAACTACAAGTATGTAGTAACTTCTGATGGCAAGGGTGGTTACGTAGTAACCAACTGGCCAAAGGACACTATTATCCCATCAATCAAGACGACAGTAACTGCAGGTACAACCTCAGCTAACGAAAGTCAAGAAGCGGTAATTTCAACTAGCGATGATTCAGTATCAACCACTGTAACTGACCACGTTGAATTGACTAACTTGGCTAAGGGCTCATACAAGCTCTTGGGTCGTCTGGTTGATGTAACTGATGGCAACAAGGTAGTTGCACAAGCAAGTACTGATGTTTCAGCAGATGCTGACAAGTCAAGTTCAACTAAGGACATTGACTTTGGTAAGGTAGAATTGCTTCCTGGTCACACGTACGTAGTATTTGAATACTTGTACTCAGGTGACACTAAGCTTCCTAGCGACAAGAATGGCGAATTGCCAAAGAACCCTAATGCAAGTCACGAAAATCCAAAGGACAAAGCACAAACGGTTGTTGTTAAGAAGAACGAAAAGCCAGCCGAAGAAACCACTTCAGTTAAGGTAACCAAGAAGTGGGCAGATGGCGCTAAGGGTGAAGAAGCAGTCATTGTCTTGACCGAAAACGGCAAGGAAACTGACAAGAAGATCACCTTGAATGAAAAGAATGACTGGAAGGGCGAATTTACTAACCTTAAGAAGTACGATTCTAATGGTAAGGAAATCACCTACGCAGTCACTGAAAAGACCTCAAACTACAATTACACTGTAGAAAAAGACGGCAAGGGCGGATTCGTAGTAACTAACTCACCTAAGAACGTCACTCCTGAAAAGGAAACCACTTCAGTCAAGGTAACCAAGAAGTGGGCTGACGGTGCTAAGGGTGAAAGCGCAGTAGTTGAGCTTTACGCTAACGGTCAAGCAACTCGCACGACTGTTGTTTTAAGTGAAGCCAACAACTGGACTAGTTCATTTAACGAATTAGCTAAGAAGGATTCAAACGGCAATGCTATTAAATACACCGTTAAGGAAATCACTTCTAACTTTAACTATGTAGTATCTGGTGATGCTACTAACGGTTACACGATCACCAACTCACCATCAACTGCAACTGTTTCAGTTCCGGTTGAAAAGAGATGGGCAGATGGCGCTAAAGGTGAAGAAGCTGTCATTGAATTGCGTGAAAACGGCAAGGAAACTGGCAAGACTATCACTTTAAACGCTGGCAACAACTGGAAGGGTGAATTCACTGGCTTGAAGAAATTCGATGCTAGTGGTAACACTAATACCTACGATGTTGTTGAAAAGACTTCAAACTACAACTATGTAGTAGCTTCCGATGGCAAGGGTGGCTACATCGTAACCAACAAGCCAAAGGATACGGTTGTTCCATCAATCAAGACGATAGTAACTGCTGATAAGACTTCAGCTAGCGACAGCCAAGAAGCAGTCATCTCAACTACTGAAGATCAAGTAACTACTGCAGTAACTGACCATGTTGAATTGAGTAACTTGGCTAAGGGCTCATACAAGTTATTGGGTCGTTTGGTTGATGTAACTGATGGCAACAAGGTAGTTGCGCAAGCAAGTACTGATGTTTCAGCAGACGCTGACAAGTCAAGCTCAATCAAAGATATTAACTTTGGTAGCGTTGCTTTGACGGCTGGCCACAAGTACGTAGTATTTGAATACTTGTACTCAGAAGGCACCAACCTTCCTGGCGACAAGAATAGTCAAGTGCCATCAAACCCAACTGCAAGTCACACCAATCCAAGTGACAAGGCACAAACAGTTGTGGTTAAGAAGACTGTTAAGCCAACTGAAAACAAGCCAGAAATCAAGACTACGGTAACTGCTGGTAAGACTTCAGCTAGCGACAGTCAAGAAGCGGTAATTTCAACTAGCGATGATACAGTATCAACTACTGTAACTGACCACGTTGAATTGCGTAACTTGGCTAAGGGTTCATACAAACTTGTTGGTCGTTTGGTTGATGTTTCAGATGGCAACAAGGTAGTAGCTCAAGCAGATGCAACTGTAACTGCTGATAAGGACAACTACTCAGGCAGTCAAGAAATTGACTTTGGTAACGTTACGTTAACTGCTGGTCACAAGTACGTAGTATTTGAATACTTGTACCCAGAAGGCACTAACGTACCAAACGACAAGAATGGCGAATTGCCAAAGAACCCAACTGCAAGCCACGAAAATCCAAGTGACAAGGCACAAACAGTTGTAGTTAACAAGACTGAAAAGCCTGCTGAAAACAAGCCAGAAATCAAGACTACAGTAACTGCTGGTAAGACTTCAGCTAGCGACAGTCAAGAAGCGGTAATTTCAACTAGCGATGATACAGTATCAACTACTGTAACTGACCACGTTGAATTGCGTAACTTGGCTAAGGGTTCATACAAACTTGTTGGTCGTTTGGTTGATGTTTCAGACGGCAACAAGGTAGTAGCTCAAGCAGATGCAACTGTAACTGCTGATAAGGACAACTACTCAGGCAGTCAAGAAATTAGCTTTGGTAACGTTACATTAACTGCTGGTCACAAGTACGTAGTATTTGAATACTTGTACCCAGAAGGCACTAACGTATCAAACGACAAGAACGGCGAATTGCCAAAGAACCCAACTGCAGAACACCACGATGAAAATGACAAGGCACAAACTGTGGTAGTTGAGCAAGGCGACGAAGAAAAGCCAAACAAGCCTACTACTCCAGATGAGAAGCATAAGGGCGGCGACAACGGTAACGTAACCCCTGACAAGAACCGCAAGGGTGGCGACAGCGGCAACGTAACCCCAAGCCAATCTGGTAAAGGTTCATCAACTGACAACAGTTTGCCACAAACCGGTGAACGTGCTGGCATTGCAATTGTTGGTATTATCTTAGTAGCTTTAGCAGTAGTTCTTTTCTTCAGAAAGAAAAAGACTAATTAATCTGCTTAGGGTTAACTGATAAAGAAAAGTCATTTTAGCTGAAAAGCTAGAATGGCTTTTTTGATGGGCAATTATTATTCCCTTATGGCATATCCATATATAAAAATATTAGTAATGTAAAATAGTTGTATAATATTAATAAGATAGGTAAATTAGAAGAATTGATGTGCAAAAAAAGCTAAACGCCTGTCAACGTTTTGTGCTTATCCTTTTTGTGGCTAATTTATTGATAAGTATCATCTTTTATTTTTTTGTTTTTAGGGAGTTAATAGTATGAAAAAGCGTGATTATGACTCTAAGCAGCGGTTTAGTATCCGCAAACTGACTATTGGAGTTACATCGGTTTTGCTTTCGACACTTTTCATGACCTACGGTCAGGTCGACACAACACACGCAGCAACCGATACTACAAACACCACTAGTTCGGAGTCAAGTTCAAGTAGTTCTACATCAAGTAGTTCAAGCAGTTCAAGTGCAGAGAGTACCACTAGTTCAGATGCTTCAGTTGAAAGCAGTTCAAGCAGCAGTAGTGTGTCTAGTTCTGATACTACAACTGCAAATAGTTCAAGTAGCACTAGTGCTGCTAGTTCTGACACTTCAGTAGCAAGTGATGCAACCACCGCTAAGTCAACTTCTAGTGATTCAACTAGTAGTGCTGCAAACAGTACTACTGCAGACTCGGAAAAGAGCTCAGAAACCAGCAATAGTACCAGTTCAACCACTAGTTCCGACACTTCTAGTTTAGATAGTAGCGTTAGTGCCTTAGCTGCAAGTGCAGACAGTACGGATAACAGTAGTACAGAAGAAACAGAATCTAATACTAGAATTACTGACTCTTCTATGACTTTGAGTCAAACTACTGTTGGGAACGATGGTTTAAATACCGATATTGAAGTAGTTGTCCATGTTACCCTTAAGGCTGGAGACAAAATCAAAGTAGCCTTTCCCAAAGGCTCGGCCTACCGTATCACTTCACATGATAGTTCTGCTGATGGAGGGGTAATAAGCGATGAATCAAATTCCTCTACTTGGGTGATGGCATTTTCTGCTACTTCGAATGGAACATATACCCTACACGCAACTATTGGAGATCAAAGCAACTATACTTTACAGCCAACGCCAATGCCAGATATTGGTACTCATGAAGTGGCAATGACGCTTAGTGGGACTGATAGTGCGGGCAATTCAATTGGAACAACAACCAAGACTTTTACTGCCACTATTACTCCAGGAGCTTCGCCAAAAATCACACGGTCACCAAGTAGTTTAACCGGTGTTAAGACAAATACTGATTATACTTATACTTTGAACATAAATGAAGCTAACGGGGTTAGTGACACAACTTCCTATCCTAGTAATCGGGTAAATTCAGCTGATAACTATGGAACAACGATTACTGTTCCAGTTCCTGATTCCTTTAAGTTAGATGAAACTGCAACTAACACTGCAAATAACTTTACTGATGGGACGACAATTACCCAAGCTGCTACAGGAGCTGACATCATCATCACTGTCCCTAAGGGTGCAGGTAATCAGAATAATTCAAATGATGATTATGCTGGTTATAAGCTGGTTGGGTCATATCTCACTGACCAGCCGGAACAAGATACGACTTTAACGGCTGCTTCCAATATAGTTATGGTTCAAAAAATTGATGCCAAGGGAACTACAGTTACCTTTAACGGACCAAAGTTTTCAGAAACCTTGCTAGCCAAGGACTCTACTAATGTTGGTAATGTTGGTTTTTCAGTTAACGGTGCCCATGACGATAATAGCATCTTGTTGAAAGACGATGAGCATGAATATTTAAACCAGATTTTTATTACTAATAGGAGTATTTATAACCTAACTGATTCGGCTATCACCATTAATCTTCCAAGTGGTTTTGATGCTACTAGTATTAAAATACCCGAAAAGACAACCGACAATAATCGATCGACTACTTGGCAATATACGCTGACTTATGCCGACGGAACTACATCAACAGGAAGTGCTGCTTCTGGGGAAACAATTAAAGCTAGTGGTTCTAGCGCAATTCGCACGGCTGAGTTTAAACCAAGTGAAATTGCTTCTGGCGGAAGTGGATATTTCTATGTCTATGGTGATCTAGCTGCAAACTATGATGATGGTACAGCGGTAAAAAGCGATGATAAATTAACCACCAAGATAACTTGGATTAGTAATTCTACTGGCATTAACGGAACGCTTAGCGGGACTCAGACCGTTGCGGCCGAACCAGTTACTAGTTTGCGACTTTGGACGCATCAAGCATCTGGGCAAATTGCGGTATATACCACAGGCAATTCATCAGATACGACTAGCTATGTATATGAACCAATTTTTTATTATGTTTTGCCGCAACATGCCTCATATACTGGGAAAAATCAATGGCTGCAGGGCGATCCAACTATTTCAACTTTTTGGGTGAATGGGCGCGAAGTAATCAAAATTGATTACACTGGTACGCAGTTTAAGTTTAATACCCACTCAAATGCCACTAATTCGATGTTTGTGGCAATCTCTGCGTTAGCAGATAATGGCAGCTACCCTGGGCAAGTCTATATTTATAGTCCGCATACCAAGATGTCTAATGGTCTAGCTAGTGATCAAAGCACTTTTGATAGTAAATATACTGAGGGTCATGCGGATAGTAATACTTACTTAGTGGGCAACTATAGCTTTTCTGTAAGCTCAATGAGTTCTCTCTCACCAGTTGCCCAAGCAAGTGGTAATACTCAAGGTGGAGTTTTTGCAACTAATGGCAATTCTGATGACAAGGGCTCAACGGCTATGGACTACGAAATTGGCATTAAAAATAGTACCAATACTGATGCCCAGAATATTGTCGTAGTTGTCAACCTGCCAACTAACATTAACTACCAATTAACTGGGGCAATTACTGCTGCTAGTGGGACAGTTTATTATTCAACTAAAGTCGTTAGCCTGAATTCACAACCAAATACCGGTGATAGCTCAACTTGGGTAACAGCTGATCAGGTAAGCGACTGGAGCACAATTAAGAGCGTTGCCATCGACGTGGGGACGGTAGCCCAAGGCACACTGTCGAGTATTTATGTATTTAAGGGAATAGATCCTAGTTTAGGTGCCGATGGTGGCAAGACAGCTACCTTGAAGGCGGCAATGTATGCAAATGGCGTAACTAATGCGGCAACCACCAGTTCAAGTATTGCGATTGCCGGAACTTCCACCATTAAGACGGCCTTACAATATGTTGATGCTGATGGTCAAACCCATACTGTCGATTTAGACTACACCAAGAGATATGCCGATGGTACTACCACCATGAAAACTACTGATTTTCCAGAAAACCTGAATGGATTCAGTAGTTCTGATCAAGCCAAGATTCAAGCTCTGATTGACCAAGGCTATGTCTTTAGTACTAGCAACACCACGATTAAAAATGGTGAAAAAACCTGGACTGATGACGAAACAAATAGTGAGGCTGCATTTGGTTCAACTGTTCGATACTATTTTGATGGCGATACGGTAGTTTACGTCCTGGAACAGGGAACGACCGAAACGACCCAAACGGTTCAGCGACAGTTTACCTACAAGAATGACCAACAGACTTTAAAGGATCCTACAACTGGCAGTACTAGTCTTATCGTAACTAAGTCGGTCAACAAGATTACTGGTGCCATCACTTATACTGCTGTTGATGCTTCTGGTAATTCATATGAAGTTACGGCAAATTGACGATGGGACGATCACCATTGCCAATGTACCAGGACTGACTGAGAGTGAATTAAGTGCGGTTAGCAACCTCAATGGTTACCACTTAACTAATGAAACTGCCGCTGGGGCCGGTTCGTTTACTGTGTCATTTGCAGCTGATACAACGCAGACGGTTGTAACGGCATTGACTTATGAAGCAGATAATCAGGAAGTAAAGATTTCAGCTCATGATAATACCGCATCAAGCTCGATCACGATTCCAGCTGAATACACTACGGTATTCAACGGCAAGACCAATGCTGCTTTATCAACCGCCGATGGGTTAAGTGACGCCCTTACCAAGATTAAAAATTATCTGGCAGGACTGCATTACCAGCTTGATTCCATCACTTTTGGCGACAAGACCTATACCGATAGTGATTTTGCTTTAGCAAGTCTTAATTTTGATGCCACGCAAAATGGTGCTGCCACAACCGACAGCAGTCCGCAAACCATTGTCCTGAACTATAGCCATGCCACCCAGGAGGCTAGTCGGAATAAGACAGTAACGCGAACAATTCATTATGTTTATGAAAATGGCGCAAAAGCCTTTGATGATATTACTGCTTCTCAGACTTACACTGAAACCGGGACAACTGATTTAGTAACTAATACGACAACTTGGGATGATAGTTCTTGGAATCCAGCTAGCTATACTTTTGCGGCCGTTACGTCTCAAGCACTTACAGGATATACTCCAAGTGCAGCTACAGTTGCTGCCCAAACGGTTACTGTTAATAATGCCAACTTTGATAATAATCTTGATATTGCCGAAACAGTAACCTATACTGCTGACCCGCAAGTGCTTGATCTGAAAGTTCATGACCAAACCACAAATACTGATCTGACGATTCCAGCAGATTACACTTCAAGTTTTGCCGGAACGAGTAATGGCGCAGTTGATACTGACAAGGTTAAGTCGGCAATTGCAGCGCTGAAGACTTACTATGCAGGTTTGGGGTACGTTTACGAGTCAAATACAGACATTCCAAGCACTTATGATACAGATGATGCTGCCAACCAAACTGTAACGATAACTTTGACGCACAAGCTTGTCACCGTTACTCCAGATGCACCTAAGACTCCTAGCGACCAGATTCCTGATACCAAGCAAAAGTATCCGGATGGCGTTGCCGCAGATGATCTGAACAAGACAATTACGCGGACGATCAACATCACTTATCCTGACGGCAGTACTGAGACGGAAAAGCAAACAGTTAAATTAACCCGTCAAGCAACTGTTGATGCAGTAACTGGCGCGGTAACTTATGGCTCGTGGAGTACCGGCTCTTGGAGTGAATATGCTTTGACGCCGAAGACCGGCTACACTATTAAGACCGTAACCAGCGATGGCACCACCAGCAGCGAAGTTGACAATGCTTCTGCAGTAGCAGCTGAAACTGTAACTTCAGCTACTGCTGATACGACGGTTAATGTCACTTATGTAGCAGACTACCAACAATACTTGCTGAAAGTGGTTGATGGCGATAAGGAAAATGAAGAACTTTCACTGGACCTTCCTGGGGTAACTGCTTCCTATGATGGAACAACTGGTGCCAGCTTGACTGATAGCCAGGTTGCAACCATGAAGTCGTCTTTGGCAACATTGCTGCAGTACTACAAGGCCAAAGGCTACACGATTAAGGATGAAGACTTTGCAAGTCTGCTGGCAAGCTTGTCGAGTTTAGAATTTGATTCAACCGATAACCTCGCCGCAACGACTGATGCGACGCCGCAATACGTCACCTTAACGCTTAATCACCAAAAGGTTACCGTTACGCCTGATGCACCAAAGGATGAGGGGACTACCATTGATGGTACTGAGCAGACTTATCCGAGCGGTGTTAGTGAAAATGATCTGAACAAGACGATCACCAGAACGATTACGGTTCATGTACCCGGTGGTTCTGCGCAAGTTGTCACCCAAGAGGTCAAGTACACTAGAACTGCCACTGTTGATGCTGTGACCAAGGCGGTTGCTTATAGCGATTGGACGTCGAGTGATGGCACTTGGGATGCCTACACTGTTCCAAGTTTTGCAGGCTATACTGCCCATGTTTCAGGCTCAGTTGATAGCAAAAAGGTAGCCGTAACTGATAAGGATGAGACTGCTGATATCACCTATACTGCTGATCCACAAGAACTTGTCTTGAAAGTACATGATCAAACGACTGGTTCTGATCTGACGATTCCAGCAAATTACACTTCAAGTTTTGCCGGGACAAGTAATGGTGCGGTTGATACCGATAAGGTAAAATCAGCAATTGCAGCCTTAAAGACTTACTATGCTGGTTTAGGTTATGACTATGTAGCAATATCGGCAATTCCGGACACTTATGATACAGATGATGCAACTAATCAAACCGTAACTGTAACTTTGAAACACGGAAGCGTCACCGTTGAACCGAGCGATCCTAAGACTAGTTCGGACACTATTGATGGCACTAGCACCAAGTATCCTGATGGTGTCGGCGAAAATGATTTGAATAAAACCATTACGCGGACCATTACCGTTGCATATCCTGATGGGACAACGAAGACGCTAACGCAAGCGGTCAAGTACACCAGAACGGCTACTGTTGATACCGTTACTGGTAAAATTACCGGCTACAGCAGCTGGACGACGGATAACAATACTTGGGCTGCTTATACGCCTGAACCGCTGGCCGGCTATACGGCTGAATCGGCACCAGAAGTTACGGTATCGAGTGCTGATGCTGACAGCAGCATTACCTTGAAGTACACTGCTCATAACCAGTACCTGCATTTTGCTGTAACTGATGAGACGACTAATAAGAGTTTGGATCCAACTGCAAGCGGCATTACCAGCCACTTTACTGGTACTTCAAATGCGACAGTTGATGCCAGCGTAACTAGCGACTTTAAGCAGCTGATTGCTTACTATGAACAGTTAGGCTACGAAGTCGTAAGTGCCGACAGCGTACCAACTTTGTATGATACGGCGGATGCAGTAGACCAAGTTGTTAACTTGAAGCTGAAACACAAGCTGGTCACAGTAACAGCAGATGATCCTAAGAATCAAGGTACGACTATTGACGGCACTAGCCAGACTTATCCAAACGGCGTTGCCAAGACGGATCTGAATCGGACGGTTACGCGGACCATCAACATTTACTATCCTGATAAAACTACCGGCCGGGTAGTTCAAGATGCTGTCTTTACCAGATCAGCCGTTGTTGATGCAGTCACCGGCGCAGTAACTTATAACGCCTGGACCAGTGTGGACCCAACTTGGGATGAATATGATGCTAAAACGATTGATGGTTACACAGCCGTTCCAACTAAGTATGAAGCCCAAACTGTGACTGCTGAAGATAAGGATGCAACGGTTGAAATCACCTACAAGCCAAATGTTCAGCATTTAACGATCAAACTGTATGATAAGGATAAAAATAGCGCGGAGCTGGCTGCTAACGTTGACGGGATTACCAACAATTTCAGTGGCTATAGCGATACTGCAGTTTCCAGCGCAGTAGCTGAGAGTGTTGCTGAACTGATTTCCTACTACGAAAAGCAGGGTTACACTTTAGTTGAACAAGACAACGTTCCGGCTGACTACGATGCTGATGATGAGACTGAACAGGTAATCAAGGTTTACTTTGCTCATAAACTAGTAACCGTTGAGCCAACTGATGGGAAGACCACCACCGACACCATCCCTGGAACCGAAGTAAACTACCCAGCTGGGGTTGCTGAAACTGATTTAAATAAGAGCATTACCAGAACGATTACCGTTCACAAACCAAACGGTTCTGAGGAAATCGTTACCCAGACAGTCAGCTATGCGAGAAAGGCTGAAGTCGATGCGGTAACGCAGCAGGTTACTTACGGCGCATGGACAGTTTCTAGCCAGGGTAATGTTTGGAAGAGCTACACCGCTCCTGTTATTTCTGGCTACACGGCTGACAGTTCTTCACCAGTTAGTGAGAAGATCGTCGCTGTGACCGACAGCGATGCGAGCGTAGATATTTACTACTATGCCGATCCTCAGAACTTGGACGTGGTCGTAACCGATAAGACGACTGGTGAAACGCTAGATCCAACAGCCAGCGACATTAAAGTCAAGTTCGTTGGCGACTCCAATTCTGCAATTGATACTGCCAGTGTTGACCACAGTTTGGCAAAGTTGCAACAATACTATGCTGAACTTGGCTATGAAGTGTACTCAACCGACTCCGTGCCAACTACTTATGACGATGATGACGCAACTGATCAGAAAGTAAATCTGGTCTTGCAGCATAAGCTAGTAACAGTTACTGCTGATGATCCAAAGGATGCAGGTACCACCATTGATGGTACTAGCCAAACTTATCCAGCTGGTTTAACCAAGACTGAATTGAGCAAGACGATTACCAGAACGATCACGGTTATCAAACCAGACGGTACTAGCCAAACAATTACGCAGCCGGTTACCTATACCAGAACTGCTACAGTTGATGTGGTAACTAAAGCAGTTAGCTATTCTTCATGGATTAGTTCCAACAACATTTGGAACAGCTATGCTCCTGAAAAGCTGGCCGGCTATACGCCAAGTCAGAATTCAGTTGCAAGCAAGACGGTTTCAGTCGACGATGGCGACGAAAGCCTGGTAATTACCTATACTCCAGACCAGCAGAAGCTGCAAATTCAGGTCAGTGATACTACTACGGGCAGTACGCTTGATCCAAGTGCCAGTGGCGTTACAACTGATTTCACTGGTGAATCGGATGGCAAGGTTCCTGCTAGCGTGAAGACTAGTCTTGATCAATTAATTAGTTACTACGAGGCTAAAGGCTATGAAGTTGCAAGCCAAAGCGATCTTCCTGCCAATTACGATACTGATGATGCTACTGACCAAACAGTAAGCTTGGTTTTGAAACATAAGTACGTAACTGTGGAGGCCAATGATCCAAAGAATCCTGACGATCCAATTGATGGCACCAGCCAAACTTATCCAAAGGGCGTTGCTGAAAGTGATTTGAATAAGACGATCACGCGGACTATCAAGGTAAACTTGCCAAATGCGACGGCCATTACCATCACGCAGCCAGTAACTTACACTCGTCATGCAGTTGTCGATGCGGTAACCGGCGAAATTACTTATGGAAGCTGGACGGCAGAAAATAGTGATGATACTTGGGATGAATATAATGCCCCAACTGTCACTGGCTATACAGCTTTGCCAGGAAAAATCAGTGCCAAGCAAGTGGCTGTAACCGATAGTGATGCCAGTGTGGTAATTGACTACTCAGCTGATGCCCAAACATTAGTAATTCAAGTAGTTGATGATACCACTGGCAAGGCTTTGGATGCTGCAGCTGATGGCGCCCAATCAAGCTTTAGCGGTGTAACTGACGGAGCGGTTCAAGATGACGTCAGTGAAAATATGGCTAAGCTGATTTCATACTATGAAAGCCAAGGCTACACTTTGGTTAAGGCTGATTCAGCTCCAAAATCTTATGATGACGACGATAAAACTGAGCAAGTCGTTACTATTCATATGGCTCACCGGACGATTACCGTTGAACCAGGCAATCCTAAGACTACGACTGATACTATTGATGGCACCAGCAAGTCGTATCCAGAGGGCGTAGCTGAAAGTGATTTGAATAAGACCATTACGCGAACGATCAATGTCACAGACCCTGATGGCAATACCACCACAATCACCCAAGTTGTGAAGTACCAAAGAAATGCCAGCTTTGACGCCGTTGATCCTGCCGCAATTACTTATGGTGATTGGAAACTTGCTAGTGATAGCAACACTTGGGAAGTCTATAACCCAGAAGCAATTAGTGGTTATACACCTAGCCAAAGCGTTGTGGAAGCTCAGACAGTTACAGCCAGCGATCGGGATGCAGTTGTTAATATTACCTATGCTGCTAATCCGCAACAGCTGACAATTGCAATTACTGATCAGACAACTGGTAAAACTTTGACTGCTCCAAGTGAAATTCCAACTAGCTTCACTGGTAATTCCAATGGCAATGTTGGTACTGAACCAAGCAGCAGTTTAAGCAGCTTGATTTCATACTATGAAGGATTGGGTTATGAGTTAGTTTCAAGTGGCAGCGTTCCTGAAAAATATGATACTGATGATGCGGTTGATCAAGTCATTAACTTAGTTTTGAAGCATAAGACCGTAACTGTGACAGCTGATAATCCGAAGACCACAAGTGATCCAATTGATGGGACAAAGGTAAACTACCCATCAGGAGTAAGCGCAAGCGACTTGAACAAGACGATTACTCGGACAATTACGATTACTTATCCAGATGGAACAACGGAGACGGTAACGCAGCCGGTAAATTACGCTAGAACGGCAACGGTCGATGCGGTAACTGGCGAAGTCAGCTACTCTGAATGGACTAGTGGAGATAATATCTGGGATAAGTACACACCAGAAGCAGTTGCAGGCTACACTCCAAGTCAAAGTTCAGTTGATGCTAAGAGTGTCGCTGCTTCTGACAGCAACAGCACGGTTGCGATCACGTATACACCGAATACCCAAAAATTGGCTATCGTGGTTAAAGATGCTGATGGCAACACCCTCAACGCCAATGGCAGCGGAATTACCACCAATTTCACTGGCGATTCTGACAGCAGTGTTGGAACCAAACTGAGTGATAACTTGAAGGACCTGACTGCCTACTACGAAGGCTTGGGCTACGATATAGTTTCAACTAGCACGATTCCAACGACTTATGATCATGACGACAAGACTGATCAAACAGTCAAGGTAACGGTTAAGGCTCGGATAATTCCGGTATCGGCAGATGATCCAAAGACTAGTGTTGATAAGATTTCAGGGACTAAGCAAAATTATCCTGAAGGCGTCGGCGAAAGTGACTTGAACAGAGTAATCACGCGGACAATCAATGTTACTGATCCGGATGGGACCACTAAGGCGATTACGCAAACTGTTAAATATACGCGCAATGCGATAGTTAATGCCGTAACTGGTGAGGTAACTTATAGTGCGTGGACTAGTGAAAATGCCCTTTGGGATGTTTACGATGTTCCGGTAATTCCTGGATATAAGGCTAGTCAAAACGTGGTAAATGGCCAAGAAGTAGCGCCAGAGATGGAAGATCAAACTATTGACATTGACTATGCTGCTCAAACGCAAAACTTGAAGTTCATAGCAACGGATGAAACAACTGGTCAAACGATTGATTTGACTAAGTCCGGCATTACGACCAGTTTTGCAGGAAACAGCAACGGTGTAATTCCAGCTGAAGCCAGTCAAGCTCGGCAAAAGCTGATTGACTATCTTGAAAGCTTAGGCTACAAGGTGGAAGCCGGCAGCTTGCCAAGTAAGTTTGATACTGATACGGCAGTTGACCAGACTGTAAGCTTCAATTTGACGCATAAGACGGAAAGCGCGCAAGAGACTAAGACAATCACGCGGACGATCAATGTTACTGATCCGGATGGCAGAACTAAGACCATCACTCAACCTGTTAAGTTTACGCGGACCAAGACCACTGATCTGGTAACCAAGGAAAGTACGTATACTGAATGGACTAGTGGCAACAGTCAATGGACAAGTGTCAATGTTCCAACGATTCCTGGTTACACCGCTAGTCAAAACGAAGTAAATGGTCAAGAAGTAACGCCAGAGATGGAAGATCAAACTATTGACATTGACTATGCTGCACAAGCACAAAACTTGAAGTTTATAGCAACTGATCAAACAACTGGCCAAACGATTGATTTGACTAAGTCCGGCATTACGACCAGTTTTGCAGGAAACAGCAACGGTACGATTCCAGCCGAAGCAAGTCAGGCTCGGCAAAAGCTGATTGACTATCTTGAAAGCTTAGGCTACAAGGTGGAAGCCGGCAGCTTGCCAAGCAAGTTTGATACTGATACGGCGGTTGACCAGACTTTAAGCTTCAATTTGACGCATAAGACTGAAAGCGCACAAGAAACTAAGACAATCACGCGGACGATCAAGATCACGAGTCCAGATGGCAGAACTAAGACCATCACTCAACCGGTTAAATTTACGCGGACTAAGACGACTGATCTGGTAACTAAGGAAAGTGCATATACTGCTTGGACCAGTGAAAATTCTCGTTGGGATGCTTATGATGTTCCGGCAATTCCTGGTTACACCGCTAGTCAAAACGAAGTAAATGGCCAAGAAGTAACGCCAGAGATGGAAGATCAAACAGTCAACGTGGGTTATACTGCTCAAGCGCAAAACTTGAAGTTCATAGCAACGGATGAAACAACTGGTCAAAGCGTTGATTTAACTAAATCCGGCATTACGACCAGTTTCACGGGAACTAGCAACGGTACAATTCCAGCTGAAGCAAGTCAAGCTCGGCAAAAGCTGATTGCCTACCTTGAAAGCTTAGGCTACAAGGTGGAAGCTGGCAGCTTGCCAACTAAGTTTGATACTGATGCAGGTGTAGACCAGACTGTAAGCTTCAATTTGACGCATAAGACGGAAAGTGCCCAAGAGACTAAGACAATCACGCGGACAATTCGCCTGCACCAACCTAATGGCAGTGTCAAGGAAATCAAGCAGACCGTAGTCTTTACGCGGACTAAGACGACTGACTTGGTAACCAAGGAAGACACCTACACTGCTTGGACCAGTGAAAATAGTCAATGGGCAAGCATAATTGTGCCAACGATTTCAGGCTACCAGGCAAGCATCAAGGTCGTTAAAGCCGAAAAGGTAACTAGTGATGCTGAAAATGAAATTATTGATGTAACTTACAGTGCTATCAAGCCAGCCAAGCCAGCACCGACACCAAAGCAGCCAGCTAAACCTCAACCAAAGGACAATGGACGTGCTAATGCCACAAGCACAAGCAAACAGCCAAGCCAAAGCGAGGGGCAAAATGAATTGCCGCAAACTGGTGAAAATAATGCTGCTGCTTCAGTAGGTATTTTAAGCATGCTATTAGGACTGCTAGGAATTGGCTTTGAACGCAGACGTAAGCGCAGATAATAAAATTAAAGACCACCAAGCTTTAAGCTTGATGGCCTTTTTTTAATGATTTCTTCAATAGATTATTATATAATGGTTAAAAATGACGCAGAGAGGCAGGAGGAATACTATGGTTGAGATGACCAAATACATGCGCAAAGGCCTAGTAGAACAAAAAGATGGTGCCATTCTTTCGTTCTCAGCTTATGCGGCTAAAATACCCGGAATTGTTAGTTTTACGATTGGAGAGCCAGATTTTAATACTCCTGATCATATCAAGACGGCAGCTAAAAATGCGATTGCGCAGAACCATTCCCACTATGCACCAAGTGCCGGGACTTTGGGCTTGCGCCAGGCAGCTAGTGATTTTTTGGCACAACGCTATGACCAGCACTATGCTCCTGATGAAGTTGTGGTTACAAATGGCGTAACTGAAGGGATTTATGATGCTTTGCTGGCTATTTTGAATCCTGGCGACGTCGTGGTGGTGCCAACGCCAGCCTTTCCTTTATATATTTCGGATGCTAAGATGCTGGGAGCAGAAGTAGTGCAGCTTGATACGTCAAAAACTGGCTTTAAATTAACGCCCCAAGCTCTGCAAGGAGTGCTTGATGAATACGGCGAGCGCGTTCGGGCGGTGGTTTTGAATTATCCTAATAATCCAACCGGGGTTTGTTATAGCCAGGAAGAACTTGACCAACTGGCTGACGTAATTCGGGACAAACCGATCTTTGCCTTGTGCGATGAAATTTATAGTGAATTGTCGTATGAGCATCCCCACACCTCAATGGTCAAATCTTTGCGTGACCAGGTCATCTTGCTGACCGGGGTGTCTAAGTCTTGGGCGATGACGGGTTACCGTATTGGGGTGGTTTGTGCGCCAAAAGAAGTTGCTCATCAAGTTTTAAAGCTGCATCAAATGATCACGACTAGTGAACCAACACCGATGCAGGATGCAGCGCAAGAAGCCTTTGCCCATGGTCAGGATGATGCCGTGCCAATGAAAGCAGAGTTCAAAAAGCGCCGAGACTATTTGTATCAGGAATTAACCAAACTGGGCTTTGACTGCGTTAAACCTGAAGGAGCTTTCTACATCTTTGCCAAAATTCCCGCCGGTCTAGAGCAGGATGATACCAAATTGATTTATGAACTAGCTGAACAAGCTAAAGTTGCCGTTACGGCCGGGTCGTTTTTCGCCAAGGGCGGAGCCGGCTATCTGCGTTTCTCTTACGCTGTTAGCGTTGCTCAAATTGAAGAAGGCGTGAAGCGGCTGCGGGCTTACTTGCAGACTAAATAAGTAAAAAGGACCAGACACCTATTGGTATCCGGTCCTTTTAGTTTACTTGTTTAATTTTTTATTCGTAGATTTCTTCGATGTCGATTACTACTACGTATGCGTTAGGGAAGCCTGAGCCTTCCAAAACCTTTGCACGGTAGTCGTCATCTTCATGAACGTGAGCAGTACCAACTACCCGTACGTTAGTGTGGGTAGGAACGTCAGCAACAACAACAGCAGCCTTTGAACCGTTCTTCAAGTTTTCGTATGCGTGAGCTTGCGTCTTTTCAAGGTATTGCAGGTGGCCGTCATCCAAAACAGTCATTGATGCCTTAGGACCAACTTGTGGGTTGCCGTCCTTGTCAACAGTTGCCAAATATGCCAAGTGGCTAGTGAAAAATTCTTGTTGTTCCTTGGTTAACTTAGTTGCGCTTAATTTCTTCATATGGTAATTCCTCCATAAAATTACAAATATTATTTTTTACAAGGTAAATATTACCATAAAATTAATCCGCTTACTAGCAATTAGCTTGTAATTTTTTACACAAAGTTTTTAGGCTTTATTGAAAAATATGCTTGCTTTTTCTTGTCCCTTTCGTTAATATATTAAGAGTGCAACGGAGGAGTAGCGAA
Source organism: Lactobacillus corticis (assembly GCF_018327645.1). Classification (GTDB taxonomy): domain Bacteria; phylum Bacillota; class Bacilli; order Lactobacillales; family Lactobacillaceae; genus Lactobacillus; species Lactobacillus corticis. Next base: position 259,471 of record NZ_BMAY01000001.1, on the reverse strand, counting down.
GTGGCTAAACGCGACGGTCTGTAAAACCGTTCTCTCTGAGTTCGGCGGTTCGAATCCACCCTCCTCCATTGATTGGGTTATAGCCAAGTGGTAAGGCAATGGTTTTTGGTACCATCATGCGCTGGTTCGAATCCAGCTAACCCAATTGTTCTTACGAACACCCAACCCGAAAAAGACGTCTTCGATCGAAGGCGTTTCTTTTTTTATTCTAAAAGTTTATTTTGCATTAGAAAGCAAATTTTAGGCTTTTGCTGGGGAATCGGTTAGAATAGATACTAGTTTTTATTAGGAAGGAAGAGGCTATGCCAAGAATCGTTAAAGTCGGCAGCCATGCGCTTACCTGGAGACAGGCGTTGAAGGATCTCCGAGGCGATGACTTGCTGTTGTTGACACCGGGCTACTATGAAGTGCCTAATGATTTAAATCTTGCCGATGTAACGATTAAGGGAACCGGAAATGCACCAGAAGAAACGGTGCTTTTGGGGTCGCTTAAATTGTCAGCGGACAGTCGTTATGTCAACTTGGACAATTTGACGCTAAACACGGTGAAGGCAGAACCCAACCTGCAATTGCCGGCGACGGCTGATAGCTACTTGTCGCTGCGCAGTACGATTATCCGCGGGCCGCATGATCATCAAGGGGCTTTGGTAATTGATGGCAAGAGTACCGTAGAATTATATTCGGTCAAGCTTTTTGGCAAAATCGAGGTTAATGATACGGCAGACTTTCGCTTGGAAATGAATGATACGCAAGTAGTTAACCCTAAAGCTGGTTTGCTGCCAAGCATCGGGATTCATGGTCAAGGGACCGCCATCATTAACAATTCGCAGATTGCGGGACGGCTATTTGCTTATCCTGATTGCGATATTGAACTAGACATTAATAATAGTCAGGTTGAGCAATTAACTACCGCTGGTCGGGTATGGGAAAATCTTTTGCAAACCCGGATCACTAGCAAGGCCAGCGATGCCTTTTTTATCAGCGGCGAAACCTATGCTAATGTCGTTTCTTGTCAAATAGCCGGCACGGCCGCCTTGAGTCAGGAAAGTCGCAGCATTTGGCAAAATACAGAAACGCAAGAGTTAATAGCTGATCAACAAGCCAAAATTACCATGACCGGCTGCAGCGTCTACGCCCATGCCGAATTCCAAGGAGAAAGCGAAGCAGATTTGCTGAGGACCAGTTTTGCTAGCGATGGTCAGGCAGATTATTACTTGGCAGTCTTGGACCACAGTCGGGTTAAGGGCAGCAATTTGATTTTGAACAGCAATAATGATCTTTTGACGGTGCGGGATGAGGCAGTTCTCCGGACCAGTATTATGGCTAGCGACCGGGATGAATTGGAAGTCGAATGTACCAAAGCGTTGAATGTGAATATTTTTGGGATTAAGTGGACAGCTAAAAAGCGCTAGAAAAGTTTTTACCCTTTTTCAGTGAAATATAGACCAATCTGAATTATAATGGAGATAGTTTCACACAGTGGAGGTGCCAATTATGGAAGAGCCGATGTATATCAGAATCCATAACTCAATCAAGCATGATATTGAACGTCGCGTTTATCATGTGGGCGACCGGATTCCGGCTGAACGTCAACTGGCCAAGAAGTTTGGAGTCTCGCGAATGACTCTGCGCCAAGCAATCAAGACTTTGGAAGATGAGGGCATATTGGAGCGCCGCTTGGGAAGCGGGACTTATGTTGCCAGTCAAAAGGTCCAAGAAAAAATGTCCGGCGTCATGTCATTTACGGAAATTACTCGGGCTAATGGGCAAGATCCGTCCAGCAAGCTTTTATCCTACCAAGTAAGTCAGCCGTCTTCTTCTGAGAAGGAACGTCTGCAAATGGAAAAAGGCGAACAAGTCTTGCGGATGGAGCGGATACGCTATGCCGATGACGTACCGATTTGTTCAGAAGTGGTCACGATTCCCTTCCACTTGGTAAAAGATTTTTCCAAGGACGATATTTCGGCCCATTTATACCGGACTTTAGAAAAAAAGGGCGGATACGAAATTGGTCAGGTGACTGAATATATTTCGGCAGCTGTGGCGAGTGAAAATGATGCTCGTTTGCTTAACTGCAAAAAAGGCGAGGCTTTGATCACGCGGCGCCAGGTAACCGAACTAGCAGACGGAACCCCGTTTGAATATACTCGGGCCAGCTATGTAGCTGAACGCTTTGAATTTACTTTTTCTAAGTAAAGCAAAATGCTCCAACTTATCGAACGGATAAGCTGGAGCACTTTTTATTTTAAGTCAGATTTTATTTTGCTGGTGGAAATCCCAGGAGTTCGCGGCAAGTAGACAACTTGGCAGTAGGGCTTGAGAAAATCAAATTGGCCCCGCCAATCATCGCCCATGACGAAGGTATCGATGTCGTATTTTTGGACATCGCTGATTTTTTGGTCCCAGTCGTTTTCGGGGATAACCTCGTCAACGTAGCGGATTGCCTCCAAGATGTACTTGCGTTCGGCATAACTGTTATATGCTTCTTTATGCTTTTTAAATTCGTTGAATTCATCTGTTGATAGAGCCACGATTAAATAATCGCCTAATTCTTTGGCCCGCTTTAATAGCCGGACATGCCCATAATGCAGCAGATCAAAGGTGCCGTATGTGATAACTTTTTTCATAAAAGGACCTCGCAAATTCTTAACGAATTAAGAATAGCACATTTGAAGAAATGTTAAAACTTCAAACTGGCCACAGCTCAAAGGCTGGTTTTTGCTAAAATAGAAAAAGAATACCAATTTGAGGATGGATTTATGGATAAAGTAAAGATATTAGGCGTTGCTTTCGATAATTTGACAACTGACCAATTTCATCAAATTTTTGCTAAACGGATCGCAGAACACGAACCAACCTTTGTCGTGACCGGCAATCCGGAAATTGTCATGGCAGCGCAAGAAAATCCCGAATATTTAAAAATTATTCAACAAGATGCTGATTATATCACGCCAGATGGTACCGGCATTATTTTGGCTTCACGCTGGCAGGGCCATCCCTTGCCAGAACGGGTAACTGGCTATGACCTGTTTTTATGGCTGCTAAAGCTGGCTGACCAGCAGCACCTGCGCGTGTATCTGCTGGGGTCCATGCCCCATGTAGTGCATGAAGCTGGCCGGCGCATTCGCCGCGATTATCCGCATGCTGAATTACTGGCAGCCGAAGACGGCTATTTTAAAGATAATCAATTTGAAGTGGTAGTTAACCGTATTCACAAGGCCCAGCCCGATTTGGTATTTATTGGGACAGGTGCACCCAAACAAGAACGGCTGATCAAAGCCTTGAAAGAAGCTGGGACTGGTGCTTTAATGATGGGCGTTGGCGGCACGTTTGACGTGTTTTCTGGGGAGAAAAAGCGGGCTCCCAGATGGATGCAGCAAGCCCACATCGAATGGCTCTATCGCTTGGTGACTGAACCGACGAGAATTGGGCGGATGATGGTGCTGCCGCAGTTTGCCCGGGCAGCTTATCAAGAAGCAAAAAGAAAGAAAAAAGAAGAACGAGCATGAAAATTTTATTCGTTAATGCGGGCTTAGAAAGTGGCGGCGGACTCACGCATATTGTCAATTTAATGATTGAGGCGAAAAAACAAAAGGCTCCGATCGAACTCTTAGTTTTAAGTGAAGGTCCAGTTGCCCAAGCAGCTCGCCAGGCGGGCATTGAACCACTGGTATTAGGAGCTAAGGGTCGGCTGGATGTCATGGCCTTTAAACGCTTAGCCAAAGTGATTAATGACGGGAATTACGATATTGTCCACACCCATGGTCCGCGGGCCAATCTTTATCTGTCCTTAATTCACAAAAAAATTAAGGCTAAGTGGTGCGTTACCGTGCATTCCGATCCTTTTTTAGATTTTGCGGGACGCGGCACGATCGGACGCATTTTTACGAAATTAAATCTGCATGCCTTGAAAAAAGCCGATTGCTTGTTTGCGATCACCAAACGTTTTTACCATTTGGTGGTGGATCAGGTAGGGATTCCGGCTGAGCGCGTGCATGTGATTTACAACGGCATTTTTTACCATGACGAAAGCCAAATCCCTGCCAAATATTCTCATGAATATTTCAATGTGATCAATGTCGCCCGCACGGAAAAAGTTAAAGGTCAAAAATTGCTCTTGGAGGCAATCAAGCGTCTGGATGATACGTCGATCCGGCTCCATATCGTTGGCAACGGCAGCGAGTTGGAAAACCTCGAGGATTACGCCAAAAAACTGGGACTGGGGCCAGAAGTCACTTTCCATGGCTTTTTAAGTCAGAAAAAAATCATGCACATGTATCGCAGCATGGACCTAGCGGTTCTTTCGAGCTATTCGGAAAGTTTTCCGCTGGTTTTATTAGAGGCTAGCGATAATTTGGTTCCGATTTTAAGTACCAAAGTAGGCGATTATGAACAAATGATCCCCAGCAGCTTGTATGGCTTTGTGGCCGAGGTTGGGGATGTTGACAGTTTGGCCGAGCAGCTAAAAATTGCCGCAAATACCCCAAGCGAAGATTTGGCCGACATGGCCCGAAGAGAAAAAGAGTATTTGGCAAGTCATTTTTCAGTTGCCCAGCAGCTCGCAGACATGATGGCGGTTTATCGGCAGCTCGGTGAGGTATGATATAATGATAAAAAATCGTTATCGTTAATTCATAGAAGGACTAGAACATCAAAAAATGTTGAATAAAGAATACGATCCAGACGACTCGCTGGTACTGCATACTGATCTCTATCAGATTAATATGATGTACACCTATTTCAAGAAGGGCATTGCTGACCGCAATGCTGTTTTTGAAAGTTATTACCGGACTGAGCCTTTCGGCAACGGCTTTGCGGTTTTTGCCGGCTTAGAGCGGGTGGTACATTATATCAACAGTTTGCACTTTACAGAAAGCGACTTGGCGTACTTAAAAGCAACTGAGCACTATGACGATGATTTTATCGATTATCTGCGCAATCTTGATTTTAAGCTTAATATCCGGTCAATGCGTGAAGGCGAATTGGTCTTTGCTAATGAGCCGTTAGTTCAAGTTGAGGGGCCGCTAGCCCAGTGCCAATTAGTTGAAACGGCAATTTTAAACATTATCAACTTCCATACTTTGCTTGCGACTAAGGCGGCCAGAATTCGCCTGGCTGTTGGCGATGACTTGATTATGGAATTTGGTACGCGGCGGGCGCAAGAAACCGATGCGGCTTTGTGGGGGACCCGGGCTGCTTATATTGGCGGCTTTGATGCAACCAGTAACGTGCGGGCGGGCAAGCTGTTTGGCATTCCGACTTCTGGTACCCACGCCCACTCCTTGATAGAAGCCTTTGGCAGCGAATATGAAGCTTTCAAGGCCTATGCTGAAACCCACCGTGATTGCGTCTTTTTGGTCGACACCTATGACACAATTAGAAGCGGCGTACCAACTGCCATTAAAGTCGCCAAGGAAATGGGCGACAAGATCAATTTCCAAGGCGTTCGGATCGACTCGGGCGATATGGCTTATATTTCTAAGCGGGTCCGCAAGCAACTAGATGAGGCTGGTTTCCCTAATGCCAAAATCTATGCCTCAAATGACTTAGATGAAAATACGATTACTAGTTTAAAGATGCAAGGCGCCAAAATCGATGTCTGGGGCATCGGGACCAAATACATCACGGCCTATGATCAACCGGCTCTAGGTGCCGTTTATAAGCTCGTGGCAATTGAAGGCAGCGATGGCAAGATGCGGGACACCTTGAAGATTTCCAGCAATGTCATTAAAGTTTCAACTCCAGGCAAAAAGCAGGTTTGGCGCATTTCTGCCAATACTAAGAAAAAGAATGAGGGTGACTGGGTCGCTCGTGATACTGAAGACCCGCGCAAGCTGGACAGTTTATACATGTTCCACCCAGAATACACCTATATTAATAAAGTAGTGACGGACTTCACTGCCCGGCCGCTATTGCGTGATATCTTTGTGGCGGGCAAACAGGTTTATGATTTGCCTGATGTCAAAGAGATCAAGCGTCAAACGGCGGAAAATCTGGATGGCTTGTGGGATGAATATAAGCGCAGCTTAAATCCGCAAGAATATCCAGTTGATTTATCGCAAGAATTGTATGATAGTAAAGTCAAGCTGATTGAAGAAATCAGAACTAAAATTAGGGAAAGAAGTCAAGAATAATGCGTCCTTTACAAAAAGAAATTATCGCTTACGAACACGTTTTGCCGGAAATTGATCCGAAAGCGGAAATCCGCAAGTCAATTGACTTTATCAAGGGTTATTTGCAGGCAAATCCGGGTCTGAAGTCACTGGTTTTGGGAATCTCTGGTGGTCAAGACTCAACTTTGACGGGTAAATTATGCCAAATGGCAATTGACGAAATGCGCCAAGAAACCGGCGACCAAGACTACAAGTTTATTGCAGTGCGTTTGCCTTACGGCGTACAAGCTGATGCGAGCGATGCGGCAGATGCCGTTGCCTTTCAAAAGCCCGACGTTGACTTAACGGTTAATATCAAGGCGGGCACGGATGCCTTAGTGCAGACTTTGGAGGAGACCGGTGTGAAAATCACTGACTTTAACAAAGGCAACATTAAGGCCCGTCAACGGATGGTCGTGCAATACGCGATTGCTGGTGCTAATGCTGGTGCAGTAGTCGGGACTGACCACGCTGCTGAAAATATTACTGGTTTTTACACCAAGTATGGCGACGGAGCAGCTGATTTGACGCCAATTTTCCGTTTGGACAAGCGCCAAGGCAAGATGCTCTTAAAGGAGTTAGGCTGCCCAGAACATTTATACTTGAAAAAGCCAACTGCCGATCTGGAAGATAATCGTCCCGCTTTGCCGGATGAAGTTGCTTTAGGGGTAACTTACGACGACATCGATGACTACTTGGAAGGCAAGGAAGTCAGCGAAGCAGCAGCTGAAAAAATTGAAAATTGGTGGAACAAGAGCAAGCACAAGCGTCATTTGCCAGTTTCAATTTTTGATGATTTTTACAAGCAATAAACTTCTTAAAAGGATTAGACTTGAACAAGCTTAGTCCTTTTTTTATCAGTTTTATTTATCTTGATCGGAGCCAAATTTTTTTCGGAGCAATTCTAAAAGTAGCTGCATTCAGTATCCGTAACGATGAAAAATATTGGTTTAGTTCTTGTCTGAAACGCTAGAGTGCTTTATAATAAGAATAACCATAAGGGAGTAACAGCAAGAAATTGCGATAAGCTCAACAGCCGAAGGAAACTTCTGGGCTTGTCTTAATTAGTGAGACTTATGTGCCGTGAGCATATTGGGTCTCACTTTTTTGTTACAGGAGGTAAAAAATTGGAAAAATTCTATAATAAAACCCCCGACCAGACAGCTAGTGAATTATCCACCTCGCTGCAATCCGGGTTAAGCGACCAAGAGGCCAAGGCGCGACTGGAAAAATACGGGCGCAACCAATTGGCTGGTGCTAAAAAGAAGACTATATTCAGTCGGTTCATTGATCAGTTTAAGGATTTCATGATCATTGTCCTGATTGTGGCTGCCTTCTTATCAGGGGTAGTTGCCAATGAATGGAGCGATGCCGCGATTATTATGGTGGTTGTCTTGCTGAACGCCATTTTAGGGGTTGTGCAAGAATCACGTTCTGAAGCGGCGATTGATGCTTTGAAAAAGATGTCCACGCCATCGGCCCATGTTAAACGAAATGGCAAAGTGGTTGAAATTCCTGCTCCAGAAGTAGTTCCTGGCGATATTGTAATGCTGGAGGCCGGGGATGTCATTCCAGCCGACTTGCGCTTAATTGATTCGCAAAGTTTAAAGATTGAAGAATCAGCTTTAACTGGTGAATCAGTGCCAGTGGAAAAATCAGTTGATACCCTGACCGATGATGATGTTGCTTTGGGTGACCGGGTCAATATGGCCTTTTCAAGTACCAACGTCACCTATGGACGCGGCCAAGGGGTCGTGGTCAGCACCGGGATGAACACTGAAGTGGGTAAGATTGCTCACATGATCAACACCGCTGATGAAACCAGTACGCCATTAAAGGAAAACCTGAACCAATTGGGCAAGATTTTGACCATCATGATCTTGGTCATCTGTGTGGTGGTATTCGCAGTTGGTTTGTTAACTAAGCAAGGGACTATGCCAACCAATGCTTTAGTTATCAATATGTTCTTGGTTGCTATTTCCTTAGCCGTGGCTGCCATTCCTGAAGGTTTGCCCGCAATTGTAACGATTATTTTAGCTTTGGGTACCCAGACGATGGCCAAACACCGGGCAATCGTGCGGAAGCTGCCAGCCGTTGAAACCTTAGGGGCTACTGACATTATCGCTTCTGATAAGACGGGGACGTTGACGCAGAATAAGATGACGGTGGAGCAAGTTTACTATGAACACAAGCTGCACCCCGCCAAAGATGCCATTAGTGCCGATAATCATGCTTTGATGTCCATGGTTTTAGCCAACGACACGATTATTGACGAAAGCGGCAAATTGTTGGGTGACCCAACTGAAACCGCGCTGGTTCAATATGGGATTGACCATAACTTGGTAATTAAGGACTTTTTAGCAAAATATCCGCGGGTCCAAGAAGTGCCATTTGATTCTGGGCGTAAATTAATGAGTACCGTTAATAAGATGGGCGACCAATATTACGTTGCCGTTAAGGGCGCTCCAGATGAATTGCTAAAACGCGTAGTCTCACTATCAGATAGTGACAAGCAACATGTGTTAGAGGTTAACCGCAGTCTTGCCAAGCAGGCTATCCGGGTCTTGGGTCTGGCTTATAAGATTGTTGATCAACCATATGATGATCCATCAACTGATAATGTCGAACAAGATTTGATCTTTGCCGGTTTAGTCGGCATGATCGACCCTGAACGACCAGAAGCCAAGCAAGCTGTTGCTGAAGCTAAGGGTGCCGGGATTACCACGATTATGATCACTGGTGACCACCAAGTTACTGCCCAAGCGATTGCTGAGCGTTTGGGCATTGTCGAACCGGGACATGACGAACGGGTGATTACGGGAGCCCAACTTGATAAATTAGATAACGACTACTTTATCAAGCATGTGTCTGATTATAGCGTTTATGCCAGAGTTTCACCTGAACACAAGGTTCGGATTGTGAAGGCTTGGCAGGCCAATGACAAGATTGTGGCCATGACTGGTGACGGAGTGAACGATGCTCCAAGTTTGAAACAAGCCGATATCGGAATCGGCATGGGAATTACCGGTACGGAAGTTTCCAAAGGGGCCAGTGATATGGTCTTAGCAGATGACAACTTCGCAACGATTGTTGAAGCCGTCAAGCAAGGCCGGAAGGTCTTTGCCAACATTCAAAAAGCTATCCTCTACCTGATGAGCTGTAACGTCGGTGAAGTGTTAACCGTCTTTGTCATGACTATGCTAGGCTGGGATATTTTGGAACCAGTTCAGCTTTTATGGATTAACCTGGTAACTGATACGCTGCCCGCAATTGCCTTGGGGGTTGAACCAGTTGAAGATGGCGTGATGAAGCGCCGGCCACGGGGGAAGAAATCCAACTTCTTTAGTGGCGGCGTTGCCAGCAGCATTATCTACCAAGGGATTTTAGAAAGTGCTTTGGTATTGGGAGCTTACACGATTGGCTTGCACGTAGGTCCGCACGTTGGCAGTCCTAAACTCCAACATGCTGATGCCTTAACGATGGCCTTCTTAACCCTTGGTTTGATTCAATTGTTCCATGCGATCAACTCCAAGTACATCCACCGGTCGATTTTCGGCAGTCATACCTTTAGCAACAAATGGTTTAATGGTGCGATTGTCCTTTCAGCCCTAATTATGGCTGCGGTTGAATTGCCATTTATGACTAGTTTCTTCGATGTCACTGAATTGAATGGGGAACAATGGTTAGTTGTCTTAGCCGCTGGCGTTTCCTTAATTATCATTGTTGAAATTGTTAAGGCAGTCCAACGAGCTGTTAAAAAGTAAATTTTATAAATTTCCCGTTAAAGCCTGAGTTCTCTCAGGCTTTTTTTGTTATTCTATATAGATAGACTAAATAATAAGACGAATGTGAGGGATTAGATGAAGAATTTCTTGTTCCGCTGCTATTTAAGGTGGATGAAATTCCTGTGTGTTTTTACCGGAATGGTCGATAGTAAAGTAGTTATTTTGAATGGTGCCGGTCGTTCTGGCTCCAATGGCTATGTCTTTTACAAGTGGATGCTGCTCAACCACCCTGAAATGAAGACGGTTTTAGTAGAACCATGGCCATCTTCACACCTTTCATGGGCTACTTGGCAGGAGATTGCCTCCGCCCGTTGGATTATTACGACCCACCAACCATTTAAGGTCAAGAAACACCAAATCAACATTCAATTATGGCATGGCGTCCCGCTCAAGCGGATGGGGACCATGGCCAATAACACTAAACGGCGCGATAATCAACGCAATGAAAAGCTGTGGCATACGACGGCCGACTGTGTAGCTTCGTCGAGCGACTGGTATGAAACTCTCATGTCCAGCTGCATGGGAATCGAAAGCCGAAAATACCGCAAAATTGGTTTTCCTCGTCTGGATGCCCTTAAACACCCAATTATTAGCAGAGACGAGCTCTTAAAAGATTTGTTTAAGGCAGAAAATGTTGATCCTAAAGCCAAAATTGGCATTTATATGCCCACTTTTCGTTATGAGATGGAAAGTGCAGATATTATGGAGCAGATTAAGGCTGGGAATTTCTTTGCTTTTGCTGATTTCGATGGAGCAGCTTTGAATCAGGCCCTCAAGGAGCAAAACACTTATTTGATTGTCAAACTGCATCCGTGGGAGATGCGCCTATTTGATAATTTGGCCAGTCATTACAGCAATATTGCTTTTTTGAATAATGATTATCTAAATGAGCATGATTATGACTTGTACGAACTCTTGGGCGATACTGATTTCTTGATGACTGATTTCTCCTCGATTTACTTTGATTATCTGCTCTTGGATCGGCCAATTATTTTTATTGATAACTATTTGGACCAGTACGAGAAAACTCGAGGACTATTAATGGGACCATACGCAGAGATTACCCCAGGAATCAAAGCCGGTTCCCAAGCTGAGGTGCTGGCAGCAATTAATCAACCGGATTCCGCCCATTGGCAGGCAGAAAGAAAGCGCTGGCGCCAGTTAACCCAACAAGTGGAGGGGGACTACTGCCAGAATTTATTCGATTATATGATGAGGCCTTAATGTGAAGCGAACGCTCTTAAATATTTTCTATAATGCGATCTACCAAGTTTTTATTGTCCTCGTCCCCTTGATTACCGTCCCTTATTTGTCACGGGTATTGGGGCCAAAAACTTATGGGATCTACTCCAGTGTTAACAATACTACGCAGTTTTTAATGGTGATGTGTATTTTGGCCACTTCCTATATCGGTTCAAGAACTATTTCCCGAGTGCGGACCTTCGGGACCGATCAAGAGTTGACGGAAGCCTTTTGGGGCTTGTGGTACTATCAAGCAATTGCCGGTTGCATCACGATTGCACTAACGATTTTTGTCTGTGTTGCCTTCAAAGTCCAATATTGGAGTCAGCTGCTTTTGATGGTGCCGTTTTTAATCTCATCCCAATTTGATATTTCTTGGTTTTTCCAAGGGCTGGCTGATTTTGGCCGGGTAGTCTTAAAAAATACCTTGGTCAAGCTTACCAGCATCGTCTTAATTTTGCTCATGATTAAGAGTCCAGCTGATTTGTGGAAATATCTCTTAATCATGTCAATTACGACCATGCTAGGTTCGCTGGCTTTTTGGCTAGATATTCATCGTTACGTGGGCCGGCCAACTTGGCATTTTTATCAGTTCAAAACTACTTCCAAGGCGATGGCGACCTTAATGATTCCCCAGATTGCGACCCAGATTTATACCTCGCTGGATAAGCCAATTTTGGGCTGGCTTTCGACTTCCACCCAGGTTTCTTTTTATGACAATTCGCAGCGGATATCCAACATGCTGTTAGGGGTCATTACAAGTATTTCTTTGGTGATTATGCCCAAGATGGCAGCGCAAGGCGCCAAAGAGCAAAAAACGGTACTGAAAAAATCCCTGGAAGCAACGGTCATGTTGGGACTATTGTTTATGGTAGTCGTCATGGCTAATACCAAGCAGTTTGTGCCGTTTTTCTTTGGTGAAAAGTATCTTCCCATGACTTCGCTCATGTTCTGGTTCACCCTAACCATCGTTTTGATCCCAACCGGCGGGGTGTTTGCCAATCAGTTTGCCCTGGCCAACGGCAAAGATCGCGAATATGCCATCCCCGTAGTTGTCGGGGCCATCATTGAAATTGCCTTATCCTGGTTCTTAGACCGTGATTTTGGGGCCAGTGGTGCCATGGTGGCCATTCTAGTTACCGAAGTAGTGGTTTTAGTATTGCGGGTTGCCGTTGTGCGCCAATATTTTGATTTCCGTTACACTTTCCACGATGTGCCATACTACGTCTTGATTGCGGCGCTTACCCTCATCGTGGGCTTGATTTGGCCGAACTTTATTCCTTCAGCCTTTTTCAACATGACGGTTAAATCGCTGGTCATGATTGCGGTATACACCGGCCTGATGTTTGTCTTTAAACTCGATTTGAATCAAGATTTAAAAGTGTTATTGCAAAAAGCAAAGGGAAGGGTTCATCATGATTCCTAAGAAAATTCATTATATTTGGGTAGGTCATAATCCCAAATCCAAGGTCATCAAAGAGTGCCTGGCAACCTGGCGACAAAAATTGCCCGACTATGAAATTATCGAATGGAATGAAGATAATTTTGATATGCACGAAAATCGCTATATCGAACAGGCTTATGCTGCTAAAAAATGGGCCTTTGTCTCAGATTATGTCAGAGCCAAAGTGTTGTATGAACAAGGCGGCATCTATTTAGATACCGATGTGCGCGTGTTGGATAAGCTCGATGATTTATTGCAGGATTCCGCTTTTATCGGTTTTGAAAATGCCGACTATTTATCTGCTGCCATTTTTGGTGCCGAAGCTGGGAGTCAGTTCATGAAAGATATTCTGAACTACTATCAGAATCTTGATTTTAAATTTGATAGTCAAAATCAAATGGCCGGGGTCAACAGTTTGTCGGTCACTGAAATTGTGGAAAAGTATGGCTTAAAAAAGGGCAACTTTGAGCAACACCTGGAATATGGGCTGCATGTTTATCCAGATGGGGTATTGTGTAATCCCAGTGCCCAATCAAAGACGATCCACTTATTTACCGGTACTTGGATGAACGGTAAAAAGTCCTGGAAACATAATCTAGTAGTTTGGCTGAAGCGCCAAATTTCAACTCCTCAAGGTGCGGCTCGCTATGAAAAGCTGATTCGCCGATGACCCAAAAAGAGCTGCAGGCCTTAATTGAGCAGGTTTCGTTAGAATATTTCCACCGGCCGTTTGTGCATCGGGCAATTATTAACAAGCGCCTGAGAACTACCGGTGGCCGTTATCGGATGGACAACCACAATATTGAAATTAATGCTCATTTTTTGAAGCGCCCAGAGGATTTATTGGGCATTATCAAACATGAATTGTGTCACTATCATTTGCACCTGACCGGTGGCGGTTACCAGCATCGTGATCGCGATTTCAAGCTATTATTAGCCCAGGTGGGAGGCAGTCGTTATGCCCCAGATATTGGCTTAAGACAGAAAAAAAGCATCCACTATCTTTATCGCTGCACAAATTGTGGAAAAGTTTATCCACGAGTTCGTCGCCTTAATGTGCGCAAGTATGTTTGTGGACAATGTCGGGGAAAACTCCGTTTAGTTGAACATAAATAAAAACAAACATAAAAGCGTTGAGCCCCATTTAATAATGTTGGTTCAACGCTTTTATTCGTAGGATTAATTTTTTTAGTAAATGCCTGCTTAGTCAGCCATGGCAAGTTTTAATAGTTCTTCTTTAGACTCTTTAATAGAGGTGTGAGCTAACAGATAATCGATCAGGTAGTTCATGAATAAGTTTAACTGGTCTTGATATTTGATACTATCTTCGGCGATAATCTGTTGCCCCATGCCGGTAACTAGCGCATGCACGAAAATCATTAAATGATCTAAATCTTCTTCGGATGCTACTACTTTGGCGTCAGCTAAGAGCCCTTTCCAAATAGCGTCTCTAGCTTCAATCGTATCGGCAAAAATCTTGTCAGCATTAGGATCAGAAACTAATGCGTCATCATTGAATATCGTGTAGTAGGTGCTGGTTTCTTGCAAAACTTCGTGGGTGTGTTCAGAAAAGAATACATATTGATAAATCTCAGGTTCTTTGAAAGAAATGGCGGCATACTTACGCCAAACCTTAAGCCAGGTAAGATGTGACGGCTCATCCGCCCGAAGGGTTTGTTGGACCGATTTAAAGTAGGGCGCAACCGCGTGCACCAAGCTCAGTGATAATAATTGCTTGGCATCCCTAAAGTAATTATAGGTGGTTGCACTAGTATAACCAGCTAATTGGGCAACAGTCCGCGTTGAAAAGTCAGTGATTCCTTTTTTCTCAATGACTTCCTTACCAGCATCCAGAAAATACTGCCGAATGCGTTGATTTTGCAGATCTGAATTCTTTCCTCTCATGTCTCTGTTCTCCTTTACATACAAGAGTTTTTTTCATAAAAATACCCCACAACCCGACAAAATGCTATGGGGTATTTTATAAACTATAGTTATTTATTATCATAGTTGTCAGGATCGTCAGGAAAGGCTTGGTTCCAAATTTCTTGGTGGCTTTCTTTGACGTTGGAGTGTTCGAGACCAAATTCAAGAATAAATTGCAAGAATTCTCTAGCCATTGCATCTGGATCCTTCTTTGCAACGATCACTTGTCGTCCCATACCCATTTCAAGCGCATAAGAGAAGGTAGTGATAATTTGCTTTTGTTCAGGAGTAACTTCGGAATCATCCATGATGCTTTGGAAAACGAGTTTCTTTCTGCTTTCAACAGTGGTTCCCATAACCCGATCTGCTAATGGATTTTGTTGCAGCTCATCGTCTGGGAAAATGTTGTAGTAAAAAGGCAGCTCAGCAAGAACATTATCTGATTCAGGTGAATAGAAAACATATTCGTACACCTCTTGATCATTAAATGCTCGCGAAACGAAACACTTCCAAGCCCGCAGCCAAATTGCAGCCCGCGAAACTGAAGTATCTGAAATAATTTTGAGATACTCATTGAAGTAATCCCGGACGCAATGGAGCAGACTGACAGCTAATAATTGTTTGGCATCCCTGAAATAGTTATAGCTAGTCGCACTGTTGTAACCTGCCTTTCTGGCTACCGCACGAATCGTAAAATTGCTAATACCATCTTCACGAATGACGTCGCGACCAGCGTCAACAAAATATTGGCGCATGCGGCGATTTTGCAACTCCGTATTTTTAACTCTCATTCTAATTCATCCTCACACATAAACTTTTGCACTAGATCATGAATTTATCAATAATTAATCTAATGACTTTATTATACTATCAACAAAGTATGACTATTTTGTGAAGTTTCATATTTTTATCCAAAAATATTTTGCAGAAAAATTGCTTGCTAAAGCATACTAGCTGCGGTATTATAATTAATGTCGCGCGGGCGTGGCGGAATGGCAGACGCGCAAGACTAAGGATCTTGTGATCGCTTTTAGATCGTGGAAGTTCGAGTCTTCTCGCCCGCACTAAGCAAGGAAGTCGCATCAGCGGCTTCTTTTTTTATTTAAATCAATCAGAAGAGGAAAATAATGACACGTAATAAGACCTTGAACCTGACCATTACGGCCATCTTTTTAGGGATTTTGCTGCTGCAAGATTTAGTCCCTAATATTGGCAATATTCAAATTCTGCCAGGCTTGCCGCAAGTGACCACGATCCCGTTAACGGTGGCTGTCTATGCAACCTTGATGGGGCCTAAGGCCGGGTGCGGTTTTGGCCTTGTGTGGGGAATTTTAAGTTTGATCAATGCTTATACCAGACCCAGCAGCCTGGTCAGTTTGTTGCTGTTTCAAAATCCCGTTATTGCCCTCTTGCCACGGCTGGCTGCCGGCTGGATTAGTGGCTGGGTGGGGCAGCGAGTCTCCAAAAAGTTTTATTGGCTGACGGGGGTAAGCGCCTCGCTGGTCAACACCTTGTTGGTAATTATCACGACCTCGCTCTTTTTTACAGGCAATCCCAAATTGCTGCAGGCATTAGGATATAGTGATTCTAACTTGCCCTTGATTTGGATCTTGCTGGTGGCTTTAGGCTTTAACTGCATTCTTGAATCGATTTTTAGCGGCCTGGTCAGCGGTTTGGTATTGCCGCCGTTAACTATCCGAGTAAAGGAAAAGCTTAAGGACTAGTAAGCATTTTCAAATGTCATTGACAGTCTCGGGCTAGTCTGCTATTTTCAAATTTAGATTGACTAGAAACGAAAGAAAGAAGTTTTTTATGGCAAAGCGTCGCATGAAGATCCCCAAAAGTACGCAAACGGTAATCAAGGTTTTTGTCATCTTATTTGTGTGCTTAATTGCTTTTGTCGGCTTTCACTATTACCGGCGATATGCTCTTCAGCAAGAGGCCATCCGCGAGGCCCAAGAAGCCAAAAGGGATGCTGAAATTAAACGGATTAAGCAACGTAAGGCCTTTATTAAGAAAATTGGGCCAATCGCGCAAAAGGTGGATAAGTCTTATAGTTTGCTGCCAAGTATTACGATTGCTCAAGCTTGCCTAGAATCCAATTATGGGCAAAGCCAGTTAGCCCAAAAATACAATAACCTGTTTGGCGTAAAGGGCACCAATCCCAATACTTCCGCGGTTATGTCGACCAAAGAATACACCAATGGCAAGTGGGTAACCGTCAAGGCCCGGTTCCAAATATATGATTCTTATGAAGCAGCGATCAGGGCGCATGCTCGCTTATTTGAACAAGGAACTAGTTGGAACAAGGATCAATATAAGGATGTGCTAGCAGCTAAAACCTACAAGCAGCAGGCCAAGGCTTTGGTGACGGACAGCTACGCCACCGACCCGAGCTATGCTACCAAGCTGATTAATTTGATCGAACAATACAATTTATCCAAGTACGATAAATAACATTTTTCGCACCCCTCATTTCTGTAGATGATGGGTGCGATTTGTTATAATAGTAGCGCTGTATTTTTTATAAAAAAACTTTTGAAGGGAAGCTAAATGACTACAGAATCGATCTTATCTGGGTTGAATCCCCAGCAAAAAGAAGCCGTCCAAACTACTGAAGGTCCGCTTTTAGTGGTAGCAGGAGCCGGAAGTGGGAAGACTTCGGTTTTAACGCGGAGAATTGCTTACTTAGTGGAAGAAAACGGCGTAGCTCCGTGGAATATTTTGGCAATTACTTTTACCAATAAAGCTGCCAGCGAAATGCGTGAACGGGAACACCAATTACTCGGAATGAGTGCGGACAATATCTGGATGTCGACTTTCCATGCTTTGTGCGTGCGGATTTTGCGGCGCAATGGTGATTTGATCGGCTACAGCCGCAACTTTTCCATTGCGGACTCAGCTGAACAATTGACTTTGGTCAAACATATCGAAAAAGAATTGAATATCAACCCTAAGATGTTTGATCCGCGGGGAATGTTGAGTGCCATCTCAAATGCCAAAAACGACTTGATGGATCCAGATGAATATAGTGCTAGTGCGAGTTCTCCATATGAGAAAAAAGCAGCAGAAATTTATCATGAATACCAAAGACGCTTAAAACGAGATGAGATTATGGACTTTGACGATCTCATCATGCAAGCCCTCCATTTGTTGAAAACTAAGGCCGAGGTTTTAGACTACTATCAAGATAAGTTCAAATATATCCTCGTTGACGAATACCAGGATACTAACCAGGCCCAGTACGAATTAACCCATCTTTTAGCTGATAAGCATAAGAATATTTGCGTGGTTGGGGATGCCGACCAGTCAATTTACGGCTGGCGCGGTGCCAACATGGAAAATATCATGAACTTTGAAAACGACTACCAGCATGATGGGGTCAAGACGGTTAAATTGGAACAAAATTACCGCTCGACCGGCCATATTTTGAATGCGGCCAATTCGGTAATTAAAAACAATCAAAACCGCAAGGCGAAAAACTTGTGGACCGACCAAGGCGATGGCCAGAAGATTGTGTATTACCAAGCGCAAAGCGGCGATGATGAAGCCCACTTTATTATTTCTAAAGTCCAAGAAGCGGTGGAAAAAGGTCAACGCCAATATCGCGATTTTGCGGTTCTTTACCGGACTAATGCCCAGTCCCGAACCGTCGAAGAAGGCTTTGTTAAAGCTAATGTCCCTTACCAAATTGTGGGTGGTCATAAGTTCTACGACCGGAAAGAAATTAAGGACATTATGGCCTATTTGAAACTGGTAGCTAATCCCAACGATACGATGAGCCTAAACCGCATTATCAATACGCCTAAACGCGGAATTGGGGCTGCCAGTGTTGAACGCTTGCTGCAGTTTGCAGATTTAAACCACTTCAGCATGCTCGATGCCTTGAAGAATGTGGCTTCTTCTAACGTCAATGCCCGAGCTGGCGCCAAAATGAGCGAGTTCGGTCATAATTTGGGCGATGCGATTGATTTTGCGCGTGACCATTCGGTAACGGGCTTAACGGAAAAAATCTTGGAAGATTTCGGCTACACCGAGGCGCTGAAAAATGAACATACTATTGAAGCCGATACCCGTTTGGAAAACCTGGACGAATTCTTATCGGTTACTAAGCGCTTTGATGACCATTATGAGCCTGAAGATGAAACCAGTTCTGCCTTGAGTGACTTTTTAGCAGAGGTCTCTTTGTTAAGCGACCAAGATGATCTGAATGACGATGGCAATCAAGTGGCCTTGATGACCCTGCACGCTGCTAAAGGTCTAGAATTTCCGGTAGTCTTTTTAGTGGGCATGGAAGATGGCCTCTTCCCGCTTTCTCGGGCGATGATGGATGAAGACCAGCTTGAAGAAGAACGGCGGTTAGCTTACGTGGGCATTACTCGGGCCCGCGAGCAGCTATATTTGACCAATGCCTACTCGAGAATGATGTTTGGGCGCATGCAAAATAATCCGCCTTCCCGTTTCTTGGATGAAATTTCACCTGATGACTTAGAGCAGATCAATCCGAATGCCGGCAACGTTTTAGGCCCAGCCTTTAAACGGACGAATGCACCGTTTGCGCGACGCGAAGAGCGGGCGCGGGCTGAAGTCTTTACGCCTAAAAAGGCCAAAGGTGCCGTGGGGGCCGAAAAACACGGCTGGCATGTGGGCGACCAGGTTCAGCATAAGGCCTGGGGCGTTGGCGTAGTTACCAAGGTTAGCGGCACTGGTGAAGATATGGAGCTGGATATTGCATTTAAAGAAAAGGGCATTAAGCGGCTTCTGGCAGCTTTTGCTCCAATTACTAAGATTTAACCCAATCTTGGGAGGAATAATATGGCAATCGTAACTCTAGAGCAAGCTCAAAGCGAGGTTGAAAAGCTCCGCAAGCAGCTGGATGAATGGGCCGATGCTTATTACACGAAAGACAGCCCAGAAGTAGAAGATAATGTTTATGACCAAGCTTATCAGCGTTTGGTTGAACTTGAAAAACAATTTCCGCAATTAGTTACGCCTGACTCCATTACTCAGCGAGTTGGGGGCGATTTAAATACGGAACTCACCAAGGTTACGCATGAGATTCCGATGCTTTCAATGGGGGATGTCTTCTCAAAAGCGGAATTGCGTGAGTTTGACGAACGGATGCAAAAGCTCGCTGGTCAACCGGTGGTTTACAATGTAGAGCTAAAAATTGACGGTTTATCGCTCTCGCTGGAATATCGTGAAGGCAAGCTAGTGCGCGCTTCGACGCGTGGCAACGGAACCGTGGGCGAAGACGTCACGGCTAACGTCAAATACATTAAGGATGTGCCCCAAACTTTGCCGCAGCCTTTGACTACAGAGGTTCGGGGCGAGTGCTACATGGGCAAGGATGCCTTTTTAAAATTGAACCGTGAACGGGATGAACAAGGACTAAGCAATTTTGCCAATCCGCGAAATGCGGCTGCCGGAAGTTTGCGTCAATTAGATCCCAAAGTAACCAAAAAACGTTCTTTAAGTACCTTTATCTACACTTGGGTCAATCCTCCAGAAGATATTACCAGTCAGCACCAGGCAATTGCTGCTATGGCCAAACTGGGCTTTCATACTAATGAAACCGGTCGGCGCTTGGCGACGATGGAGGAGATTTTCGCCTTTATCGATGAATACACTGAAAAGCGCAACAGTTTGCCTTATGGCATTGATGGTATTGTGCTCAAAGTAGACGACTTGGCCCTGCAGAATCAGCTAGGGGCGACGGTCAAAGTTCCGCGCTGGGAGATTGCTTACAAATTCCCACCAGAAGAACAAGAAACCATTGTCAGAGACATCGTGTGGACGGTCGGCCGAACTGGTGCGGTAACGCCAACGGCCGTCATGGATCCGGTCGAATTAGCCGGCACGACTGTGGCTCGGGCGGTTTTGCATAACCCCGACCTGCTTAAACAAAAGGACGTTCGGCTTGGCGATACGGTTAAATTGCATAAAGCTGGTGACATTATTCCTGAAATTTCAGAAGTGGTGTTAGCTAAACGGCCTGCTAGTTCAGTGCCTTATGAAATTCCTACCACCTGCCCATCTTGTGGGCAAAAGCTGGTCCACCTCGACGGCGAAGTTGCCCTGCGCTGCATTAATCCTTCTTGTCCTGCCCAGGTTGAGGAAGGCATTACTCACTTTGCCTCTCGGCCGGCGATGAATATTGCGGGCTTAGGACCTAAAATCGTCCGGCAGCTGATTGCCAAGGACCTGGTTCATAACGTGGCTGATTTGTACTATTTGACCAGCGATGATTTAGCCCAACTTGATCACTTCAAAGATAAGGCAATTTCCAACTTGCTGAATGCAATTGAACGGTCCAAGGGTAATTCGGTAGAATTGCTTTTGACCGGCTTAGGAATCGATCACGTTGGGGCTAAAGCTGCGCGGCTGATTAGTCAGAAATTTAAAAATCTCCCTAAGATTATGGATCAAGGCGTGCAAGAAATCGCTGCGATCGATACAATAGGAACAACGATTGCTGAAAGCTTGACCGCTTACTTTAGTCAGCCTGAAGCACAGAAATTGATCCAAGAATTGGTCGATGCTGGGGTCAATATGGAATATTTGGGTGAACCGGAACCGGCAGAAGCTCCTGATAATTTCTTTAAAGATAAAACGGTGGTTTTGACTGGCAAGTTGGAACATTACAGCCGCAGTGAATTTACCAAGAAGTTGCAAGCTTTGGGAGCTAAGGTTACGGGGTCTGTGTCGAAGAAAACCGACTATGTTGTGTATGGCGCCGATGCTGGGTCAAAGTATGCCAAAGCCCAAAGCCTGGGCATACCGCTTTTGACCGAGGAAGAGGCAATCGCCGAAATAGAGTAAAAAGGGATCATGATCGTGAAAAAATACATCAAAATCTTAGCAATTGCAGGGGCTATGCTGACTTTAAGCGCCTGTGGGAATTTGAAAAATTCTGACTTGTCTTCCAATTCCACCACGACAACTACCAAAACCAAGCGTTATCAAACGACGGGAACGGATTCCAATGGTTATACTGTCCTTTTGAAAAATGGCAAGTATTTAACTAGTGAGATTTCAGGTCTAACGGCTACCGATAATGACAACTCCGTGGATGAACGGGAATTCCAGCGGGGGCTGGTTGAGATTTCCGAGAAGGTATTCTCACCTAAGAATTATGTTTTCCAAGAAGGACAATATCTGGATTCAACGACGGTGGGCAATTGGTTAGGACGCTATTCCAAGAGCAACAAGACGGGTTTGAATCCGAAAAATAATGGGAAAACCGGAACCAACACCCGTAACCCAGTAAGACTTGAAGAAATCGAAGAAAATGACTTTCTGACCGGATCGGGTCAAAGCTATAAATTAGCCGGCATGTCATTAGGGTTAGCAATGAATTCAACCGACTACTACCAAAAGACCACTAACGGCGCAACTTATGAAACGTCGATTTCGAAGGCAGAACAATTGTCTTACGGCAAGCAGTATGCCAACACGATTGTTAAGCGTTTGCGGGCCAAGAAGAAATTGAAGAATATCCCAATCACGATTGGTATTTTCTCCAAGACCGATAAAAACTCCTTAGTTGGAGGAACTTTCATTGCTTACGGGACAGCAAGTGCTAATAGTAGTAAAATAACTAAATGGACTACTGTTTCGCAAAAATGGCAAGTTTTGCCGACAGTTGATGATGAATCAGCTTATAACAGCAGTGATGAGACTAGTTTTTCTAATTTCAAATCAGCCGTCCAAAATTACTTCCCGAATGTTTCAGGGATCATTGGCAAACTGCGGTATGAAGATAAGAAGCTGGTCCAAGAAAATATCCAAATTACAACTCAGTTCTATGGCTATGAACAAGTTAAGAGTTTTGCCCAGCTGGTACAGCAAGATGCCAAGAAGTATCTTTCGGCTGCTCCGGCAGTTGAAATCACCATCGCCACAGCCAATGATACTGAGGCGGTAGTTTATAAAAATTCATCAAGCAGTACCTACCATGTTCATATTTATGGCGGCGAATAGGAGGATTACAGAGTGGAAAAAGTCACAGAAGACATGATCAAGCACGTAGCAAATCTGTCACGGCTTGAATTCGATGACGCAGAATTAAGCAAATTCACCAGTCAAATGGGTGACATTATCAATATGGCCCACCAATTGGCGGAAGTTGATACTGAAGGCGTGCCTGAAACTGTACAAGTTGTTGACCGTGATACGACTTTCAGAGAAGACGTACCTGCCAAGCCAACTGACCGTGATGTAATGATGAAGAATGTACCTGAAAAGGCTAACGGCTTCATCAAGGTTCCAGTAATTATTGATAAGGACGATAACGATTAATGAATTACTTAAACGAAACGATTGACTCATTAAATAAAAAGCTTGCTGCTGGCGAATTGTCAGCAACGGACTTAACCAAAGAAACCATTGCCAACATCAAGCAAACCGACCAAAAGCTGAATGCCTGGATTACGGTGGATGAAGATGCTAAACCAGCAGCTGATTTGGACTTTAAGAAGAGCAAATTAGCCGGGATTCCGATTGGGATCAAGGATAATATTGTGATCGACGGGATGTTGACGACCGCTGCCAGCCACATTTTGGACAACTTTGTGCCAGTTTATGACGCGACAGTTATTGAAAAATTAAAGGCGGCGCAAGCAGTTTTTGTGGGTAAGACGAACATGGATGAATTTGCCATGGGTTCTTCAACTGAACACTCATACTATGGTGCAACCCACAACCCATGGAATCTGGACAAAGTACCTGGTGGTTCATCCGGTGGTTCTGCTGCTGCCGTTGCCAGCGGTCAAGTAGTTGCTGCCCTTGGTTCTGATACCGGTGGTTCAATTCGTCAGCCAGCAGCTTTTAACGGAATTTTTGGCATTAAGCCTACTTTTGGCCGCGTATCACGGTGGGGCTTGATTGCCTTTGGTTCTTCCTTAGACCAAATTGGCGTTATGAGCAAGCGGGTTAAGGACTCAGCTGAAGTGTTGAACGTAATTGCTGGTTACGACGAACGCGACTCAACTGTTTCCGAAAAGGCCGTACCTGACTACACCAAGTTTTTAGGCCAAGACGTCAAGGGCTTGCGCGTAGCGGTGCCAAAGGAATACATGAGCGATGCCGTTGATGAAGGCGTCAAGGCTGCGGTTCAAAGCCAAATTGACGCTTTAAAGGCAGCTGGAGCAATTATCAACGAAGTTTCCTTGCCACATACCAAATACGTGGTACCTACTTACTACATCATCGCTTCCAGTGAAGCTTCATCTAACTTGCAACGGTTTGATGGGATTCGTTATGGTTATCGGGCTAAGGATGCCAAGAACTTGTTGGATGTCTACCTAAAGAGTCGGTCAGAAGGCTTTGGCGATGAAGTAAAGCGGCGGATCATGCTAGGTTCATTTACTTTGTCAGCTGGTTCATATGATGCTTACTTCAGACAAGCTTCCAAGGTTAGAACCTTGATTTGCCAAGACTTTGACAAGATTTGGGAAGAAAATGACGTGGTTGTTGGGCCAACTACGACGACAACGGCCTTCGGAATTGGCGAAGAAATTTCTGACCCAATTAAGATGTACAACAACGACATTTTGACCATTTCCGCTAACTTGGCCGGTTTGCCAGCAGCCAGCGTTCCTGCCGGCTTGTCAGATGGCATGCCAGTCGGTTTGCAAATTATGGCTAAGCGTTTTGATGAAGGCAACGTCTTCAAGGTTGCTGACTTTGTTGAACGCAATAACAAGTTTTATGAACAAAAACCAGCTGGAATGGAGGACTAACTGAATGAATTTTAAATCAACGATTGGCTTCGAAGTCCACTTTGAGTTGAAGACTAAGAGTAAAATTTTCTCTCCATCACCAGTAACTTACGGGGCTAAGCCAAACACTGCAACCAATGTTATTGACTGGGGTTATCCTGGCGTTTTGCCAACGGTTAACAAGGAAGTTTATCGTTTGGGCATCATGGTAGCTTTAGCTACCCACTCAACGGTTTCGCCAGTTACGCACTTTGACCGGAAGAACTACTACTACCCAGACTCACCAAAGGCTTACCAGATTACCCAATTCTTCCAACCATTAGCTCATGATGGTTATGTTGAAATTGAAGTCGGTGGCAAGAAAAAGCGGATCGGAATCCACGAAATGCACATCGAAGAAGATGCCGGTAAGAACACTCACGGCACCAATGGTTTCTCCTATGTCGACTTGAACCGGCAAGGCGTTCCCCTACTGGAAGTAGTTTCTGAACCAGATATCGAAACTCCTGAAGAAGGTTACGCCTACCTCGAAAAATTGCGGAAGATCGTTCAATTCACGGGCGCTTCTGACGTTAAGATGGAAGAGGGGTCAATGCGGGTTGACACCAACATTTCCATTCGCCCAGCCGGTCAAAAAGAATTAGGAACCAAGGTCGAAATGAAGAACTTGAACTCATTTGACCACGTTCGTCGTTCTTTGGCCTATGAAGAAAAGCGACAAGAACAAGTCCTGCTCTCAGGTGGCCGGGTTCAAATGTCAACCAGACGGTTTGATGAAGCGACTGGTAAGACGGTCTTGGAACGGGTTAAGGAAGGCGATGCCGATTATCGTTACTTCCCAGAACCAGACATTGCGCCATACCACATTAAGCAGGAATGGATTGATGAAATTGCTGCTGGTCTGCCAAAGAGTGCCGAAGCACGGTTTGACCAATACGTTAACGAATTTGGCATTAAGCCATATGACGCAAACGTTTTGCTGCAAACCAAGGAAAGCAGCGACTTCTTTGACCGAGCAGTAGCCGCTGGGGCTGACCCAACTTTGGCTGCCAACTGGATGAACACGCAAGTTAATGGTTACTTGAACGATCACCGGGTTGAACTTGCTGATATCAAGCTGACTCCTGAAAACTTGGCCAAGATGATCAAGTTGATCAAGGATGGGACGATTTCATCCAAGATTGCCAAGAAGGTCTTTGCTGAAACCGTAGAAAACGGCACGGATCCAAAGGAATTTGTTGAAGCTAAAGGCATGGTTCAATTATCAGATGAATCTGTTTTGGCACCAATGGTTAAAGAAGTTGTTGACAATAATCCACAATCTGTTGAAGACTTCAAGAATGGTAAGGACCGGGCAATCGGTTTCTTAGTTGGCCAAATTATGAAGCAAACTCGCGGCAAGGCCAACCCAGTTGTAGTTAACAAGTTGCTCAACAAGGAATTACAAAGTCGTTAGAGGTTAAGATAATGACGCGCAAGGCAAGATTAATTTATAATCCTGTATCCGGCCACGAACAAATGCCTAAAGCAGTGGCTGACATCTTGGATGTGTTAGAACAAGCAGGCTATGAAGCTAGTGCTTTTAGAACCACGCCTGAAGAAAATAGTGCGAAAAATGAAGCCACGCGGGTTGCGGAAGCTGGTTTTGAACTAGTTGTTGCTGCTGGTGGGGATGGGACCATTAACGAAGTGGTTAATGGCTTGGCCTTTTTAGAAAATCCGCCTAAAGTAGCGATTATTCCGGCCGGCACGACCAATGACTTCGCTCGGGCCTTGGGCATTCCGCGCGATGATCCCGTTAAGGCGGCGCGCGTAGTTTTAGATCAGCACACTTTGAAGATGGATATTGGTAAAGCTGCTTTTCAGGATCATGACAATTACTTTGTCAACATTGCAGCGGGTGGTTCTTTAACTGAACTTACCTACGGAGTTCCATCGGAAATTAAGTCTGCTTTGGGTTACAGTGCCTACTTAATCAAGGGAGCTGAGATGCTGCCACATTTGACCGAAAATCATATGCGGTTGACCTATGATGAAGGGGTTTATGAAGGCAAGCTGTCCATGTTCCTGCTGGGAATGACCAATTCCATTGGGGGCTTTGAACAAATCATGCCAGATGCCCAATTGTCGGATGGTTTATTCCAATTAATTGTTGTTAAGCCAGCTGACCCAGCCAACCTGCTGCGACTTATGGCCCTAGCATTAAACGGCCGGCACGTTGATGATCCAAATATCATCTATACCAAAACGAAAAATTTGAAAGTTGAATTGATCGGTGAAAGTGCTGATAAGCCTTTGCCAGTTAACCTGGATGGCGAAATTGGCGGTTATTGCCCAGTTGAATTTACGAACCTGCACCGCCGGATCGAGTTCTTTGTGGGCCAGACCAAAAACATTACCAAATAATTCAACCAACTAATAAAAAACCTCATAGACTTATCTATGAGGTTTTTTTATGTTACGTTTTTTCAAAAAAGCGTTTGAACCACTTTGATATTTTGGTCTTCTGGCTTATACTTACGACATGGCAAAGGTTGGAGGAGAAAAATGGCAGGGAATTATCGCAGCGTATTTGATATTATCGGTCCGATCATGATTGGACCGTCGAGCTCTCATACTGCGGGAGCAGTAGCTATTGGCAAAGCAGGGCGAACGATTTTTAATGGTCAACCCAAGCGAGTAGTCGTGCACTATTATGAATCTTTTGCCCAGACCCACCAAGGACATGGGACAGATTATGCGATAGCGGCCGGCATTATGAATTTTCCTGCTGATGATGACCGGGTTCCGATTGCGCGCCAGCTGGCAAAAGAAGCGGGGATTGACATCCGCTTTGTGGAAGAAGCAGGACCTAGTCCAATTGGTCATCCCAACACTGCTGTTTTGAATCTCTCCGATGGCCAGCAGCAAGTCGAAGTAGCAGCCTGCTCCGTTGGCGGAGGCGTGATTGAAGTCCGTCAGATTAAGCTTTACGACTTAACGATTAAGCCGACAGGGCCATTGCCGATAATTTTATATCCAGTTAAAACGACTGATGAACGGCGAGAGATTAAGGGCTTGCAGCTAACTGAATTCTTGCGAATGCATGCTCCTTTTAAGCAAAATGTTGTTGTGGAAAACCAGGCATGGCGGATTTTTGAATTTGATTTGATTAATTATTTGCATGCCGGTACCAAGAAGCACTTATTGGGGAATTACCCGGGAATTATTTGTATCTAACTATGTATGAGCGAATTGAAGAATTAGTCCAGGACGCCGAGAAAAGCGGAAAAGCCATCTCAGAGTTGGTAATTGAACATGAAGTTCAAACCAGCGGCATGAGCCGCGAGGACGTTTGGAACAAGATGAAACATAACCTGGAAACGATGCGAGCAGCGGTTGAACGCGGAGAAAAGGGCGTTAAGTCAATGACGGGGCTGACTGGTGGACAGGCTGTTAAAATAAAGGCTTACCGCGAGCAAGGACATACCTTGTCAGGCGATATAATGATGCAGGCGGTGCAAAACGCAGTTGCGACCAATGAGGTAAATGCAGCAATGGGCGTGATTTGTGCAACGCCGACTGCGGGTTCTTCAGGAACCTTGCCTGGTGTTTTATTCATGTTGGAAAAACGTCTAAAAATGAATGAAGAGCAAATGGTACGGTTTCTATTTACGGCTGGCGGTTTTGGCATGATTATTGCCAATAATGCCGGCATTGCCGGTGCTTCTGGAGGCTGTCAAGCTGAAGTAGGCAGTGCCAGTGGCATGGGAGCAGCGGCTGCAGTGGAAGCAGCTGGCGGCAGCCCCCGCCAAAGTGCTACCGCCATGGCTTTTGCCATCAGCAATTTATTAGGACTGGTTTGTGACCCGATTGCCGGATTAGTGGAAGTGCCTTGTGTCAATCGCAATGCGGTTGGCAGCGCCAATGCGCTAGTGGCGGCTGACATGGCTTTAGCCGGCTGCACTAGCATTATCCCACCAGATGAAGTCATTTCGGCAATGGATAAGGTGGGACGCAATTTGCCACGCGAATTGCGCGAAACTGGTTTGGGCGGACTAGCCGGAACCCCAACGGGGCAAGCAATCAGGATGAAAATTTTTGGCAAGGAGATGGACTAATGCGCGACAATAAAGAAATCCAAGCAGATATTATGGCTGCTTTAGGAAGCGTAATTGATCCGGAGCTGCAAGTTGATATTGTCAATTTGGGGTTAATTTATGATGTTGACTTAGATGAGGACGGGATTTGTTTGGTAACGATGACTCTGACCATCATGGGCTGCCCCTTGTCGGACTACCTGAATAAGGCGATCACCAAAGCCTTATTGACCGTTCCTGAAATTAAACACGTTGATATTAACCTAGTCTGGTATCCAGCTTGGTCCACTGACCGGATGAGCCGCGAGGCTAAATTGCTGTTGGGCATTCATTAGCATCGTGGTAGACTAAGACTTAGTTGCAAAAGGAAAGCGAGAGAAAAAATGAAAATTGTACTTGCTGGCGATCATGCCGGTTATGAATTGAAAAAAGAAATTAAAGAAGAATTGGAAGAAATGGGTCATGAAGTGATCGATGCGGGTCCTTATAGCAGCGATTCCGTTGATTTATCCGATTTTGTTTACCCAGCTAGCTTGAAGGTTGCGCGCGGCGAAGCCGACCGGGGAATTTTCATTGATGGGGTTGGCTATGGTTCAGCCATGATCGCCAACCGGGTTTATGGCATTGATGCTTGTGTTTGCCAAGATCCATTTTGTGCTAAGCTATCACGTCAACACAATGATTCAAACGTGCTATGTTTGGGCGGAAAAATTATTGGCTCAGCGATTGCACAAGAAATCGTGAAAACTTGGATGACGACTGACTTTTTAAACCAGGAAAAATACGTTCGCCGCGTTAAGAAGGTTAAGGAAATTGAAGCTCGGCATTTGCGTAAATTGGATGAAATCAAAGATTTGCCAGAATAAGTGAAAAAATCATAATTTTTTCAGACAAATTTATTGACACTTGGCTTGGAAGAGTCTAATATACAGAACAACAAAGAAAAACTTAGAACAGACTAGTAGGAAGCCTACGTCAACAGAAAGCCTGCGGTGATGAGAAGCAGGTGGCGGCAACTTCTGAATCACACCTGTGAGTTGACTGGATAAAAGCCAGTTCGGGGAAGCCCGTTATCGCACTGAGTTTATTTTGAACTTGCTGAGGCTGTTATTGCGAGATAGCAGCAAGATGAGGTGGAACCGCGCCAAGCGCCCTCTTAGCCAAGCTGGCTAGGAAGGCGTTTTTATTTTCAAAATAAACTCACTGAGGCTGCTTGTGCAAGCAAGCAGTGAAGCGGGGTGGAACCGCGCCATCGGCGTCCCCTTGGATTAAACGCGATCCAAGAGGACGCTTTTTTGATTGGGAAAGAGGAAGAATTATGACCTTGAAATATGTAGCTGAAATCATGCCGTCATTGCTGCAGGGAGCAGAACTAACTTTGCAGATATTTTTCTGGACCTTGGTTGGCTCTTTGCCGTTGGGTCTGTTAGTAAGTCTAGGTTTAACCTCTAAGTTTAAACCTTTGAAATGGCTGCTGAATTTTTATGTGTGGTTAATGCGGGGCACGCCGCTTTTGCTGCAATTAATCTTTGTATTTTATGGCCTGCCCATTATAGGGATTGTGTTTGACCGTTTTGGAGCAGCAATTTTTGCCTTTATTCTCAACTATGCCGCTTATTTTGCCGAAATTTTTCGCGGTGGCTTTCAATCAATTGACGAAGGCCAATACGAAGCAGCTAAGGTTTTGCGTTTATCTTATGGTCAAACCATTCGCAAAATTGTCATTCCCCAGGTGGTCAAGATCGTTATTCCGTCAATCGGCAATGAAGTGATTAACTTGGTAAAAGATTCTTCACTGGTTTACGTCATCGGCTTGGGCGATTTGCTGCGGGCCGGAAATGTTGCCACCTCAAGGGATGTCACTTTGGTTCCCTTGATTTTAGTAGCGGTTATTTATTTATTGCTAATCGGAATTTGCACCTTTGTTTTGCACAAGGTCGAAAAACGTTATTCATACTTCAAATAAGGGGGGGCGACTAGGATGCTGGAAATCAAGAATCTCAACAAGAGCTTTGGCAATCGCACTATTTTGAAAAATATCAATTTAACGGTGAAAGATGGCGAGGTGTTAGCCATTGTCGGGCAATCTGGAGCTGGTAAAACCACCATGCTGCGTTGTATTACGGGATTAGAAACAGCTGATAGCGGTCAATTTTTGCTCGATGGGGCCGCTTTTGATCCCCAGGGCATGGACGCCAGCGACGCCGTAATTGGCGTAGTTTTCCAAAACTTCAACCTTTTTCCTCACCTGTCGGTGTTGGAAAATGTGACGCTAGCTCCCAAACTGGTTTTAAAAGAAGCACCTGACCAAGCTGAGCGAGAGGCGCGCGGCTTGCTTGAACAACTAGGCTTGGGCGGAAAAGAAAAGTTGTATCCTTGGCAATTATCCGGTGGCCAGAAGCAGCGGGTGGCGATTGCCCGGGCGCTAGCGATGAAGCCGAAAATTCTGTGCTACGATGAACCGACCAGTGCCCTTGACCCCAACTTGCGCGATGAAGTAGCCAAGCTGATTATCGGCTTGAAAGAACAAGGCATGACCCAACTGGTGGTCACGCACGATATGGATTTTGCCCAAAAGATTGCGGACAGCGTCTATCGGGTTCAAGCCCAGTAAGGGGGCAGAGAGATGCGCTTTTTAAAGAAAAAACTAGCTCTGGTCTTGCTGTTTTTGCTAGCTTTAATAACTTTGAGCGGCTGCACTAATTTGACGGAAAAAGCTAATACGCAAGATACCTGGAAAACCATTAAAAGACGCGGGAGCGTGGTGGTCGGCCTGGACGACAGTTTTGTTCCGATGGGTTTTCGGCAGAAAAATGGTCAGCTGATTGGCTATGATATCGATTTGGCTAAAGCCGTCTTTAAGCAATATGGCCTCAAGGTTGATTTTCAAACAATTGACTGGTCGATGAAGGAAACCGAGCTCAAGAATGGCACGATTGATTTAATTTGGAATGGCTATTCAATTACCAGTGCCCGTAAGAAAAAGGTCGCCTTTAGTCGTCCTTATTTGAAAAATGAACAAGTCTTGGTAACTAAAAAACAATATGGCATTAAGAGTTTTGCCGGAATTGCCGGCAAGACTTTGGGCGTCCAAACTGGTTCAACGGCAGAGACTTTTTTGGATGAGTATCCGAAACTGCTCAAGGACAAAATCAAGGGCAAGCAGGCGGTATTGTATGATACTTTTCCCAATGCCTTTATCGATCTGAATGCTGGTCGAATTCAAGGAATTTTCATGGATGAGGTCTACGCTAGATACTATATTAATCACGAAAAAGATAAATCGGACTATCAGGTTTATTTTGATAAAACCTTGCCGAGCGATTTGTTTGCCGTGGGGTTACGCAAGGGCGACAAGACTTTGCGACGTAAAATAAACCAAGCCCTAGGCCGCATGCAGCAAGATGGACAGCTAGCAAAATTGAATAAAAAGTGGTTTGGCACGGCTAGCAACTATCTAGGCAAGGACTAAAAGCTCAAAATTTCCGAAAACAGGACTTTCTGCTTTCGGTTTTTTTAGTTGCTGGGGTAAGATATGAAAGACAAATTTACTTTTTACCTTGATAAGCTTACCAAAAGTAAGTAGAATGGAGGAAAAAGTAAATAACAATGATCGGAGATAAAATATGACCAAAAAAATTTACGGTGCCGACATTATCGTTGATAGTTTAAAGAAGCACCATATTGACTACGTATTCGGCATTCCCGGGGCGAAGATCGATCGCCTGTTTGAAGCTTTGGAGGCTGATCCTGATGCGCCCAAGCTAATCGTGACCAGACATGAACAAAATGCTGCTTTTATGGCCCAAGCTTATTCGCGCCTAACTGGCAAAACTGGGGTGGTAATTGCGACTTCTGGCCCAGGCGTGGGCAATTTAGTTACGGGACTAATGACGGCCCAAGCTGAAGGCGATGCCGTTTTAGCGATCGGTGGCCAAGTACAGCGCAAGGACCAGTATCGGCAAACCCACCAAAGTACGTCTTCAGTTGAAATTTTTCGCCCAATCACCAACTATGCTGCTGAAGTGCAAGATCCTGAAAATATTTCGGAAATTATGGCAAATGCTTTTGAGGCGACGCAAGGTGCAAAACGCGGGGCGGCCTTTGTCAGCATCCCGCAAGATGTGGATGACAGCTTAGTTACGGGCAAGCCGCTGCCGGTTTACCAAGACTTTGGCCAGGGACCGGCCGCACCAGATGCCATTGAAACTTTAGCCCAAGAAATCAAGCAGGCAAAATTGCCGGTGATCTTGGTCGGCATGCGGGGCTCATCGGCAGAAGTTGCTGGTGCCTTGCAGCAATTGATTTCTGAAACCCACCTGCCAGTAGTTGAAACCTTCCAAGCTGCCGGCGTGGTTTCGCGGCAATTTGAACGCCAGGCTTACTTTGGCCGGGTTGGGCTCTTTCGTAACCAAGTGGGCGATAAGTTACTCAAGGCCAGCGATTTAGTGATCACGGTTGGCTATGACGCAATTGAATATGAACCGCGCAACTGGAATGTGGACGGGCAGCTGAATATTGCGGCGATTGATACGTCGTCTGCGCAAATTGACAATAATTATATTCCTTCCTTGCAGCTGATCGGCAATATTGCGACCACGCTTAGACAGTTGTCCTACCAGTTGCTCAACTACCAGATTTCTTATGATGCTCAGCAATTGCTGGATCAATATAAAGCTGAACTGGATAGCGACAAAAAGGCTCCGCGGAGCGACTCGGACGACATCAGTGATCCGCTAGCAGTCGTTCAGGCCACCCAAAAAGTGGTTAACGATGATACGATCGTCTCAGTTGATGTGGGCTCGCACTACATTTGGATGGCGCGCCACTTTAGAAGCTATAAGCCGCGTCATTTGCTGATTTCCAACGGGATGCAGACTTTAGGCGTGGGCCTGCCTTGGGCAATGGTGGCTGCCCTGCTGCATCCAGAAAAGAAGGCGATTGCGGTAGTTGGCGATGGCGGCTTGATGTTTTCTGGAGCTGAATTAAGTACGGCAGTAGCTTTGGGCTTAGACATCATGATCATTGTGTGGAACGATGGTGGCCACTACGATATGGTTCGTTTCCAAGAAGAAAAGAAATATGGCAAGGCAGCCGGCGTAAACTTTGGTCAATTTGATAATGTTTTATTTGCCCAAGCTGCTGGGGCCACGGGCTTACGCGTGGACAAGGCTGAGGATTTGGCAAAAGTCTTCCGGCAAGCCTACAATACTAAGGGACCGGTAGTAGTTGACGTGCCGGTTAACTACTCACACAATATTGATTTGGCAAACCAGATTTTTGATAGTGAATTCTAAAAAAGGATGACAAAAATGGCAACTTTATACGAACATGGAACCCTGGCCATGCTGATGGCCGGCAAATTAGCTGGTACCCAAACTTTAGGGGAATTGCTCAAGCATGGCTCCTATGGTTTAGGCACCTTTGATGGCTTAGATGGTGAAGTCGTAATTTTAGATGGCGAGGTTTATCAAGCCGATGCTAGCGGCAAGGTCAACCATGTCACTGATATGCAAACGACCTTGCCCTTTGCTTCAGTTCATTTCCCTGAAAACGAAGTCCCGCTGAAGGTAGGCGAAAACGACTTTGCTTCTTTGACCAGCAATTTAACTAAAAGCTACCAGTTAGCAAATGTGTTTGCCTATGTAAAACTTGATGGCGTCTTGGATCAGGTGAAAATTCGCATTGCCCCTAAGCAAAGCAAACCATATCCAGGTTTATTAGAAGTAGCCAAGCATCAACCAACTTTTGAGGCTAGTGCTATTTCGGGCAGCGTGGTCGGTTACTATGCACCGGACATTTTTGGGACGGTTACGGCCGGTGGCTGGCATTTGCATTTCATCTCTGATGACCGGAGTTTTAGTGGCCATATTTTAAGCCTGTCAACCAAGGGCTTAAGCGGCAAGTTGGAAATTTTTGACAGCTTCGAGCAGCATTTGCCAATTGAAAATCCCGAATTCCGTCAAATGCAAGTCGACACGGCCAGTTTGCAAGCAGGGATTGAAGCAGCCGAACACTAGTTTATTTTCTTAAGCAATCTGCAAGGATTGCTTTTTTTGTGCCTAAAAATGAGGATTTAGGATAAGATAGTTGTATTAATTAAAGTTAGGAGTTTTTTGTGACCGATACAAAACCTGAATATAATGCTGGCAATTGGCGCAAGTTCACCGATTTTGCCAGCTATGCAATAAATTTAATGCCGTTCATCATCTATCTGTCTCTGATTATTCAGCAACAGGATTTAGCTAGCGGGATCCTGCCTTTTGCGCTCTATTATGCATTTAGGCGGTCTGGCTTGTTGCTGCTGCGGGATTTTCAGAAAAATTATAGTCTATTGGGCTGGATTGGCCTAGTTAGTGCCCTAATTGGCTACGGACTGGGGCTATTGGGATATTTTGGCTCCTGGTATTATGATCTGGCAGCTGTCGGCATCGGTTTAGGCTCGGCTCTTTTCCCCGTGGCAGTCAATCAAAACAAGCGATTAGCAGAAAACAAAAGCAGCATTGTTGGGCAAGTGATTAGTTTGCTAATACTGCTGGCCTTAGCAGCTGGAATATACTGGCTCAAACGAGCTTGGCTGGGCTATGCTGTCATGTTTGTGATTGTGATTGTTGCCATTCTAGGGTACAGTCCTGTCCAAACTGCCAGCAGCAAGATAAATTGGCATTGGTACAACTATGTTTTGGGAATTTTATTGTTCTGTTCAATGGGCTTGGTTCGCTGGGGCCGCAGCAATTCATTGAATCAGCCGATTGAATGGGGGATGCTGTTTTTAGGCAGCTTCTTTGTGATTATGCTGATATTGTTGTTTCTAGATCGGCAGCGCCCCAAGACTCCCGGTTTGCGTTTAGCAGCGATGGTAGCAGGGGCCGGAGGGCAATATTGGACCTTATACAGCACAATTTATGTTGGAGCCAACTACGGCCTGAAGAAGTATTACTTAGTGCTGGTTGCCTATCTCTTAGCGATGCTGTTTGGCGGAGCAGTATTGAGCTGGCTCGAGAAAGTTTCTGGTTTTACTACGGTAACAATCTGCATGCTGAGCATGATTTTAGGTTTAGCGGCAACTTTTTGGTTTCCCATTTATGTCTTAGGCATCTTCTTGCTGCGGGCTGGTGCTGCTAAGTTGCGGCAGCAAGCTGTTATGGTCTATGAGGCAGGTGGCGGAGATAAGGCTATTTCATACCTCGTAAACTATAATTATGCTGCAGCCAGCAGTCTCTTCACCCAGTTTGTTTTCTGGTTAAGTCTACTGGTATTGGCAAAACCGGCTGGCTTAAACTTGATCTTAAAGAGTTTTGCAACTAATACATTCTACCCTGATATGGCTGAATTCATTAACGCCAGTCATCTGGTTTTAGGGGGATATTTATTTGTAGTATTCCTCGTTTGCTGGATTAAATTGGCAAAAGAAAATGAGAAAAATATTTGACACAGCTCAAAAAAGCGTGTAAGCTGATTAACAAGTTGATACGAGAATAAACACGTTGATTAGGAGAGTAGTTTTCCAACCAGCCAGTTAAGCGAGTCCGGTAAAGTGTGAGCGGACCTAGCTGTGGAAAATGAAAGTAACCTAGGAGTGGTCGGTGCGAAGTGCACATGAGCATCGAACGGGAGCGCCCGTAAACGCGCCAACATCTTCGCTTTTGCGAGTATGCGGTGAGGCAGCGAATGCTGTAAAGATAGGGTGGTAACACGCTACAGGCGTCCCTTTAGGTCAATTGGCCTAGAGGGGCGTTTTTTTTCGTTCAACTAGACTTAGCTAAGTCTTCTTCTTGATCTTTTATCAAAAAGGAGCAAAATTATGAAAAAACATTTAGGTCTGAAAAATTACCTGTTATTGGCTTCGCTGATTTTTGGCATGTTATTTGGTGCCGGCAACTTAATTTTTCCAGTGCATTTAGGGCAACTTGCCGGGCACAATTGGTTATTGGCAGCCGGCGGTTTTCTTTTGTCAGGAGTGTTGCTGCCTCTTTGTGCCATTATTGCAATTGCGATTACCGGCAGCAATGGCATCTATGAGCTGGCCCTGCCAACTGGGTCAAAATTTGCCTTGATCTTTTTAATCCTGGCGCACGCCACTCTGGGACCGCTTTTTGCGACTCCGCGAACTGCCACGGTGTCGTATACTATTGGAATTGCCAACTACTTGCCTAAATCCTCACAGGGAACGGGATTGTTGGTTTATTCGGCAATTTTCTTTATCCTGGTTTACTTTTTTTCACAAAGCGATGGCAAAATAACCACCATTATTGGCAAGGTGTTAAATCCGATCTTCTTATTTATGCTGTTTGTGATCTTTTTCTTGGCGGCTTTAAACCCAATGGGAACAAGCAGCACAATCTCGGCAATGGCCGGTTATGGCAAGCAAGCTTTTACCAATGGCTTTTTGCAAGGCTACAATACCATGGATGGCTTGGCTTCATTAGCCTTTGGGATCACGGTAATTACCGCCATTCGGGCTTTAGGCATTAACAAACGCAAGGACGTTTCCCTGACGGCTGCAAAATCAGGAGCAATTGGCATCTTGGGAATCGGTTTAATTTACCTGGCTTTAGTTTATTTGGGCGCAGTAAGCCGGCACCAGTTTGCCTTGGCCGATAATGGTGGGATCACTTTGGCCCAAATTGCCCATTATTATCTGGGGAGTGCGGGGGATGCTTTATTGGCTGCCTTAACTGCCATTACTTGTTTAACTACGGCGATGGGCTTAATCGTCGCTTTTGCCCAAGACTTGCACCAACGTTTTCCGTGCATTTCTTATCAACAATTTTTATTAGGCAACTGTGTCTTGTCGTTTTTAGTTGCCAACGTTGGCTTGGATGAAATCATTAGCTGGTCGACGCCAGTCTTGATGTTTTTGTACCCATTGGCAATCATGTTGATTATTTTGGGGATAACTTCGCCGCTTTTCCAAAATGATCCCCTGGTATATCGAATTACCTTGGCGCTAACCTTGCTGCCGGCCATCTTTGACATGGTTAATAACCTGCCAGCGATTCTACGCAGCCAGGCTTGGGCGCAAGAGATGATAAAATTTGCCAGTCAATATCTGCCATTTTTTGATTTAGGCTTTGGCTGGCTTAGCCTCGGACTTGGGGGTTTTATTGCGGCGCTTTTAATCCACATGTGGAAAAATAAA
This sequence comes from Lactobacillus corticis, assembly GCF_018327645.1. Classification (GTDB taxonomy): domain Bacteria; phylum Bacillota; class Bacilli; order Lactobacillales; family Lactobacillaceae; genus Lactobacillus; species Lactobacillus corticis. Next base: position 221,979 of record NZ_BMAY01000001.1, on the reverse strand, counting down.
CAGCCCGCTCGCTAGGAGTGGGCTGTTTTTGTGGATAATTGTTACTTATCAGCTACGATTACCAAAGACTTAATAGCAGTTCTTTGGTCCATGGCTGCATAGGCATCTTGGATGTGGTCCAAATCAAAGCGTTTGGTGAAGACTTTGCCGGGATGAATTTCACCCTTTAAAACTGCGTCGAGCAGCAAGTCTTTATCATACGTAGTAACTGAGGCAATACCGCCGCGTAAACCAATATTTTTAAAGAACATTTGGTTGGATTTAGGTTCAGTTTGGGGAACGCCAACTCGGCCGACAATTGCACCTGGCCGAGCAATTTGGCCGGATTGTTCAATCGCACTGGTTGCCCCAACACATTCCATCACGGCATCAACACCGGCACCAGCGGTTAAGTCCAAAACATGTTTAGTAGCTTCATCGCCGCGTTCAGTTACAATATCGGTTGCTCCAAACGCTTGCCCCAATTTAGCCCGATCTTCGTGGTGACTAAGCAAAATAATGCGCTTAGCACCTAAAAGTTTTGCCCCAATAACGGCACATAAACCTACGGCACCATCACCAATGACTGCTACCGTATCGCCTTGTTTGACTTCAGCACTCTTAGCAGCATGGAAGCCAGTAGCCATCACGTCAGATAAGGTTAATAAGTCGTTTAATTGTTCATCCGTGTAATCACTTGGCTGGCCAGGAATTTTTACCAAGGCCCAATCGGCACCAGTGAAGCGCAAATATTCAGCTTGGTAGCCGGCATTCATGCCTGGCTCTTGGTTAAGGCAGTTGCCATCAAAGCCGGCTAAACAGGCAGCACAGTGGCCACAGCCATGAGTGAAGGGCGCGATGACGAAGTCGCCTGGCTTTACGTGCGTTACGCTGGAGCCAACTTCTTCAACCACGCCAATGGCTTCGTGGCCAGTTAAGGAACCAGTAGGACGCTTGCTAATTCCGCGGTACCACCATAGGTCAGAGCCACAGACACAAGCGCGCACAATGCGGATAATCGCATCGGTTGGTTTTTGAATAGTTGGTTTGTCAACCTCTTTAACTACTAGCTTTTTTGGTTCTTCAAAAATTGCAGCTTTCATAAAGTTCCTCCTTGAAAACAATAATTGATGCTAAATAAAGTTTACCTAGAATTTTGCAGAAAAGTTAGTAATTTGTTTGCATAATAGTATGTAGAATCTGTATGCTTTAATAAAAGGAGTTAATGATGATTATTTTGATAACCGGGGCTTCACACACTGGAAAAACAAATCTAGCGCAAAAATTATTAGAAAAGTATCATTATCCATATTTATCGATTGATCATTTGAAAATGGGATTAATTCGGAGTGGCCAAACAAGTTTGACTCCTGAAGATGATTTAGCATTAAGAGATTATCTCTGGCCGATTGTCCGGGAAATGATCAAAACGGCAATTGAAAATCAGCAGAATTTGATAGTTGAAGGGGGTTATGTGCCCTTTACTTGGAAAGACGACTTTTCTGAACAATATTTAGCTCAGATCAAGTATTATTGTTTGGTGATGAGTCCAAACTATCTTGAGCAGCATTTTACGAAGGTAAAAGAATATGCAAACATAGTAGAAAAAAGAGTGGATGATAGTGGATTTACCAAGGAGATAGCCCTAAAAGAGAACCAAACATATCTTGAACAAGCCCAAAAATATCAACTTCCATATATTTTGATAGATAGTCAATACAAGCTGCCAAGCAATTTGTAGCTAGCAAGCCACGCTTGCCCGCCTGCTTGCAAGCTTTACTTGCTTGTTGCCACCGGATTGCAGACGTATCCTAGAATCAAACAAAACAGGAGTAGAAAAATGGAATTCAGCGATCAAATCAAACAGATTAGAACGGATCATCAGTTAACCCAAACAGAATTTGCCAATAAATTGCACGTTACGCGGCAAGCAGTTTCCAACTGGGAAAATAATAAAAATCTCCCCGATATCGAGACTTTGATTATCATTGCTGAAACCTTCCATGTCTCCCTTGATGATTTGATTTTAGGAGGTTCAGATATGAACAAAATGACTGAAAAACTAATTGCAGATGGCAGTGAAAATAAGCGGGCTAAATTTAACATGGTTTCAACGATTATCGGTGCGGTATTGATGTTAATGGGGTTTATGTGCTTGTTCATCAAAGCCAATTCAGTGGAATATGTTGATAAAAATGGTTTTCTCCATGAAAACTTTTACCTGTTGCCAGTAGGCTTTGGCTTCTTATTTATTGGAGCATTCGTAATTTTAGTGACGGGAATCGTATTTTTGATAAAGCGCCACAAGCAATAATATTTCCTGGGTAATAACCAAAAAACGACTTGACCAGCAAATCCGGTTAAGTCGTTTTTTAAGCCTATATGATGAGAAATACACAATAATTAAGATTAGGCTAGTTGACATGCCAATCGTGTCCGACGTATGTCACTTTGATAATACGACAAGCAATGGAATAAATTCAAGCAATTAGACCAACTTTAATAATTGAAAACGAATTCTTAAGCTTTCAACTAATACTGGTAAATACCAATTTCCTGATTGCCTTTATCACTGGTATAATGAATCTATCTCAGATTTAAATAGGAGGCAGAATTATGGATCAGATAAGTTTTGAATACGCTCGGCACAAAGATTTGCCTAGAATTGTTGAAATTTATAATCAAGCAATCCCTACCAGAATTGCTACCGCAGATCTGGAACCAGTTACTGTAGCTGACAGGGAAGCCTGGTTTGCAAGTTTTAATGAAACGAGCCGGCCGATTTGGTTAATCAAATATCGTGGACAAATTGCCGGCTGGGTGAGTCTGTCAGACTTTTACGGCCGACCAGCCTATGCACATACGGCAGAAGTGAGCATCTATCTTGATCCGGTCTTTCAGGGCAAAGGGTTAGGGAGTGCAGCAATAAAGTATGTTGAAGATCAAACTGCCAAGCTAGGACTAACTCGCTTGGTTGGGTTTGTCTTTTCCCACAACAAGGCCAGTTTAGCGCTGCTCAAAAAATTTGGTTTTGTAAAGTGGGGCGAATTACCCGACGTCGCCTTAATGGATGGAAAGCTGCGAAGCTTAACAATCCTGGGATGGATAAGGTAAAACTTATCGAATTTGGCAAAAATCAAGTATTTTTTTCGTGTAAATGTTAAGATAAGAGTCTAATAGGTGCTAATTTGAACCTTAGAAAGAGGCTATTACATGAAATACGCAATAATTGCTGCGACTGGTCATTTAGGGCAAGCCGTGATTAAAGATTTGCTGGAAGAGCGCGGGGTGGCCCCTGAGGAGATAGTGGCAATTGTGCGCAACCGCGAAAAGGCCGAGCGGGTTTTGCCCAAAGGAATAGGTATCCGTGAAGCTAAATTGCGGGAAACCGAAAAACTAAAGGCAGCCCTAGACGGAATTGACAAAGTGCTGTTTATTTCAATTCAGCCTGGAGTCGGCTATCATCGAGCAGAACTGCAGGCCAAGGCAGTGGAGGCGTTAGCACAAGCTAAAGTTAAGCAGGTAATCTTTACCAGTTATGCCCATGTGGAAACTGCTGCTTCACCAATTGCCTATGACTTTTTATTTACTGAAAATGCTTTTAAGTTTAGTGGCCTCGATTATGTTTTAGTCAGGACCAATGAATATTTGGAAAATGTGGCATCCTTTATTCATCAAGGAGCATCTACCGGCGAATTTGCCTATTGTGCTGGTGAAGCCAAGGTAGGCTGGGCGCTTGAGCGCGAGTATGCTGAAGGCTTAAGCAAAATTTTGCTTGCTGACCATCCGCAAAAAATCTATGAATTTGGTGGTCAACCACATAGTTTTGCTGACTTAGCAGCCGCCATTTCACAAGTTTCCGGTCAGCCGGTTACCGCTCATAACCTTGGCGGGCAGGCTTACTTGGAATACTTGCAAAAAAAGGTCGGCCTCAGTTATCACCAAGCTGATCTTTTGTTGGAAAAAATAAGTCCTGAGGCAGCTGGGGATATGGAATATGACGATCATGACTTAGAAAAAATTCTAGGACACAAGTTGACGCCATTTACCCAAGCAGTCGGGGAAGTGTTAACTGAAAATTATTAGTTTGTACAGAAATTGCCAAGCTCTGAATTAGTTCATCCAGATGGGTGAGCTAGTTCAGAGTTTTTTTGTTGTTTCATAGTGATTAATATATTTTAAAGTACTAACGTTAATATCAGGAGACCTAAGTGTTAACACTAGATATAGTGTAAGAAATAGAGAAAAAGTAACGTATTTTCGAAAAATGAGCAGAATTATCTTACTTTTATTTATTGATAGATTATAGTTAAAGTAGTAGTATAGAATTAGTCTGATAGGGTTATATATGAATATAGCGCATTATGAATATATTTGCTATAATCTAACTAGGTAGTTAGCAATAACTTCAAAGAGGAGAATGAGTAAAATGAAAAAAGCTGTTACGGCGGGGATAGTGGGCCTGCTGTTGCTGCTGGGTTTGGCTGCTGGCTATACTCAGTGGCAGGTTGAAGCAGATCGACCTCAACCTGAACAGATTAGTCGCCGTCATCACCTTCGTCGGGTTGCCCCATACAACCAGACCTTGTTTGGCGCTAATCATGAGTTAAAACCTCAGCCTGAAAGTATTCAGCTCAAGTCTGATGCTGTTAGCAAGTCATTATTTAAGACCGATACTGCTTATGACAAGTCCACTAAAAAGAAAAGCAGCAATACCCAAATCACAAGCGTAACAATTAAATAAATCGGAGTCGCAATATGCGGCTTTTATTTTTTACCTGATAACTTTTCACATGTAAAAGTATTTTGATACTTATAACTAAATTCTTATATGTACTAGTAATTTGCAGTGAGAAGATGGTAAACTTTATATTATATAAAATGTGCAGTCGGGAGGGTTATTATGCCAAAACAAATCTTATCAAAAGCTAAAATTATCGATGCCAGCATCGAACTAATTCGACATGATCAACCATTAACTTTTTCTGATCTTGCGCGGAAATTGGGTACTCGCCCACAGGCACTTTACCTGTATTATCCGAACGTTGCTGCTTTAAAACGGGCTATTGCCAAAGATGCCGAAACCAAAGTAGTGGCACAAATTAAAGAGCAGGTTGGTGTACTTACCGGCAAGGACGCTGTTAAGCAAATTATTTCTGCCAGTTGCGAACTTGGCCTGAAGAAGCCGCGTTTGAGTGCTTTTATCGTGACGATGGTGCAAGAGGATAAAAATACGCCTACTGAGTATGAAACTTTACTTGATCAATATTTGGCGGTAAGTTATAAGCAGGAAAAAGTACGAGTTCTGGCTAAACGGTCACTAATGAATGTCGTGGTGGGCGAGTTAGTTAATGTCGGAACGGACCGGTTCCACTTGACTATAATTGATCGCAAGCAAGGTCTTAAGTGGATGGTCGATACGTTAATGGCTAAGCTGGATGAACTCGATGAAGAAACCCCTGTAAAGGAATGATTTGATGCGAGTAAATGTTTTGCAGCACACCCCTAATGAGGGTCCCGGTGCGATTCTCGAGTGGGCCGAGGCTCACCGCTACCCAACCTATATTTACCACCCATATCAATTTGGTAAATTGCCAACAGTAGAGGATACGGGGATGCTGGTCGTTTTAGGCGGCCCGATGAGTCCAAATGATGATTTTCCTTGGCTAGAGGAAGAACGGCAGTTAATTAAGTCTTGTCTTGCGCAGCACAAACCGGTTTTTGGCGTTTGCTTAGGAGCACAACAAATTGCCAAAGCTCTAGGTGCTGAGGTGAGCTCGGCTGCCTATAAAGAGGTTGGTTGGGCTCCGGTTGTAAGTCGCAAGCATGAAGGCTTAGACTTGCCGGAAAAGGCGACGGTGCTTCATTGGCATCAAGATCGTTTTGAATTGCCCGCAGGCAGCAGTTTGCTTTTCTCAAGTGACTTGCTGCGGAATCAGGGATTTATTTATCAAGATGAAGCAATTGGGCTCCAGTTCCATTTGGAAACTACCGAAACGGGCTTGCGCGAGATTGTCGTTAATGACAGTGACTATGCGTTGACTGATAATGCTTTAGAGCAGACTCCATATGAAATTGCGGCCCATGGCGTGCCTGAGCAAAACCGCGATTTGTTATGGAACTTATTAGATTATTTGGCATGAAAGACGACTTACCGACGACTGGTTGGCAGTCGTTTTTTCTTTATCAATCCTTTGAAGTCTTAGGTATAATTTTAGATATACCAAACTTTTTGTGATCTTGTGATCAAAAGTTTTTCACAAATTCTTGCTAAAATAGTAGTTAAGCGAGGTTAGCAAATTTAATGAGTATTTATGGTGATTGTCAACAATACCTGCAACCTATTTTGGATCAGGTTTTGGCACAAATTAAACAGTTAAATGATGGATATCAACAACGGACGGGAGCCAAACTCTATGAACATTTAGAGGGACGCGTTAAATCTGAAGGCTCGATGGTTGAAAAATTGCACCGTAAGGGCTATGACCAGACCCCGACGGCTGCATTAAGAGCCTGCAAGGATGCAATTGGTCTGAGAATTGTGACTAATTTTATTGATGATATCTATACCACGATTGCTTTGCTGAAGGCGCAGCCTGATATTGCCATTGTGAAAGAAAAGGACTATATCACGCATGCCAAGCCCAATGGCTATCGCAGCTATCATATGATTGTGGAAAAGACTGTCAATTACCCTGATGTTGAGGGCAACTTCCCCGGCAAGTATTTCATCGAAATTCAGCTGCGGACGATTGCTATGGATACTTGGGCAAGTTTGGAACATGAAATGAAGTATAAACATGATATTAAGAACCCCGAGATGATTAGCAAAGAACTGGCTCGGGTAGCAGATGATCTAGCCTCGTGTGATGTAAGTATGCAAACCATTAGAAAGCTGATTAGAGAAGACCAATGAAAATTTTACTGAGTGAAGATGAACCGCAATTAAACCACGTTTTAGAGGCGGCCATGACGGCGGTCGGATACCAGGTAACGGCTACCTTTAATGGTCAAGAAGCTTATGAAAAGGCTAAGAATGAGTCATACGATGTCATGATCTTTGACATCATGATGCCGATTATGGATGGCATTACTTTGGTTAAAAAGTTGCGCCAGGCTGGCGATAAAACCTACATAATCATGCTGACTGCCAAGGCCGAAATTGATGATCGGGTAACGGGCTTTGATTCAGGAGCGGACGATTATCTAACTAAGCCATTTTCTTTAAAAGAATTGATGGCACGTTTGCGGTCGCTAGAAAGACGCAGCGATGAGTATGCCCCGAAGGTTTTGGAAAAAGGCAACGTGAAGCTGGATACGGAAAAGCAGCAATTATCAAGTACTAATTCCATCAGCTTGTCCAATAAGGAAACCGACTTATTGGGAGTCTTCATGATGAATGAAGGCAAGGAATTTACTACCCAAGAACTATTTATTCGCTTGTGGGCTGATGAGGCTGATGCTAGTGCAGACGAAGTTTGGGTATATATTTCTTACTTGCGCTCGAAGCTCGCTAGTGTCGGTGCCGATTTTGAAATTGTTGGAGAAAAGGGTGGCAGTTTTAAACTGGTTAGAAAAGGCAGTTAGTTATGATAAAACAAGTTAGACGCAAATTTTTATTGATTTCAATCATGGCTCTGTTTCTAGTCTTGCTGGCCTTGATCGGCGGGGTTACGACTGTCTCTATGATTCGGGATGACCAAGAAATGAATAGCGTTTTAACCGTGCTGGCTAAAAACAACGGCAATTTGCTCAGTAAACGCGCTCATAAAAGCTTTGGGGCGAATTATAAACCCGATAATATGTTTAAGTATCGCTTTTTCTCAGTTACGGTAAAAAATAAAACCGTCTCGCCCAAAGATATGACCCATATTTATGCGATTGATGATCAACAAATTGCTGATAATAGTCGCCGAATTGTCCGCCAGATTAAATTTGCTAAGCGGGGCAAAATGCGGATAAACGGCAGTCGCTATGCCTATTACGCCGTTAAAAAGGGCAGCAGCTACACGGTTTATTTCTTGGACACTTATCCTTTAACGTCCTCAACGCGCAGCATGATCAGGCTGGCAATAGTTATTGCCTTGGTCAGTTTAGCTTTTTTCGCTTTGTTGATCGTGGCTTTTTCCAATCGCGCCATCAAACCAATTATTTTGGCTTACCGCAAGCAGCAAAGTTTTATTACCAATGCCGGGCATGAGTTAAAAACGCCCTTGGCAATTATTGCTGCCAATACGGAAATGGAAGAAATGCTGGGAAAAGATGATGAGTGGACCAAGTCGACCAAGGAGCAAGTGGCCCGGTTAACCGACTTGATTAATAGCCTGATTCGCCTAGCACGCTTTGCCGAAAAAGATGAGTTGAAGCTGTCACGGATTAACTTCTCTGAAATTGCCCAAAAGGCAGCGAATTCATTTAAGTCAATTTTGTCCAAGGATGGCAAAGAATATCAGGTTGAGATTGATCCTGATCTGTACGTTAATGCGGAACCGCAAACTTTGTACGAGTTGTGCAATATCTTATTAGATAATGCAGCCAAGTACTGTGACGATAACGGGCGCGTTTTAGTTAGCTTGAAGCCTTCAAAATTAAGTCAAACTGCAGTATTGACCGTCAAAAATAGTTATGCCGCCGGGAAAAATGTCGATTATAGCCACTTTTTTGAACGTTTTTATCGCGCTGATGAATCGCATAATTCCAGCAAGAGTGGTTTTGGCATTGGCTTATCCATGGCTTCAGAGTTGACTAATGCCTTCGGAGGAAAAATTAAAGCTGGCTATGATGATGGGTTCTTCAAGATAACGCTGTCTTTGCGACTGAAAAAGTAATTAATTGGTAATGTAAGCGGGAGTACAGAAAAATGACTTACAATTTGCCTTTAATGTTTTGCATCGCGCTTGCGGTGTTTTTTGGAATTGGTCTTGCGATCATCCTGCAGACTGATCGTCGAAGTCTAGCTGCCGGTACGTTTGCGGCCGGCGAAGTTATGGCCCTGGCTATGTTGGTTGGGGTAATTTTAATTCAATATACCGATCGGACAGTCAGACATCATGACTTTATGGTCAGGTTTTTGACGATTCTGTTTTTAGCCTTTGTTTTATTTGTTTTTCTTGCCCTGATTGCCGTGATGATCATGCTGATTTGGAATGGCATCACCTTAATTCGGCGGGAAGGTTTCAGTCTTGGAAACTTGGGCGAGGTCGGCTTAGGGTTGGCTATGCTCTTTTTCCCCTTGATTAATGCCTGGGTAATCCCGCATGTCCGTGATCGTCCACGGCGGATGGCCGTTTACTTGTTTATCAGTCTGTGTTTGTTATGGCTGGTTTTTCTCTTTTTGATGTATATGCTGACGGCCTTTTTAAACCTGGTAAATCCGTATAAACTGCATTTAGATTATGTGGTAGTTTTAGGAGCAGGCTTGTTGAATGGGGATCGTGTAAGCCCCTTATTGGCTGCCCGCATAAAAAAAGGCGTCAAGCTTTGGCGCAAACATCCCGGCTCCAAATTGATCATGTCTGGTGGGCAAGGACCGGGTGAAAAAATGCCCGAAGCTGTAGCCATGAAAAACTACGCCGTCACTACTTTTCATCTTTTGCCTGATCAGGTCATGACTGAAACTGAGTCTCGCACGACCTATGAGAATTTATTGTTTTCTTCAAAATTAATGGCCCCCGGAGCAAGATTTGCTTTGGTAACTAATTCTTACCATGTCTATCGTGCCTTGGTTTTGGCTAAACGGTTGGGGCTGGACTGCGTTGGCTATGGTGCAAAGACCAAGTGGTATTTCACCTTGAATGCTTTTTTACGGGAATTTATCGCCTACTTGCGGATCACCTGGCGCATGCAATCAGTCATCATGGTGCTTAATGCTGTCTTTACTTTAGCGGTTTACTATTTAGCCAATTACCGCTAGTACTTACAAAAAGTTAGAAAAAATCAAAATACCCCTTTACTTATTTTTAGTAAGTTGCTATACTTTAGTAAGTCAAGCAGAACTGCTAATTATTATAAGTAAAGGAGTTTTTCTAATGTCTTTAGTATTTACCGCATTTGATCAAAATGAAATTATTGCTTATTTAAAAGACCAAGTTAAGGATGGTCAAGTTTTAACTGACGAAGAAAGTTTAAAGAAGGGCAGTTTTAGTGCCAACCTGCCAGGCGACCACAAACCAGCAATTGCCTTTATCGAAGCTGCGTCAGTTGCAGATGTTCAAGGCGTGTTTAAAGCCGCTCGCAAATTCCACGTTCCAGTTGTCACGCAAGACCGCTTCACTTCAACGGTTGTTGGTGCTGATGCCGTTGATAATTCCTTTGTCTTATCAACTGCCAAGATGAACCGGATCAAGGAATTAAATGTGGCTGATAGCTATGCAGTCGTTGAACCAGGCGTGATTAATAATGATTTAGACCAAGCTGCTCGCAAAGAAGGCCTCTTCTACGCACCAGATCCTGCTTCTAAGCCAATGTCAGGAATCGGCGGCAACATTGCAACCAACGCTGGCGGTTTGAGCGGGGTACGTTATGGTTCAACGCGTGATCACGTTTTAGGCTTAAAGGTAGTGCTGGCTGATGGCCGGGTCTTAGACTTAGGCGGCAAGACGACCAAGCAAGCCTTTGGCTACAACTTAGCCCAACTATTTGTTGGTTCTGAAGGAACTTTAGGCGTAATTGTTGAAGCAACTGTTAAGTTGATGCCAATTCCGCTAGACAAGTCATTGATGGGAATGGCCTTCTTCAAGGATATGGAAACTTTATCCAAGGCTGTTGCTGCTATTCGCATGTCAGGAACTTACCCAGCAATGCTTGAAGCTAGTGATGCCAACTCATTGAAGGCAATTGATGCTTTCAAGGGGACCAACTATGCAGCCCAAGGTAACTCCATGCTGATCTTCCGGATTGATTCAATCTCAGAAGAAGGCGAAAAGCGGGTTAAGGATATTTTGACTAAATTCAATGCCAATGGCGTTAAGATTTCAACCGACAAGGATGAACAAGCAAAGATCATTGAAGTCCGCCAAGCAATGCTGCCAGCCATCTTTACTGGCCGCAACGCCGTGATGGAAGATATGGCCGTACCAAGCAGCAAGCTGCCAGAATTGGCTAAGTTCATTGAAGAAACTGGCAAGAAGTACGGTATCGAGATCTTTACTTATGGCCATGCTGGTGAAGGCAACCTGCACCCAACCTTGACTTGGCCAAAGGATGGCGCTTTCCCTGCCAACTTGAATGCTGCCTTGCAAGACTTGTTTAAGAAGAGTTTGGAATTAGGCGGTACGATTTCAGGTGAACACGCTGTAGGGATGCTGAAGAACCAATGGAACAACGTGGAATTAGGTGAAGATGTGGATATGGTTCAACACCAATTGAAGAGCATGTTTGACCCAATGAACCTCTTGAACCCTAAGCGCAAGATCGACTAGTCAAGAAAAATAAACCCTCACTTTAGTGAGGGTTTATTTTTTAGTTGCAGATAGAAATATTCTTTGGGGGCATGATCGCGGTAGGCGAGGATGATTTGCATCATTTCTTGTGGCGATTCTTGAAAATTGTCTTTGATCCATAAGGAGATAATCGACGCAATACCGCCATAAACGATCTCTTCTTCATATTTGCGGGATTGGATTAAATCCTTCATGCCGTAATGGTGGCGTTGAAAAACTGCCCGGATTAATCGTACCAATTCCTGCTGAAAACTAACAAAGAGGTCGCTTTGTGCAATGATATAAAATTCTCGCTGCTGGCTATATAAGTAGTCCATTACATTTTTAATTTCTTCAGCATAAAATTCATCGGCGACCTGACTTTTAGACAGAATTGCTTCGACATTTTGAATGTGGACATTTTCAATTTCCTGCCACAAGGCTGCCTTGCTGTCATAATTGTTGTAAAAAGTTCCTCGGTTAATGCCAGCAGCTTGGCATAACTCTTTAATGTTCATTTGTTGGTAGCCGCTCTTGGCTAATAGCTGATAAAAAGCCTCATGCAATTTGTGCTTGGTCTTGGTTTGCCTTACTTCGCCCATTAGCTCAACTCCTTAGTTGTATTTTAGCAAAAAGAAAAGCGCCTAGATGTCCTAGACGCAATTCTTTTAAATGATTAAAGCAGGTGCAGCAGACCGTGCAGCCAAGTTGCTAAAATTGCCCCAACGATTGGCCCAACCATTGGAATCCAAGCGTAGCTCCAGTTTGCATCGCCCTTGTTTGGAATTGGCAAAATAGTGTAAGCCAACCGTGGACCCCAGTCACGAGCTGGGTTCATGGCAAAACCAGTAGTTCCACCAAAGGCTTGACCAATTACCATAATCAAGAACCCAACGACAATTGGCTTCAAACCAGTCGTAAAGTTACCTAAGTTAAGCAAAACAAAGGTCAATAGGAAGGTATCCCCAACTTCGTTTAAGAAGTTAAATAATGGGTTGTTGATGGTAGCTCCGGTTGCGAAGACACCAATGTTGTTGCCTTCTTCAGCAGTCTTAGTTGCCTTAAATTGTGGCCAGTAGTGGATTGCTGCCATGGTTGCACCACAAAAAGCACCTAAAAATTGACCAGCGATGTATGGCAAAACGTCCTTCCATGGGAAGCCGTTGAACATCGCAAAGGCTAACGTAACAGCAGGGTTCAAGTGACCGTCAGAACCAAAGCTGCCGGCAACGTAAACGCCTAAAGCAATTGCTAAACCCCAAGAGAAAGTAACAAAGATCCAATCTTCGCCACGACCAAGGGTTTTCTTTAAACTAATTTCAGCACCCGTACCAACCCCAAAAGCCAGGAGGACGAAGGTACCAAGAAATTCACCAATAAAACCGTGCATCTGCAAATACCTCTCTCTTTTTCTTTATATTGCAAATCAAACTATTTAAGTTTACCTCATGGCAACTTATCTGTCTATAAAAACATAAAGAAAATTTAGGGCTATGTTTAAGTTTTCTTAAACAAAAAAAGTACCAGCTAGGGCAATTGGCGCTAACTAGTACTTTTGATGTGTAAATTAGTTCTATTTTGTTTTTAGTTTTATCTAGATGGGATTATTTATCAGTTTAATTAATAGTTTTTACTTTTTTATTTTTTTGACTTAGGTTGACAGTTATTACTTGTTTGCTGCCATTGATGCTTCAGTTGCCTTGACGATTTCATCGACCAGTTCTGGATCATCCTTGAGGCCAGTAGTTTCAACAACTACGTCCTTCAAACTTTCGTCTTTCAGCATTTGCATCAATTTAACTGATTCGTCGTCGGTTGGAACGTCGAATTGGTAAATCGCAGCTACCGTGTGAAGCAGGGTGCTGTAGTCTAAGCCCCGTTCCTTCAATTCACGAATTGGGCGGATGAAGCGTTCGTTGTAACCCAATTTACGGATCGGAGTCCGGCCAACCCGACTAATGTCGTCTGAAATGTAAGGGTTAGAGAACCGCTTTACCAATTGGTCGTGGTAGTCATCCATTTCTTTCTTGGTGAAGTCCCACTTAGCTAGGATAAGTGAGCCGGTTTCTTCCAAGGCACTCTTCAAAAGGTCAATGATTTCTGGGTCCTTGACGGCTTCACCGATCGTCTTGTAGCCCTTTAAGTTGCCGTTGTAGGCAACAGTTGCGTGACCAGTGTTAACGGAGAAGAGCTTTCTTTCAATGTAAGGTTCAAGGTCCTTAGCATAGTGAACGCCATCCAAGTGGAAGGAGTCGTTCTTCATTTGACTTTCGTCGATAACCCATTCTTTGAATTCTTCAACTGAAACCAGCAATGGGTCATCGTGCTTTTGCAAAGGAACAATCCGGTCAACTGCTGCGTTAGGGAAACCAATGTGTTCATCAGCAAACTTCTTGCCTTCGTCATCAAGGTGTTCGTAAACTGATTCCTTTAATGATTGCGAACCACCGATCATGTTTTCGCAGGCAATGACATCGATTGGCTTAAGGTTGTTGGCCTCTTTACGAGCGACAATCCCGTCAGCGATGAGTGGCGCAATAAACTTCAAAATCTTTGGACCGATCGCTGTCGTTACCAAGTCGGTCTTGGCAATTGCCTTAACCACGTCTTCGGGGTGTTTGCCGTTGTTGATCCCGTCAACGTTAGAAACATGTACCTTCTTTTGACCTGGGGCAGCGAATTCAATGTCGTATCCGTGCCGTTCTTGCAATGCGGAAATGATGGTGTCGTTAACATCAACAAACTTAATTTCAAAACCGTTTGCGGCTAAAGTTTCACCAATAAAACCGCGACCAATATTACCTGCGCCAAAGTGTACGTCTAACATGACTATTTTCCAACCTCCTGTAATAAGTCAATAATTTCATCTGCTGATTGAGCATCTGCCAACTTTGCTACATTTGAAACGTCGCTGCAGAAGAGGGCGATTTGTGACAATAATTGCAGGTGTTCGTTGTTCAGTCCAGCAATTCCGAAGACGACCGTTACTAATTGTTCATTTGCGTCGTCATCATTGCTGAAGTCAACCCCCATTGGGATTTGCACTACTGAAATACCAGTTTTCTTAATGTGCTTTTTGCCTTCATCGGTTCCGTGGGGAATGGCGATGAAGTTGCCCATGTAGGTTGAAACATCTTCATTGCGCGCAATCATTGAATCGATATAGCCTTCATCCACACAACCGCCATCGACTAAGAGTTGACCGGCCAAGCGAATGGCTTGGTCACGCGTGGTTACGTCTTGATTTAACAAGATCATATCTTTCTTTAGTTCCATTTGCTTAAGCCTTTCTAGTTCAGTTTCTTGACTAATTCATCTAATAACTTGTCTTGCAAAATATCCTTTACCACAACAATTTGAATGTTGCTGTAGCGAACCGCTAAGTTCTTGCCGGCGGCTTTAGTGGCAATTACCAAGTGGTCGTTTTCATCATCAAGTTCATTGATGCGGACGGCCTTAACCGGGGTCTTTTTACCTGCCTTAGCCATCTTGTCTTGGAAGATGGAAGTGGCCATGGTTGCTGAACCTTGGTGTTGGTCATGACGGATAAAGTTAACTTCTTTGATTGAGCTGAAGTCGATCTTAGCTAATTGATCGCCAGAAGCAGCTACTTTTTTGCTTTCGCCAATCTCACTGGCAGGAGTGTCAGTAACTTGGCTAAGCGCCTTTAAGTTGGCAACAATTTCATCGTATTTTGGTGAGCTTAAGAAATTGTCAACTGAGACGTGGACTGCACTTGGAGTCTTTTCCAAAGCCCGTTCAGCTAATTCTTCTTGCGTTACGACTAGTAGTCCTGCTTCATCTTTCAAGCGGCTAACCGCTGTGTTAGTAACTGAGATGTTGTCAATCCCAGCCTTCTTGACTTTGTCACGTAAGAGCGAAGCGCCCATTGCTGATGATCCCATGCCGGCATCACAAGCGAAGATAATCTTGTTTACATTTGCGTATGAGTTAATTGAAGTTCTTACTTCATCGGTTGAAGGCATTTCCTTACCCTTGGATTCAGCCTTCATTTGTTCCATTTGCTTTTGCTTAGCAGCTAAGTCACCACTGTCAGTTGACTTGTCGCGCTTCAAAATGAATGAAGCAACCAGGAATGAAACAGCAGCTGAGACTAAGACCCCGGCGATAATTCCAAGGTATGAGTCCTTAGCCGTCATTGCTAAAACGGCAATGATTGAACCAGGTGAAGCCGCAGCTTTCAAACCAGCGTTGAAAAGTTGGAAGGTGAAGGTACCGCTCATTCCGCCTAGAATGGCAGCTACGATCAAGATTGGCTTCATCAGGATGTATGGGAAGTAAATTTCGTGGATCCCACCGAAGAAGTGAATGATTGCTGCACCAGGTGCTGAACCTTTGGCATCGCCTTTGCCAAAGAAGCAGAAGGCCAGCAGGATTCCCAAACCAGGACCAGGGTTGGCTTCAAGCAAGAAGAGCACAGACTTGCCGACCTTGGCAGCTTGTTCAATTCCCAATGGAACCAAAATCCCGTTACCAATCGCATTGTTCAAGAACAGCACCTTGGCTGGTTCAATGATGATGGCAGTTAGTGGCAAGAGGTGAACCTTCATGATGGCATCAACCGCTGAGCTCATCAAACCGCTGCCCCATTCAACGACTGGCGTAACAATCAGCATTCCCAAAATGGCCAGGATCAAACCTAAAATCCCGCTTGAGAAGTTGTTGTAGATCATTTCAAATCCAGACTTGACCTTGCTTTGGAATGCTTGGTCAAATTTCTTCAAGCACCAGGCTGACAAAGGACCCATAATCATGGCCCCTAAGAATTCAGGGATGTTTAAGTCACCGACGATTACCCCTAAGGTCCCGATGGCACCGATTAAAGCACCCCGCTCATCGTAAACCATGCGTCCACCGGTGTACCCGATTAAAATAGGAATCAGGTAGTGGAGCATTGGACTAGTTAATTTCGCAATCGTTGCGTTTGGTGCCCAACCACCTTCCATGAAGATGGCAGTTACCAGGCCCCAAGCAATAATTGCCGCAATGTTCGGCATCACCATGCTTGAAAGGGCGGTACCGAATTTTTGAACTTTTGCTTTCAAAGAAGATTTCTTCTTTGGCTTAGAACTTGTATCAGCTTGCACGATTTTTCCTTCTTTCTTTGTTAACCGCTTTCACACTGATTATTGTATGTTGGCGGTTACATTCTCACAAGGGGGTAGCAGTGCCAAGTCTGGCACAGTGATTTGTGCCAAAAGTGTGTTATTGCTCAATGTAAACGATATAATTAAACAGTAAAGAATGGGGGAGTAAGATAATGGCACGGTTTACCAAGCGCCAAGCAAAGCTCTTGGCAGCACTTTTTGACCATGAAGACGGCGTGTCAGTTGCCAGTTTAGAAAAAAAGCTGCAAGTCAGTCGGCGCACGATTTATCGGGAATTTCGCGATTTGCGCCTATACCTGGCGGGGCGAAACTTAGAAATCGTCAATGAAGCCAGCAGATATCGCTTAATCGGTGATTCCGCAGCCCAAAAAAGTTTACGCAGCGAACTGTTTGATAGCGTGATGCCGAGCGAACTCTCTGCACCTAAACGGCGCAACGCCTTGGCGGTGATGCTGCTGCTGAGTCCGGACTATCGGAAGAGCTTTTACTTTGCTGATAAGCTTAGCGTTTCGGAGACCACCATCCAGAATGATTTGGAAAAATTAGCCCCGGCCCTAGCACCTTATAAGTTGCAGATTGTTCGTAAAAAGGGCGTCGGGATTGCCATCAGTGGGAGCGAAACTCGGATTCGGCGCATGGCCTGCGAGATTTTGCTTAATCAAATTAATGACTACAACTTTTTGCGCTATTGCAAGCAAGAAATTGCCCCAGAATCAGCAGATTATTTCTTAAATTTGCTGTCGCAGGATCATTTGGCCAAAGTTTACCAAGCTGCTAAAGCCACAATTATCCCCAAAATCAAGATTGGCTCGGATCGGCAATTGACCCAGTTGATTTTAACTTTTGGCATTGCTCGGCTTAGAACCAGTCAAAACCGCAAATTGCCGGCCGGTAAGATGCATGATGGCTCCTTAAAATATCAAGGCCTTGTGTATCAGTTTGTGGCAGCCGATGATGAGGTTGAATATACCCGTAACGATGTGATTTACCTAGGCAACTTTTTGAATAGTTTAGTGCTGAATCCGATCGAAAGCGATTATTTCTCTGAGGGCGAAATGGAGATTGTCATTCAGCTAAAAGAATTCGTGCGGGCAGTGAGCGACGAAGTGGGCTACAATTTTCAGCGCAATCCGCTCTTCTTTGATCGCCTATTGCAGCATGTGGTCCAGCTTTTAACGCGGCACAGTGAAGTTGCCTATGACCCGAAAACGCCCGCCTTGGAAGAGTTGATGCATAAATACCCTGAGCTTTATCGCGTGCTTGAAGAAAAATGGGCCTTGGCTTTTCCCAATGATCCCATGACTGAAGCGCAGATGCAGCTGATTCTGTTGTATTTTGCCAATGAATATGTCAAAAAGGCGAGCGAACAGGCTTATCAAGTCTTGGTAGTTTGCGAAAACGGCATCGGCACCAGCGAGATTTTAAAAACCCGCTTGAAGAAGGAATTTAGTGCAATCGGCAAGATTGTCGTCTCGAAAATTTCGGAAATGGAAGGGCTGGATCTGGATGCTTTCGACTTGATTTTGAGCACCTTGAAACTCCCCGGTTTTGCCCGAAAGTATATCTTGGTTAGTCCTTTGTTATTGCAAAATGAGATCAAGCAAATTCAGGCTGCCCTTGATCAGTTGGCTGAACCGCACCACCAGCACGAACTCAGTTATGCCAATCCCGAACGCAAGTTAAAGCTATTAGCGCAGTCAGCGGCTTTTGCCCAGGATCTGTTGAATAGCTGCCAGCTGTTTTTGGCCCATAAAGACACGCAGACCTTAAAGGGAGCAGCGCAAGACTTAGTCTTCCATTTATCCAGTCAAGTAGTAAGACATCAGCAAAGCGTTGCTGCAGCCTTGGTGGAGCGGGCAGAACTTGCGCCAATTGGCATTCCGGAGACCAATTTAGCCCTGCTGCACACGCAAAATGCCGACGTTAATCGTTGCTATTTTGCGGTCTTGGATTTAAGTCACGCAATTACCATGGATGCCATGGATGGCAGCCAGTGTCAGGTGACCCGCATGCTGGTCATGCTTGCCCCTGGCCAGATGGCCGATTGGGAGCGGCAAGTCCTCAGTACAGTCAGTTCAACTGTCGTGGTCAGCGATGAAAATACCGAAATTTTTGCCAAGGGCAGTCTGGCTGACATCAAGAGGCTGCTGGCCAGTACTTTTTTGCGCCAATTAAAGCAGATGTAGAAAAAGCCCAGTTCAAGCGAACTGAGCTTTTTTGCTGTTTAAAGTTTAGCGACTTGTTCGCCGTGCAGGGCGGCATCCAAACCAGAAAATTCATCGGCCTGACTGACGCGAATTGGCATCAGGCGTTTTAAGGCCAGGCCAATCAAAGTAGTCATGACTAGCGTGAAGACAATCGTAAACAGAGTAGCAATAATTTGAATTCCTACTTGCTTAAAACCGCCGCCGTAAAATAGTCCGCCCTTTAGCGCAAACAAACCGGTTGCAATGCTGCCCCAAATTCCGCTGACGCCGTGACAGCCAAAGACATCTAAGGCATCATCGGCTTTAACGCGCGGCTTAAGCCACTTAATATAGGAAAAGCTGATTAAACTTGCCCCTAAACCAATGAAAAACGCCCCGGTTAAATCGACATAGGCTGCTGCGGGCGTAATGGCAACTAAGCCGCAGACCGCACCGGTGCAAGCTCCGGCTAAGGTGATTTTGTGGTTAAATAAATAATCCAGCCCGGCCCAACCAAGCAGCGCAGTGGCGGGGGAGACAGTCGTCGTCAGAATCGCAGTAACGGCATTGTCATCAAGGGCCAAAGCACTGCCGGCGTTGAAGCCATACCAGCCAATCCACAAGATGGCGGTTCCGATTAAGACCAAAGCCAGGTTAGAGTAGGTACAGCCTGGCTCTTTGCGCGGCCCCACCAAGCTAGATAAAACCAGGGCGGTAATCCCGGCGTTAATATGAACTACGGTACCGCCGGCGAAGTCAAGCGTGCCGAGTTTTGATAAAAAGCCGCCGCCCCAAACGAGGTGAACTAGCGGATAGTAAACCAAAATTGACCACAAAAGGATAAAGCTGATCAAGTAGCTGGTTCTCATTCGTCCGACGATCGCTCCGATAAAGAGCGCAGGGGTGATGATGGCAAACATCATTTGAAAGAGTGAGAAAACTTGAGTCGGTATTTTGGTGGCGGTAACCTCACCCAGCGGGATGCCGTGCATCAACAAGTGGTCTAAATTGCCGATCAGGCCGTTAGCGCCTCCGGAAAAACTTAAGGTGTAACCGCAGATTACCCACAAAACGACGGATAAGCCACAAGGGATGAAAACCATCAACATGGTATTGACAGTATTTCGTTTGGAAACTAGACCACCATAAAATAAGGCGAGCCCAGGAATCATAAAAAATACCAGGATGCTGGCGAGAATAACGAAAAGCGTGTTGGTTGCATTCATTTGGACCTCTCCCAAAATTGCTATTACAAATACTGTTAATACTATGTTGATCACAATATACCGATTTTAAAAAGAAAGCAATAGACAAAACACAAATTATTACAAGAATACGCTTTCAAATGCAAAAAGCAGCCGTTTTATTTGACTATACCAATTTTATTGCTCTGGACCTCTAGACCAATAATGACTAAAAAACTTAACTTTGGCTTTAGGAAAAATCTGCGTAAAATTTAGTTAGGAAAATACTTAAAGGAGGCAAAAAAGATGGAAGAGCGAAAATGGAACTTGGCTTACGCCCAATCGAGCTTGCGCGTCGAACAACACGGTGCCAGCGATATTTACCTTTTAATCGGCAACGTTGTGGACATGCATGTAGATGCAATCGTCAATGCGGCTAACAAGGCCCTAATTGGCGGGGCTGGAGTAGACGGGGCGATTCACCGGGCAGCTGGTCCCAAGCTTGATGAAGCTTGTCGAAAATTGCATGGCTGCGAAACTGGTGAAGCGAAAATCACGCCAGCTTTTAATTTAAAGACGGCTAAAGCGATTATTCATACGGTCGGACCGGTATATCAAGGCAAGGCGCAAGATGCGATTGATTTGACCAACTGCTATCGGCATGCCTTGCTGCTGGCTCAAGAAAAAGGCTATTCAAGCATTGCTTTTCCCTGCATTTCAGCAGGGGTATACGGTTATCCCATCATGGAAGCAGCACGGATTGCACTGACCAGCGTCCGAGAATTTTTAACTGCCGAAGCCAAACGGCCCATGGATGTTTATCTGGTCTGTTTTAAGGCAACCGAATATGAAGCTTATCGCCAGCAAATGTAAGGGCTCACATTTTATAGAAAATTTCCAGTCTTTTTTTCATTGGTATTTACCGCTACACTAGTTGGCGGAGGAAAAATTGACATGAAGGGTATTTCAATTTACTTAGACCAGGAGTTAACCGTTGAGGATCGCAATTATTTATTAAAAATGCGCAACGTTGACTTTAGCGGAGTTTTTACCACGATCGAAACAACCGTGCCGAGCCCGGTCTTAGTCAAGCGACTTCATGAATTAGGTAAATGGTGTCAAGATTTAGGCCTGAAGCTAAATTGTGAGGTTTCCAAAAAAGCGCTCCTGCGAATTGATATTGATCCGTTAAATGCGACTGATTTAGCTAGTCTGGGAGCCAGCGGCCTGCGCCTGGATAGCGGGTTTAACACTCAAGAAATTGCGGCTTTAGCCAAGGATTTTGAATTATATTTAAATGCCAGCATGCTGCGCCCGGAAGACTTAAGCGGCTTAAGCAGCTACCAGGCCAATTTTGCTAATTTGCGGGCTTCGTTCAATTATTATCCGCGGCCAGCGACCGGTCTTGATCCGGAGTGGTTCAAACACCAAGCTGCTTGGCTCAAAGAAAACCATTTGCCGGTAATGGCGTTTGTGGCTGGGGAAGGCCGATTGGCTGGACCTTTCAAAGCAGGAAGGCCAACTTTAGAGCGCGACCGAGGACGCAACCCGTTAGCAGCCCTGCTTGAATTAGCAAAGCTGGGGGCAGATGAAATCTTTGTGGCAGATGGGCAGCTAGATGAAAGCAGCGTGCAGCAATTTGAATTTTATAAAGAACATGGCGGTTTTTTACTGCACCTGGAGCACGCGATGCCGGAATTAACCCAGAAAATTTGGCACCAGCGCCCGGATTTGGCTAGCGACAGCGTGCGCTTAGCCGAAGGACGCAGCCAGCAGTGGGACTTAACTGGTCCGATAGATGAGCGAAAGCGAGGAGCAGTGACGCTTGATCAAGCCCAGATGTTGGAATATCAAGGCGAACTGGATATTATGAAGCAAACTTGGCCAGCTGCTAGTGGAATTGGGGTCATCAATCAGATCAAGGCGCGTGATTTGCCCCTGCTGGATTTGGTAAAACCGAACATGGCAATTGGCTTTTGTGATAAATAAACTTTTAAAGGCACTCAAACGAGTGCTTTTTTGGTGCTTTTTAGAATGTAATGTAAACAATTTTATGATATTTCTTGTTGAATATTCGTAAATAATGTGTGATACTAAGTACACAACGAGTTAACCATATCTGGAGGTAAATCGTGAATACTCAACAAGCATCAAGCGGATGGATGGATAAGACCTTCCACCTGTCAGAAAACAACACAACAGCAAAACGCGAATGTTTGGCTGGCCTGACCACTTTTGTGTCGATGGCCTACATTTTGTTTGTAAACCCTAGCGTTTTAGGCGCAGCGGGGATGGACAAGGGCGCAGTCTTTACGGCAACGGCTTTGTCAGCTATATTAGGCTGCCTTTTAATGGGCTTTTTAGCCAACTACCCAATTGCCATTGCTCCTGGGTTGGGCGACAATGCCTTTTTCACTTATTCAGTGGTTTTAGCAATGGGGATTCCTTGGCAAAAGGCAATGGCCGGCGTGTTTGTCGCTTCCGTGGTCTTTACGATCATGTCCTTGTTTAAAGTTCGGGAAATTGTCATTGATGCCATTCCCCAAGATTTAAAGTATGCCATGGCGGCCGGGATCGGGATCTTTATCGCCTTCATTGGTCTTAAGGGGGGCGGTTTGGTAGTTGCCAACAAGTCCAACTTGGTCGGAATTGGTTCTTTGAACGTTCCTTCTACCTGGCTGACGATTTTCGGCGTCTTTTTAATCGCTATTTTAATGGCTCGCAAGGTTCCCGGTGCCATCTTTATCGGGATGGTAGCGACAACTATTTTAGGTTTGGCAACTGGCTTGATTAAGATGCCAAGTTCGGTAATTTCAGTTGCCCCATCCATGAAGCCAACTTTTGGCGTTGCTTTTAGTCACTTGGATATCTTGAGCGACCCGCAAATGTGGGCGGTCATCCTGATCTTCTTCATGGTTGCCTTCTTTGATACGGCTGGTACTTTAATTGGCCTTGCTCAGCAAGCCGGCATCATGAAAAACGGCAAGATGCCACGGATTGGTCAAGCTTTAATGGCAGACTCATTGTCAATGCTAGCTGGTTCAGTCATGGGTACGACGCCAACAGCCTGCTATGTTGAATCGAGTGCCGGGATTGCCGTGGGTGGCCGGACTGGTTTAACGGCGGTCGTAACGGCGGTATTGTTTGTGATCAGCATGCTGTTTTCACCTTTATTGACCGTGGTAACAGACAATGTTACGGCTCCAGCCTTGATTGTAGTCGGGGTTTTGATGGCTTCATCGCTGCGGGAAATCCACTGGGATGAATTTGAAATTGCCTTTCCAAGTTTCCTGACAGTTATCGGCATGCCTTTAACTTATAACATTTCCTACGGGATTGCCTTTGGCTTTTTGACTTATCCAATTTTGATGACGGCTGCCGGGCGGCGCAAGGAAGTCAATGCAATTGTTTGGGTTTTGTTCTTATTATTCATTTTGATGATGTATGTTTTGAATCATGTCGCCTAGGGCTGGTATTTTCAAAAAAAGCTTCTATAATAAATAAAGTTATCAAAAAAGTTTTCTATCGTTTGGCTGATAGAAAGCTTTTTTATTGTTTGGCTAGGTAAATTTGAAAGGAAGAATGAAGATGACCAAAAAACAGCTGAATTTTACGATTCTAGCTTTAATGTTGGCAAACATCATGTCCGGTTTGGATGGGACGATTGTCAATACCGCCATCCCGGCCATTGTCTCGGCCCTGCATGGGATCAAGTTCATGGGGTGGATTGTGGCGATCTTTTTATTGGGGATGTCAATTTCAATTCCCCTTTGGACTAAAATTGGCGAAAAGCTCACCAATAAAACGGCGATGATGATTGCCGTCAGCCTCTTTGCAATTGGTTCTTTTCTTCAAGGCATTGCTCCGAATATTTACTTTTTTCTGGCTTCACGTTTGTTAATGGGCCTGGGAGCCGGCGGGATGGGGTCCTTGCCGTATATTATCGTGGGTTACATTATTCCCAACATTAAGCAGCGGACCCAGATCCTGGGATTGTTAACGGCTTGCTTTAACGGGGCAGCCATTTTAGGGCCGTTAATCGGAGGCAGTCTGGTTGACCTCTTGTCTTGGCACTGGGTGTTTTTCATTAACGTCCCGATTGGGTTGATTACGATTGCCATTTGTGCTGTTTATTACCGGCCACAAATGCCTAAAAGCCAAGCCAAGCTTGATGTTAAAGGGGGCATCAGCCTGGTCTTGGGTCTATTGAGTTTCATGTTGGGCATCCAGCTCTGGGGAATTGCCGCCAACTGGATTGTAATCGTCCTCATCACTATTAGTTTGGTCTTGCTATATGCCTTTTTCCGAGCCGAAAAAACGGCCGCCAGTCCAATTGTCCCGTTGGAAATTTTTCAAAATCGTGCCTTGGATGGGGATTTTCTGCTTTTTGCTTTTTCCTGGGGGGCTTTTATTGCCGTTAATACCTACCTGCCAACTTGGTCACAAGCCTTATTAGGGATGTCGGCACTGTTAGGGGGCATGGCTTTAATTCCTAATTCGCTGATTGAAATAATTGCGAGCCAATCAGTTGCGGGACTGCAAGAAAAGCTATCCACTTTTTGGATTGTCTTTTTGGGCCTAGTGACGATGCTGATTTCCAGCTTAGGGATGTTTTTGGCTGGGCTAGACACGCCCCTAGCATGGCTAGTCATAATTTGTACTTTTTCAGGCATTGGGGTCGGCTTCATCTTTGTCAGCTTGCAGGTCAAGGTGCAGCTGGATGCCAATTTAGAAAACATGGCTACGGCTACTTCCACCTCTTATTTGATTCGGATCCTGGCCCAAACTGTCATGTCGGCTGTCTATGGCGTCATCATGAACCTGTCTTTGGAAAATGGCGTCCGCGGGCAAAAGCACATCACCATGGGCATGATGAACAAGCTATCCGATGCTAAAACTGCCAAGGCCTTGCCTGAAGCGCTGCTGCCACAAATGCGGGCAATTTTTCACCAGGGTATTCACGAGATTATGCTGGTTTCCTGTGTTTTAATCGTCTGTGCCTTTGGTTTGAATTTTTACTATAATTTCCACCAGCGCCACCAGGTTCATTAGTGCGATATTTGATCAATAATTAGTTCTGAATTAAGAAGGTAATTTATTAAAGTTAAACAAGGTCCGTTAGGGCACTAAAGACTATTGGCAAGTAAAAAATCGCAGATAGCCTTTGGCTGCTACTACTTTAAATTTGAAAAATAAACTTGACAGACGGTAGTTTTCTTTGTAAACTCTAAGCATAATTAAAACTAGCTGAGAAAAGATGAGTAACTGCTGAACTCCAGCTAAGAGAGTCGGGGAAGGTGCGAGCCGATCTGGTTTATTAGGCAGTGAAGATGGTCTTGGAGCTATTGGCTGCTTGAGCTATGTTAGTAAAAGCAGCACGCGTAACGAGCGTTAGCACGTTGGGGTATTCTGCGGAGTACCTTTGAGGGCCCGATGGGCTGAAGCAGGGTGGTACCACGCTTTATTGATGAAAGTAAGCGTCCCTAGAAGCATTAAGTTGCTTCTAGGGACTTTTTTATTTGTAAAGGACAAAAACCATGCGGAAGAAGAAAAGACGGAACTTTATTATCTTGTTAATCGTGGCAATTATTGCTATTTCTGGCATTGGGGGCTTGATTTATCAACGGGCCTCGCAGCAAAGTCAGGCTGAGAAAGTGACGACCGTGCGACTGGGCTTGGTCGGAACGGATTCCGAGCCAGTCTGGAATGTGGTGAAACGCAAGCTGCAAAAAGAAGGCATTCGCTTAAAATATGTGATCTTTGATGATTATGTCCAACCAGATGAGGCTTTAAAAAATGGTCAGATTGACCTGCATGCTTGCCTTACCAAGTACTACTTCGAGTCTTACAATAAGTCGCAGCATGCCCATTTAGTCAGCATCGGCAACACGGTAATTGAACCTTTAGGACTATATTCTAAGAAATATCGCAGTCTTAAGCAGCTGCCAAATGGGGCAACGATTGCCATTCCCAACGAACCAACAACGGTTGGGCGGGCACTAAGACTGCTTCAGACAGCTGGTTTAATCAAAGTTAAAGCTAACACTGGCATTAAGCCAACCCTCAAGGATATTACCAGCAACCCGCATCACTTAAAATTCAAAGAAGTTGCCCCAGCGCAAACTCCGCGGGCGCTAACTTCGGTTGATGCAGCAATTATTAACGGCAACTACGCGGTATCTGCTGGTTTGAAGCCGAAAAAAGATGCCATTTTCCTTGAACCGGTTAATAAGGATTCTAAGCCATATGTCAATATTATTGCCGCCCAAGCTAAGAATAAAGACAATAAGGTTTTGCAAAAAGTCGTTGCTGCCTATCAAACAGCAGCAGTTAAAAAAGCCATCCAAAAAACTTACAAGGGCGCCCAAGTTGCTGCTTGGCCAAGTTTCGGTAGAAAGTAAGGGATAAAAATGAGTAAACAAGTAGAAACGGCAATTTTTGCTGGGGGATGTTTCTGGTGCATGGTTGAACCTTTTGACACCTATCCGGGAATAATCAAAGTAGAATCCGGCTATACCGGCGGCCATGTTCCTAATCCCACTTATGAACAAGTAAAAAGCGGCACAACCGGTCACACGGAAGCCGTCAAAATTACCTTTGATCCCAATATCGTTTCCTACCCTGAACTAGTCCAAATCTATTGGGGGCAAACTGATCCAACGGATGCGATGGGGCAATTTCAGGATCGCGGGGACAACTATCGACCAGTCATTTTTGTTAAAGACAACTATCAAAGGCAAATTGCGGAAGCTTCCAAGCATGATTTGGCAGCAAGCGGCCGGTTCGATGATCCGATTGTCACGCAGATTGAACCAGCCCAAGCCTTTTACCTTGCTGAGGATTATCATCAAGCCTTTTATAAAAAACACCCCGAGCGTCACCAAGCGGAACTTGCTGCCGGGCGCCAAAAATTCATTGCTGAACATTGGCAAAATTAGCACTAATCATTAGATTAGAAACTAGTAATTGATTCACAAATATAATTCCGTGATTGTTATTTAATAGGAAAGCCAATAAAGTTTGAAATCCAAACTAAAAATGTTGTAATCATGGGATTATCCAAGCGTGATTATTATTTTGATATAAGCATTATTAATACATGTAAAGGCTTCCATAGGATAAATATTTACTTACCATGTAATTTTTTCTTGGCAAGAACTGAATAAGTGTTACAATAAATTTAGGAAGTTAGCAGTAATATATACCCCAATTTTTGAGCGTTATTCCCCAAATTCATCTCAACGTTTCAATATTTTATATATTACCCTAGAAAATAAATGGCGTATTGCAATCATTGATTGTAATGCGCTTTTTGTTTGCAAAAAAATGTTGCTGCTATAAAAAATGATCTACCACTATTTCTCACTGAAACAGCATAACGATTAGGTGATTATTATCATTTAAAAATAGCTTATTTATCATTAAGCTCAAACCATTATCGACTGTAAAGGTTTGATAATATCACTTATTCGTTTATTCAAACAAAATATAAATTTATCAGATGCTTAAATGGTTACATAATGTAAATAGCGATAAATATGGGATCTTTTGCGAAATACTGCATAATTTTCAAATGCTTAAAATGATCATGTATATAAATAAATGCTACAATGTAATCGTTAGGATGCTTAGCAATTAGTTATGCATCCATGGGAAAAATGTTAATTACTTTGAAGGTAATAGTGTAGATTGAAAGGAAAAGTGTTTATAATGAATAAACATATAAACACTAAAGAGCAAAGGCATTATTCGATCAGAAAAGTGTCTGGTAAAGCTGTTTCGGTATTTATCGGAGCAACCATCTTTAGTATTGCATTAGGTGCTGGAGTTCCAGTATCTGAAGTGCATGCTGCAACCGATGCAACGGCTGTGACAACTTCAAGTACAACCAACTCCCAAAAGACAAGTGAAACCAGTAGTAATGCCGATTTAACTGAAAGTTCTGAATCGGCAAGCAATTCGGCAGCAACTAGCAATAGCTCAACTTCATCAAGCGAGCAGACAAGTTCGGTAAATGATGAAAGTTCAACTTCATCCAGTGCTTCAGCTGATGAAAGTTCTGCTTCCACAAGTAACAAGACGAATGAAGCTGCAAGCGAAAGCTCAGCCTCATCAAGCGAGCAGACAAGTTCTGTAAATGATGAAAGCTCAACTTCATCCAGTGCTTCAGCCGATCAAAGTTCTGCTTCTACAAGCGACAAGACCAAACAGGCGACGGCAAGTGCAGTAAATAAACCTTTGATTCGAACTCCTGACACATATGCCCCGTCAGCTTCGGTAGCTTTACCAAAAGACTATCCAAGTGAATTTAATACGGATCAATACAAAGATTACTACGTATTTAAAGGGATATATGATGCTGAAAGCGGCACGACTTATTATGGTGCCGTAATGAATGATGGTTCTCAAGCAGGGACTGTATATATCTTTTCAGAAAAGAATGGTCAAATTAGCGGTCCCTTAGAAGTGGAGAAGGGCAAGCAACAATCTGATGGAAATGTTACCTTGTACAATTATGGCGACACCTACACAGTTGCTTTGCCAGTAGGTCATAACGACCTAAACTATGCTTATTCAAGTGATGGTGAAAAAAATCAATGAAAACACCAAGAATAACCAGGATAGTATTACTGGAGTTATTCCCACTTTAAACACGGCCACAGTAACAGTTAACTATTTAAAGCAAGATGGAAGTCAGGCTCGAAACCCGTATTCAACGACAGTTACCGGCTTAGCCGGGAAAGCCATCCAGATGGATGCCCCGGCAGTAGTACCAGGGTATGTCTTGGTTGGTGAAAATAGTGATGGGACTATCTCTGAATACACGCCAGATAAAGTTGGCCAAACTTGGACCCGCCACTTCTCAGAGGACGACTTCGGAAATAACATTTATGCTACTTATACTCTTAAGAATACCCAGGGTGATTTTGAAGTTAAGGTATATGAGAATGATAAGCTGGTGGGCACCTACAATTTAGGAGCAAGTAAGTCTGCAAGTTATACGGATCCTTCCACTGGGTATGTCTACAGCTTCCCAAACCCATATGATCCTGACACAGCTAATGTTCACTTAACCTACCAAGAAGTTGGTAATATTGTTCCAGTAGATAAAGATGGAAAGCAAATTGGCGATAAGCTTCCATACCTCAACAATTTTTACGATCCGAGCAAAGTAGAATCTAATGTAATGATTTCTTCGGTTGTCAAAGATTACCGTCTTGCACCAGCTGAAGATCAAACTAGTAAAGATGTAACTATTAAAAAAGTTAATAATTACAATACTGGAACCGTTACACCGTCAGATCCGACAAAGGACACGGAAGTTGTTTATATTAAAGACGATACTGCTACTATTAAAGTCATATATGCGGATATTAGCAGTATTACCAAAGAGTCCTTAAATGATGCGGGTGGCGACTTGAAGGGCTGGCTGGAAAGCGATCAATCCGGAGTAGAAATTCTCAAGACAGATAGTGTTACCGGCAAGCGAGGAAGCGTATCAGATTATACGACTGCTAGCGAAATAGCAGCCTTGGCTAAACAAGGGTATAAAGTTGTTCAGGTCAATACTGATGGAAAATTAGTTGATTTTGATCAATACACGCCGGCCAATAATGGTACAATTTTCGGCATCGATTATTCAGATGAAACTAATTTAATCACGTCATTTGTGACGCCGCCAAATTCATCAGGTATGATTGACGGACGCCGTACTTCTTTTTATGTATTACTGTACAAAGCAAGTATGCCGGCTACTCAGAAAATTACTTATCACTATGCTGATGGTGCTAAACCTGACTCTACGGCTGTATCAACTGTTGATAATGCTTTAACTCGGACGCTGGTTTTAAACGAAACTTCAACAGACGGACCTAATCCGACATATGAACCTGAAAGCAGTTGGACAACTTATAGTTTCAAAGATGTCCTCACGCCAACGGTTGAAAACTATACTCCTGATAAAACTTCAGCTGGTGCGGGCACGGCTACCTATGAAAATCCGGTTGTCGAAGATTTGGTAATCTACACCCGCAAGGACGGTGCTTTAACCGTTAAGTACGTTGACCAAGACAACGATAATGCGGTTCTTGAGAGTAAAGACTTGTCAGGCAAATACGGTGACAAGATCACTTATACAACAGCTGACACGATCAAGTCTTTGGAAGCTAAGGGTTATGAATTAGTCTCTGATGGCTATACTGGCAAAGCAGGTTCAGAAATTAGCGACTCAAACAACGGCAAGACTTACTTGGTCGTATTGAAGCATGGCACAACGACGATAACGCCAGATAACCCAAAGGATCCGAACACGCCGATCAACCCTAACGATCCAGATAGTCCTAAGTACACCGAAGACCAAACCAAGGTAAAGGTTCCGTCGACTCAAACCATTACTTACACTGGTGCTGGCGACAAGACTCCAGCTAAGGATGTCCAGACTGGTGAATTTGATCGGACCGTCACGGTTGATAATGTTACCGGCAAGACAATTTCATCAACGCCATGGACTTACACGATTAACGGAAAGACTGAAACTGGCGAAGAGCTTACTTACAGTACTACTGATACTCCGGTAGTTGACGGTTACCACGCCGATAAGAAGGTAGCCGGCGGTTTGACCGCAACTGTGGACAATCCAAATGTTGAAGATACGGTAACTTATGCTGCTAACGGCAAGATTGTTCCGGTAGACCCTGATGGAAATAAGATTCCAGATGCACCAACCCCAACTTACCCAACTGATCCGAACGACCCAACCAAGGTAACGCCGGACGAACCAGTGCCCGATATTCCTGGTTACACGCCTGAAGTACCAACGGTAACCCCAGAAAACCCAGGCAAAGACACGCAGGTAGTCTACAACAAGAAAGATGGTTCACTAGCTGTTAAGTACGTTGACCAAGACAGCAATAATGCGGTTCTAGAAACTAAAGACTTGTCAGGTAAATACGGTGACAAGATTACTTATACGACTGCTGACACGATCAAGTCTTTGGAAGATAAGGGTTATGAATTAGTTTCGGACGGCTATACTGGCAAGGCCGGTTCAGAAATTGGCGACTCAAACAATGGCAAGACTTACCTGGTCTTATTTAAGCACGGTACAACTACGGTGACTCCGGATAATCCAAAGGATCCGAATACGCCAATTAATCCTAATGATCCAAATGGTCCTAAGTATACGGATGACCAAACTGATGTAACTAGGGATGCTAGTCAAACTGTTCATTACACCGGTGCTGGCGAAAAGAATCCTAGCGATAACGTTCAAACTCAAAAGAACGCCTTCACCAGAACTGTGACAGTTGACAAGGTAACGGGCGAAACTATTTCAAGTACACCTTGGACTGGTACTAAGACCTTTGGCTCAGTTGATACGCCAGTCGTTGAAGATTACCACGCAGACAAGAAGGTAGCTGGTGGTTTGACCGCTACTCCAGACAATCCAAACGTTGAGGATACGGTAACGTATGCTGCTAACGGCAAGATTGTTCCGGTTGATCCTGATGGCAATAAGATTCCTGACGTACCGACTCCAACTTACCCAACGGATCCAACTGACCCAACTAAGGTAACTCCGGATGAACCAGTTCCTGACATTCCTGGCCACACGCCGGAAGTACCAACGGTAACACCAAGTGACCCAGGTAAAGATACGCCGGTTGTCTACTATGCAAGTCCTGCAGCAATCGTCAACTTTATTGATGAAGACTACACCAATGCTCAAGGCGAAAAAGTACCAACTCAAATTGGCACGTCAGGTGGATTAACTGGTAAGATTGGCGACATCATTACTTATGATGGATATAACGCTAAGCTTCAAAGCTATCTGGATAATGGTTATGTCCTTGACAAGTCTGAATATCCGACTAAGGATGTTTATGATAATGACGACAAGACTTTACAAACCTTTAATGTTTACCTAAAGCACGGGACAACGACGGTAACGCCGGATAATCCAAAGGATCCAAACACGCCAATCAACCCTAATGATCCAAATGGCCCTAAGTATACTGAAGACCAAACGGACGTGACTATGGATGCAAAGCAGACCATTCACTACACCGGCGCTGGTGAAAAGAATCCTAGCGATAACGTTCAAACTGAAAAGAACGCCTTCACCAGAACTGTGACAGTTGACAAGGTAACGGGTAAGACCATTTCGACGACTCCTTGGACTGGTACTAAGACCTTTGGCTCAGTTGATACGCCAGTTGTTGACGAATACCACGCAGACAAGAAGGTAGCTGGTGGTTTGACCGCTACGCCAGAAAATCCAAATGTTGAAGACACGGTAACGTATGCTGCTAACGGCAAGATTGTCCCAGTCGATCCTAACGGCAACAAGATTCCAAACGTACCAAATCCAACTTATCCAACTGATCCTAACGATCCTACCAAGGTAACTCCGGATGAACCTGTTCCTGATATTCCAGGCTACACTCCAGAAACGCCAACGGTAACACCAAGTGACCCTGGCAAGGATACCAATGTTCCGTATACTAAGAACCCAACTACGCCAACTGAGGAAAAGAGTTCATTCAAGGTTGTCTACCTTGATCAAGACAATAGCAATGCCGTTCTTGATACTAAGGACTTGTCAGGCAAATATGGCGACAAGATCACCTACACGACTGCTGATACTATCAAGTCGTTAGAAGCTAAGGGTTATGAATTAGTATCAGACGGCTATACTGGCAAGGCAGGTTCAGAATTTGCTGAGAGCAACAATGGCAAGACTTATGAAGTTGTTCTGAAGCACGGAACTACGACGGTAACGCCAGACAATCCTAAGAATCCAGGCGAATCAATCAATCCTAATGATCCAAATGGACCAAAATACACTGAAGATCAAACAGACGTTACCCGGGATGCTAGCCAAACAATTCACTACACTGGTGCCGGCGATAAGAATCCTAGCGACAACGTTCAAACTCAAAAGAACGCCTTTACTAGAACCGTTACGATTGACAAGGTAACTGGCAAGACCATTTCAACCACTTCTTGGACTGGGTCAAAGACCTTTGGTAACGTTTCCGTACCTGTAGTAAACGGGTATCATGCTGACAAGAAGGTGGCTGGTGGTTTGACCGCTACGCCGGAAAATCCAAACGTAACTGATACAGTAACGTACAAGACTAACGGCAAGATTGTTCCAGTTGATCCAAACGGCAACAAGATTCCGAACGTGCCAACACCAACTTACCCAACGGATCCAAACGATCCAACCAAGGTAACGCCGAACGAACCAGTTCCTGCCATTCCTGGCTACAAGCCAGAAACGCCAACGGTAACTCCAGAAAATCCTGGCGAAGACACGCTGGTTGTCTACAACAAGAAAACAAAGCCAGCTAAACCAGAAACTCCAAAGAAACATGGAAAGGGAGAAGATTCTGGCAATACTAATCCAGAAGGAAACAAGAATAAGCGTCGTGGTGGATCCAATGTAAACGTAGGTCCTGAAAAGAATGCTTCTGCTCAAAAGAATACTTCGGCAGAAAAGACTGATAATAGTAAAGTTCTTCCACAAACTGGCGAAGAGCATAAGAGCACGCCGTCGCTTGCTGGCTTATTGCTTGCAGGTGCAGCCTTTGTTCTTGGACTGGCAGACACCAGAAAGCGTAGACGTCATTAATAAAAATAAAAGTCTCATTATCAGGTCCTGTTGATGATGAGTAACCACTGAGAATCGTATAGAGCAAAAACTCTATGCGATTCTTTTTTGTTTGCGGTTTCAAATAAGCGTGATTTAAAAATATCTTGTTGTAACAAGGTCAGAGCTTTGACTTGTGGAGTTTGCAACTTAAGCAGCAATTTAAAAATAAAAGGTGGTTATTATAACAGATAGGTGTAAATGCTGTCGTTTAAGGAAATACGTGAAATAAACAAGTGGTCAAAATGTTCGCATATGCAAATTAATGCTACAATGTAAGTGTTAGATACTTAGCTTATAGTTATGCATCTATGGGAAAAATGTTAATTACTTTGTAAGGTAAAAGTGTGTATTGAAAGGAATGTGTTTAGAAATGGGGAAACGTATAAACACTAAAGAACAAAGACACTATTCGATCAGAAAAGTGTCGGGTAAAGCTGTCTCCGTCTTTATCGGGGCAACTATCTTTAGTATCGCATTAGGTGCTGGAGTTCCAGTATCTGAGGTACATGCTGCAACTGATTCAACGGCTGTAACAGCCTCAAATACTGCTAACTCCCAAAAATCCAGCTCAAATGATACGAGTGTTGCTGCTGAATCCAGTGATGCTAGTGCAGCTTCTAAATCAAGTTCAAGTGAAGCAACTACAAGTTCCACTTCAACTAATAATGCCGATGCTAAATCATCTGATCAAAAATCAGCTGCGTCAACTAGTGAAAGTAAAACTGCAGCAAGCTCTACGAGTAGTTCCGCAGATTCAACTAACAAAGCTAATGTAGCTAGTGAATCAAGCGAAAAGACTGCAAGCAGTTCAGCATCTGAACAGAAGACTTCCTCAGCTGCTTCAAGTTCTTCACAAGCAAGTGCCAACACAACTAGTGAAAGCACTCAATCAAATGACAGCCAAGAAGAAAAGGCTACAAATAGTTCAGCTAATGAAACAAACAACACAGTCGATGTTTCAAACTTGAAGAATATGGCTGAAGCTTCTCAGCTGAAGGCTGCAGCATTGGAATCAAATGATTCAAGTTCAA
The DNA here is from genome assembly GCF_018327645.1 of Lactobacillus corticis. Taxonomy (GTDB): domain Bacteria; phylum Bacillota; class Bacilli; order Lactobacillales; family Lactobacillaceae; genus Lactobacillus; species Lactobacillus corticis. The sequence goes on along the minus strand of NZ_BMAY01000001.1, from coordinate 187,393 downwards.
GTAAAAATTCAATTACGCCAGATGTAACTTTTACTGAAAGCGCAAATAACGTAAAGACCGATTTTATTTCTAGTGACTACTACATTTATGGTGCTTTTCACGAAAACAACCCTGCGGGACACGGCCCGGATTGGTATTTGACGGTTAAGTCAGACGGTTCTGAACCAGGAACAATCTATGTCTTTGAAAAAGGCAACGCCACGCCTACTAAGTTAGTTAAGGGTGCAGATATGAAACTATTTCTTAGTGGTGACACCCTGGTTAACTACGGCGATTCTTACTTAATTTCTTCTGCCAACAAGGGTGATAAGACAGAAGAAAACTTTAAAGATATGGTGCCCCAAAATGGTCAGATGGTTGAAACTGGCGATTGGGTAGCTGTTTTAAATGACTTTAATCCAGTTTTGGGTAAAGTTTCTATTCAATATCGTGATGTTGACACTGATAAAGAAATTCCCGGTGTAGATCCAACTGTTTATGATAAGATGACTGGTACAAATTATTCTGTTGGAGCTGCACCAACAATTCCAGGCTATTCTTACGTCAAGACTGAGGGTGCTACTCAAGGTACTGTCTCTAACTTTAACTTTTCAACTATCGGTGATACTAAGGTTATCCACTTTGTCCCATATAGTTTGGGCACTAAAGATATATACGCCGAATACACTTATCTTGGGTGGGGGCCAACAGGATATGGTAGATTTGAAGCAAATGTAAAGATAAATTATTATAATGGAACGACCCAGACGCTGGGACCTTACGAACTGGGGGTCGATGACAGTACTAATGCAATTAACGTTGAAACTCCTTTCGATGGGAAAATTCTTCTTACTGGAGTAAACCAACGTTATAATGGTGACGTGATTTTTTACTATAAAAAAGACGAGAGCCAAGTCGGCAACGTAACTGTTAACTATATTGACCTTGATGCCAACAATAAAGTCTTGGAAAGCAAGTCTTTGTCGGGCGACTATGGTACCCAGATTAACTACTCAACTGCTGACACCATTAAGTCATTGGAAAATAAAGGCTACAAGTTAGTAGCAGATGGGTTTAACCAAGATGGTCAAGACTTCAGTGACAGCAACAATGGGAAAGTCTACGAAGTAACCTTCAAGCACGCAACCACGACGATTACTCCAGACAATCCACAAACGCCAGATACGCCAATTAATCCTAATGACCCAGACAGTCCTAAGTACACTAGCGACCAAACCAATGTCTCCAAGGATGTTAAGCAAACCGTTCACTACACAGGTGCCGGCGATCAAACTCCAGCCGACAATGTTAAGACTGGTACGATTACGCGGACGGTTACCATCGATAAGGTAACTGGCGAAACCATTTCATCAACCCCTTGGACTAGCAATGAATTTCCATCCGTTGATACTCCAGAAGTTTCAGGCTACACGCCTGATAAGACCGTTGCTGGTGGCTTTACTGCAACCTACGACAACCCAGAAGAAACCTTTACGGTTACTTACACTAAGAATCCAGACGTTATTGAAACTACGACCGAATCAAAGACCGTTAAGCGGACCATCGAGTACATTGACAAGAAGACTGGCAAGGCTATTCCAGCAAGTTTAGCTAAACCAGTTGAACAAGACGTAACTTTGAAGCGGACGGTTTCAAACAACAAGACAACTGGTAAAGTTACCTACGGCGACTGGACAGTTGAATCAGGCAGCTGGGACGAAGTTGATTCACCAGACTTGACTAACTACGGCTACACTGCTCCAGATAAAGCTTCGGTTGCAGCCGAAGTGGTAAATGGCAATACTGAAAATAGTGATGTGAAGGTCTACTATGACCACGCAACGACCACGGTAACGCCAGACAACCCACAAAATCCAAATACGCCAATCAACCCTAACGACCCTAACAGTCCTAAGTACACGAGCGACCAAACTACGGTTACCAAGGATGTTAAGCAAACCGTTCACTACACTGGTGCCGGTGATCAAACGCCAGCCGACAATGTCAAGACTGGCACGATTACGCGGACAGTGACGATTGACAAGGTAACTGGCGAAACCATCTCGTCAACTCCTTGGACCACCAATGAATTCTCATCAGTTGATACTCCAGCAGTATCAGGCTACACGCCTGATAAGACAGTTGCCGGTGGCTTTACCGCAACCTACGATAATCCAGAACAGACCTTTACGGTTACTTATATCAAGAATTCAGACGATGTCGATACAAAGACTGAATCCAAGACCGTTAAACGGACAATTGAATATCTTGATAAGCAAACTGGCGAAGCTATTCCAAGTAAATTAGCTAAGCCAGTTGAGCAAGACGTAATTTTGACGCGGACGGTTTCAACTAACAAGACGACGGGTAAAGTTACCTACGGCGATTGGTCGGTTGAATCAGGCAGCTGGAACAAGGTCGATTCACCAGATTTGACCAACTACGGCTACACTGCTCCAGATAAAGCATCTGTTGCAGCGGTAACGGTTGACGGTAATACCGAAAACAGCGATGTCAAGGTTTACTACGACCACGCAACGACGACAGTAACGCCAGACAATCCAAAGAATCCTAATACGCCAATCAACCCTAACAACCCAGATGGTCCTAAGTACACTAGCGACCAAACGGACGTTACCCGTGATGCTAGTCAGACCGTTCACTACACAGGTGCTGGCGACAAGACTCCGGCTGACAAGGTACAAACCCAAAAGGATGCCTTCACTAGAACCGTAACGATTGATAAGGTAACTGGCGAAACAATTTCAAGTACGCCTTGGACTGGTACGAAGACTTTTGGCACTGAAAATACGCCAGTTGTTGACGGTTACCATGCAGACAAGAAGGTAGCTGGTGGTTTGACGGCTACGCCGGAAAATCCAAACGTTGAGGACACGGTAACTTATGCTGCTAACGGCAAGATCATTCCAGTTGATCCAAACGGCAACAAGATTCCGAACGTGCCAAATCCAACTTATCCAACGGATCCAACTGACCCAACCAAGGTAACGCCGGATGAACCTGTTCCTAACATTCCTGGTTACACGCCAGAAGTACCAACAGTAACTCCAAGTGACCCAGGCAAAGATACGCCAGTCGTTTACTATGCAAGTCCTGCAGCAATCGTCAACTTTATTGATGAAGACTATGTCAATGCTCAAGGCGAAAAAGTTCCAACTCAAATCGGCACGTCTGGTGGATTAACTGGCAAGATTGGCGAAACCATTATTTATAGTGGCTATAACGCTAAACTTCAAAGTTATCTGGATAAAGGTTATGTCCTTGACAAGTCTGAATATCCGACCAAGGATGTTTATGATAACGATGACAAGACCTTACAAACGTTCAATGTTTACTTGAAACATGGTACAACGACGGTAACGCCAGACAACCCACAAAATCCAAATACGCCAATCAACCCTAACAACCCAGATGGTCCTAAGTACACTGAAGACCAAACCGATGTTACTCGCGATGCTAGTCAAACCGTTCACTACACCGGTGCCGGCGACAATACTCCTAGCGACAACGTTCAAACTCAAAAGAACGCCTTCACTAGAACTGTCACTGTCGACAAGGTAACTGGCAAGACGATTTCAACCACTCCTTGGACTGGTTCTAAGACCTTCGGCTCAGTTGATACGCCAGTTGTCGACGGTTACCACGCCGACAAGAAGGTAGCGGGTGGCTTAACGGCAACGCCAGAAAATCCAAACGTAACCAATACGGTAACGTACACGACTAACGGCAAGATTGTTCCGGTTGATCCTAACGGCAACAAGATTCCAGATGCCCCAACACCAACTTATCCAACGGATCCAACGGACCCAACCAAGGTAACTCCGGATGAACCAGTGCCAAACATTCCTGGCTACACCCCAGAGACGCCAACGGTTACTCCAAGCAATCCAGGTGAGGACACGCCAGTTGTTTACAACAAGAAAGACAGTTCATTAACTGTTAAGTACGTTGACCAAGACAATAACGATGCAGTTCTAGAAACTAAGGACTTGTCAGGCAAGTATGGCGACAAGATCACCTACACGACTGCTGACACGATTAAGTCTTTGGAAGACAAGGGCTATGAATTAGTTTCAGATGGCTACACGGGCAAAGTTGGCAGCGAATTTGGCGACTCGAACAATGGTCAAACTTACGTAGTTGTATTCAAGCACGGTACAACGACGGTAACGCCAGATAATCCAAAGAATCCGAATACGCCAATCAACCCTAACAACCCAGATGGTCCTAAGTACACTGAAGACCAAACCGATGTAACGCGCGACGCTAGTCAAACCGTTCACTACACCGGTGCCGGCGACAATACTCCTAGCGACAACGTTCAAACTCAAAAGAACGCCTTCACTAGAACTGTTACTGTCGACAAGGTAACTGGCAAGACCATTTCAACGACTCCTTGGACTGGTTCTAAGACCTTTGGCTCAGTTGATACGCCAGTTGTTGATGGTTACCACGCTGATAAGAAGGTAGCGGGTGGCTTGACAGCAACGCCAGAAAATCCAAACGTAACTGATACTGTAACCTACACGACTAACGGCAAGATTGTTCCGGTTGATCCAAACGGCAACAAGATTCCAGATGCGCCAACGCCAACTTACCCAACGGATCCAACTGACCCAACCAAGGTAACGCCGGATGAACCAGTACCAAACATTCCTGGCTACACGCCAGAAACGCCAACGGTAACTCCAAGCAATCCAGGTGAGGACACGCCAGTTGTTTACAACAAGAAAGACAGTTCATTAACTGTTAAGTACGTTGACCAAGACAATAACGATGCAGTTCTAGAAACTAAGGACTTGTCAGGCAAGTATGGCGACAAGATCACCTACACGACTGCTGACACGATTAAGTCTTTGGAAGACAAGGGTTACGAATTAGTTTCAGATGGCTACACTGGCAAAGTTGGTAGCGAATTTGGCGATTCGAACAATGGTCAAACTTACGTTGTTGTATTCAAGCACGGTACAACTACGGTAACGCCAGACAATCCAAAGAATCCAAATACGCCAATCAACCCTAACAACCCAGATGGTCCGAAGTACACTGAAGATCAAACCGATGTTACTCGCGATGCTAGTCAAACCGTTCACTACACCGGTGCCGGCGACAATACTCCTAGCGACAACGTTCAAACTCAAAAGAACGCCTTCACTAGAACTGTCACTGTCGACAAGGTAACTGGCAAGACGATTTCAACCACTCCTTGGACTGGTTCTAAGACCTTTGGCAATGTTTCGGTACCTGTAGTAAACGGCTACCACTCAGACAAGAAGGTAGCTGGTGGCTTGACGGCAACTCCAGAAAATCCTAACGTAACTGATACGGTAACGTACACCACTAACGGTAAGATTATTCCGGTTGACCCTAATGGCAACAAGATTCCAAATGCCCCAACGCCAACTTACCCAACGGATCCTAACGATCCAACCAAGGTAACTCCTGACGAACCAGTGCCAGACATCCCAGGCTACACGCCATCAACGCCAACGGTAACGCCAGAAAACCCAGGCAAGGACACTACGGTTGTCTACACTAAGAAGCCAGGCAAGGAGACTGACAATGTCACCCCAGAAAAGCCATCCAAGCCTTCGACTCCATCGACTCCTTCAAAGCCAAATACAGGCAAGACAGTCGAGAATGTAACGCCGAAGACACCAGAAACTCCTAACAAGAGCAAGAAGACTGTAGTTAAGGAAGTTTCTGATGTGAAGGCTGAACCGGCTAAGCAGGTTGCTCAAACTAACAACAACTCATCAGAATTGCCACAAACTGGTGAGAATGAGAAGACTGCCTGGTCAGTTGCAGGTGTCTTGTTAGCAGGCGCAGCATTCTTGTTCGGCCTGGCCGATACTCGGAAGCGTAAGCGTCATTAATTTCAATACACACATTGAGCATTAAATAAAGAAAAGTCAGATTTCAATCAGAAATCTGGCTTTTTCTTATCTAAAAAACGTGTGATGCATTAGCACCACACGTTCTTTGATTTTGAATTAGTTAAGTAAGCTTATTTTTCGCTAGCTGCTTTTTCAGGCAGGATCCAGTTCATTAACATTCCCAAGATCGTTGAAAGAGCAACGCTGGTTAATTGGAAGCTGCCGATTTGCAGGTAGGCACCGCCGATCCCAATGACTAAGATCACGGAGGCGATTAGCATGTTGCGCTTTTCACCAAAGTCAATCTTGTTATCGACTAAGATCATTAAACCATTAGAGGCAATCGTCCCAAATAGCAGGAAGGAGATCCCTCCGATAACCGGCATCGGAATTGACTCAATTAAAGCTGAAATCTTACCGATAAAACTGAAGACGATCGCAAAGCCTGCTGCCCCAGCCAATACCCAGACTGAGTAAACCTTGGTCATGGCAAGGACACCGATGTTTTCACCGTAAGAGGTTGTTGGAGGTCCACCAATAAAGCCGGCAATAATCGTTGACATCCCGTCTCCCAGCATTGTCCGATGCAAACCAGGATCTTTAAAGAAGTTCCGTTGCGTCATCGAATCGAGCACCATAATGTGGCCCATGTGTTCAGTCATGGTAACAAAGGCAATCGGGGCCATGGTCAGGATTGCTTCTGGATACCACTTAAATTTATAAGTAACAAATGGCACTTGGAAGGCTGGCAATGAGAACCATTTAGCCTTTTCAACAGTGGAGAAGTCCACAATTCCTAACACGCAGCTAAGCAGGTAACCACAAATCAATCCCAACATAATGGAGATTAAACTTGGAAAGCCCTTGAAGTACATTTGAAAGATCAAGGTCATGATTAAGGTGAAGATAGCTACGGCAAAGTAGGTTAAATCATACTTATTATTATTCATCATCGCATCGCTGGCAGCGGTTGAAGCAAGCGACAAGCCAATAACGATGACGATTGGGCCAACCACAATTGGCGGGAGCACTTTGTTCACCCAGTCAGAACCAAATTTGCTGATGATAAAAGCAACTATGACATAAACCAACCCTGAAGCAATTGCCCCTTGAGCTACGGCAGGATAGCCATCAGCCTTCATTAAGGCCTGCATGGTAGCCACAAAGGCAAAACTGGAACCTAGATAGGCAGGGATTTTAAAGTGGGTAAGCAGCATGTGCGTTAGCGTTCCCACACCGGAGGCCATTAAGGCAATGCTAGGGTTGATTCCGATCAGAATAGGAACCAGGACAGTGGAACCAAACATGGCGAACATGTGCTGCAACGACAGTGCAATTCCTTCGCCTAATTTTGGCTTTTCATCGACGTCAAGGATGGCGCCATTAGCATGAGTTTGATTTTTCAAGATTTTAACTCCTTACTATGCTTAGGCCAAGCTGACCGCATCGCGATCGTCAACTTCCGTCATGGCGACTTTGACGGTTTCGCTTAAAGCGGTCGGAATATTCTTCCCAATAAAGTCTGGCCGGACTGGTAATTCCCGATGTCCACGGTCAACCAGTACTGCTAAATTGATTGCAGCTGGCCGTCCTTGATCCATTAGAGCATCAAGCGCAGCTCGGATAGTTCGACCGGTAAACAGCACGTCATCGACCAAAATTACCTTCTTATCGGTAATATCGTAGTCAAGCTGCTGACTGCGGATGATGCTTTCACGTTCGGCTTTTGGCAAATCATCCCGATAATTGGAAACATCTAGAGCCAAAACCGGAACATTAACACCTTCCAAATTCTCTAAATTTTTTCCAATTCGTTGTGCGATATACCAGCCTCTAGTTTTAATTCCAACTAAAACTAGATCCTCGGTACCTTTATTGCGCTCAACTATTTCATAAGTCATGCGCATCAGCGCCCGGCGCATGCCAGTGGCGTCAATAATTACCTTACTCATATAAATCTCCTTTCATTGCGGATGACCGAAGAAAAAAAGACTGCTCTGGTAGTCCAGGGCAGTCTTGCTTACGGGCAAATATTAAAAAATGCCTACATGCAGAATTCCTTCCAAGCCTCACTGGACTAAATTAAAGGTCATCACTATTCAGATAACACATATTATTTTGCGGATTTTTTTAAAAAATGTCAAGATTTTTTATTTTAGGAATAAATTCCCATTGACAAAGGCAATCAAACGTTGAGGGTATGCCGTTTGCTGATCAACGATAAACAACTTGTAATTAAATAATCAAAAATAAGGGGCAAAAATAAAATAAAATCCGTTATAAAATCATTTTTACAATTTGAAACAAACGGTTATTATTTTATCTATGTGTAATTTTAAATGCAATCGCTTTCTGCATTAGCTACGCACTTCTTGCAGATCATCCAATAAATATTGTGATTAAGATAACAAAATATGGGCAAGATTGTTATTATAACGGAAAATGAATAAGCAAATAAATATAGATCAGACGATAATTTTGACGGCCGTAAATGTTTTACTTTACCAACTAAACGGTATATGATTACGAGTGTAAGGGAAAAATCAAGCGATACAGATTTAATTTGTGTGCTCAGAATTATTAGTTATTCTAAATAATTGCTGTATCGTGTGTGTATTGAAAGGAATGTATTATAATGGGAAAACGCATTGAGACCAAAGAGCAGCGCCACTATTCCATTCGGAAAGTTTCAGGCAAGACTGCTTCGGTATTTATTGGCGCTACTATTTTTAGTATAGCTTTAGGTGCAGGGATTCCATTGCAAAAGGTATCAGCAGCAACAACTGATACTAGTGTAGTGGAAACTAGCAAGGCAACTAGTCAAAGCTCAAGCAGTACTAGTTCGAGCTCAAGCAACACGGATGCTAGTGCTGAAACTAGCAGCTCCACTAGCGCAGATACTACTTCAAGCACGGAATCTGCTGACAAGGCAGCAAGTACTAATAGTTCTGCAGAAACTAAGGAAGCTGCAACGACCAGCTCTAGTTCAGCACAAAGTTCAACCAACTCTGCAGCTGAAAGCTCAGACGCTAATGAAAGTTCTGCTACTAGTGAAAGTTCAGCTAAGACCAGTTCAACAACTGAGTCTGCAAACAAGAACACTAGTGCAGCAAGCAAGGCTCCTGTTGCTACTAAAGCGGTTCTTAAAGCTGCTGCAGCTTCAGCAACTGATTCAAATGCAGTTAACATTTCTGGACCAGGGATTAGTAACCAGTCATCTGAGGTTAATAACAAGCTTTCACAAGAAACTGGCTTAACCTCATCTAACAATCGAACCTCAAGTATTTTCAAAGGTACTGATGGAAAGTGGTACAAGTTTATTACTACCAATGGGGTTAATAAGGCTTACGAGATTGTAAACGCCAACTTAGGTAACAAGGACGAACCAAAAGAAAATAACGACTTTGTTAACAACAACATTAAAGTTGAAAAGACCGATAACGGTAACGGCAAGGTTCACTACAAGATTACCTTCTTCCCATCATATGGGTTAAATTACACTGATTACAATGGTTACTACGCTAATGGTGTTAAAGGTTTACAAAACGCCCGGATGGGGATTGCTTTAACTGGTGACTACAAGATTACTGGTGATGTGACGGTAACTATCGATACTCCAAAGAGTGCCGATAATGATGGTGCAGGTTACGTTCGAGGAAATTATGGAGTAGTTTCTGATCCAGAAGAACATGTTGTTCAAACCTTTAATCCATCTACAGATTCTAATGCCAATGGTGTTCCTAACTTGGTTGGTAGCTCTACTTTAGGGACTTCGGCCACTAACGAATATATTCAAGGGTTATACTACGGTTCAATGTTGGAAGGCTCAAGTGCTAACACTTTGAACAACTTATATACCTTGATTTTTGCTGATAAAGATGTTGATCAAGGAAAAGACATGATGGGTAATGCTTATGATGGTGATACCCACGGGATCTTGCTAGACTCGTTTGGCCAATATAAGGGTGATAACAGTAATACTACTAATACTGGCTACACGATCAACGGTAAGACTGTCAATGGTTCAGGAATTATCACCGCTTCTCAAGATGATTCAACACGGTCATACTTGCAGACGGATGAAAATGGCGTAAACGATCAGCTTCAACAAAAGAATATTAATTCTGGAGCACCGGTTAACTCACGTGACTTCTCAACCTACATTTCCTTGAAGTCATGGGGGAAGACTCGTAACTCTCAATACTCAAGCTACACGATCGAATTTGATGCCGACCATACTGATGCTACTCAAGGTACCTTGCCGACTGGTGACAATGGTACCCAATTCTCTGGGGTTTTAGCTGGTTTTTCAACTTACCAACAAAATACTCAGTCAAATGCATACAAGTTAGTTGGTGAACAATACACCTTAGCACCAAATCCTGTAACTTACCAAGGTCAAGATATTTACACGACTGTTGGCAACATGCCAGACGCATCTCAAGGGATTGCTGAAGAAGCTCGAAAGGGTCTTCCTTCGGATACGGTTTATACTTGGACGCAAGCTCCAGATGTATCTAAAGCAACCAAGATGGTAAGTACTACTACTCCAAGTAAAGACGGAGTTGGTACGGTTACAACCGTTGTCAATGAAGGTACACCAGCAGTGGTTCATGTTCAGAATTCCACGAACGGTGAAGGTGTGGATGTACCGATTACGGTCTTTGTATATCCAAATCCAGTTACACAAGATGTTACTAGAACGCTAGATGAAGTAAAAGACGGGTTGGATGCTTCAACTACCATTGAAAATATGAGTGACATGCCAACCACCGTACCTGCTGACGATAGTTCAGAAACCAAAGGTACTAAGGTCATTTGGGTAAATGAACCTGATTGGACTAAGGTTGGTACAAACCAAACAGCAAATGGTGAAAGTCCATCTGTACGAGTTATCTACCCTGATGGTGCCAAGACTGATCCATTACCAGTAAACGTAACAATAACGGATGGTACTGAAACCAAGATTGCTGATAAGGTAGATCCAAAGGCTCAAGATCAATACACTTTTGTTGGCAACGATGTGAAGGCTGCTGATTCAATTGACCCAAGTTCATTGAAGGACACTGATGGCAATGCCGTAACGCCAAAGAGCGAAGAATGGGCTAAGACGCCTGACGTATCAAAGGTTGGCGACACTACCGGCGATGTTACGGTAACTTACTCTGACGACTCAACTGATACTGTTTCAGATGCCCCAGTTCACGTTGTCGATGCAACTGGTAAGACAGTTAATGTTGATAAAGATTCAGCTATTGGTGATGCAGAAGACTACATTGACAAGACTGGTACCTACCCAGATGACGCCAAATTCGAATGGAAGACCAAGCCAAGCACTTCAGAAGCTGGTACTAGCACGGGTGTAGTTACAATTACCTTGCCAAACGGTCAAACCAAGGATGTCACCGTAACAGTTAATGTCTCTGAAAACGAAGCTGCTTTGGATGCTACTACCAAGCATGAAACAGTAACTGAAGGTCAAGCAGTTCCTAGTGGTACCCAAGTAGTTATCCCAACTAAGAATGGTTCAACTGTGACTGCCAAGGACACTGTTGATGGCTTAACTGTTGATAAGGATGGTAATTTAACTGGTACGCCGAAGATTAACGACTGGAAAGATGACAGTGAAGAATCACGTGATATTGAAATTCCAGTAACTGTAACTAATGGCTCTGAAAGCGTTGATAAGACAGTTACGGTAACGATCTTGCGTGATACCGATGGTGATGGTACGCCAGATACCAAAGACACTGACGACGATAATGACAAGATTCCTGATACTGATGATGAACATCCAAAGGATGCTGATACTTTAACTGTTAAGGTTATTAACCCTGATCCAGTAAAGGATGGCGAGGAAGTTCCATCAACCAAGGTAATCGAGCCAAGCATTCCAAACTCAACCATTACCTCAACACCAGTAAATGGCGTATCTGTTGATAAGGATGGCAACTTGACTGGTACTCCAAAGGTAGATGACTGGACTGACAAGGCTGGCGATGATACTCGCGAAATCGAGATCCCAGTAACAGTAACCAAGGGAGGACAAACGGTTAATACTAAGGTTCCAGTAACGATCTTGCGCGACACCGATGGTGATGGCACGCCAGACACCAAGGATACTGACGATGACAACGATGGTATTCCAGACACTGAAGATCCACATGAAAAGACCAAGGATGAATTAACCGTCAAGGTTAACAACCCTGATCCAGTAAAGGATGGCGAGGAAGTTCCATCAACTAAGGTAGTAGTACCAAGCATTCCAGACTCAACCATTACCTCAACTCCAGTAGATGGCGTATCTGTTGATAAGGATGGCAACTTGACTGGTACTCCAAAGGTAGATGACTGGACTGACAAGGCTGGCGATGATACTCGCGAAATCGAAATCCCAGTAACAGTAACCAAGGGTGGACAAACAGTTAATACTACTGTTCCAGTAACGATCTTGCGCGACACCGATGGTGATGGCACGCCAGACACCAAGGATACTGACGATGACAACGATGGTATCCCAGACACTGAAGATCCACATGAAAAGACCAAGGATGCTGAAGGCGGCCACATTGAAGTTGACAAGGGTCACACCTTAACTGATGAAGATGCTAAGAATGCTATTTCAAACAAGGACAAGCTGCCAGATGGTACTACTTACACTTGGAACGAAGCTCCAGATACTTCAACTGCTGGTGAAAACAAGCCAGGTAAAGTAACTGTTACTATCCCTGGTCAAGATCCGCAAATTGTCGATGTCACCGTAACTGTTAAGGACAACACTCCAACAACTCCAAGTGACGCTGACAAGTACGATCCTAAGGGTCAAGACATCACTGTTAACAAGGGTGAAACTCCAAAGGCAGAAGATGGTATTTCTAACAAGAGCGACTTGCCAGACGGTACTGACTACACTTGGAAGGAAACTCCAGATACTTCAACTGCTGGCGACAAGCCTGCAACTATCATCGTAACTTACCCAGACGGTACTAAGGAAGAAGTTCCAATTACCGTTCACGTTAAGGATGACACGCCAACAACTCCAAGCGATGCCGACAAGTACGACCCTAAGGGCCAAGACATCACTGTTAACAAGGGCGAAACCCCTAAGGCAGAAGACGGTATTTCCAACAAGGGCGACTTGCCAGACGGTACTGACTAAACTTGGAAGGAAACTCCAGATACTTCAACAGCTGGCGACAAGCCTGCAACTATCATCGTAACTTACCCAGACGGTTCAAAGGAAGAAGTTCCAATTACCGTTCACGTTAAGGATGACACGCCAACGACTCCAAGCGACGCCGACAAGTACGACCCTAAGGGCCAAGACATCACTGTTGACAAGGGTGAAACTCCTAAGGCTGAAGACGGTATCTCCAACAAGAGCGACTTGCCAGACGGTACTGACTACACTTGGAAAGAAACTCCGGACACTTCAACTGCTGGCGACAAGCCTGCGACTATCATCGTAACTTACCCAGACGGTTCAAAGGAAGAAGTTCCAATTACCGTTCACGTTAAGGATGACACGCCAACTACGCCAAGCGACGCTGACAAGTACGATCCAAAGGGCCAAGACATCACTGTTGACAAGGGCGAAACTCCTAAGGCTGAAGATGGTATTTCTAACAAGGGTGACTTGCCAGATGGCACTGACTACACTTGGAAAGAAACTCCGGACACTTCAACTGCTGGCGACAAGCCTGCAACTATCATCGTAACTTACCCAGACGGTACTAAGGAAGAAGTTCCAATTACCGTTCACGTTAAGGACGACACGCCAACTACGCCAAGCGACGCTGACAAGTACGATCCAAAGGGTCAAGACATCACTGTTGACAAGGGCGAAACTCCAAAGGCTGAAGACGGTATTTCTAACAAGGGCGACTTGCCAGACGGTACTGATTACACTTGGAAGGAAACTCCAGACACTTCAACTGCTGGCGATAAGGATGCCACGGTCATCGTAACTTACCCAGACGGCTCAAAGGAAGAAGTTCCAATTACCGTTCACGTTAAGGACGACACGCCAACGACTCCAAGCGATGCCGACAAGTACGACCCTAAGGGCCAAGACATCACGGTCGACAAGGGCGAAACCCCTAAGGCTGAAGACGGTATTTCTAACAAGGGCGACTTGCCAGACGGTACTGACTACACTTGGAAGGAAACTCCGGACACTTCAACCCCTGGCGATAAGGATGCCACGGTCATCGTAACTTACCCAGATGGTTCAAAGGATGAAGTTCCAGTAACTATCCACGTCAAGGACGACACGCCAACAACTCCAAGCGATGCCGACAAGTACGACCCTAAGGGCCAAGACATCACTGTCGACAAGGGCGAAACCCCTAAGGCTGAAGACGGTATCTCCAACAAGGGCGACTTGCCAGATGGCACGGACTACACTTGGAAGGAAACTCCAGACACTTCAACCCCTGGCGATAAGGATGCCACGGTCATCGTAACTTACCCAGATGGTTCAAAGGATGAAGTTCCAGTAACTATCCACGTCAAGGACAACACTCCAACTAAGACTACTGACGCCGACAAGTACGACCCTAAGGGTCAAGACGTCACGGTCGACAAGGGTGAAACTCCTAAGGCTGAAGACGGTATTTCTAACAAGGGCGATTTGCCAGACGGCACTGACTACACTTGGAAGGAAACTCCAGACACTTCAGCCCCTGGTGATAAGGATGCCACGGTCATCGTAACTTACCCAGACGGTTCAAAGGATGAAGTTCCAGTAACTATCCACGTCAAGGACAACACTCCAACTAAGACTACTGACGCCGACAAGTACGATCCTAAGGGTCAAGACGTCACGGTCGACAAGGGCGAAACTCCTAAGGCTGAAGACGGTATCTCCAACAAGGGCGACTTGCCAGATGGCACTGACTACACTTGGAAAGAAACTCCAGACACTTCAACCCCTGGCGACAAGGATGCAACTATCATCGTAACTTACCCAGATGGTTCAAAGGATGAAGTTCCAGTAACTATCCATGTCAAGGATGATACTAAGAACAATGGTGGTGAAACTACCAAGAACCCTGAACCTAAGGGCCAAGACGTTGATACCAAGCCAGGCAAGCTGCCAAACCCAGGCGATGCTATCTCCAACAAGGGTGATATGCCTGATGGTACCGACTACACTTGGGTAAAGAAACCAGATGTTTCTAAACCAGGCAAGTCAACTGGTGTCGTTGAAGTAACCTACCCAGATGGTACTAAGAGACGGGTAACAGTCACAGTTAATGTTCTTGCTGAACCTGAAAACAACAACTCAGGCAAGGGCAAGGGCAACGGCAACGGCTCTGGTAACATGGGTGCTGGCTACAGCAACAGTAATGGCTCAGGCAACGCAACTGCTGGTGTCAATGCTGATCGCGATACTCTCCCGCAAACCGGTGAAGGCGACAAGTCTGCAATGTCAGTTGCAGGTATCTTGATGGCTGGTGCAGCCTTTATCTTAGGCTTAGCTGGCGATCGGAAGCGCAAGCGCCGTTAATCAAGTTTAATACGCACACAATCATGCAATAAAAAACAGCGTCCTAGATGGGCGCTGTTTTTGTTGTCTAAATATTTGAGAATTTTATAAGTTATTAATTACGTTGAGCTTGAATAGGAGTAAGTTGACTAAAACGATGATTGTGGTAACGATAAATACCATGCTGTAGCCATACAGACCTGATACTAAGGAGCCGAGCAGGGGACCGACGATGTTGCCCAGATACATTGCTGATTGATTCCAGGAGAAAATTCGTCCCGTCACCTTGGCAGGCGAGTTTTTGGTAAGCATGGTTTGAACTTGAGGAAACAAGCAGGCATCAGAAAAGCCGACTAAGAAACGCAGAATTCCTAATTCAAGCGTATTTTGAACAAAGGCCGTTAGGAAAAAGAAAATTGCAGCAGCAATAAAACCGCCGACGATGATTTTATGCGTGCCTATGCGATCCCCTAAGGCGCCGAAACGGGAAGCTGCTAAGAAGGTGGCAATCCCTGGCAAAGCGGCGATAACCCCAGAAATAAAGACCACATTGCCATGATTCTGGAGTAGTTGTCTGACATAGAGCGATACGATCGGGTTGATTGAATTATTGGCTGCTTGAATAATTAATGTGGTTAATAAGAGGCCAAATATTAATCTTGGTGAGCGTAAGGCTTTGATTACTCCGCTAGCCTTATCTAGCTTCTTTTCAGTTACAGGTTCGAAATCAGTTTCATGAACGAGGAATAAGACGAGGATTGACGCAAAGAGCAACAAGCCACCGGTAATCATGAAGGTTACTCGATAGGAAAAGATGGAGGTAAGGGCTCCGCCGATTAAAGGTCCCAACAAGGTTCCTGCCGTAGTGGCTGAAGAAATTGTTCCTAGAGCTTGCCCAGAATTGCTTTTCGGCGTTTCTGTGGCGATTAGGGCGTTAGAGTTTGAAATAAATCCGGCAAAAACCCCTTGCAGCATGCGCAAAAGCAATAATTCCCAGACATTTTGCACCAACCCCATGGCAGCAATTACTACGGCCATTCCGATCCCAGCGCGCAGAATCATCGGCTTGCGGCCTTTTTTGTCGGCTAATTTGCCCCACCACGGGGAAACAACCGCGGAAACAATAAAGGTGCCTGAGTAAACAATCCCGGACCAAAAGTTCAGCTGCTGGTGGCTAAACTTGCCTAAGGTATTAATGTATAAAGATAAAAAGGGCATAATTTCAGAAAAAGCAATGCCAGCAATGAAGACGCAAAGGGATAGGACCTTCAAATTGCGTTTCCAGATTGGATTATGTGAATTCATTTTGTGTTGACGCTCCCGCTATTCTTATTTTTGTCAATCTATTCATTTTACTACTTCTGATTGATTTTTTTGTAAAATAATAAGAGAGTATTTTTCCCAGAAAGGAATTAATTATGGAAAAACAAGAAGCAATTGAAATGTTAAAAGCCTTCTCCAACGCCAATGCTACTTCAGGCTTTGAAGAAGAGTTTGTCAAGCTGTTTACTGAGACAGTAAAACCTTATGCCAATCTTGAAGTAGATGGGATGTTGAACGTGTATGCCTCCAAGAAGGAAAACAAAGGCAAGCGGCCGGTAATTCAGCTCGACGCCCACTCGGATGCGGTCGGCTTTATCACCCAGGCGGTTCGGCCTAACGGCTTGATTAAATTTGTCCCCTTAGGTGGCTGGGTTAAATATAATATCCCGGCTTTGAAGGTGAAAATTCGCAACCAAGATGGTGACTATATTCCTGGTGTCGTTGCTACCAAACCGCCGCACTTTATGACGGCCGCTGAACGCAATCAAGTTCCCGATGTGGCTGACATGTCGATTGATGTTGGTTCGCTTTCCCGCGAAGAGACGATTAAGGACTTTAAGATTGACACGGGCTGTCCGATTTTTGTGGATGTCGACTGTCAATATAATGAACGAACCGGCTTGTTCTTTGGCAAGGACTTCGATGACCGCTTTGGAGCTGGCGCCATGGTCGGCATTTTGAATGAACTGCAAGGCGAAGAAACTAACTTTGATGTGGTTGGGGCTCTGTCTGCCCAAGAAGAGGTCGGCCTGCGCGGCGCATATGTTACTGCCCGCAAGGTCAAGCCTGACTTAGCGATTGTTTTGGAAAGCTGCCCGGCTGATGATACTTTTACCCCAGAATGGTTGAGCCAGACTGGCTTGAAACGCGGCGTCATGCTGCGGGATATGGATACGACCTTCCTGCCGAATCCGAAGTTCCAACAATATGCTTGTGATTTAGCTGATAAAAATAATATTCCTTATACTCGCTCAGTGCGGACAGGCGGCGGGCAAGACGGGGCTGCCATCTATTATGAAAATGGGGCACCAACCATCGTCATTGGGATTCCGGTTCGTTATGAACACTCTCCTTATTGCTTTACTGCTTACAGCGACTTTAAGGCGAGCGTTGATTTAGCTTGCGCAATTATTCGGGATCTTGATCAAGAAAAACTGGCTTCGTTCTCAAAATTCTAGTCATAAATATGTATAAAACTAATATCGTTCGTAAAGGATCCAATTTTAGGGTGAAATATTTAGTTTTAAATAAATAAAGTTCGTAAATACCCTTGACCAAGAAACTTGATGAGCCTATACTCTAGTAGCAAGCAAATGAAGAACACTTGGAGGGTATTTTATGAAGATTAAACGTATTTTGCTTGGAGCAGTCGTTGCTGGAGCAGCACTTTTAGCAACCGCATGTTCTAATAGTTCGAGTTCTACCTCATCTAAGCGTAGTTATACGCCAAAGAGCTTGAACGTGGAATTTGTGCCAAGTACCCAAGCAAACAAAATTGAAGCCAAAGCCAAGCCTTTGGAAAAATTGCTGAAGAAGCAACTGGGAATTTCCGTTCACGTATCGGTTTCAACGAGTTACGACGGGTTAGTTGAAGCTATGGCTTCCAAGAAGGTTGATGTTGGCTTTATGCCGCCTGACTCATATGTTTTGGCCCATAAGCGTGGTGCTGCTGATGTTTTGCTGCAAGCTGAACGCTATGGCTATGACGAACCATCCGGCAAGATGAATCACACTTTGATGCGGAAGTATCGTTCGGAAATCATTGTTAAGAAGGGCTCAAAGATTAAGTCTTGGAAGGACTTAAAGGGTAAGAAGGTTGCCGTCGGCGACCCATCAAGTGCTTCTAGCTACATTTATCCAATTGTTGAACTCTACAACAAGGGCTTAAACGTCCTCAAGGACTGCAAGGTAATCCAAGTTCAAGGTGCTGACCAAGCCGTTTTAGCTGTTTACAACGGTGATGCGGATGCGGCCTTTACCTTCTCAGATGCTCGGCCAATTGCTGCGCAAGACGAACCAAAGGTTATGAAGGACGTTGTCCCAATCTACTACACCAAGTGGATTCCTAACGACACGATTTCTGTTCGGCCAGATATGAGCGACAAGTTCCGGAATAAGTTGACCAAGGCTTTCCAAAATATTGCCAAGTCAAAAGAGGGCAAGAAAGTTATCGAAAGCGTCTACCAACACTACGGCTATGTGAAGGTGAAGGATTCAGCCTTTAATGGTCTGCGCAAGTATCAAGCTGAAATTAAAAAGATTTCGAAATAACCCAGAAACACTGTCAAATGGTTGACAGTGTTTTTTAATGCAAAAATGTATCTGCTTACATAAGTAATCTGCTATAATAGGTAGTGAATTGAATATTACCTAGTCACTAGGGGTGCGTCAAGCTGAGAAAATACCCTTTGAACCTGATCAAGATAATACTTGCGTTAGGGAAGTGCATAATGTTTCTAAACTTTTCATTGCTCCTTCTGACTACTGGCAGAAGGAGTTTTTTATGTTTGTTAGATCATCCAAATGGAATGTGAAGTCGATTATTTTACTAGCCTTAATTGGAATTATTATGGGGGTCATTTATACCTATGGTTTCAATAGTGCTTATAATGCGGTTAAATTGTTGCTAACTCCGACCGGTTATGGCCCGGCAGTTGACACGATTTTCTCTGGTTTATGGTACATGGCAGCGCCTTTAGCGATTTATTTTGTGCCAACGATTGGGTCAGGTACCATTGGCGAAGTGCTGGCTGCAGTAGTTGAAATGGCCGTTGGCGGTCAGTGGGGCGTAGTGACCATTTTGGCTGGTATTTGCCAAGGGGCACCTAACGAAATTGGTTTCTTCCCGAAGAAAGAACGTTACCAAAAGTTCAGCTGGACCAGCGTAATTATCGGTTCAATCGGGGCCCATTTTGGTGGCTTTTTCTCTACCTACTACCTGTATGGTTGGTATAAATATAGCTGGAACTTGCAAGTCGTAATGTTCATCACTGGCTTATTATCATCGATCATATTTGATGGCGTTTTGGTAAAACTAATTACTGAACTTTTTGAAAAGAGTCTTCATCCGCGCGTTGAAGGCTAAGAAAAAATCGATCCCTGGGGATCGATTTTTTGTTTTACAAATGTTTTAAATTGCTGTTGGTTTGATCATCGTCGTTTATATCAAATCGGCGATGGTAAATATATAAAGCCAAGATCAAGATAATGATCATCAGACAGATTAAAATGGCTTGGCCAAGAGTTAAAAGACCATGCATCATTGGCAGCGGCTGGTTCCATAAACTATGGGCCTGCTTGTGACCTGAAACATTGACGGTTTCAACTTTGGTTGAGGTTTCAATGGTAGCAGTTTTGGCCTTTTTCTTGGGCCGGTAAGCCATTTTTTTGGTTTGGGCTTTTGGTGGTTGCTTCATCATTGCATTAGTTAAAATAGCCTGGCTTTCGTTACTGGAAGCATCGGTAAAGTTGGTTAAAACGGAAGTTTGAAAGGCCATACTTTCAGCGCGCAGGTCAACTTTGGCGTGGCGCTTTTGTTCAAGCCGCTCGACTAAGGTTTGCGGCAGAGCTTGTTTGCTCTGACTTGCGGCTTGAATGGGAGCCGAATTGGCAATGAAAAGCCCAATGATTACAATTCCCAGGATTGTAATCAACTTGCGCATTTTCTTAAACATGAATAACACTCCAAATACACTATGAGTAAGATAAACTATATTCTTAGATTAATAATCTAGGATTAACTTATGAGACTATGATAGCAGAAAAATTCTCTTAGCGGGTCACAAAAGTGTTACGAAACGGCCATAAGTTTGTCATATCAAAAAACTGCCAGCTCGGCTGACAGCTATTAGGCATTGTTTTTGGCAATAATGTCGCGGACTTTGGTAGTCAACATATCAATTGCCACGTCATTTGAACCGCCTTCGGGAACAATAATATCAGCATACCGTTTGGTTGGTTCAATAAATAAGTGGTACATTGGCTTGACCGTCGCTAAATATTGGGTGATGACGGAGTCAAGCGACCGACCCCGTTCTTTCATGTCACGTTGCAGGCGACGAATAAAACGGATATCGTCGTCGGTATCGACATAAATTTTAATATCCATCAAGTCCCGTAATTCTTCATTAGCTAAGACCAAGATGCCTTCCAAAATAATGATGTCGCTGGGCTCGACATGGATGGTTTTGCGGCTGCGGTTGTGCTCGGTAAAATCATAGATCGGCATTTCGATTGCCTGGCGATGAACCAGTTGATCGATCTGTTTTACCAAGAGTGGCGTATCAAAGGCGTCAGGGTGGTCGTAATTGATCTTCTGCCGATCGGCCATCGATACGCCGGTATTGTCACGATAGTATGAATCTTGCGTGATCATGGTGATGTGATCGTCATCATGGATTTGATCAGCAATTTCATGAGCAATGGTTGTTTTTCCGGAACCCGAACCACCAGCGATTCCGATGATTACCGGCTTTTTTAATTCAGTCATGTTTCCCTCCACATTGTTACTATAGTTATTTTACATGTGTTTGCATAGAATGGCACTACTTTGCGCTAAAATAGAAGTGGATTGTGGAAAAAAGGGGGTGTTTTGATGGACTTGAATGAACAGTTGACTGACCGCCAGCGGGTCCAGCTAACCCAATTATCCTATACCGAGATGCCGGTAGGGACTGCTACCCAGGTAGGAGTGGTGATTCGCGATGTCCATGCCCCTGATGGGATGCGATGTTTTGTCATCGCTCATAACCAGGAAATGACGCTGCTGTTTAAGGGTTCCTACGGCTTGAAAAAGGGTAGCCCCGAAACCTGGCGCAATGAATGGCTGAAAACCAATCTGCCTATTTTAGAAGCAATGCTGACTAATCAGCGTCGCATTCCCAGTCAGTTGAAGACGGCGGCGATCTTGCTGCAGGATTTATTAAGAAAGTATCGCGGTTATAATTTTTATCTCTATGGCCATTCCTTGGGGGCAATTAACGCCCAATATGCTTTGGTTAAGGTTAAACGGCTGACGCAGCTCCGTCATGCTTATTTATATGAGGGGCCCAACATTTGGAACTTGCTGACGCCAGAAGAACAGCGCCGAGCTCGCAAATTGTGGCAGCGCGTCGATATCTATGAAGACATCTATGACCCGGTAACTCTGGGGATTACGGACTCCCACCGCATGATCGGCCGTTTGCAATATGTAGATAGTCCAGAACTTGCCTCTAAAATTGACCAGCACATGTGGGGCGGGTATCGG
Organism: Lactobacillus corticis; assembly: GCF_018327645.1. Classification (GTDB taxonomy): domain Bacteria; phylum Bacillota; class Bacilli; order Lactobacillales; family Lactobacillaceae; genus Lactobacillus; species Lactobacillus corticis. The sequence continues at coordinate 165,456 of NZ_BMAY01000001.1, read as the reverse complement.
TTTGACCAGCAAGGTCGGCTCAAAACCAAAGAGATTGATGAGCGTTTTTTGCAGGAAAGTCAGCGGCAGCGCAAGTTTTTAGCAACGGCTAATGAATTAAGCCAGCTCCCTGCCACTTTCCCCGAAAAAATTCCTCATAATTGGGAACAGTTAATCAATCGCGACTTGATCATCCAAATTAAACGAAAGGTATTAAGCAATCATGACTTCGGCAGTCGACAAAATTTTACAAGCACAAGTAATTCAGAAGAACGATCCCGCAATCACCGCCTTTGATGACGATTTTTATGGTGATTTCTATGACTTTTTTGCTAACTTCTTGCAATTTAAGGAGCTAACTCATGCCATTGACCGGCAGCAGGTGCTTTTGGAATTATATTTAGACGTGCATGAAATTGGCGATAATGAATTGAATTTCACCTATAAGCTAGTGTTTGATGGACAATTTAATTTTCAAGCTGACCAGTCTTGCTACAGTTTGGCAGCCCTTAATCAGCGTTTGGGTCAAAAGGCGGATTTAATTGCCTATCAAGATGCAAACCAGCAGATCGTGCGGCAATTGGCAGAGCAGTTTGCCTCTCCTGATCCAAATGAACGAATTCAAAAGTTTAATCAGGTATTTGCTCGGTTGTATGACCAACTGGAGCTGAATAAAGATAAGTTGTTATATGCGCTGCGCTAAGCAATATAAAAAGAGTTTTGACCATCTAGATCAAAGCTCTTATTTTTTTATTTGAAAGGATTGAAAAATCTCCCTTGGTTGATTTGCCATAGCCAAACCACTGCCGCCACTAACAGCAGGGCTAGCAGGGAGACTAGATAATCGGGCAATTTGAAGGGCTGGTAGACGTACCAAGTCCTTTTTTTCTTAGAACCAAATCGTCTCAGCTGCATGGCGGTACTAATTGTGTCGATTCTGGTGAGACTTGAGAAGATAAGGGGCTTAACAATATTTAGGGTTCCCTTAATTCGTTTGCTCAAGCTAGCCTTTTTTGATAATTCGTTACCCCGGGCTTGTTGGGCGACGGAAATCGACCAATAATCATTTTGAATGGTTGGAATATACCGGAGCGCTAGGGCAACGGCGTAGGCAATTTTGTAACTTACGCCAATTTTATTCAGGCTGGATGCAAACTGGCTGGGATTAGTCGTCAATAAAAAGAGCAGCAATAGCGGGATTGAACAGATATACTTCAAGACCAGATTAAACAAGTAGAATAATTCTTCTTGCGTCAAGGTAAAATAGCCCGCATTGACGATGACATTTTTGCTGCCATAAAGATTTTGACCATAGCTTGGTTGAAAAAGGTAGACGGTAATCAAATTAAGCAGGGCAAAAACCAAAATTAGTTTAACGACAAAAGAGACTTGCCGCCACTTAATTCCGCTTAGTTTTAGACAAAAGACCGATAGCAAACAAATAGCTGCCAGAAACCGCGTATCATAAGTGACCATGCAAGCTACCGAGACCAGCAGCAAGAAAATAAGCTTAGTAGTTGCATTAAGTTCATAGATAAAGCCCGTTCCTGGTTGAAACCCCAACACTTTATCTTCATTCATGATGGTCACGCTCCATTTCTGAATTTACATAAGTCGCAATTAGGTCGGCAGAATTTGGTATTTGATAGTGTTGTGCCAGCTCAAATAAACTAGTCTTTCTAAGACTTGCCTGTGCAACTAAATCAGGATTAGTAAGCAGCTCAAGCGGCGTGGTATCAGCAATTAATTTTCCCTTGGCAAATGCCAAGCTGCGATTAGTGTATTCCATCATTAAGTGCATGTCGTGGGTAATGATCATAATGGTCTTGCCTTGCTGATTAAGCTGCCGTAAGAAATTCATGATTTCCGAATAAGTTTTCCAATCTTGGCCTGCGGTCGGTTCATCTAAGATTATTAGTTCTGGTGCGAGTACCAGAATTGAGGCGATGGTCACGCGTTTTTTCTGACCAAAACTTAAGGCCGAAATTGGCCAATTGCGAAACGGATAGAGTCCACAGATTTTAAGCGTCTTTAATACTCGTTCTTTAATTTCGGTTTCTGGCACGTTGCGCAATCGCAGACCGAGGGCAACCTCATCAAAAATCATTTTCTGGGAGATCATTTGATTAGGATCTTGCATGACGTAACCAATTTTTTCAGCCCGTTCTTTGATTGTTTGCTGGGCTAAATCCTGGTCTTTGAATAAAACCTGACCCTCATTGGCAATAAAGCCACAGATAATGCGGCAAAGCGTCGTCTTCCCCGCACCGTTTTGGCCCACGATTGAAACAAAGTCACCCTGATTAATCGTGACATTGACGTCTTCTAGCGGATAGCGCTGATGCTTATCATAACGATGGCCTACTTGTTTTAGGGTCAAAAGGGGAATGGTTTTTCGCTGCTCTTCTGCAGACTGGGGCTGAATCCAATGGGTTAGCTTGGTCGAAATGGCATTAGTCGTAGGAAGTGAGGCTACTTGAGTGAGGAGCGGAATATCCTGTAAATCGACATGGGCCTTCTTTAGGGCCTTGACATAGAGTGGCAAGCGGACGCCATCTTTTTCCAGCAAATCAGTGTGCAGGAGCTCATTAGGCGTCTGGTCGGCAATGATTTGACCGTCATCGATTAAAACGATGCGATCAACTCTTCCGGCTAAAACTTCTTCGATGCGGTGCTCAATGATAATCACAGTGGCATGTAATTCAGCTTGAATTTGATCAATAAGCTTGATGGTTTTTAGGCCAGAAGCCGGGTCTAAATTAGCTAATGGTTCATCAAATAGCAAGATTGGCGATTCGTCGACCAGCACCCCAGCTAAGGCGACCAGTTGTTTTTGCCCGCCGGATAAGGTCTGCGGAGCCTGCTTTAACAGCTCGCTTAACCCCAATTCTTTGGCCCATTTATCTACAACCGCATGCATTTGCGCGCGCGGCGTTTGGTCATTTTCAAGGGAAAAAGCAATATCTTCACCGACGGTCATCCCAATGAATTGACTATCTGAATCTTGCAGAATGGTCGAAGTTGAAAAAGATAAAGCAAAAAGACTTGTTTTGGCAATGTCTTTGCCATTAACCAAACAAGTCCCGGCAATTTCACCATGGTCAACATTGGGTATCAATCCGTTTAAACAACGGCCAATCGTTGATTTTCCGCTTCCAGAAGGACCAGCCAGCAAAATTTTCTCGCCTTTTTGTATTTGCAGGTTGAGGTGCTTGAGCGTTGGTGCAGATTGACTATTATATTTAAAACTGAAATCCTTAAATTGAATGATTGGTGTGTCCATGGTGTCCTTAATCTTTATGCAAGCTGCCTTTCTTAACCTTTGAAGCTGCGTATGCCTTCAACAAGATCGTCCCGAGAATCAAGATGCTGAGTGAATTGGTAATCGCAGCCACGATGCCCTGCAAAAATACTTTATTAGCTGGCTCGCTGTAAATTAAAATGTCTCCTAGAGGAGCAAGAATGCCCCAACTAACAACATTGGCAATAATTTGGACCAGGTTAAAGCCAACCATTTGCTTAGTCGTAAATTCGCCATTCTCCAAATCTAGGCGCAAGCCATACAAACCGATAATGAGGCCTAAAATTGCCGTTGCGATAACCCAGCTCCACCAGGTTTGACCATACATTAAGAAGTCAGTTAGCGCATGGCCAATTAAGCCCGCACTAAAGCCAACAACCGGGCCATAAATCGTCGCAAGCAGGGCTAAAAATGGGTAAACTATTTCAATATTGGTATTAGGGATGCCGGTTGGAATTGAAGTGAAACGTGCAAGAATGACGTAAATCGCGGTGCCGATCCCAATCGCAACGACGCTTTTAACTGATAGACCTTTTTCTTTCATGGTATACCTCACTTATTTTACTGTTAAAAATTTAAACATATTTTAATTATTTTGCTGATAAAAGTCAACTTCAGTAAAAAAGACCGCCCTCCACATGCCGGGCGGCCTTTTCTTTAGCTAATTATTGTTGCCAACTAGCCTTAAACTTGCTTGCACCACTGTTAATCGCACTAGTCCATGATTGCTTCTTTTGGGCTTGGGCTAAAATCGTTTGCATATTGCTACCAGCTTGCATATAAGCTGATTCAGCATTCTTGATGTTTGGCACATAGTATAAGTGCTTAGTCGTAGCAGCTAATTGCTTTGGAACTTGGTTCTTCGAATTCTTGTAAGCACTTGAGTTTAAGCTAGCCGTATTAACAGGCATGTAACCAGTTGCTTCGGCCCACTTCAGTTGACTGGCTTTAGAAGTTACAAACTTGATGAACTTGAACGCAGCTGCTTTTTGCATTGCACTTGCATGACTGAACATGTAGATATCAGTCCCTTGTTGAATGTTCCAAGTTGACGGACGAGGGGCAACGCCGTATGAATATTTCTTGTTCAAGCCTTGTTGAACGTAACTTTCATTGGCCGTTGAACCGATAAACATGGCTACCTTGCCGTTAGAGAATGGGGTAGACATGTACTTTTGCGTTCCCGCTTGCATGAAGTAGCCAGCTTTTACGCCATTAGCATAGTAGTTGATGACTTTTTTGGAAGCAGCACTAGCAAAGTTGATCTTGCTTGAGAAGTTCGTGCCGTTTTCCTTCATGGCTAACATGTAGTAGTTGGAAAGGGAGTCAAAACCAGCTCCGACCACCTTGCCGTTACTCTTTTGGTAAACCTTTTGTGCAGCCGACTGCAATTCAGCCATTGTCGTTGGGACTTTGACATTATATTTCTTCAGCAAAGTCTTGTTGTAGAAAAGCATTTCGGCTGACTTGTTAAACGGCACGCCGTATTGCTTGCCGCCAATTTTGGCAGAAGTCCATAAGCTGGATTTGATGTTGCTGTCAGCATATGAGCCCCAGCCGACATTCTTATTTTTAATGTAAGAGTCTAAGTTGACTAACAAATTATTCTTAGCAGCTGTAAACATCCAGTTGGAGTAAGCTAAGGTAATCGTTGGCAGATTGCTTGGCGATTGCAAGCTGGAAGTGATCTTGGCTTGCAGGTCGTTATAAGAGCTGCCTTGATTTTCTAATTTAATGGTTACTTTCGGATTCTTTTGTTCGAATTCCTTGGCTAATTGCTTCAAGCTTGTTTCCGGTTGGCCTGATAGGGCGTACCACATGGTTACCGTCGTTTTCTTGGTAATCTTGCTTGGAATCTTGCTAGAACTGCTGGATGATGAATTTCCATTCGAACAAGCAGTTAAGGCAAGGGCGGCAACGCCGGCACAAGCAAGGGTCAGCAATTTTTTTCCGAATCTCATGATATTTTCTTCTCCTATTACACTACATGTGACGGATACAAGGTTATTATACAATAAAATAAGCAAAAACTTACCATTTCTATTTATTTGACTTAAATTTGTCCGCCTTTTAAACTGAATTTAGGATGATTTGAGATTTAGGAGGACCCCATTATGGACCGTGATCCACTTGTTTACACATATTCTATTGGTAAAAGAAAACCTTATGATTATGACTTCGGGAATCGCCAAGGCTACCAATCAAATGGCTGCCCTTTCTGTGATCCTGAACACTTAACGAACATTTATGACCGCACGGGTGACATGATTTGGTTGAAAAACAAATATCCGACCTTACAAGATACCGATCAGACAATTTTAATCGAATCCAGCGACCACCAGGGTGACATTTCAACTTATACTCGCCAAGAAAATCGGCAATTAATGAAATTCGCTCTGAATTGTTTTCACCAAATGTATCTTTCTGGCCGGTATCGGAGCGTGTTGTGGTACAAGAATTTCGGTCCCAAGTCTGACGGTTCGCTAACGCACCCGCATATGCAGATCGTTGGTTTATTAAAAAAAGACGGCTATGATGCCATTAGGGAAGATAATTTTACGGGTTTTCCGGTAGTAGAGAAGGGCCAGGTGGAGATGAATATTTCTAAGCGTCCCGTCCAGGGCTACCAAGAAGTTAATATCGTTACTTGGGATAACCAAGATTTAGACACTTGGAGTGACTTGATTCAAAAGGGTACCCAGTATATGCGCTCGGTCTTAAGTCACGGCGTTGATTCATATAACTTGTTCTTCTATCCAATCAAAAATGGAAAAGGAACTTGCTGCAAGATTATTCCGCGTTTTTATGCTTCGCCATATTTTGTCGGTTATAAAATTTCGCAAGTTGACGATAGCGACACCTTGAAATGGGAAGCGATGCGCTTGCGGGGATTTGTGACCGGCGGAATTTAATTTAAAATTTTTATTTAATGCCCAAATACTTTTAATTTTATTTTGTTCTGTGTATAATGGTTGCTATAAATTAACTACCTGGCAAAAAATGCCAAGATTTTAGATCCTGGGAGGAAGGTATGGAAGGCATCCATTTGGTCTTACGACGACAAGGTAATTAGGAGGAACGTTAATTACTAAAATCGGAGGACCAATCAATATGAAACTGAATAAGAAGATCGTTTTGTCAATCATTGCCGTTTTAACTTTAGGCGTTAGTTTAACTGCTTGCAGCAACAATACAGATAATAGCGTGAAAGCAGTTAAGGAGAAGAAGACCCTGGTTATGGGGACTTCAGCTGACTTTGCCCCGATGGAGTTCCCCATCGTCAAGAACGGTAAGAAGCAATACACTGGCCTAGACATTTTTCTAGGGGAAAAGATTGCTAAGAAACTCGGCGTTAAGCTGAAAGTGGAAAATATTGCTTTTCCATCTTTGATTAGCGAATTAAAGAGCAACAAGGTTGACATTGTTTTGTCGGGGATGAGTTACACCAAGCAAAGAGCCAAAGCGGTAGCTTTTTCTAAGTCCTACTATAATGTAGGCAACGTGGTCGTTGTCGCTAAAAAGAATGCGAACAAGTACAACACTGTAGCTTCGCTCAAGGGCCAACAAGTCGGTGCTCAGCAGTCATCCCTGCAAGAGACGATCATGACCAAGCAGCTCAAAGGCGTTACCAAGGTAACTGAAAGTTCTAACGACACTTTGATGAATGAGCTGCAAGTCGGAACTTTGAAGGGCGTAGTTTTGAGTGAAGATATGGCTCAAGGCTTTGTCAAGAAGTACCCGAACAAGTATGCTATCAGCAAGATTAAGCTGACTACGCCTAAGTCATCAGCTTACTCAGCCCTCTTGCGGAAAGGCGACAAGAAGCTGATGAAAGTGGTTAACCAAGTAATCACTGAGGAGAAACAGAACGGCAATTTGGACAAGATGTTCGAAAAAGCTGTTAACCTGCAAGTTTCAAGCGGTAACTAAGACTGGAGGAGCATAAAATGACTGAACCAGTCTTAAAAGTTGAAAATTTAAGCAAAAAGTACGGCGACACCCTGGTTTGGGACCAGGTAAATGCCCAGGTAATGCCGGGACAGGTAATTTCCATTATCGGTCCCTCTGGCGCCGGCAAGTCGACTTTCTTGCGTTGTTTGAACATGCTGGAGACGCCAACTAGCGGCAAGATTTTTTACCATGACCAAGAAGTTACACAGATGAAAGACAAGGAATTGCAAAGTCTGCGGGAACATGTAGGCATGGTGTTCCAAAACTTTAATCTCTTTGCCAACATGAGTGTTAGCGATAATATTTGCCTAGCCTTAAAGAAGGTCAAGGGGCTTGATGAAGCTGCCGCTAAAGACAAGGCCCTAGCTTTATTAAAGCAGGTTGGGCTAGCTGATAAGGCTGATAGTTATCCGTCCAGCCTTTCTGGCGGACAGCAGCAACGGGTGGCAATTGCCCGGTCGCTAGCCATGGATCCTGAAGTGATCTTATTTGACGAACCGACCAGTGCCCTTGACCCGGAAATGGTAGGCGATATCTTAAAAATTATGCAAGAGCTGGCTGAGCAAGGGATGACCATGGTCGTCGTTACGCATGAAATGAGTTTTGCCAAGAATGTCTCGGATGAGATCTGGTTTATGGCCGATCAGCAGATTTTGGAAAAGGGCAGTCCCGCTTCCTTCTTCCAAAAGCCGCAAACTGAACGGGCGCAAGACTTTTTGGATAAGGTTTTGAACTTGTAGGAAAGGGGCTTGCGAAATGTTTAGTTTTTTAGGTAAATATTGGACGCTCTTTCTGCAAGGCACCGTTACCACCTTGCTGGTATCAGTGATCGGGGTCATTACGGGCTTCTTGTTGGGGCTGTTGTTAACCATGATGCGGCAATCCCAGAATAAAATTCTGCGTGGCATTGCGACAGCTTATATTGCGATCATGCGGGGAACGCCGTCGATGATTCAAGTTATGCTGCTTTATTATGTCTTAGCGACCGCTTTGCCCCTGCCGCAAAGCCAGGTGATGGGCACCGGCTTAGATCGGATTATTCCGGGGGCTTTGGCCTTAGGGCTTAACTCGGGGGCTTATGTGAGCGAAATTTTTCGTTCAGGGATTATTTCAATTCCGAAGGGACAGACCGAAGCTGGTTTGTCACTAGGTCTATCAAGGCGAGACACCTTTTATTCCGTGGTCTTGCCGCAAATGCTGCACAATACGATTCCCGCCTTGGGCAACGAATTTATTACCTTGATTAAGGAATCTTCGGTGCTCTTCTATATTGGAGTCAACGAAGTCACGGCTGAAGCCTTAGGCGTCGGCGGCACGCTGTATGATTACATTCCGCCGCTCGTTGTAGCAGCGATTATCTACTTTATTATTACGCAATTATTGGCTTGGCTGCTTCATTTGCTGGAAAAGCACCTAAGCAGCAAATATTAATGAAGAACAATACCATCGCTTTGAGCGGTGGTATTATTTTTTCCTGAAAGCGTTTATACTAATAAGTGTATAAGTAATAAGTTAAGAAGTATAGATGTGAATAGGGAGAAAAAATGGCTAAGAAAAAGCACTTTAAGTTCCCAACGGCCTACACGGTGATTATCATCGTGCTATTTGCCGTGGAATTGTTAACTCTGGCGATCCCGTCAGGCAAGTATGCGACCTTGCAGTACGACCACAGCAGCGAAACTTTTTTGATTACCCAGCCAAGTGGCAAAAAAAACGCATGCACCGGCCACGCAAAAGACCTTGAATCGTTACCATATTAAGATGGATGCTAAAAAATTAATTGACGGTACGGTTTATAAGCCGGTCGCAATTCCTAACACCTATCAGCAAATTAAGAAGCAGCATCAAACTGTTTGGACAGTCGTGGTGCAGTTCTTAACTGCCCAGGTCAATGGGATTGCTGATTCAATTGATATTATTGCCTTTGTCTTGATTTTAGGCGGCTGCATCGGCGTAATTCACGCTAATGGGGCTTTAGACAGCGGGATGCAGCGTTTATCAGAGGTTATCAAAGGCAAACAAGCACTTTTAATTGTGATCGTGATGGGCTTAATTGCCTTGGGCGGTACGACTTTTGGCTTGGCTGAAGAAACCATGGCCTTTTATCCCATCCTGATCCCCGTCTTTTTGCTAGCCGGCTACGATACCCTAACCGTTGTTGCGACCGTCTTTCTGGGGTCGGCGCTCGGGACCATGGGCAGCACGGTGAACCCATTTAGCGTTGTGATCGCCTCAAATGCAGCCGGGATTAACTTCTCGTCGGGGCTGGGCTTACGGATTGCCTTTTTAGCAGCAATCGTGATCGTATCAATGATTTACGTCATTCACTACGGCGAAAAAGTCCGCCGCGATCCTGCTAAGTCACTGGTAGCTGACCAATATCAAGCCGATCGGGATAAGTTTTTGGATATGGACGCTTTAACTAGCGACCGGAAATTTACCTGGCGCCAAAAACTCACGCTCTTAGTCTTTGCGGCTGCCTTTGTCATCATGGTTTGGGGCGTGCAGCAAAAAGGCTGGTACTTTACGGAAATTACCGTAGTCTTCCTAGGCTGTGCCTACATCTTTGGCCTAATCAGCGGTTTATCAGAGTCCAAATTTATGGACAGCTTTGTCGCCGGGGCTTGTGACCTCTTAGGGGTGGCCTTGACCATTGGTTTAGCTAGATCAGTGTCGATTGTGCTGGAAGAAAGCAATACCAGCGACACCTTGATGCATGCTTTTGCCAGCAAAATCAGCGGCATGAGTCCACTGATGTTTGTCTGGTGCTTGTTTGTCGTTTACATAATCCTCGGCTTCTTTATCCAGTCATCATCAGGCCTAGCGGTATTATCAATGCCAATCATGGCGCCACTGGCAGATGTCGTTGGCGTAGATCGGGCCAATGTGATTAACGCCTACAACTGGGGCCAAGGCTTTATCAGTTTCTTGGCACCGACGGGTTTAATTCTAATGTCCCTAGCCATGGCGGGGATTGGTTTTGATCGCTGGCTAAAATGGATTTGGAAGTTATTAATCATTTTGTTCGTCTTGGCACTCATTTTCTTAGCAATTGGTTTGTTATAATTGAGCTAAAGACTAGAGCGGTAGAAAGGCATAAAGATGAAAAAAATTGTCGTTATCGGGTCGAGCAATGTTGATACGACCCTGCATGTTAAAGATTTTCCTAAACCGGGCGAAACCATTAGCGCGCTTGAAGTAACGCAAGCTGGGGGCGGCAAGGGCGCCAATCAGGCAATTGCAGCGGCCAAGGCCGGCAGCCAGACCTACTTTATTAGTCGAGTCGGTGGCGATAGTGAAGGGGACTTTATGCGTAAAGCCCTGAACAGCTACGGCGTCAAAACTGAATACTTAGAAGCAACCCCAAACGCCAATACGGGTCATGCCTACATTAATTTAAATGAGGCAGGCCAAAACAATATTGTGATTGACCACGGGGCTAATTATGATTTAAGCACGAGCGACATCGAAGCAGCGCGCAATTTAATTGAAGCTTGCGACTGCGTGATTGCCCAATTTGAAACGCCGCTTGAGGCCACGATTGCCGCTTTCAAAATGGCCAAGGCAGCCGGTAAAATGACCATCCTCAATCCTGCGCCGGCTTTAGCCGAGCTGCCCCAGGAATTGCTGGATTTAACTGATCTGATTACGCCAAATGAAACCGAAGCAGCTGCCATTAGCGGGATTGCGATTGATAATGAAACGGCCCTTGCTGCCTGTGCGGAAGAAATTCGCGACCGCGGGGTTGAAAATGTCATTATTACTTATGGTGCCAAGGGTAGTTACCTGTCTAATAAGGAAGTTAACCAGATTGTGCCGGCCTTTAAGGTTAAGGCTGTCGATACCACCGCAGCCGGCGACACCTTTATTGGCTATCTGGCAGCCAACTTAAAGTCAGATATGAGCAACTTGGTAGAAGCAGCGACGATTGCCAGTCGGGCTTCGTCGCTGGCTGTTCAACGCTTAGGCGCTCAGCCGTCAATCCCAACTGCTAATGAAGTTAAAGAGGCCATGGAGGAATAATATGGATAAGCAAGCACAAGATTTATTAAAAAAACAAGCCGCCCAAAAAGCCGCAGCCATGGTTGAGGATGGCATGGTGCTGGGCGTAGGTACTGGTTCTACGGTTGCCTTCTTTATCGATGCCTTAGGCAAACGCAAAGAAGCCGGCTTAAAATTAAAGGCGCTGGTGACCACGTCCAATCGTTCCAAAAAACAATTGGAAGGCTGGGGCTTTACCGTTAGCGACTTGAGCGCAATTGACCAAGCTGACTTGACGGTTGATGGAGCCGACCGCGTTGATGACCAGTTAGATGGCATTAAAGGCGGGGGCGGAGCCTTAACTTTAGAAAAAAACGTTGCCATTAATTCCAAGAAAAACGTCTGGATTGTGGATGAATCAAAAATGGTTCACCATTTAAGCGGTTTTCCTTTGCCGGTTGAAGTCTTGCCAATTTCTTGTGAACAAAATTTCCGCCGCTTTGCCCAAGAAGGGTTAAAACCGCAATGGCGGATGGCTGGTGAAAAGCGCTATGTAACGCACTACGGCAACTATATTATTGACCTGGCAGCTGATCCGATTCCTGCTCCGCACGGCTTGGCTGACTACCTGGACCACACTGTTGGAGTCGTTGAACACGGCCTATTCCTTGATATTTGCGATGAAGTCCTAGTGGCGCGCGGCGATGGGACGATTGAACAACGCCACCGGTAAAAAAAGTTTCCTGGAATTTGATTTCCGGGAGCTTTTTTCGTCATTTCCATGTATCATTGATTATTGAGTAGAAAAACAAAAATAATCAGAAAGAGGACCAAATGAACCCAAAACCATTGATAATTAGTACTGATCCGGGAATTGATGATGCTGCAGCAATTACGCTGGCTTTGTTTAATCCGCAATTAGACGTGAAATTACTGGTGCCCACTTGGGGCAATGTGAGTTTGCCGAAAACTTTAAACAATACCTTGCGTTTGCTGACTTTTTTGCATAAAAAAGTCCCGGTAGTAGCTGGTGCTAGTCGCCCTTTGTTAAGACCGGCAATTGATGCTTCTAGCGTCCATGGAGAAAGCGGGATGGCAGGCTACGACTTTCCGGAAGCCGACTCCAGCAATTTAATTTCCGGTTTAGCAGCTGAACGGATCCACGAAGTGGTGGCAGTTAGTTCTGAACCAGTTGAATTGATGCAGATTGGACCAGCTACAGATTTTGCCTTATACTTTCGCCAATATCCGCAAGACCTTGCCAAGATCAGTCAACTAACGATCATGGGCGGAGCCATCGGACGCGGCAATTGGGGACCATATGCGGAATATAATGTTGCCGGTGATCCGGAAGCGGCGCAGATCGTCTTTGATTCTCACCTGAAGGTGCAAGTGGCACCGCTAGAATTGGGCCACCAAGCCTACCTTGATCAAGCATCCCTCGCCGCAATTAAGGCCAGTGGCCCGATTGGCGAGATGCTGTATGGCATTATGACCAACATTCACGATATTTTACCAAGCAAGGGAATTGAAAGTTACGATGCTTTGGCTTGCGGGATGCTGCTGGAAAGCGACATGTATACCTTCAAACCAGCCATGGTAAAGATTGAAACGGCTCCTGGTTATGCTTATGGAGCCAGCATAATAGATTTTGACAACTTTTTTGATCAGCCGGCCAATGCCATGATTGGAACGGCAATTGACCGTCAGCGCTTTAGCGATTGGTTTATTGCTCAGGTTAGGGCAGCCGACGCACTTAGTTAGGAAGAGTAAGATGGCGGATTTTGTCTATCGCAATGTAAAACATGATCTGAAACAACGGATTTTAACGGGCGCTTTTAAGAATATGCGCTTGCCGGATGAGCGGAGCCTGGCCGAAGAATACCAGGTAAGCCGGTCATCAATGAAGCGAGCTTTGGAGCTACTAGCCCAAGAAGGCATCATTTTTAAAAAACGCGGCAGCGGTTCCTTTATTAATCCGCTCTATCTGCGAAAACAGGGCATGTTCCGCTATGAAGGCTCAAACCTGGGTTTAACCGATTCGGTTAAGGTCCCGGGGAAAAAGCAAAAAATAAAATTGCTGGAATTTCACGTAATTAAGGCTAGTCCTGAGATTGCTCAGGATTTGTTCATCAGTGAAAACGACTTTGTTTATGAATTTAAACGTTTGCGTTTGCTTGACCAGCAGCCATTTTTAGTCGAAACCGGCTATATTCCGATCAAGCTGGTTCCGGAATTAAATGAACAAATCCTGCTCAAGTCTTTGTATAACTACTTGGAAACTGAATTAAATCTGACGGTTACCAGATCTTTTTTAAACATTACCGTCGAATCCAGCAATGCCGATGATCAAAAATATTTGGCTTTGCAGCCAATCGAACCAGTGGGCGTGATGGAAGGGATTTTCTTCTTAGATGATGGTACTCCTTTAGAGATTTCCAACATGCGCGTCCATCATGACTATATGCGTTTCAGCACTTTTGTAAATTTGCACTAAAAAACTCTCCGCTTTAAACGGGGAGTTTTTGTTTTTTATAGAGAGGGAAAATTAATCGTTGCTCAAGGCCTCGATTGGGTTTAAGTTGGCAGCATGCCGGGCTGGCAAGAGGGCTGCCAAGAGGGAAATTACCAAAGAGATCACGAAGATGCCGCAGACGGCATTTGGTTGAATTTGCAAGAATTGGTATTCCGTAATTCGCGATAAGCCTTGATTAATCCAGACAGCTAGACCATAGGAAAGTCCCGTTGCGACAATCGCACTGATGACGCCAACTACGAGTGATTCACTGATGAATAAGCGGCGAATATCGCGCTTGCTTTCGCCTAATGCGCGAAGAATCCCGATTTCCTTGGTTCTTTCGGCCACGCTCATATAAGTAGTAACGATAATCATGATGGCACTAACGACTAATGAAATGCCAGCAATGCCTTTCAAGATAGTAGAAATTAAGTTGACGTAGACCTGAATTTGGGAAATCATGCTTTCTGAACTCAAGGCCGAGTACATCTTCTTGCCTTTTTTGTTCTTCAAGTTGGTGATCTTCTTAACGACGCTCTTTACGTTTTGGTATTTATCGGTAGTCACCGCAATTGCCGAAGCTACGACGTCCACATTTTGCTTTTTGGCTGCCTTAGTTACCAAATCAGCATCGATAACATTTAGAGCTGAGCGGGTAGAGTAGGAGATTCCAGAAACCTTGGCCTTAAATTTGACCGTAACCAGCTGGCCCTTTTTATCAGTCGTCGAATATGACAGCGTAACCGTTTTGCCAATCAGCGATTGGTAATTTTTAATGCCCAGGTTGGATTTTACAAAAGTCCGGTCTAAGACCACTTCGCCTTTGCCAGGTTTGTGCCCATTTTTAATATCACTAGCACTGGAAGTTTTATTCCAAGAATTAATGCTTGAAAGCGTGGAACTCTTACCGTGATACTTGACCTTAACATTGCTGAAAGTGTAAGCTCGTTCAGCTGAAGCGACGTGCTTGATGTTTTTTATGGATTTAACCTGCTGACTGGTGAAATCTTTCTCAGTTGACTTGCTGGCTCCTGCCAAGGCCAGCATGGCTGCCCGCTGACTAGCCGCCTCTTTGGCTTGAGCTGAACCGCCGGTACCATTAGTGTTGGCCTTGCGCGTGATGGCAATCGCGGTGGGGTTAGCGACTTTATTGATTTGTTCGGTCACATAGCCGTTGACCCCGGTTCCTAGCGCCGTGAATAAAAGGACGGCAATTAGCCCAATCGCCATTCCGGCCGTAATCAAGGAATTTTGCCCTAAATGGTACTTAAAGTGCTTCCAAGTATTGCCTAAAACGGCCCCAAAGGAAATTTCTTTGGAGGCAAGCCGCTCTTCGTTGCCAACTTGATATGCTGGCCGCAAGCGTTCATCACCGGTCACTTTTCCATCGGCTAGGTGGACAATGCGCGTTCCGGCGTCGGCAACGTGCTGGGAGTGGGTAACGGCAATCACCAGCCGGCCTTCTTTGGCAATATCCTGCAGCATTTTCAGCACTTCTTCAGTGTTTTGCGAATCTAACGCTCCCGTTGGTTCATCGGCAATGATGATTTTGGGGTCGCTGGACAGGGCGCGGGCAATTGCCACCCGTTGTTTTTGCCCGCCAGATAATTGGTTAGGATATTTCTTCATTTGGTCGGCTAAACCAACTCGCTTCAGCAGGTCCTTGGCCCGCTGAGTCCGCTCGCTGCTGCTTAGCTTGGTCATGTCCAAAGCCAATTTAACATTATCTAAAACGGTTAGGTGGCTGATCAAATTGTATGATTGATAAATATAGCCGACCGTGTCCCGCCGGTATTTATCCATATTCTTTTCTTTTGAGTGGTCCAGTTTCTGGCCGTCGACAATTACGCTGCCTTGAAACTTGCGGTCCAAACCACCAATGATATTCATCAAGGTTGATTTTCCGCCACCTGACTCGCCGAGGATTGATACAAAGTCCCCCAGGTCGAAGTCAAGGTTGATGCCCTTTAAAACGGGAAACTCTTCTTTTCCCAGGTAGTAGGACTTGTGGATATCTCTCAGTGACAAATAAGCCATAGTCTTCATCTCCTAAAAGTTAAACAATAACCAAAATTGTTAAACTTATCATAGCAGGAAATTTGGCACTGTCAACATAAAAGTTAAACTTTTTTATTTCTTGTTAAACTTTTATCTGCGTGTTATAGTTGATTTCAATAGTCGAGAAAATAGGTGATTTGATGAAACGTGAAGCTAAAAAGGCTGCCAATCGCGCAAAAATCATCCAAGCAGCCAAAGAACTAATTAAAAAGCAGGGTATAAAAAATACTAATGTGCGGCAAATAGCGGAATTATCAGGCATCTCTTATGTCACCATGTATAAGATGTTTCAAGATAAAAAAGCGGTGATTCGAGCAGCGATCATGTCAGCAATTGATGATGAGCAGCATAAATTTGAACTTTTTCTGGCCAAGCGAGAGAAGCTGGAAGTGGTTCTCCGGCGCCACGAGCCATTTTTTAAAAGAGCCCACCGTGAATGTTCATCAGCGGTTTTGCAGGAAATAATTTTGTATGTGCGGCAGGACCAAGTTTTAAACGAATATTTTCGCACGGCCCAATTAACCATTTGGCGGCAATTTTTGGATAAGCAGCGCCAAGCCGGTGTGATCAAGACTAATGCTGCTAACGAAAGCATCATTACGATGCTGACGGCTTTGGAAGAATATGCCGGCGCGCATCAGCAGACTCTTGAGCGGGATGGCGGCTTATGGCGCGACTGGCAGCAAATCATGATGTATGGCCTGGTTGAACGCAGTTTTGCGGATAAGTTGAAAGAAGACTAACTAAGGTTAGGCTTCTTTTTTTCTTTCTTTTTAAATTGGTAGGTTCCAATTCAAAAATTAGTTGAATCCAAAAATCGAAAAGGTTATACTAAAGGTAAATCGAATGAGTTGTTTGAAAAAAGGAGATTCCTATGACGACAGTTGACTATGACTCAAAAGACTACTTAAAGAGTGTTGACGCTTATTGGCGAGCTGCTAATTATTTATCAGTTGGCCAGCTCTTCTTGATGAATAATCCCTTACTAAAACGGCCACTTGCAGCCAAAGACGTAAAGCCAAAGCCAATCGGCCACTGGGGGACGATTGTGCCGCAAAACTTTATTTATGCGCACTTAAATCGGGCAATTAAGAAGTTTGACCTGAACATGTTCTATATTGAAGGTTCTGGTCATGGTGGCCAGGTAATGGTTTCTAATTCATACTTGGACGGTTCATATACTGAACGCTATCCGGAAATTACCCAAGATGAAAAGGGCATGGCTAAACTTTTCAAGCGCTTTAGTTTCCCCGGCGGCGTTGCTTCGCATGCTGCTCCCGAAACTCCCGGTTCAATTCATGAAGGCGGGGAATTAGGTTATTCCTTGTCACACGGCGTTGGCGCAATTTTAGACAACCCCGATGTGATTGCTGCCGTTGAAATCGGTGACGGCGAAAGCGAAACTGGCCCTTTGGCAGCTTCTTGGTTCTCCAACAAGTTTATTAACCCAGTTACTGATGGGGCAGTTTTGCCGATTATTCAAGTTAATGGGTTCAAGATTTCCAATCCAACTATTTTCTCACGCATGAGCGATGAGGAATTGACCAAATACTTTGAAGGCTTAGGCTGGAAGCCATACTTTGTTTCAGTCTTTAAGGACGGCCGTTTTGGCGAATTCAAGGACCACATGACCATGCACGAAGAAATGGCTAAAACCTTGGATACGGTAATTGCCGAAATCAAGTCCCTGCAAAAGGATGCCCGGGAAAAGGGCGATGAGTCGCCAAAGCATTGGCCAGTAATTATCTTCCAATGTCCTAAGGGCTGGACTGGTCCGAAGGAAGACTTGGACGGGAACCCAATTGAAAACAGCTTCCGGGCTCACCAAATTCCAATCCCAGTTGCCCAAGATGCCATGGAACACCAAGACATGCTGGTTGACTGGCTCAAGAGCTACCATCCAGAAGAACTCTTCAATGAAGATGGTTCGCCAAAGGAAATCGTCTTGGAAAACACGGTAAAGGGTGACCAGCGCATGGCGATGAACCCAATTACCAACGGTGGTTTGAATCCTAAGCGATTGAACTTGCCAGACTGGCGCAAATTCAGCTTAAAGTTCGACCAACCAGGTTCAGTTGAAGCTCAAGACATGGCTGAATGGGCTAAGTACTTGGATGAAGTTGCCAAATTGAACCCAACGACTTTCCGTGGTTTTGGTCCTGATGAATCTAAGTCTAACCGGCTTTTCCAATTATTGGATTCGCAAAAGCGTCAATGGGAAGCTGAAATCCATACGCCAAACGATGAAGATTTGGCTCCTCACGGTCGCTTGATCGACTCGCAATTGTCAGAACACCAAGATGAAGGCTTCTTGGAAGGCTATGTTTTGACCGGTCGCCACGGGTTCTTTGCTACTTATGAAGCCTTTGGCCGGGTAGTTGATTCCATGTTGACCCAACACATGAAGTGGCTGCGTAAGGCTAAGGAACAATACTGGCGTCATGATTACCCAGCATTGAACTTTGTCGCTACCTCAACGGTCTTCCAACAAGACCACAACGGCTACACCCACCAAGATCCCGGCATTTTGACGCACATGTTTGAAAAGAATCGGCCGGACCTGATTCATGAATACTTGCCAAGCGACACCAACACGCTCTTGGCAGTGGCCGACAAGGCCTTTACTGACCGGGAATGCATCAACATTTTGGTAACTAGCAAGCAACCACGTCCACAATGGTTCTCAGCCGATGAAGCGACTAAATTGGTTGATCATGGTTTAAGCTACATTGACTGGGCTTCAACTGACCACGGTCAAAAACCAGATGTTGTCTTTGCTTCAACCGAAACGGAACCAACGATGGAAACCTTGGCTGCAATTGATTTATTGCACCAAAAGTTCCCAGAATTGAAGATTCGTTACATCAATGTGGTCGATGTGATGAAATTAATGGCACCAAAGGATAATCCAAATGCCATTTCCCAAGCCGAATTTGATCGCCTCTTCCCAAGCGATGTGCCGACGATCTTTGCTTGGCATGGTTACAAGACCATGATGGAATCAATCTGGTTTGCTCGCAAACGCTACAATGTTTCAATTCACTGCTACCAAGAAAATGGCGACATTACCACGCCATTCGACATGCGGGTGTTGAACCACTTGGATCGCTATGATTTAGCAAAGGATGCCATTGAACAAATTCCGGCTTTGCGTGACAAGTCAGCTGACTTCATTGATGAAATGGACCGCATGATTGCTAAGCACCATGCTTACATCCGTGACAATGGTAAGGACATGCCAGAAGTTACCTCATGGAAATGGTCAGGTTTAAAATAAAATTAGCAATAACTTGCGCATAGCAGCATTAGTTGCCTTACGGTAACGCAAGGGGAGACCTAAAAGTTAGTAACTTTTGGGTCTTTTTTATTAGCTGATGATTGATTATTTTTTATTTCATTTTAAGTCAGAGCTATTTTGAAATAATCATAAAATTTTTATATAATGGTACTAGCTATACTTAATGGAGGAATCAGAATGGCAGTCAAACAAAGAAAAGACGGACCTAGCACTACGATCGTAATAATCGGTATATTACTAATGGTTGCTGGCGTTATCGGCTGGGTGATCGAAGCCCTCAAGCCGGCCTGGACTTTTCTGTTTCCTCTAAGTTTGCTGTTGATCTGTTTGGGTGGGTTAACTTTGACCATCGCAGCCCTAGTGAGCATGATTAAGCGTGATCGACGCCAACTGAAAGCTGCCAAGGAAGCCAAAAAAGACCAGACGGAGAATTAATTTACTCATTTTTATACATCTAGGAGAGAGCTGAGATCATGGATTTTGAAGATGTGTATGCACGTGAACATGTCACACGTAAGTTTTTAAATCGCAAGGTGAATGAAAAAACAATTGCTCAAATTATTCGGGCAGCCCAGAATTCTCCTTCCTTGCTTAATTCCCAACCTTGGCGAGCATATGCCGTAATGGGGGATGCTTTGCAAGACCTGCGAAAAGAATACGAAGCAATGGTGCAAGAGGGCGCTCATGCACATGAAGACTTTGCCTCCATGTTGTCCTTGCACTGGGATACTTTTCCTAGTCAAAACATGGCTAATTTAGGGGCATCACAGACTTACTTTTTCAATAATAAGTTAGAATTATTCAATGACTCTAACAATACAATGTTTAATGCGCCTTGCGTAATTTACTTGACAATTCCTAAGGAAAGTCCTGCCTGGTCAGTCTTTGACTTGGGGATTTTTGGCCAGAGCATTATGCTGCTAGCTCTAAACAAAGGTTTAGCGGTAATGCCTGCCCACTCGCTGGTAGCCTACCCAGAATTGGTTAGAAAGTATGCGGGAATTCCCGAAGATGAATCAGTGGGGATGGCAATTGGGATCGGCTATGAAGATAAGAAAGCCGAAGTTAACGACGCCAAGTTTATTCCGAAGCGCTTGCCTTTGAAATCAATTTATAAGTTAACAAAATAGCTTAAGGTGAGAATCAAATTTGAGTACTGGTGAGATAGTAACTAATCTAGTTGCTACATTATTGATATTTATTGTTGCTGCCTTTTTTGTGGCGGCGGAGTTTGCCTTAGTGCAAACGCGTCCGAGCCAATTGGAAGACTTGTTGGCCCAAAAACAAGGCAATGAAAAAAAGCTCAAGCGCGCCTTGCACATGGTGCATAATTTGAACGAATATTTGTCGACGACCCAGGTGGGAACAACCTTAGTTGGGGTTGTCTTGGGCTGGTTCTCGGCTGAGACCTTTGCTGCCATTTTTGGCGATTTGTTGCGCCTTTCAGGTTTGACGGAATCGGTGGTGAAGTCGGTTTCTGCTATTTTAGGCGTGGTTATTTTGACTTATTTAGAAGTCGTCTTGACCGAAGTAGTTCCGAAAAACGTCGCCATTGATATGCCGGTGAAAATGCTGATGGGCATTGTTAACCCCTTGCAGGCTTTTCACACGATTGTTTATCCCTTTGTTTGGCTTTTGAATACTAGTTCAAATGGCATTCTGAAACTGTTAGGCTTTAGTCCCGCTGACGAAGAAAATCAAGTTTATTCCCAATCCGAAATCATCAAATTATCGCGTAATGCGGTTTCTGGTGGTTCCCTGGATAAAGAAGACTTGACTTACATGGAACGGGCCTTTGAATTAAATGACAAAGTTGCCAAAGACATCATGACTGACCGGACGCGCTTGACCGTTTTGGATGCAACCGACAGCATTCACAAGGCACTGGAAGTTTACCTGCATGAAGGTTACAGTCGTTTGCCCGTAGTGCGGGATAATGATAAAGACGATGTGGTTGGCTATGTTTATGCCTACGATATTGTTCAACAAGGCTTAACTGACGCTAAGTTACCGGTTACGCGAATTATTCGGACGATTATTACCGTGCCCGAATCGATGGCGATTCAAGATATTCTTCATCTGATGATTCAAAAACACACCCCTTTGGTTTTGGTGGTTGATGAATACGGCGGCACGAGCGGTATCGTTACCGATAAAGACATTTATGAAGAATTGTTTGGGACCGTTAAGGATGAGATTGATGATGTCTCTGACGACTATATCATCAAGGACGAACAAGGACGCATTCACGTCTCGGGCAAGACTACGCTCTACGATTTTGAACGTTATTTCCATGCCGATTTGCAGAGTTTTCAAGATAGCGACATTATTACCATTGGTGGGTACATGATGGAGCATTATCCGAACTTGAAAAAAGGCGAAAAGGTTGAACTGGAAGGTTATGAATTTACCTTAGCAATCATTGAACAAGGCTTCATGCGCTGGTTCATTGTAAAACCTGTTACAGGTAAAACCGACCAATCAACTGCAGAAAACGAATAAATATTAACAAAAAGGCGCTTTTTATAGCGCTTTTTTGATTGCTTAATGTTATAATCAGATCATAAGTAAATGTAATATAAGAGATAGAGGAATTATATCAATGGCGAATAGTGACAACTTGAATTCAGTTGTGGAACGCAAACTGTTCTCAGAAGCTGAAATTGCGGACACCTGCAAACGTTTGGGTAGCGAATTAACCGCAGCCTATGCGGGCAAGCGGCCAATCGTAGTTGGAGCATTGAAAGGCGCAGTTTTCTTTTTAACTGACCTTTTCCGTGAAATGGATGTTAAGGCTGACTTGGACTTTATCGATGTCTCAAGCTACAATGGCGGAACTGAATCAACGGGCAAGATCGTGGTGGAACATGACTTGTCCAAGGATGTAAAAGACCGTGACGTGTTAATTGTGGAAGACATTGTGGATACTGGTTTAACCCTGCAATTCATGAAGGACCTGCTGCTGAAGCGTGGGGCCAAGTCCGTCAAGTGTGCAGTTTTGCTTGACAAAAAAGCCCGGCGAACGGTCGACATCGAACCGGAATTTGTGGGTTATGAATGTCCAAATGAATTCGTAATTGGTTATGGCATGGACTTTGATGGCTTATATCGTAACTTGCCTTATGTTGGCGTTTTGAAACCATCCGAATACCAAAATTAAATGTAAACAATTCAAAATCAACAAAAAAAGGCTTGTCCTAAGCGGGCAAGCCTTTTTGTTTGCTAATAATGGACAACGGAATCGCTTTGCTTTAGTTTTTCAATAACTGCCTGGCCAGCAGCCGTCTGCAAAAAGTCGCAAGTAGCCTTGGGCAATAATTTTTCGGCTTCGGCCAATTTGTCAGCTTTTAAGAGTTCTCTGACCTTTGAGGCACTAACTGCTTGGCCGTCTTGGCTAAGCCGCGGAACTTCGACTAATTCAACCTTAGGTTCAAGCACTTGGCGCAATTCTTGATTGTAGAGCTGGGTGACGTGACTGAACGGTTCAGTTCCGACGTAACGTTTAGTAATTCCGAGTTTTTCTGCGATTTGCCCAAAAATTTGCGCATCGGTCCCGGCTTCGCTTTGAATAACGCTATCATCATCCGGCTGGAAGTAGCTAGGAAAAGTAGCGCTGCTGATTAGATAGGGGCCGGTTTCATGCAAAATGACATTTGACCATTGACTGACGCCTTCTTTAATCAATTGATAGCGGTCTTTAAAGGCAAAAAAGCTGCTGTCTTCACTGACCACGAAGAGGTGGACCAGGTCATTATTTTCTGCTGCCTGTTGGACGAGGTACTGGTGGCCCAAGGTAAAAGGATTGGCATTCATGACGATTCCGGCAGTTTTAGGAGCAGGAGCAGGGGAAGAAGCTGCTAATTCCGTCAAATAATCGCTAAAGCCGGTCCGTTCATTTTCTAAAAAGACCAATTGGGAATTGGCGGCAATCTCATAGAAGCCGAGTTGCTTGAAAAATTTGGCCGCTTTGGGCTTGGTGTAGACAAATAAATGGAAGTTTCCGCGGGATGTTTCAGTTTCAATCAGGTGGGTCACAATTAAATTGAGCAAGCCTTCACCTTGATATTCGGGCAAAACGGCCAAACAGCGCAGCGTGTTTTGATAAAGCGAGCCGGTAGCTACTAGCTTGCCTTCTTCGTCAACGGCGCCGCAGGTGTAGTCTAAGTTTTTATCAAGCTGAATGCCAGCTTTTTTGACCAGTTCCTCCAGGTCTTTGCGTCTAAATTGGTCGTTTTCAAAAATTCGTTCGATGTGATACTCTGTCATTTCTAAACTCCTCAATTACTTTTTGAATAAGTGTGAAATTGCGTAGCCGTTTTTTCAACTAAAATCTTAATCCAAAAAGACCACCATTTCAAAAGCAGTTCTATATAATGGTGATAAAGAAAGAGAGTGATCTTATGTCAACCGTAAAAGCAAGAATCCAAGGTAATGCTTTAGTAGTCACAATACCTAAATTCAGTAAAGTAAAAGCTGGTACAGAATACAATTTTAATATTTCTAAAAATGGGACTTTAACTTTCACACCAACTAAAGAAGAGCCAACTTCATTAAAAGATCTGCTTAAAGACTGGCATGGGGAATATAGCTTGCCAGAAGATTTGGAGGACTGGCAAGATTCTAAACCTGTAGGGGAGGAAATATGGTAAAACGACCAAGACAGGGAGATATTAGTAATGATAAGTTAGCAAATACCTCACCTTTTGTTTGGGTCGTTCCAATATCACACGGGGCATTTGCTTTCTAACTAAACTCTTAATTCACAAAGACCACCATCTCAAAAGGAGACGCTGGTCTTTTTTGCGCTTATTCTTCAGTTGGTTTTTTCCTAGTCTGATAGTAGTAGACCGGCAAACCTAACAGCGTTAAACCGATCCCGATTAGGGACAAAGCAAACTGGTTGATGATAGTCGAAATTACGATGAACAGCCCGCCCAAAATCGCAATAATGGGCACGAGCGGGTAAAGCGGCACCTTAAACGGTCGCGGCAAATCCGGCTGGCGCTTGCGCAGGATGACAACGCCCACGGCCAGCATGGTGGTGAAAGTCCACATGACAAAGACCAGCATGTCGGTTAAGACATCAAAGTTTCCCAGCAAAATCATAACGATAGCAATGCCGGACACGATCATGGCGCCGAGGACTGGTACACCGGTGTTGACGTTGGTTTTGCCGATTTTGTCGCTGAAGGGCAGAAGCCTTTCCTTAGCTAAAATGTATGGCGACCGCATCCCGGTCAGTAAAAAGCCGTTGACCGCCCCATAAACCGAGGTCAAAATCCCGATGGTTACCAGTCGGCCGCCCAAATTGCCAAACATTTTCATCGAGGCTTGGAAGGCGGCATTGTCATTACCCGCAAGCTGTTTTAACGGCAAAACGGCCAAGAAAGCAAAGTTGACCAGGACATAAATCGCCGTCACTGCCGCCAGGCCCAGAATAATCGCTTGGGACAGGTCGCGTTCGGGGTTTTTGACCTCGTTGGCTAAGTTGGTGACGATAATCCAACCTTCGAAGGCAAATAAGGCAGAAAGCAGGCCGCTGCTAAAACTTTCGGTCCAGGAAAGGCCGCTTCCGGCTACAACTGGCCAAAAGCTGAGATTGGTTTTGGGGGCAAAGAACAAACCACCCAGAATGATCAAAACAATTGGAATAATCTTAATCACCGTGACAATCTGCTGCATTTTAGAAGAAAACTTGGTGCCGAGCATGTTTAAGCCAAAGAGCAGGACCACCAAAGCGATGCTGACCCAGGTGGCAGAATGAGCTGGCAGGTTAAAGAGCGAAGCAAACTGAACGCCGAAGATTGAACTTAAGGCGCCAATTTGAGCCGGAAAATAAACAATCATCTGCGCCCAGCCAAAAAGAAAGCCAAAGACGGGGTGGTAAATTTGTTTTAAGTAGCCAATCGCCCCATTGACTTTTAAGCTGGCCGCAATCTCCGAGATTGTTAACCCCGATGCAATTGAAATCAGCCCAGCCACAATCCACACAAAGAGGGTCATCGATCCTGACTGGGTTTGCTGGGTGATGGTACCGATTTTGAAAAAGACGCCAGCCCCAATAACAGATCCAATGACGGTTGAAAGGGCTTGACCAAATGAGATTTCTCGTTTCATGAGCAACTTTCCTTAAAAAATAGTTATCGCAATTATTATACTTAATAAAGCAGTACTTGGACTAGTATCAGACTTTAGCTACAATATATATCTAGGAAGGAGCTTGTTTGTGGCAAAAGTACGTTTTCACCATAGGTATACCTTGCCCGCTTTGATCATTTGCCTCATCCTCGTGATCTGTGGCTTGCTGTATGCTTTTCACAATTATTTCTCTGAAACCTCGCAGCCTTCGGGCGTAACCACGGCAACAATTGGCGTGCGCCTAGATCAAGATTATGGCTCGGTTGAACTTAGCCAATTGGAGAATAATGGGATTAGTTTTGTGTATTTGGTCAGCACCCAGGGGCGGTCTTATTTCGATGATGATTATTTGACTTACCGCTCACGTATGATGTCGACCAAAATGGCTTACGGCACCATTGTCCGTTATAGCAATGAATCAACTGCCAGCCAGCACTATCGCTACTTAATGAAAAAGGCCGGCCGGAATCTTGGCAGCCTGCCAGTTTTAATTGAGCCGGCCGTAAACGACCATAGCAGTCAATACCTGCGTTCGATGGCCAAATTTGTCAAAAAACTGCAGCAGTTGGGCAAGCGGGTCATGGTGGAAGAGAGTTTCCAAACGGCCAAATATTTTCCTAAGAAAACCCTATTTATGGCAGGGGCCAAGGATGCACCAAATAAAATGCAATATGCTTTTTGGCGTTATACGACCAATGGCCACGTTAAGAATGTGACCAATTTAAACAAAGGCGTTACCATGTACACTTATGTGGGGACGACCCAGCAATATAAAGAAAGATACGGACAACTGACACAATGATGTATACCGAAGAAATTCAGGGTGTTTTACACGCCCAACATAAAACGCAGCCGACTTTGATTCAAGAGCGCGTCTATGACAGTATCAAAAATGGCGATAATGTGATTGCCTATGCCCGCACCGGGACGGGTAAAACCTTGGCTTATGCCTTGCCACTGCTAGAAACAATTAAACCAGGGGTTGCCAACCAAGCCGTGATCTTGGCACCAACGACTGAATTAGCCGTCCAAATCCGACACGTGTTAAATCCCTTTTTAGCCGCCATGGGTCTCAATGGGGCGACTTTAGTCGGAGCCGGCAACCGCAAACGGCAAGAAGAGCGCTTGAAAAAAGACCACCCCGAAGTATTAGTGGCTACGCCAGGGCGTTTGTTAGACTTTTATTCTGCCGGGCGGGTTAAGCCAAGTCAGATCAAGTCCATGGTTTTAGATGAAGCCGACGACATGTTGGAATTTGCCAAGCTTGATTTATTGGCTTCTTTAGGGCAGCAGCTTGCAGCTGACGCCCAAATTTGTCTGTTTGGGGCCACCGAATCAGAAATTACCGAAAAAGCCGAAGAAATTTTTGACCGGCCATTTTTCTTAATTGATGTCAGAAAAGAACAAAAATTGCCGCTTGCCCATTACTTTTTGCAAGTAGACAACCGCCACAAGGTCGATGCCGTGCAGCGCCTGGTGAAATTGCAACACTTTAAGGGCATCATGTTTTTTGATTCTGAAAAAGCCCTGGTGCGTTTTGCGGGAATCTTGGGTCATACCAAGACCAAGTTTGGCCTGCTGACTAATGACTTTGGCAAGGAAAAGCGGGCCCAAAGTCTGCAGGATCTGCGGACAGGCCGAAGCAAGCTTTTGCTGGCAACGGACGTGGCAGCACGCGGTTTGGACATCCCGGGATTAACCTACGTGATTAATTTTGACCGACCAAATGACGAGGTTACTTACACCCACCGGGCTGGGCGAGTTGGCCGGATGAATAGTGAAGGCTTTGTGGTTACGCTAGGCGATGACCACGACTTGCGCGATTTGAAGAAAGAATTATCCGTAGAATTAGTTAGAGTTTACTTCGCTGGCGGCAAATTATCTACCAAGATGCCGGAGAAAAAGGCGATCGCCAAGTCCCAGCCAACAAAAGAGTCTGCCAAAGCTAAGAAAAAGCACGGCAAACGCAAGAATAAAAATAAGGGCTATCATCCACATTATTTGAAGGGTAAGAAATGAATCGGTTAGTTAAATTCTTAGAAGATTATTTTTTGCCGCTGGCCAACGCGATTGGGCGCATTCGCTGGTTGGTGGCAATCCGCAATGCTTTTATCTCCATGCTGCCAATCACCATGTCGGGCTCACTGGCTGTTGCCGTGCCAAGTTTGGTTAAGGTGGCAAAAAATCAACTGGGCTGGACAACCTTTGCCTTCTTCATGCAGCCGCTGGTGGCGATCTCAAATGTGGTGTGGCGGGGGACTTTTGCCCTGTTTTCGGTGTATTTAGCTTTAGCCTTGGGATACCAGCTGGCAAAAACGTTTGAAGCTAATCGTTTAGCCGGAGCCATTATTTCCTTGGCTTCCTTTGCCATGAGCGTTTCCAACTATGTCGTCTTAGGAAAAAGCAAGCACATCATCATTGAACAAGCCTTTGATCTGAAGCAGCTTGATTCAAGCGGCATTTTTACGGCCATTATCTTTGGCGGGATCGGTTTTGCCATTTACTTGCTGTGCTACCAGGCGCGGCTGGTGATTCGGCTGAGTTCTTCCACGCTCCATTCCGAGCAGGCTGCCTTTGAATCGCTGCTGCCAGGGATGATTGCAATTATTACGGTGGGCGGTTTAAATTACCTGTTCCAAAGCATTTTCCATACCTACTTTGGGACCTGGCTGTTGAACACCATTCAAAGGCCATTAGTTAATATTGGCCAAGGTTTTGGCTTTGTCCTTTTAGTGACCTTCCTCATCTCGGTTTTCAGTTTCTTCGGCTTGAATGGCTTGTCAGTCCTAGCACCAATGCTGGATTCCATTTGGCTGACTGCCCAAAACGCCAACATTGCCGCCGCTCGGCATGGCAAGGTGGTGCCATATGTTTGGACGAGAAGCTCGTTTGATGTCTTTGCTTGGTACGGCGGGGCGGGCGGTACCTTGATTTTGGTGATTGCAATCTTGCTATTTGCTAAACGCACTGATTTGCAGGCCGTGGCTAAGGTGGCAATTGCGCCAAGCTTTTTCAATATTGGTGAACCGATCCTGTTTGGACTGCCCGTAGTCTTCAATCCGGTTTATTTGATTCCCTTTATCGTGGCCCCAATGGTCAATGTTGCCGTAGCATATGCCGTCAGTGTGATGGGACTGGTAAACCCAGTGCAGGTGGCGGTGCCGTCAATCATGCCGTCAATTTTATCTGCCTGGCTAGCAACCAACTACGACTGGCGGGCTATTGTCCTGGTTTTAGTTAATATGGTGATTGCTCTTCTGATCTGGCTGCCGTTTGTCAAAGCAGCTGATCGAATGGAAGGCGATCGGTCGAGAAGCTTCTTTGCGACCCAATATTAACTCGCAAATTGTGCGTAAATCTGGTAAAGTTATCTGTGGATTGACCTCGTAGCTCAGCTGGATAGAGCGTTGGTTTCCTAAACCATGCGTCGTGAGTTCAAGTCTCACCGAGGTCATTCAGATGCTAAAGCTCACTGGTGTCCAGTGGGTTTTATTTTTTGATGTTTTTAGTTATCTGTTCAGATGTGCGACGCGCTATACTTAAGGTGCAAGCTGTAACTAGAATTTTATAGGAGCAAATGATGTTACTCAAGACAACTGACAGCCTGATTTTAGATACGATTGAGTATTTGATAGCGGGCCATAAAACCTTTAAGGCGCAATTCTTAAGCCAACATGAAGTTTTTCAGGCTTCTGGTTTGGTTGATGTTGAACAAGGAGATCTGGGCGAAGTTGCAAATGCTGTATTGAGCGATTTGAATTCGCCAAAAAAGATGTTGGCAGCTATCGAAAGCTACCGTGATGAAATCTCCAAGCTTGCTAAGGATCAAGGTGCAAGGGCAGAGCTGGATAAAAGAGTTACTGCCGGATTAGCTGGATTAGCTTCGGTCGTTTGGCAAATGGATGCCCAATATTGGATTAAGCGGATCTTAGCAGCTAGCATTGATTATCAATCACCGATTGCTGCTGACTATGAATATAAGACCAAAGAGGTCCGAGAAACGATCGAGTTGTTCCGAAATAAACTTGCCGATGATGATGAATTTAAGTTTACGGAAGAGGATGCCGCAGAAATCATTGGTGGGTAGAAAAAAGTCCTAGTGCGAATGCACCAGGGCTTTTAATATGGATGGGCCAAGATATAGTTGATCAGCCCCCACAAGATAAAGATACAAATCAAAGCGGTAAATAGCAGATATTTACGCGTTTTCTTTGATCGATGCGTATCCAGACCAAAGACGACACAGAATGTGCTGACAATGATCAGAGCTGCGGCCAGCATGAGGACCAACATTGATAAATTCATGTAAAAACTCCTTAATCGGTCTTGTTTCTTCTCGCTGAATTCTCTATCCTTAATGATAGCAAAATTTGATTGCGGTAAGGAGCTTTTTATGGCAAAAATCAAAGTTATGACGGTCTTTGGGACCCGGCCGGAAGCAATTAAAATGGCCCCATTAGTATTGAAGCTGCAAGCTGATCCGCGCTTTGATGAAGTGACAGTGGTTACGGCGCAGCACCGCGAAATGCTGGATCAGGTGCTGGAAATTTTTAAGATCAAACCTGATTATGACTTTAATATCATGCACAAAAACCAGACTTTGTCAGATATTACGGCTAAAGTCTTGCTCGATCTGGGCAAGGTGATTCAGGCTGAAGATCCAGACATCGTCTTGGTTCACGGCGATACAACTACTAGTTTTGCAGCCGGACTAGCTACTTTTTACCAGCAAAAAACTCTGGGACACGTTGAAGCAGGCCTCCGGACCTGGAACAAATATTCGCCTTACCCAGAAGAAATGAATCGGCAGATGACTGATGATTTAACGGACTTGTATTTTGCCCCGACGCACTTATCCAAGGAAAATCTGTTAAAGGAAAACCATCATCCCGAACATATTTACGTTACGGGCAATACGGCGATTGATGCCTTGGAACAAACGGTGCAGCAGGACTACCA
Source organism: Lactobacillus corticis (assembly GCF_018327645.1). GTDB lineage: Bacteria > Bacillota > Bacilli > Lactobacillales > Lactobacillaceae > Lactobacillus > Lactobacillus corticis. The sequence goes on along the minus strand of NZ_BMAY01000001.1, from coordinate 135,273 downwards.
CCACGATGTGCTGGATCAAATCAAGCCGGGGCATCGGGTAATTTTGGTAACCATGCACCGACGGGAAAACCAAGGCGAACCAATGCGCCGCGTTTTCAAGGTAATGAAGCAGGTGGTAGATAGTCATCAAGATGTGGAAATCATTTACCCGGTCCACTTGTCCCCGCGCGTGCAAGCAGTTGCGAAGGAAGTCTTGGGCGGCGATGAGCGAATTCACCTGATTGATCCGCTAGATGTGGTTGATTTCCATAACTTGGCAAAACGCAGCTACTTTATCATGACCGACTCGGGTGGCGTGCAAGAAGAAGCCCCAAGTTTGGGTAAGCCGGTCTTGGTGCTGCGTGATACGACGGAACGGCCAGAAGGCGTTGAAGCCGGTACTTTGAAGCTGGTTGGCACCGAAGAAGCAAGCGTGCGCCGGGCCATGCTGGAGCTCTTAGAAGATCAAGCTGCTTACGACAAGATGGCCAATGCCCATAATCCGTACGGCGACGGCCATGCCAGCGAGCGAATCATGGACGCGATTAGTTCTTATTTTGGTCAAGGAGTACGGCCAGCTGATTTTCGTTAAAAAAGTTCTAACTCTGCTCTTTAGGGCAGGGTTTTTCTTTGCATAAATTGCTGGATCTGGTATACTCTTGCTTTGATTGCAAGTTTTATAAAAATAATTTATGAGGTAATTACGTGATAACAATCTCTGACTTAAGTTTGAATTTTTCAGGTCGCGTCCTCTATGAAGACGTTAATCTGAAGTTTACGCCTGGAAATTGCTACGGCGTAATTGGAGCTAATGGTGCCGGCAAGTCAACCTTCTTGAAATTGTTGGCAGGGGAGTTGGAACCATCGACCGGATCGATTAGTTTTGACCCAAATGACCGTTTGTCCAGTCTTAACCAGGACCACTTTGCTTTTGATGACTTTACCGTTATGGAAACGGTCATCCAGGGGCACAAGCAGCTTTACCAAGTAATGCAGGAAAAGGATGCCTTATATGCCAAACCTGATTTTGGCGAAGCAGATGGGGTTAAGGCGGCAGAATTAGAAAGCAAATTTGCTGAACTTGACGGCTGGAATGCTGAAGCTGACGCTGCTAAATTGCTCCAGTCCTTGGAAATCCCCGAAGAATTACAAACCGCCCAAATGGCCAGCCTGCCTGAAAGCATGAAAGTTAAGGTTTTGCTGGCCCAAGCACTGTTTGGCAATCCCGACATTTTGCTCTTGGACGAACCAACTAACGGACTAGACGTGCATACGATCAGTTGGCTGGAAGACTTTTTGGCTGACTATCCTAACATCGTGATTGTGGTTTCCCACGACCGGCACTTTTTAAATCAAGTCTGCACCCAGATGTGCGACGTGGACCGGGGCAAGATTCAGCTCTATGTCGGCAATTACGACTTTTGGTATGAATCCAGCCAATTAGCTAATGAGCTGGCTGCCAATCAAAATGCCAAGAAAGAAGAAAAAATCAAGGAGCTGCAAGAGTTTATTGCCCGCTTCTCAGCCAATGCTTCGAAGTCTAAACAAGCTACTTCGCGTAAAAAGCAATTGGAGAAGATCACCCTTGACGACATCAAGCCGTCTTCGCGCAAGTATCCATTTGTGAAGTTTGCCATGAATCGGGAGTTGGGGAATGATTTGGTCAAAGTTGACCACGTTTCTTACAGCTTGGATGGCCAGGTAATTTTAAACGACGTTTCCTTTATCGTACGTCCGGGCGACAAGGTGGCCTTTTTATCGCGCAACAGTTTAGCACCAACCGCGATGCTGGCGATTTTGGCGGGAGACTTGACGCCCGATTCCGGCACGGTCACCTGGGGACAAACAACTGCGCGAACTTACATGGCCAAAGACTTGAACGCCAGCTTTAACAACCTGGAATTGAGTATTTTGGACTGGCTGCGCCAATATGCGACCGAAGAACAGAATGATAATACCTTCTTGCGGGGCTTTTTAGGCCGGATGCTCTTTTCCGGCGATGAAATTGATAAGCAGATCAAGGTCTTGTCGGGTGGCGAAAAGGTACGCTGCCAATTGTCGCGCTTAATGCTGGAAGAAGCTAACGTCCTGCTGCTGGATGACCCAACCAACCATTTGGATTTGGAATCCATTACGGCTTTGAACAATGCTTTAATTGCCTATCCTGGATCAATCATGTTTGCCAGTCATGACCATGAATTTATTCAAACAATTGCCAACCAGATTATTGAGTTGGGACCAAATGGCGCCATTAGCCGCGCTGATACTACTTATGATGAATTTATCAACCAAGCTGATATCCAAGCCAAGGTGGCTGAATTATATTAAGCAAGCAAAAAAGCGTTTCTCATTTAAGAGAAGCGCTATTTTTGTGGTCTTGGATACGAGCGTGAACTTTTTTCAAAAGCTTGTGTTCGTTTTTTTGAAAGACTGCCTTGGTGGTGAGGTAGTTGAAGATGCCAACTAAGATCTGATCGATAATCTTTACCCAAAAGGCACTCCAGTGGAGCCATTTAATCCCGACCATCATAATAAAAGTATCTGGGAGCAGGCTGATAATCCTAAAGGTAAAAAACGACACCAGCTTTTGCCATAATTTGCGATTGGTGTTGACGTTGGTGGTAAAAACGGCTTTGTTGTTGAAATAGAAAGAGGCCAGGTTGCTTAAGATAAAGGCCACGGTATTTGCGATGAAGACCGAATCCTTTAGCACTTGGCGAAAAATCATAAAGAGGACCGTATTGATCACTGCGGCGATAAAGCCAAAAAACATATAGCTCCAAAGTCGGCTGTTGCTGTTTTTTAAGCGTTCGCCCAATTCACGCCGTCTTTGATCTGCACTTTTAGCCATTTAATGCGTCGTTCATTTCTTGGGCAGCGGCGTCGATCAATGCAATCGCTGCTTCATCTGGGCTTTGTTCAATCGTTACGGGCTTGGCTACTTCGATTGCTCCTAATTTCTTGAAGAGCTTTTCGAAGTCAAAGACGTTTTGGCAATAAGCCGTTCCGTAAACCTTGTCGCCGCTGCCCATGACGGCAAATTTTTTGCCAGTCAAGTCCAGTTCGGACATTTCATCATAGAAGTCTTGCAGCTCATCGGTCATGACGCCTTCGCCATAGGTGTAGGTTACCAAGACGCACAAGTCGCTTTCCAAATAGTCACTGGGGTCAGTGAAGCCAATATCGCTGGTTTCCACGTCGAAACCATAATCTTGCAAGTCTTCTTCCAAGATGTCAGCCATATCTTCATCATTGCCAGTCATGCTGGCATAGACAATTCTTGCTTTCATGAACTTTTTTCCGACCTTTCAGTTAGTCTAAATTTGTCTATCTTGCATTATATCCTAATTTTTCTTTGCTTGCTCGCCTTTATAGATCTTTTAGAAAAAGTTATAATGGAGAGTAATTGTATTATGAATACAATTGTAGAAAAAGGAGTTAGCTATGATTACCATAAAAACAAATCGTGAACTTAAAGGGATGCAAGCATCCGGTCGTTTGCTCGCTTCCATGTTTGAAGGCTTGCGGGATGTGATCAAACCAGGCATTTCAACTTGGGAAATCGAAGAGTTTGCCCAAAAGTTTGTCAAAGAACGGGGCGGCCGCTTGTCTGAACAAGGCTTTGAAGGCTATAAGTATGGCACTTGCATTTCGGTTAATGACGAAATTGCCCATGCGATTCCGCGCAAGGATTTGATTTTGAAGGATGGCGACTTGGTAAAAGTTGACGTTACTTGCAATTTAAACGGTTATGAAACCGACTCCTGCACGACTTACGGCGTTGGTGAAATCTCAGATGAAGATCGGCGTTTAATGGAAGTTACCGAAAAAGCCATGTATCTGGGGATTGACCAAGCTGTTTTGGGCAATCGGATCGGAGATATCGGTGCCGTGATTCAACATTATGTTGAAGACGAAAACGGTTATGGCGATGTTCGGGAATTAGTTGGTCACGGCATTCAGCCGACGATTCACGAAGACCCAGAAGTGCCGCATTGGGGCAAGGCCGGCCACGGCTTGCGGCTGCGCGAAGGGATGACCATTACGGTTGAACCAATGGTGGAAGCCGGCGGCCAGTGGCAGATTGACCAAAAGACGGTTAGCGATCCTAACGACGATTGGGTTTACTACGCAACGCCAGATGGCTCCAAGGCTGCCCAATTTGAACATACTTTTGCGATTACCAAGGACGGCCCGAAGATTTTGACTTTGCAAAAGCCTTATGATGGCTATGAAAAGTATTTGCCACACTTTGACGAGCTGGAAGACTAAAGCTGCAAGGTAAGATTTTATTATATGAAGATTATTCCTAAGGACCACCGGCGCGAGGCCAATCGCTTTTTCAAGGCCTTATCAATTTCGCTGGCACAAGGAGAAATTATCCAAAGTGCGATTGTGATCGCATATTACCTTTTGTTCTCGATGCTTCCGATTATCATTATCATCGGGAACGTGCTTCCCTTGTTTAATATTAATACCGAACCCATTGCCGATTATGTGCAGCTGGTTTTTCCAGCTAAAATTGCCAAAATGGTCGTGCCCGTCATGAAACAGCTCTTGACGTCTAAAAGTAACGGCGTTTTGAGTTTTGGTGTTATTGTGGCTATTTGGTCGTTTTCGTGTTTGGTTAACGGCATTCGGATCGGCATGAACCGGCTATATGGAGTTCATGGTGCAGAGTTAAAGCAGAGCATGCTGGAGTTTCTGTGGGTACGGGGAGTTACCGTCGTTTTAACGACTTTGATGATTGTGATTTTTACCGGGGTGGCGCTAGCATTGATCTTTGGCCAGCAGATTTTCCAGCAGCTGGCACCATTTATAAAAGGCACTAGTCTGTGGGAGTTGCGGCGCCTTTTATACTACCGTTACCACATTGTCTTTATTTTGATGGTAATTGCGGTTTACTATTTAAACTATGCTTTGCCCAATATTCGACCTGCCAAGCGGGTTATTTGGCCAGGAGTCGGCGTAACAGTGCTAGGATGGATAGCACTATCTTGGGGATTTGGTTTTTACCTGCGTCATTTTAATATGACTTGGAAAAACTATGGAATTGTCGGCACCTTTATTATTTTCATGCTATATATGAATTTGGCGGCGATGGTGTTATTATTTGGTACGGCAGTCAATGCTGCCTTTGTCAATATTCGTCAAGGCGATTTGACCTATTCGGCTGGACGCCTGGCGGGCATAATTCGGCAAAGAAGACGAGCAAGCGCTACCAAAAAACACTAAATCTGGTATGATAATACAGGAGTAGGATTTAAAGAAAGTGAGATAAATATATGAAAGTAAGAAAAGCTATTATTCCGGCAGCTGGTCTGGGTACGCGGTTTTTGCCAGCAACCAAGGCGATGCCAAAGGAAATGTTGCCAATCGTTGATAAGCCAACGATCCAATTTATTGTTGAAGAAGCTAAGAAATCTGGGATTGAGGATATTTTAATCGTTACTGGTAAAAGTAAACGACCAATCGAAGACCACTTCGACTCCAACCCAGAACTTGAACAAGATTTGGAAGAAACCGGCAAGATTAAGCTTTTGAAGTTAACCCAAGAAATTACCAACCTCGGGGTTAACCTTTACTACACTCGTCAACCACATCCAAAGGGCTTAGGGGACGCCATTTTACGGGCCCGCAGCTTTGTCGGCAATGAACCATTTGCCGTAATGTTGGGTGACGACTTGATGACCGATAAGGAACCTTTAACCAAGCAATTGATTGACCGCTATGATGAAACTCATGCTTCAACCATTGCTGTTATGAAGGTGCCGCATGAAGAAGTTTCTAAATATGGGGTAATCGAACCAGAAAGCGAAATCGTACCTGGCCTCATCAACGTTAAATCATTCGTTGAAAAACCTGCGATTGAAGATGCACCAAGTGATTACGCTATTATCGGTCGTTATGTTTTAACTCCAGAAATCTTTGAAATCTTGGCTAACTTGAAGCCAGGCGCAGGCAACGAAATTCAGTTGACTGATGCGATCGACAAGATGAACAAGACGCAACGGGTCTTTGCTCACGTCTTCAAGGGTGACCGGCATGATGTTGGTAACAAGGAAGGCTACTTGGAAACCTCAATTGGCTACGGTTTAACTCACCCAGAAACGAAGGATGCTTTGCGCAACTTCATTATTGACCTTGGCAAGAAGCTGGAAGCTGAAGGCAAGCCAGCTAAAAAGGCAAGCAAGTAATTAACGTAAAAATTTGCTCCACTTTGTTGGTTTTAGAACCGCAAATGGAGCTTTTTTTTGAAAAAATCTTAAGTCTGGGCGAGAGACTGGTAAACGTTCGACTTTTCCGCTAAGATTAATGATCTAGTAGTAATTTTGCACTATGCATTATTTAGGAGAAAAAATTGGAAAAGATATATATCGTTGCTGGCGGACGGACGCCTTTTGGCCGTTATCGCGGCTTCTTTAAAGACCAAACTGCTGTTGATTTAGGCACCATGGCCTTAAAGGGAGTACTGGACAAGTATGGCCTTAGCCCCAAACAGCTGGATGCGGTATTTTTAGGTAATGTTTATGCAGCTGGCCAGGGGCAAAATCCCGCTCGGCAGGTGGCCCTAAAAAGCGGCTTAAATCAGACTAGTACAGCAGTAACCATCAATGAGGTTTGTGGGTCTAGTTTGAAGGCGGTCCGGCTAGCGGAAGCGCAAATGCGGCTAGGCGATTTTGGCTTAGTAGCCGTTGGCGGAATTGAGTCAATGACTAACACGCCATTTGTCCTAGCTAAAAAATACAAAGACGACCCGGCTGGGCACTTAGTCAACGTTTTGATGCGAGATGGCCTCGAAGATGCTTTTTCTGGTCAAGCCATGGGGCTTACCGCTGAAAATGTGGCCCAGCGCTACCATGTTGGCCGGGCAGAAATGGATGAATTTGCTTACCAAAGTCATATGAAAGCGGCTAAGGCCGTGCAAGCTGGCTGGTTCAAGGATGAAATTTTGCCAAGCGAGCTCAATGGGCAAACTTTGACCCACGATGAAACTATTCGCCCAGATACGACGGTTGCCAAGCTGGCAGAACTTGATCCTGTCTTTAAGGCCGATGGTTTGGTTACGGCGGGAACCTCTTCGCCAGTCTCTGATGGAGCTAGCATGCTCATCTTGGCGACTGCCAGCAAGGTTCAGGAATTAGGCCTCACGCCTCTAGCTGAACTAGGTGCTTACAGCGAGGTCGGTTTTGATCCGGCCTACATGGGCTATACGCCTTACTTTGCCATGAAAGATCTTTTGCAAAAGACCGGGAAGTCTTTGTCAGACTACGATGTTGTTGAACTTAATGAAGCTTTTGCGGCACAGGCCATCGCAGTTAGTCGCGATTTGCAGATTGCCCCAGAGCAACTAAATCCAGCTGGTGGGGCCTTAGCCTTAGGACATCCTCTGGGTGCAACCGGTACTAGATTAGTCTTGGCGGCAGTCAATAGCCTGGAGCAAATGGCTGGAAAGCAGGCAATTGCTTCGCTATGTATTGGTGGCGGCTTAGCCATCGCATATGAAATTAAGCGCGTTTAGAAATGAAATTTTATCGTTTATCAATTGATGAGCGGCGCAAGTTGCTGGCCGCTCAAGGCTATCATTTAGCCAGTGTGGATCAGCAGCTGCTTGAGCAGGTTGATAAATTAAGTGAAAATGTAATTAGCCGGTTGACCTTGCCGGTTGGCGTCATTACCAAGCTGCGGGTTAATGGGCGCGACTATTTGGTCCCGATGGCGATTGAAGAACCCAGCGTGGTAGCGGCAGCCAATAATGGGGCCAATATGTTTAACCATCATGGCGGCTTAACGGCTAAGAGCCAGCGCAAGGGAATTTATGGTCAGATTGTGCTGCAGGTCAACTCTGACTTCAGCTTGGAAAAATTGCGCCAGCAGTTTCCGCAGCTGCTTGATTTGGCTAATCGACAATTCGCTTCACTTGTCCGGCATGGCGGCGGGGTCAAGAAAATTACGGCTCGCCAGGAAAAACAGCTGGTTTATCTTTTAGTGCTGGTGGACCCGGCGGAAGCCATGGGTGCTAATAAAACCAATGCTATCTTGGAATATTTGGGCCAGCAGCTTGACCAAGAAAGCGGCGTAGAAGACAAGCTATTTGCAATCTTATCCAATTACCCCAGCCAATTTGTCAAAGTTAAAGGGAGCGTGTCCGCTGAGGCGGTCGGAGGCGAAGCAGCTGCCAAACGCATCGCCTTGTTAAGTCAGATTGGGCATGATGATGTTTATCGGGCCGTTACCAACAACAAGGGCATTATGAATGGCGTTGACGCCTGTTTGCTGGCTCTGGGCCAGGATTGGCGCGCGGTCGAAAATGCCGTCGCGGTCTGGGCTAATCAAAGCGGCCAATACCGCAGCTTGAGCAAGTGGTATTATGAGAACGGTGAACTTACTGGCGAATTGACCCTGCCATTGGCAATTGGCACGGTCGGCGGGTCAATCAAGGCTCGCAGCGACGTCAGCGAGAACTTTCAGCTATTAGGCCAAGTTTCAGCCAAGCAGCTGGCAGAAATTATTGCTAGCGTAGGTCTTGCTAACAATTTGGCAGCATTGAAGGCCATTTCTACTGATGGCATTCAAGCGGGTCATATGCGCCTGCAAGCCCGCAATTTAGTGGCCAGCCTCGATGCCAGCGAAGCCGAGAAAAAGGCAGTCTTGGCTGATTTGCGTCAAAAACAGACTTATACCCAAGAAGCGGCCCAGGCCAGCTTACGACGCTTGCGCATGAACAAGAAAAAATAATTGCTAGGAGAAAAATATATGAGTATTGGTATTGATCAGATTGGTTTTTTTACCCCTAATAAATACGTTGATATGGTGGAACTGGCTGAAGCCCGCAATGTTGATCCCAACAAGTACTTGATTGGGATCGGCCAAAAGCGCATGAGTTTGGCCGACTCCACCCAGGACGCGGTTTCGATGGGGATCAATGGAACTTTGCGCTACCTGGATAATATTGATTCAGCCAAAGTCGGCCTTTTGGTATTTGGGACTGAAAGCAGCGTCGACCAATCAAAGTCAGCCTCCTTATTTGTCAAAAAAGCCTTAAATTTAGCGCCGGAAGTGCGGACTTTTGAGGTAAAAGAAGCCTGCTTCGGTCTGACGGCCGGGATTATGATTGCTCGCGATTTTGTTCGGGCTCATCCTGACCAAACTGCCCTCGTCATTGGCAGCGATATTGCTCGTTACGGGGTGGCAACAGCTGGGGAAGTTACCCAAGGAGCGGGCAGCATCAGCTTATTGATTTCCAGCTCGCCGCGGATTCTTGACCTAAATGACGGTCACAGTGCCTGGAGCGATGACATCAATGACTTCTGGCGCCCGAATGACTCAGCCGTGGCCATGGTTGATGGCAAGTATTCAACCCAGGTTTATTTAGATTTCTTCAAGCATACTTTTGCGGCTTACAAGGAGCAAAAGGGCTGGAACACGCAAGACTTCAGCAGCATTGTTTATCACCTGCCATTCACCAAGATGGGCAAGAAGGCTAACGACCTGGCAATTGCCGGGGAAAGCCCTGAAGTGGCAGAAAAGCTGGTAAAGGCCTTTGAAGCTTCTAAGCAGCTTTCAATGGAAGTTGGCAATATTTATACCGGATCCCTATATTTGAGCTTGCTCAGCCTCTTAGAACGCGGAGAACTTGAACCCAACTCCTTAATCGGACTCTTCTCCTACGGCTCGGGGGCGATGGCTGAATTTTACTCAGGCAACTTGGTTGATGGCTACCAAGACCAGTTGAACCCTAGAGGTGACCAGGCGCTCTTGGACCGTCGGAAGCATGTAACAATTCCAGAATACGAAACGATCTTTAATGCTGCTCTTGCTAACCCAACTGATGGGGAAGTTTTGACCAGTGATGAAGAAACGGGCGTTTGGTACTTTGCGGGCACGCAAAACCACATCCGCCAATACCGTCAAAAATAAAAAATATACTACATCAGCGTTGCTGTATGTGCCTGCAGATCAATATGGAGGCCATAAACAGGAACGCTTTTTGTTTGCGACGAACCGACCAGCAGCGGCAGGCTGCGGTGATGCATATTTTTCACAATTTTGGCAATCCGTTCTTTGGTCAGCGGAGTTTGGGAGCTCGTTGCTAGGCAGGCAGTGCTGGTGAGGGTTAATTTGGATAAGGGAAAGGTCTGTCCATCAATTTGGTAATAAAAGGTAATTTGATTATCCAGATCGGTAATCAACTGTAAAAAATTGGTTAATTGCATTTTTGATATTGCTATTTTTGTTAAGAAAAAGTATACTAGTTGTTATTGATATTTATATACAACTGGAGAAGAAAAATTGCATAAATTACAAACAAACACGCCCAAAAAGCATCACTGGTTGGCGTGGCTAATTGGCGTTATTGTCGTCCTTGGCGTGGTTTTAGGGGCAGCCGGGATGTACTTTTTTAATGTTGCGGTCGTACCAGGCAAAAAGAGCTTTTTAGGAAGCAAGACACACTATGCTAAGACCAGTATAGTATACAAAGACCAGAAATGGTATCGCGAGACCAAGAAGCAGCGCTGGTACATGAAGTCGGCCACTGACAACTTGCGCCTTGACGCTAATTATATTCCTAAGGCCGGCTCAAAGAAAACAGTGATTATCCTGCATGGCTACATGAATAATAAAAACACCATGGGCGAATATGCCGCCATGTTCCATCAACTTGGCTACAATACTCTTTTGCCTGATGCCCGGGCCCATGGTCAGAGCCAAGGCAAGTACATCGGCTACGGCTGGCCGGAACGCTATGATGTGCGCAAGTGGGGCAAGCAGGTCATTAAGAAAAATGGCCAGGATTCGCAAATCGTAATCTTTGGCGTCTCCATGGGCGGGGCGACGGCGATGATGACTAGTGGGATTAAGTTGCCGAGCCAGGTAAAAGCCTTCATTGAAGACTGTGGTTATACCGATGTCAAAGATGAAATCGAGCATGAGGCTCAAGCTTTATATAACATGCCGGCAGTTCCGCGGTTTCCTTTAGTGGAAATTCTGTCTTTAATTAATAAAATCAAAGTCGGCAACTATTTGGGCGAAGCTTCAGCTATTAAAATGCTGCACCATAACCAGCGGCCAATGCTTTTCATCCACGGCAACAAGGATAAATTTGTGCCTACTTGGATGGTTTACCAGAACTATCAAGCAAGTCGGGGACCTAAGGAGCTATGGGTAACCAAGGGCGTGGCCCATGCCAAGTCGTTTGAATCATATCCCAAAGCTTATAAACAACATGTGCAAAAGTTCTTGGCAAAATACCTTAAATAGGGTTTAAAAAGCGCTTACATCCTGCTATAATGATTGGTGTGGACGAGGTAGATGAATAACGAATAAGTAAGTTTTTATCTCCAGAATTGTATTATTATTGGAAAAGATTCCCTGAGGATGTTGCTCCTATTTTCCTTTTGCTGGCAGCATCTGATAATTCCAATTATTATTTATTACGTATATTGTAAAAGACCCGAACAAGTGGGTGGCCGTCTTTCTTCTGTGATGCATTTTTCGGGACGGTCACTTGATGAGCTACCTCAACAACCACTAAAAAAAGCCAAGATGATTTTTCATCTTGGCTTTTTAGTTTATTTATCGCGCAAAACCAGCTTAGCAACGCATTCGCAGCGTGGCGTTTGTGGCAGCATGTCGACATTTTGAATTACGCGGACATCGTACTTTTCGCCTAATAAGACCAGATCCTGGGCCAAGGTAGATGGGTTGCAGGAAATGTAAACAAAAGTCTTAGGCTGCACCTTTAACAAAGTCTTGATCAAGCTCTTAGCCAACCCCGTTCTTGGCGGGTCAACGATCAAAGCGTCGATCGGGACGCCCGATTTTTGCAATTGCGGCAGAATTTTTTCAACGCTGCCTTGCAGGTAGTCGGCGTTTTTAACATGGTTGAGCTGGACGTTGTGTTTAGCATCGGCAACAGCTTCAGGGATGGTTTCAATCCCAATGACTTGTTTAACAAAGTCGCTAGCTAAAATGCCCAAGGTTCCGACGCCGGCATAAGCATCAATCAAGGTCATGTCCGGCGTCAGGTCCAAATACTTCAGGGCCGTTTGGTACAAGTTGGCGGTTTGAACCGGGTTAAGCTGGAAGAAGGCCCGTGGCGACAGGGCAAACTTCTTGTCTAAGAGGACTTCCATAATTTGGTTTTGGCCCGCTAATTTTTCCGTCTTGTTGCCCCAAACTTGTGGATTGTCCCAAGTGGTTTCATTTTGATAAACGCTAACGACATGATCCAGCTTCATCAAAGCTTCAGCCAATTCAGGCAGGCGGAGAATTTCATGCCCAACCGTAATCAAAGTCACTTGTACTTGCTTGCTAGCAAAAGCTTCCCGCACGACAATGGTTTTTAGCCCCTTGGTATGGCGGTAAGGGTTGGCAATCGGAATTCGCAATTTATCAACCAGACTTTTGGCTTGCCGTTCAATTTTCTGGGTCAGCGGACTTTGGGTCGGCATCTCCGGCAGGTCAATCAGGTCATGGGAATTGGGAGCAAATAACCCCAGCTTGGTCTGACCCTTTGGCCGTTCGATTTGATATTGGGCCTTGTTGCGGTAGCCCCACTCGCTTGGTGCGGGGATGGTGGGCTTAACCTTGTACTTTTGCCAAGCCCGCGGATGGTAGCGCCGCAGAGATTCTACGACAATATCATGCTTGAAGGCTAACTGCGCCGGATAGGCGAGGTGGGCTAATTCCAAGCCGCCGATGCGCGGATCAACACCCTTGGGAAAGTCGACCCGGTCAGGCGATTTTTCTTTAATTCTCACAAGTTCGCCTTCTAAATAACGGGGCTTATCAACCGTAATTTTGGCTACGACCACTTCATTTGGCAGGGCGCCGGGAATAAAAATGATCTTCTTTTTATAGTAGCCGACCCCTTCACCATTAATGCCGAGACGCTTAATGGTAATAATGACGTCTTTTTCTTTTTGCGGTTTGCGCTTAAATTGTTTATGCATAACTCAATTCTTTCTACAAAAAACTAATTACTTGCTAAATTGTACTCTGAGTGAAAAGCGCATAGCAAGGATTTTGAAAATTTGCTAGGATTATCTTTGTGAATGGAGGAAAACAATGCCAATAATTACCAAAGTAAGTAGACAGAAACGTCCAGGTCGCTATAATATTTTTCTGGATGGGCAGTATGCCTTTTCCGTTAGTGAAAAGACCTTGGCTGAATACGTGCTGCTGAAGGGGCAGGAACTGAGCGAGGAAAAAATTGAAGAGCTCAAGCAATTCGATCAGGATGCCAAAGTCAGTGAACTGGCAGCACACTACTTAAGCTATCAGCCACGGACTATTTATGAGGTATTGACCTACCTCGACCAGAAAAAGGCTTCGCCCCAAGCGGCCCAGCGGGCAGTCAGCGAACTCAGCGAGCTGGGATATTTGGACGATAGCCAATATGCCAAATTATTCATTAAAAATAATCTGCATGTTGGTACGGACGGTCCAAATAGTTTGCGCCGCAAGCTGCAGCAAAAGGGCGTCCAAGAAGACATCATTGAAAATCGCTTAGCTGAAGTTGCTGACAGCGACTGGCTGGCAGTCGGTCAAAAAGTGGTCAAGTCGCTAAACAGCAAGGCCGGCAAGATTTCGCAGCGCGAATTGGGGCAAAAGATGCGGACTAAATTGCTGAGCCACGGCTTTAGCGGTGACTTGGCACAAATGGTGTTGGACCAGGCCATGTCCCAAGAAGATAGCGACCAGCAGCTAGAAGCTTTAAAGCAGCAAGGGATTAAGGCCTATAAACGGACCCGGCGCTATCAAGGCACCCAGCGGCAGCAAAAAATGCGGACTTATTTATACCAGCATGGTTTTTCATCCGGTGAAATTGATGCTTTTTTAAATGGTGAAATCATCCCGTGGGATGAACTGGAAGAATATTAAGACAACAAAGGAGTTACGATGCATACAGAAGAAGCTTTAACTTTAATTGGTCGGCCATTTCCCGACAGCGCCATTGATGCCGGTCGGACTTTTACCCAGGCCAACAGTCAAATGGAACAAGATGAAGTCTTTCAAAAGTTTTTGGCTGACAATAACTTAGCTGACCAACGGGCTAGTTTAGTGGTCTTTGGCCCTGAAAACTTTATGTACTGGTACGGGGTGTGCGTGCCGCGCGGCCAGGTAACTAAGCCGGCTGGTTTAATGAGTTTTGATTTGCCTAAGGCTGAGGTTGCTAGTGTCGCAAGCACCCAAACCATGGCCTTCTTCTCGTTGCCATTGAACCAGGTTATTCCGGAATTTTTGGAAAAAGCGGCTGAAATGGGTGCCAAGATTTACCAAAATCTAGGCGACAGCGACACGCCTTATGTTCTGCAGCGCTTGAACCAGGCCGAAAAAAAGCTGACCCAGACAGTTTATCTGCAGGTCAGCGAATAAGTTATTTGGCTTGGGGATCGATTGAGAGGTTCTCATATTCGACATAGGCCCCTAGGCAGGTCGAAATAAACATGATTAGGAGCACGTAGCCGATGAGGCTGCCAACAATTTCGTCTAAAGTGAAAAAGTCGCGAATCAAATTGGTAGCCGCATAGCACAAGACGAAGTCCAAGATGACATTCGCAGCCATGGCCCAGTAACGCCGGCGAACGCTGAAAAAGCGCAGCAGTTGTTTCATCAAGCCATCGGCCGTTTCATTGGCGAGCAAGTCCAGCGGCCGCTGAATCGTTGCCTTGATGCCAATCATGATGAAGGCACCGCACAAAGAGCCGATCAAACTGCGGAAGATTTCGCCTGAGTGCAGCACCAAGGCGTTGTAGCCGATCCCAATGATCATCAAGCTGCAAATATAGGGGATGAGCAGCAAAAAAGTAAAAACTAGCAAAATATGGCTTTTTTTCATGATGGACCTCCTAACTAAGCGCTATTTTATCATATTAATTAGCAAGCTGTGCTATAATCAATTTATTTAATGCACTTTTTATAGAAAGAGAGAACCACTATGAGCGACCCCGCGGCGGGCGGCTTTTTTGAGCGCCTCAAACATAAGTTAGACCCTGACAAGGATGCTGATCCTAAGGAACGCTTGTCCCAAGAAATCAAAGATTTTCATGATCAGCACCAGTTAACCGATCCTGAGTTTTCCATGCTGCAAGGCATTTTGAATTTCCAACAAAAAACGGCTCGGGAAGTGATGGTTCCCCGCACAGATGCTTTTATGATTGATATGGACGATCCATTTTCGAAAAATTTGGATGAAATTCTGCGAGAACCATACTCCCGGATCCCGGTTTACCAAGGAGATAAGGACCACATTGTCGGCGTAATCCACATTCGCAATGTCTTGCGCCGGGCTCGGCAAGTTGGGTTTGACAAACTAGACTATCAGGATGTAATGGGGGAAGCCTTATTTGCCCCTGAAACCACCCTGATCAGCGATCTCTTGGTGGAAATGCAGGATACCCAGCGCCAACTGGCAATTTTGCTGGATGAATTTGGCGGAGTAACCGGATTAGCCACGATCGAAGACCTGATTGAAGAAATTGTTGGCGACATTGATGATGAGGTGGATCAAACCGAAGTCCTCTTTACCAAGCTCAATAATCAGCAATACATTATTCATGGCAAGATGCTGCTGGATGATTTCAACGAAGAATTTGGCACCGACCTGGAAATGGAAGATGTTGATACGGTTGCCGGCTATATGATTACCACCTTGGGCGTAATTCCTGCCAAGGGAGAAAAATTAAGCGTAAAGCTTGATAACGGGATGGTTTTGACCACGCGGCGCATGAAGGGCTCACGCTTGAGCACGGTTTTGTTAACCATTCCAGATAAATTGACACAGCAAGAGGAAGAAGCAGACGAAGATTAATGAACGAATTAACTGAAAAAGTAAATAAGCGGCGGACTTTTGCCATTATTTCGCACCCCGATGCCGGGAAAACTACGATTACTGAACAATTGCTGCTTTTTGGTGGCGTCATTCGGAGTGCCGGTACCGTTAAAGCCCGCAAGACTGGTCACTATGCGACTAGTGACTGGATGGAAATTGAAAAAAAGCGGGGGATTTCCGTAACCAGTTCGGTAATGCAATTCGAATACCAAGGCAAACGGATTAATATCTTGGACACCCCGGGGCACCAAGACTTTTCTGAAGATACCTACCGGACTTTGATGGCGGTTGACGCTGCCGTCATGGTAATTGACTCCGCAAAAGGGATCGAGCCGCAAACCAAGAAACTGTTCAAGGTTGTTAAGCAGCGCGGGATTCCAATTTTTACCTTTATGAACAAATTGGACCGGGATGGCCGCGATCCGCTTGATTTGATCGCCGAACTAGAAGACCTCTTGGGGATTGAAGGGGTGGCGATGAACTGGCCAATCGGCATGGGCAAGACCCTGAAGGGGCTATATGATATTGCCAACAACCGGATTGAACTTTACCGCAAAGACGACGCTGATCGCTTTGTGCCGCTGGATGAAAACGGCCAGGTTGCTGACAGTGAATTGGCAGCGGATCCGCAATACCAGGAGACGCTAGAGTCAATCGACTTGATCAAAGAAGCCGGCAATACTTTTGACAAAGCAAAAGTGCTGGCTGGCGACCAAACGCCGGTCTTCTTTGGTTCAGCTTTAACCAACTTTGGGGTCGAGACTTTCTTGCAAAGCTTCGTTGACTTGGCACCAGCTCCAAGCAGCCATCTCGTTAATGAAGATGAAAAATTGCCAGCTGATGATCCAACTTTCGCTGGTTTTGTCTTTAAGATCCAGGCCAATATGAACCCTAACCACCGTGACCGGATTGCCTTTGTTCGGGTGGCCAGCGGCGAATTTAAACCGGGCATGGACGTCACTTTGGCGCGGACGGGCAAGCAAATCCGGCTCAATAACGCTACTGAATTCATGTCCAGTGAACGGGTCCGGGTCAATGATGCCGTGGCCGGCGATATTGTCGGTTTATATGATACGGGTAATTTCCAAATTGGCGACAGTATTTATGCCGGCAAGAAAGACCTGGTCTTCCCGCCGCTTCCAGAATTCACGCCTGAATTATTTGTTCGGGTAACGGCCAAGAACGTGATGAAGCAAAAGTCCTTCCATAAGGGGATCAACCAACTGGTTCAAGAAGGGGCCATTCAGCTTTACCAAAATTACCAAACTGATGACTACATACTCGGAGCAGTAGGGCAATTGCAATTTGAAGTTTTCCAATTCCGAATGAAGAATGAATATAATTCCGAAGTGGAAATGAATTCAATTGGTCACCGGGTAGCGCGCTGGATTGATCCCGACCAGCTGGATCCGGCCATGTCCAGTTCCCGTAACTTACTGGTGAAGGACCGCTATGGCAATCCGCTCTTCTTATTTGAAAATGAATTTGCCATGCGCTTCTTCCACGATAAATATCCAGATGTTAAATTAACTGAAAAGTTATAGTTGTAACTTTAGCAGACAGGGTTAAGATACCTGTCTGCTTTTTTTATTAACCGGGCCTGACCAGGGCGAATAAAAGCGGCGTGTTATAATTTAATGTGAAAAACTGGCATTTAAGCTAAAGGAGACGATACATATGAGAACTAAAAATATTAAAAAAATGCTGCACCATAAAAAACAACTTGCTAAACGAAAACCGCCGGTGGATCCCGGGCCCGCGCAAAAGAAAAGCGTCGGGCCGAAGTTATTGGTTTCAACCAAAAAGAACCATGATCTTAATCATGAAGCTAATGTGGTCCGCCATCGCATGTATGACTTTTTCGCAAGCGAATATAAATCACCCCTCAATAACCATGGCTATTTGCGTCCCTATTACGAAACCGGGATGTGGTTAAGCTGGTGCGGGGTCGTCACCGACGTTTTTCCTCCTTCGAGTGGCGATTTAGACGGGTCCATCCTGCTAAATTATTTCAGTTATGTGCCGGAACGTTCCTGGACGCAAAACTATCTATTGGACCAACACGTGTGGCTCAAACCCCATCGCATTAAGTTTTTGACCAATACCGAGCACCAAGTTATTGGAATTGGCGATATGCTGTTTGGCAAGAGTAAAATTATCTCCTACACCGGCAACAAAACGATTACCAAGTACGGGCTGGGCCCAACCGTGATTGCGCATGCTGGCGTCTTTACCGATAAAGGCAAGATTTTAAGCAATTATGATAGAAAAGATGATTGGGTTTTGCAATTGTCCAACAAGCCGCTGCCTAAATTCTGGCGCAATCGCTACCAGGAAAAGAAGCGGGTGGAAGTATTCGACGAATATAAGGGCCATGTAGAGGTTACCTATCAGCCATCTAAGCACGATCATTACTATGATCGCCTGCAAGAAGCGGATGAGAACGCTGAAGAAATTAAAAAGTTCCGACAAATTACGTCTGATTTGGAAGGCCGGGTCAAGGCTTTTGATTTCGACTTAGAGGATGGGCAGCCCGTGGCTAAAATTTTCCTGGACCATTTCAGGGATTTGCAACGGCCAAACTTCCTTCCTTCTACCGGCCAGTGGTTTGACTATGACACCGCTTTTCGTAAATTGGGCCAGCTGCGTCAGGGCAACTTGCTTGCGATCCATGTGACTCGCAATAAAGATCGGTTAGATTTGTTCAACACGCCCACTGCGGCTAAGGTCTTTTTGCCAGAAAGCGATCCTAAAAAGATCCCCAACAACTTGATTCGTTACCAGGTGCCGCAGCAGACTGAAGCGTTAGTTGGCTATTTGTTAGCGCAAAAACTAGTAGCTTCTAAAGGCTATCCACAAGAAGCAGACTGGCTAGAGCAATATCGGGCTTGGAGTGAAGGGCGTGAAAAACCATTAACGCCGCAGCCAGAAAAGCCGTTGACCAAGCAGCAAGCCGCCAAACGGCAAAAGCGGCTGAAGACGATGACCTTGTCCGAATTGGCCAAACGGCTTGAATTGAAACAAGGTAAAGTCAAGCAATATTTAGCAGAATTGAAAATTTTGCCGAGCAGCTATAAAAAGAACAATGCCATTTATCCAGCGGCAGTTTTGCCGAAAATTGAAGCCTTTATTAAGCGCCGGGAAGCTGAACACCGCGAGGCAATTGCTGCTGCCAAACAAGCTGCTGCCGAAAAAGCCCAGGAAGCATTGTCTGAAAGCATGCCGGTTGAGCCGTCAGAACCGCTTAAAAAGAGCATGGCCATGCTAACGGCAATTAAGTCCAGCCAGCGGGAAGAACAGCAGCAGGTTAAGGATAAGGTGGCTGAGATTCAAGAGAAGAAGCGGACCACTTATCACTTAGAGCGGACTAGCAAGTTCCATCCGGAAAAAGCTGCCCAAAAACCAGCGCTTGCTGAAGTTGTGGCAAACACAGCTAATATCAGCAGCTTCAAGCTCTGCCTAGTGGCGGGCGGAAAGCATTACTTCAGCCAGGAGTTTGCTTCCTATCAGGCCGCCAAAACGTTCATTGCGGAAGCTGCCGCTAGTCCCACCACTACCGCCTTTGTAGAAGTAGTTGATGAAAAGGGGCAGGTCGTTAACTTGAACGTAAAGTTCTTAGAAGCTTTTTATCCTGAAGAGCAATCCTAGTCTTGCCTACTAATTATGGATTTTTATTTAACCATACTACCAGATCTTGTGTCTGTGCTATGATAAGAGCAGAAACTTTTAAGCAAATTAACAAGACAGGAAATGAGCATGGAAACAGCAAAAATAAAATTAATTGACCAAATCATGACCGCGCTGCAATCAGTGGAAGATCCAGAATTGCTGGTTGATGTGGTCAACTTGGGCTTAATCTACGGCATTGATCTCAACGACGATACCGCTGTGGTCAAAATGACCTTGACGATTTCTGGCTGCCCCTTGTCCACCTATTTGCAAAACCAAATTGAGCGGGCCGTGACTAGCGTTGCGGGGATCAACCATTGTCAGGTACAGCTGGTCTGGTACCCGGTTTGGACGCCCGACAAGATGACGCCAGCTGCCAAAAAGCAGTTAGGGATGGCAGAGGCTAGTGAAAAAGCAACAGAAACTGCCAAGGTGATTGATTTTTCCGCACCAATTAAACAGCTTGCCGATAAATATCCTGACTTTGTGCAAATTATGTATGATTGTGGCTTTACGCGAATTAAGATCCCGGGCCTGCTCACAACAGTCGGGCGCGTGATGACGATTCCTTTAGGAGCACAAGCAATGAAGTTAAACTTAGAGGACATAAAAAAAGCCTTTGAGGCTAAAGGCTACAAGGTGGTGGAATAATGGCAAATTTGAGTCAAGAGCGGCAAGATGCAATTGTTAAAATCTTGCATTACATTCAAAACGGTGGCGATTTAGCGACGGCCAAGAAAATGTTTGCGGAATCTTTTGATCAAGTCGATGTTTCTGAAATTACCGCTGCCGAACGGGCCTTGATAGCCAATGGCCTTGATCCGCGCCAAATTCAATATTTGTGCAATGTTCATGCCGAAGTGTTTAAGGGCAATATTAAAGAAACTCAAGGCAATCCTGATTTCTCAATTCCTGGTCATCCAGTGCACACCTTTAAGCTGGAAAATGTTGTCATTAAGTCGCTAATTAACGACGCTTTGCTGCCGGATTTCCACAAATGGGAACAAGGCGATGAAACAGCCGTTGCGCGTCTGCAGCAAGAAGTCAAAGATTTGGGACAAATCAAAAAGCACTACAAGCGAAAAGAAATGTCGATGTTTCCGATCATGGTTAAATACGGCATTACGGCACCGCCACAAGTTATGTGGGGAGTTGACGATAATATCTTAGACCTCATCAAACAAACGCAGACGGCGCTGGAGGAAGATCCAGTTGATAAGGCTAAATTGACCGAGCTGGTAAAAAAGACTAGTCATGAAGTCTTAGAAATGATTTTTAAAGAAGAAGAAATCATGCTGCCGATGATTGATGAAGTCGCAAGTCCCGCCGACTGGGGCGAGGTAAAGCGGGATGAGGCCAGTGTCGGCTATGCTTTGATTCAAAAGCCCATGAATTGGCAGCCTAAAGCTCAGGCTAAGCCGGCCCAAGCGACAGGTTCCTTGTCAGTGGGCAATTTGACGAGCCTTAGTTTGAACTTTGCTCGGGGCAGTTTGAATTTGGAAGAATTAACCGGCATTTTAGCCTTGCTGCCATTCCAAATAACCTATGTGGATAAGGACGACAAGGTGAAGTTTTTTGGTGGCGCTAGCGAAGTTTTTCCTCATTCTAACAGCGCCTTGGGCAATGACGTCTACTCTTGCCACCCGCAATGGGCAATTCCTAAGGTAAAGCAGATTTTAGAAGCTTTTAGACAAGGGAAAAAGGACCAGTTGGAAATCGTCTTTAAGAAAAATGACCAGAAAATTTCGGAGCGCTTCTTCGCCGTTAAAGATCCCAATGGCAACTATTTGGGATGCTTGGAAGTAGTTGAAGACGTTACGAAATATGCAGAATAATTCAAAAAGCTCGAGTAAAACGCTCGAGCTTTTATAGTTTAGCCAATACTGGCGACACGATGGACAAGATGCTTTGGTTGGCTTTTTTACCCCAGTTGCGCGGGTCATGTTCTAAATTTGCCAGGCTGTCAGCCGTAAACAAAATTTGGGCAAAATCAAAGTGATAAAATTTTGCAACGCTGATCAACCCAGCACACTCCATTTCAACAACTTGGCAGCCCACTTGCATCATAGTAGTTACCTTACTTTTTGTTTCTCTAAAAAAGCCATCAGTCGTCCAAGTGGTTACGTCCTGATAGGCAACTTTATTCAAATTAAGTGCGGTTTTAACCTGATCCTGCCAAGCAGAGTACAATTCAAAATAGTTGCTGTCCGGCTGATATAAACGGCTACAGCCTTCGTCACGCCAGGCTTTATCAACTAAGAGCAGTTTGCCTTCAGGCATGGGCACCAGACTCCCGCAGGAACCCACTGCTAATACTTGGCGAACGCCATGCGCATGCAAAAAGTCTAGCAGTTGACAAGCCGCTGGTGCCCCTAGAGGAACTTGGCAAAGACAGAAAATATCATCATTGATGCAAACTTGATAGATATTAGGGGAGAAACTGATTGTCTCAAACTTTCCCAGAATTTTGTGGGGAACTTCGGTCAAAAAATCATCGATGGCTGTTTTTTCCACAAAGGCAAAGAGCAACTTTTTGGGCAAACTTAACGATGGTTCTTCATCCTTGGCATTAATAATAGCCGGTGAAGCTGGATCAAATTGTAATAAGAACTTCATATCCTTCTCCTTAAGAATTTTTTCCAAAAGTATAACACACAAAAACAGCCTTTAACCATCGACCGATGATTGAAGGCTGTTTAAAATTGCTCCTTATATTCGACTAGCAAATCCTCAGTCATTTCCTCTAGTCGAATTAATTGGGCCTTAGCCACAAGATAGGAATCAGAACCCACTTGACTGGTTTCCATCATCCGCGCCAATTCTTCAACACTTTCACACATAACGGGGTCCTCCTTATTAAAATATTTTACCGGCAATGGCGCTTTTTCGCTAGCAAATATTTTTAGCAAGAAGCTCAGGCTTTTTTTGTATGTATGTTGCGTATGCTCGCTTGCATAAGAAGTAATTTTCTCCATTACTTTTTCTCGGTATAGTAGTGACAACGAATCATTAAGGAGGAAAAAACATGAAATATGCAATTTTAGCTGCGACCGGCCAAATTGGTCGCATGACGGCAGATTATTTGTTGAAAAATACCGATGCCGACCTAGTGCTTTTTGGTCATCATGCTTCGCAGCGTTTGGCCAGTTATGCTGGTGACCGGGTAACGTTTGTCGACGGCGATTTGAAAAACCAAAGCGAGGTTGAAGAAGCTGTCGCTGGGACTGATGGGGTCTTTGTGGCTTTCGTAGTTACGCCAGAAATTGCTAAAACTTTGTCAGCTGCCTTAAAGGAAGTTAAGGTAAACCGCTTAGTCGTAATGTCAATTCCTGACTTATATCAAGAAGTTAGTGGTCCATTCCAAAAGTGGTACCGGACAAATACTGGTTTAGTATGGCAAACGCCTTTAGTTGAAGCGGCTGACATTATTGAAAAATCCGACTTGGACTATGTAATTTTGCGGACTACTTGGCTCTACAATAATCCAGCCAACACCAAAGTGGAAGTAACCCAAAAGGGTGAACCATACACTTCAGCTCAAATTACGCGGGAGGCAGTGGCGAAATTTGCCAGCCAATTGCTGACAGGTGAAGCTGATTACCACCAAGCAAATTTGGGGATTGGCGAACCTGACACTGCTTGGACCAAGCCAAGCTTTTATTAATCAAAAATTTTTTTAAAACTGAATCTACCTGTTCTCAAAAAAAGACCGGATCTTGTGATCCAGTCTTTTTTCTTACTTATCAATGTGGATTTCCACCACATGTCTGCTTTTATCAACAGTCAAGGTATATGACCCTTCGTACTTGGCAGCCAGGCGCTTGACGACAAATTCAATTTCGTCTTCACGAACCCGGCGGTCATGATTTTCAAGTGCGATACCGATGGCTTTGGCGCTTTCAGTGTAAATTACCGCGGTATTGCCGAGGGAATACACTTTAACGTAATTAGCATCAGTAGTGTTGAGCTGACTTTGAACCAAGTCAGCATGGCTATTTGTGTTATCAATTAAGTGCATAGTGTCACCTGTTTCCTGTTAATCGTCCCCTACCAAGTCTAGTATACACTTATTAGCAGGTGATAATGAAAAAAGAAAGCGGAGAAATTCCGCTTTCTTTGGAAATTACGCTTAAGTTGCTTATTCTGCTGGCTTGGTAGCAGGTTCTTCAGCGGTAATTTTAATCTTGCCATCCTCAGCATCTGCTAGGAAGTTCTTAACATCAGTATGATCTAGCTTATAGTCAGCAACTTGATCTTCGATTTCTTCTTGGATCGTCCGGCGCAGGGGCCGTGCACCCATTGAAGGGTTGTAACCTTCGTCAACTAAGATTGACTTAGCGGCAGGGGTGACTTCAACATGCAGGCCTTGGTCGGCAATCATGTCGTTAGTCTTCTTCAGCATTAAGTCAACAATCTTAAGCAGATCTTCCTTAGAGAGTGGGTTGAATTCGATCACGTCGTCGAGCCGGTTTAAGAATTCTGGCTTAAAGAAGCTGGTCATTTCGCTTCTAGCACTTTCGCCATCTTTTGGCCCATTGTCGGCGTTAAAACCAACGCTGGCTTCTTTGATGCCTTGACCGGCATTTGACGTCATGATGATAATCGTATCCTTGAAGGAAACGGTCCGGCCTTGCGAGTCGGTTAACCGGCCGTCATCAAGGATTTGCAAGAAGAGGTTCAAAACATCTGGGTGAGCCTTTTCAATTTCGTCCAGCAAAATCAAGCTGTACGGATTGTGGCGCACTTGTTCAGTCAATTGACCTGCTTCTTCATAGCCCACATAGCCAGGAGCGGAACCGATCAATTTAGAAACAGAATATTGTTCCATGTATTCTGACATATCGAATCTGATCATGGCATCGGCTGAACCAAACATTTGCTTGGCTAATTGCTTGGCTAACTCCGTCTTACCAACCCCAGTAGGTCCAACGAAGAGGAAGGAGCCAATTGGCCGACCAGACTTGTTGAAACCAATCCGGTTTCTTCTGATGGCTCTGGCAACCTTGTCAACGGCTTGGTCTTGGCCAATGACATTAGCGCGCAGGTCGCTAGCCAGGTTTTGCAAGTTGTCTTCTTCTTGCTTTTGGATATCGCCAACCGGGATATTGGTCTTTTCTTCGACAATCTTGTTCATGATCTTTTCCGTGATCTTTGGCGACTTGTCAGGATCCACGTTTTGATCCTTCATCTTGTCGTATTTTTCAATTTGATCACGGTAGTAGGCAGCTTTTTCGTAGTCTTCAGCCTTTAAGGCTTCTTGCTTTAAGTCTTCAGCAGCCTTGATGCGTTCTTGGATCTTTTCCTTATCAACATAGGGAATAGTCAGATTCATCCGTGAACCAGCTTCGTCCATCAAGTCGATTGCCTTGTCCGGCAAGAAACGATCTTGGATGTAGCGGGCTGACAACTTAACCGCAGCTTCAATTGCCTTGTCCGTGTATTGTACGTGGTGGTAGTCTTCATACCGCTTTTGGATACCTTTGAGGATCTTGATCGTTTCATCAATTGATGGTTCTTTGACTTCGACCGGTTGGAATCTGCGGGCGAGGGCGGAGTCTTTTTCAATTTCCCGGTATTCTTTTAAGGTGGTTGCACCTACTAATTGCAGTTCGCCACGGGCGAGGGCAGGCTTGATAATGTTGCCGGCATCCATTCCGCCTTCAGCGTTGCCGGCACCGACAATTTCGTGAATTTCATCAATAAAGAGGATGATATCGGATTGAGATTGCAATTCCCGAATCAGTTGTTCCATCCGTTGTTCAAATTGCCCGCGAATACCGGTACCTTGAACTAGTGAGACCACGTTTAATGAAATGATCCGCTTATCTTGTAACTTGGCAGGAACTGATCCGTCCACAATTTGCTGGGCTAAGCCTTCAACCACAGCGGTTTTACCGACACCGGCTTCACCAATTAAAACTGGGTTGTTTTTAGTCCGGCGGTTTAAAATTTCAATTACTCGGGCAATTTCTTTGTCACGGCCAATTACAGGGTCGATCTTGCCTTTTCTAGCTAATTCGGTCAGATCGGTCCCGTATTGATCGAGCAGACTCTTGCCGGCCCCGCGATTTGGTCCCTTAGGTCCTTGCGGCGCTTGCTGGAAATTAGGATTTTGTCCATTTCCATTCAAAGAATTGAAAAAGTTTTCCATATCTCCAAACATTTCGTTATCGTTATTATTCATATTATTATTTCCTTGTTCTGCACGTAATTGCTGATAGCAAACTTGGCATAAATTGATTTCGCGGCTTTGACCATTTACTTTTGCATATAAATGGATAGAAGCTGGACGTTCATGACAATTTTCGCAAAGCACGATTGTTACCGCCTTTCTTTTTCAAGTTAACTAAATTTTACGATTAGCACTCATTAGTGTCAAGTGCTAAGACTTAAGAACACTAATTTTTTGTAAGCTAAAATTTCCAAAATTTCAAAAATAGTGCGTATTTTTACTCAAAGTAAATAATTTTGTGTTAAAATATCAGTATTGTTTTGAAAGGTGACTGGTATGACAGATTATCTGCAAATCCTCGATGAAATCGTCGATGGTACTCGCAAGGAATTTTTGATAGAACCGAAAGATGCATATGAATTTCAGCGAGTTTTACGTGATTACGATAAGCGGCAGGACATCACGGGTCGTGCCCTGCATGGCGGTAAAATTATCTATCATCGCAAGAATGCTAGTGAATAGATAATGAAAACTGTTACATTATTATTGTTTTACGTGAAAAAACATGATAATCTAGTATCCGATGGGTATTAATTACCAGTTTGATTTTGAATTATAAGGAGATACATTTACGATGGAATCACGCGAATTTCACATTATTGCAGAAACCGGTATTCACGCTCGTCCAGCTACTTTGTTGGTACAAGCTGCTTCAAAGTTTGGCTCAGACGTTAACTTGGAATACAATGGCAAGTCTGTAAACTTGAAGTCAATCATGGGCGTTATGTCACTTGGTGTTGGCCAAGGTGCTGATGTTACCATCACTGCTAACGGTGATGACGAAAAGGACGCAATTGCTGCAATTGCTGACACTATGACTAAAGAAGGTTTAGCTGAATAATGACAAAGACTTTAAACGGAATCGCAGCTAGTGACGGGATTGCCGTTGCTCCTGCTTATCTTCTGGTAGAGCCTGATTTGTCATTCTCAAAGACCACGATTAGTGACGTTGATGCCGAAGTTGCCCGTTTCCAAAAGGCAGTTAAGGACTCAACTGAAGAAGTTGAAGCTATTCGTGACACTGCTAAGAAGACTTTAGGCGAAGAAGAATCACAAGTCTTTGATGCTCACTTAATGATTTTGAACGACCCAGAATTCACTGGTGCCATCGAAAATGAAATTAAGAACTCAAAGATTAATGGTGAAGCTGCCTTAGATGCAACTGCTCAAAACTTCATCGCTATTTTTGAAGGGATGACCGACAACCCTTACATGCAAGAACGTGCTGCTGACGTTCGCGACGTTTCAAAGCGGATTATGGCTCACTTGCAAAACAAGGAATTGCCAAACCCTTCAACCATTGACCACGAAGTTATCGTTGTGGCTCACGACTTAACTCCAAGTGATACGGCACAACTTAACAAGAAGTTTGTTAAGGGCTTTATTACTGATATTGGTGGTCGGACTGCTCACTCAGCTATCATGGCTCGTTCATTAGAATTGCCAGCTGTTGTTGGGACTGAAACGATTACTAGTGACGTTAAGAACGGTCAAACATTAGTAGTTGACGGTCTTAACGGTGACGCCGTAATTGACCCAACCGATGCGCAAGTTGCTGATTACCAAGCTAAGAGTGAAGCTTTCTTGAAGCAAAAGGCTGAATGGCAAAAGTTGAAGGATCAACCTTCAGTTACTGCTGATGGCAAGAAGTTCTTAATCGCTGCTAACATTGGTACGCCAAATGACATGGAAGGTGTTAAGGCTAACGGTGCTGAAGCAGTTGGTTTGTACAGAACTGAATTCTTGTACATGGATTCAAAGGACTTCCCATCAGAAGACGACCAATTTGAAGCTTACAAGGCTGTTATCGAAGGCATGGATGGCAAGCCAGTCGTTATCCGGACGATGGATATCGGTGGTGACAAGCACCTCGATTACTGGGACTTACCAGACGAAATGAACCCATTCTTGGGTGTTCGTGCAATTCGGCTTTCATTGAAGAACAAGGAAATCTTCCGTACGCAATTACGGGCTTTGCTTCGTGCGTCAGCTTACGGCAAGCTTTGCATCATGTTCCCAATGATCGGTACTTTAGATGAATTGCACCAAGCTAAGGCTCTTTTGAAGGAAGTTCATGATGAACTTACTAAAGAAGGCGTTAAGATCGGTGATTACCAAGTTGGGATGATGATCGAAGTTCCGGCAGCTGCTATTTTGGCAGACCAATTTGCTAAGGAAGTTGACTTCTTCTCAATCGGTACTAACGACTTGATCCAATACACGATGGCTGCTGACCGGGGTAACGACAATGTTTCTTACCTCTACCAACCATACAACCCATCAGTTTTGCGCTTAATTAAGCACACAATTGATTCAGCTCACAAGGCTGGCATTTGGGTTGGTATGTGTGGTGAAGCTGCTGGTGATTCAACTATGTTCCCAATTCTGTTATCAATGGGCTTGGATGAATACTCAATGTCAGCAACTTCAATTTTGCGGATTAGAAGCGAAATGAAGAAGATCAACACCAAGGATCTTGAAGGCTTAGCTGATAAGGCTATTAATGAATCAACTACTAACGAAGATAATGAAAAGTTAGTTGCTGACTTTATGGCAAAATACAGCAAGTAATATTTAAAAAAAGCTCGGTTTACCGGGCTTTTTTGTTTCTTTAGAAAAACTTAACAAATAATCAATTTAATAACAGGTGTTTAGGCGTATAGTGTAGTTAGACAGGGATAAATGTAAATTACTGCTTACAATATGTTAGCAGTGTGCTATAATAACCATATATTATAACAGTGGTTATCCAAGGAGTGTGATTATATGGTAGACTTATTTATTTCTCCAAGCTGCACATCATGTCGCAAGGCTAAGGAATGGTTGATCAAACACGACATTCCTTTCAAAGAACGGAATATTTTTACTGAACCCTTATCCAAAGAGGAATTGTTGAAAATTCTGCGTTTAACTGAAAATGGAACTGAAGAAATAATTTCTACTCGCTCCGCAGCGTTTAAAAAGTTGCAGGTCAACTTGGATGACATGTCAATTGATCAACTGTTAAGCTTAGTTGAAAAGAATCCAGGCCTGTTGCGTCGTCCAATTATTATGGACGATCGACGCTTGCAAGTAGGGTATAAGGATGATGAGATTCGTCGGTTCTTGCCGCGACACGTTCGGCGGATGGAATTGGAAGAAGCCCAAAAGATTGCAGGATTATAAAGAATAAGTGTTAGTTTCGGCTAACGCTTTTCTTTTTCTGGGGAAGTTCGTTATAATGAACTTACTATGAGTTAAGGAGGCGTCAACTTTGCGCGTAAAACATATTGATGAAAATACCATTAGAGTTCAAATCGAAAAGCGCGAATTAGCCCAACGCGGCGTGAAGATGCTGGATTTATTGGGAAATAAATCAAACATCCAAGACTTTTTCTATTCTATTTTGAGAGAAGTTGACTCTGATCACACCTTCAAAAGCGAGCAACCAGTTAGCTTCCAGGTAATTTCCAATAATGGTGGGCTGGATTTGCTGATTAGCAAGATTGACCCGCAAAAGAACAACAGCTTGCCAACCTTTGACTTAAACGATCCTGATTTGGAATTTGCTGATAACGACGATGATAATGATGATGAAACAGACGATCAGAGTACACCCGATCGCTTGCTGGATTGGCTCCAGGCGCTAAATCAAGAAGATGACGATGATGAGGACGATTCGCTAGATCAACGCGCTGATAGCCCTTCAGTTCTGGGACGCCATCGTCCAGAAAATACCATGGTGAATCAAGCCTGGCAACATTACCGTGATGCGGTCCTGGGAACAAGTGGCATTGCTTATGACACGACTAATGCAACCTTTGTCTTCAAAGACTTAGCCGATGTGATCGACCTAGCAGCCACATTGCAGGTTGATGACTTAGCTGCTAATTTATACTTATGTCAAGGGCGGTACTATATGGATTTAGCCTTCGTTGATGACGAGTATCGCGTGCTCAAACCGAACGAAGTTTGGGCGATTGCCCTGGAATTTGGTAATGTGGTGGCAAGCGAAGTGGCCAAGCAGGCTAAGGAGCAGGGACAAGTTTTGTTTAGCGCTAATGCGATGGCGCAGATTCGCGAGAACTTTTTGAAGAAAAAATAAAAAGTTAAGCTTTTCTAAAATTAAGTAAGAGCCGTGAAAAACGGCTCTTTTTTGCGTACTTATTTTTAGAAGGGGGGGATCAAGATGTATGCAGCATTGCTTGCTGGCAAATTGGTTTTGGCTAAAAGCGAGGAAATATTGGTCAGAAGCGGGCGAAAACCGCTAAACCGCGATAATTATCGCTGCCCGCGCTGTCATAAACGGGTGCTCTTGGGACTGGCACAAAAGCGGAGCGCCTTTTTTTATCACTTGCCCAAGAATACTCCTATGACGGGTGAAAAAGCCGAGCATTTGCAATTGAAATTGGGCTTGAAAGCGGCGCTGGCGGCTTGTGGCTGGCCGAGCAAGATTGAGGCAGTTTTAGCTGATGGGGAAGTTCGAGCTGATATTTTAGCTAGCAGCAAGTTGGCCTTTGAAATTCAGTGTGCGCCCCTGAGCTTAAGCGAATATCGCCGGCGCCATCTGACTTATCGCCGGCTGGGCATTCAGGATATTTGGATCGTAGGCCGGCGCCATTATTTAAAAGCTACCTTGAAGCAAAGTCAGCTAATTTACTTTCGCCATAACGAGGTCTGGGGTGACTATTACTTGGAAGGGGATAGTCAAAAGCAGCGCTTGTACCTGCGCCACCATGTGTTAGAAGAACCCATTCGCAATCGCTTGATCTGGCAAAGCGCCAGTTTTGCGATTGACGAACAGGGCTTAGGAGAATTTTGGCAATTTAAAGCGCCAGCTAAGACCTATCCCCTTGACGCCCAGCAGCAAAAAGCCTACTTATATGATCAATTGCGTCGCCAAACGCGACTTGGTTTAAAAATTGGCGAAGAATTGTATTTAAAAGGAATGAGCATTGAAGATTTGCCAGATAAGGTCTTTAGCAAATTTCGGCGCCCGGGGACAAGCAATAGCGTTAGTCAATTCTTGCGAAAAAAAGAAGCCCCTTAAAAAAGGAAACTTCTAGATCAGGCGTAAACGGCGTACCGGATATTGGTCTTGCCAAGTTGCTTGCGACTTCTGGGTAAAGATATCGGTCAAGTCGGCATATTCAAATTTTCCTTCCAAAAGGATTCCGCTGTCGTCGTTAGCTTCATTAAAAATTACCGTTGATGGGGTTTTGCGAATTTGCCATTGGTCAGCTAATTTCAAATCATCTGCTAGTGAATCTTCAATGTATTTGCTGCTTCTGAGCAATTCCACGCTGGCCCAGTCAATGCCGAGTGATTCCGCAATTTTTCGGGGCAAGCCATCCTGAAAGCTTAGGCCATCGTCGGCGAGAATGCCTTGAATCGTATATAAAAAGCGACGAGCTTTTTTATTGCCATAAGCCATTTTGATGGCATGAAAATCATGCAGCACGTTTTCTGCAATCAAGCTATAGGCAGTCGGCTTACTCAACATTTGGCTGGCACAACGCCGTCTTGAGATATCGCTGCTCATGGTCTGCGTAGTTAAAATCGGTAAATAATGGACACTAGTTGTGATCTCCAACTCGTCCTCTGCCTTGCGCAGTTGCTGCTCTACATCGTAGCAGTAGAGGCCGATTGGATTGATGAAAAGAAACAGTTCAAACATCCTGCTTCGCTCCTTGATTCAATGAGATTACTGTTACTTTAGCAGAACCTAAAAGCAGAAACAATTACTTTGCTCACTGGCAAGCTTTACCTATGAATAAAAGCCCTACCAATTTTGCTTTGGTTGGTAGTTGCTTTATTAATCGTAAAGCCGAATTTTTGTTTCAGCTCGGTCTGGACCTGTTTTATTTGTTCAGGACTATTATTTTCGATTTCGAGCTCATAGTCAAGAAAGCTGTCCGGATATTGGGTCTGGTCCAGGGTCAGTTCGGTATCATGGGGACCGCTAAGCAGTTTGCGCAGGGTTTTTGACCAAGTTGCCAGGCGCAGCTGTTCATAAAAATTGGCAAAGTGCTGCTTTAAATAGTCGCCCACGGGACCCGGAAAGTTAATTGCCTGACCGGCTTTAGCCTGCTTTAAGAGTTTTTGGGCGACTGCCAAGTCTAGGAGAGAATTGATTTCGAGGGCTTCATGGAAAACAGCTTGTTGCGGATTTTCATCAGGCACCTTTAGCGTGGCTTCGGCCCGGTCGGAATATAGGCGAATGCGCAAGCTGCAGCCGTGGCGGCGAATTTGACTATCAGGCGTTTCAAAATAAAAGTTTTGCTGGTTAAAGCTCGCTTTTACCGGATAGGAACTGAGAATTTTTTGGTATGTTGGCTTGGTTAACAAAATTTTAGCTTCAATTTCAAGATTTTGACTCATTACGAGCAAGTCCTCCTCTAATCTAAAAATCCTAATTCTATGGTAGAATGTTTAAGTGAATTAAGAAAGGACAAGTTTATGGAGATCGATTGGGATACTTTTTTATGGCCTTATGAAGAAGCCGTCCGCGAACTTAAAATTAAATTCCGCAGCTTGCGCCAGAGCTTCCTGGTTGATGGTGGACATTCACCAATCGAGTTTGTGGTTGGGCGCGTTAAGAATGTTGACTCGATTAAGGAGAAGATGAACCGCCGGGTCATCACTCCTGACGTTATCGAGACGGATATGCAGGATATTGCCGGCATTCGGATTGTCTGTCAATTCGTTGACGACATCTACAAGGTGGTCGATTTGATCCATGCGCGTGACGACATGGAAGTAATTGAAGAGCGCGACTATGTCCAAAATGCCAAGCCCAGCGGCTACCGTTCCTACCACATGGTCATTAATTATACGGTATATTTGCCTACGGGTCCGAAAACTTTAATTGCGGAAATTCAGGTGAGAACCTTAGCCATGAATTTCTGGGCCACGGTTGAACATACTTTGAATTATAAGTACCAGGGCGAATATCCGGATGATGTTTCCGCAAGACTAAAAAAAGCGGCTGAAGCAGCTTACCAGCTGGACGAAGAAATGAATTCCATCAAAGATGAAGTACAAGAAGCCCAGCGAGTATTTACGCAGAATAAAGGCAAGGAAAAAGAATGAAAGTAGGAATTGTCCACAACGACCAGCCCAAAACCTTGCAGGTGGTTGCGCATTTAATGCAATTGCTGAAACGTTACGAGTTGCCAATTGACAATAAATACCCCGACGTAGTGATTACGGTTGGCGGCGATGGGACCTTTATTTCAGCGGTGCATAAATACATTGATCAGATCGACTCAATTCGCTTTATCGGCGTCCATACTGGTCACTTAGGTTTTTATACCGATTGGCGGAATTTTGACATCGATAAAATGGTGCAGGTGTTGGCGCGCAAAGAGGCGGATACGATTTCTTACCCCTTATTGGAAGTAAGCTTATTTTCCGACCAAGGGCAAAAGACCCAGTTGGCGGTTAACGAATCCACCCTTAGAAGAATTGCGCAAACCCTTGAGGCAGACGTCTTTGTTGACCGAACTCTGTTTGAAAACTTCCGGGGAGACGGCTTGTGCGTCGCTACGCCGATGGGTTCGACGGCCTATAGCAAGTCCTTGGGCGGGGCCATCATCCAGCCTAATTTGCGGGCCTTGCAAATGACTGAGATTGCGTCTTTAAATAATCAGGTCTTTCGGACCCTGCATTCGCCCATGGTCATTGGGCCTGAAGAGTGGATTACGGTCAAATTTGAATCTACTGACGATATCGTAATTACGGTTGATGGCAAGCAATTAGATGCTAGCGGCATCAACAAAATTGTCTACCGGATCAGTGACCATAAGATTCATTTTGATCGTTTTGGTCACCACCATTTTTGGACGCGCGTGCAAGACGCTTTTATTGGAATGCCTCATGCAAATATTTAAGTATCAAGTCACTAAAGGCGATTCGTTAAATTTGGGCAAATTTTTGCGCCAGCAAGGCCTTTCTAAGCAAGCTATTGCTAAAGCCAAACACGAGGGTGGCATGATAATAGTTAATCATCATCGCCGCTTTACGACCTACCGTTTGCAGGTTGGCGATACGGTTTATTTTTTGCCAGGACGGGAGAAGGAAAATCATTGGCTAAAGCCTTCTGCTGCACCAATTGAAATTGTCCTGGAGACGGCTAATTATTTAGTTGTCAATAAACCCGCTGGCATCTTAAGCATCCCGTCCCGCTATGAAGACGGCGATAGTGTGGTCAATCGGCTCTTGGGCTATTTTCAGCGCACTCACCAGGCAGCTAAACCTCATATTGTGACGCGGCTGGACCGTGACACGAGCGGCTTGGTTTTGGTGGGGAAAAACGCCATTGCCCATGCACAATTTAGTCGCTACCATAAGGATTTATTTATCAAAAAATATCACGCCCTGGTGCATGGCCAGTTTCCTGCTGGAGCCAGTGGCCTGATTGATCAGCCAATTGCCAAAATTTCAACCGGCGTCAAACGCCATGTTGATCCAAGTGGCAAGCGGGCTTTAACGGAATACCAGGTGCTGGCTGCTAATTCCTCGGCTAGCCTGGTAGAATTGCGCTTGTTGACGGGCCGCACCCACCAGATTCGGGTTCATCTGGCTTATTTGGGCCATCCCCTGTATGGTGATGCGCTTTATGGCGCCAGGGACGCCTTTCCGCGACAAGCCTTGCATTGTTTTTATCTTGCTTTTCCTGATCCTTTTACGGGAAAAGCCCAAACCATCAAAATTCCTGATCCGCCTGATATGCAGGCATTAAAGACTCAACTACTATAAGCTGAGTCTTTTTTTAGATTGCAAGCTGAAAGCGCTAGCACTATAATTAAGGTGTAGGATTAATAATATACATGTATACTTAATATTGCGGAAAAGGGGCCTATATATGTATTATTCAAATGGTAATTATGAAGCCTTTGCGCGGCCAAAAAAACCAGCCGGCGTTGATCATAAATCGGCTTATATTGTGGGCAGCGGCCTAGCCGGCTTGTCAGCAGCCGTCTTTATGGTGCGGGATGCCCAAATTCCCGGGGACCATATTCACGTCTTGGAAGAACTAGACGTTGCCGGCGGTTCGCTTGATGGTACCAAATTGCCTCAAGGCTTTGTCGTTCGGGGCGGACGCGAAATGGAAAACCACTTTGAATGTATGTGGGACATGTACCACTCCATTCCAAGTTTGGAAATTCCTGGTGCCAGCTACTTGGATGAATATTACTGGTTAGACAAACAGGACCCGAACTCATCAAACTGTCGCTTGATTTATAATCGCGGCAATGAGGTTCCCGATGATGGGGAGTATGGTTTGGGCAAGTGCAGCCAAGAAATTGTTAAGCTGATCATGACGCCAGAAGCAGAGCTAGTTGGCAAAACGATTGGCGACTGGTTCAGCGATGACTTTTTCAAGACCAACTTCTGGACTTATTGGTCAACGATGTTTGCCTTTGAAAAATGGCACTCATTAATTGAAATGCGCCGTTATGCGATGCGCTTTATTCACCACATTGATGGCTTGCCGGACTTCACGGCTTTGAAATTCAACAAGTACAACCAATATGATTCCATGGTTAAGCCGCTGCTAGCTTATTTAAAGGACCACGGCGTGCAATTTGAATACGGCATGCGGGTTGATAATGTGGTGGTTGATCACGAAGATGGTCAAAAGATTGCCAAGAAGATCGTTTACACGGATCTAGCTAAACAAGAACAAGCTGAGATTGTCTTAAGTCGCGACGACTATGTCTTTGTTACTCCAGGCTCAATTGTCGAAAGTTCGACCTACGGCGACCAAGACCATCCGGCACCAATTACCCATGAAAAGGGCGGCAGCTGGAAGTTATGGGAAAATCTGGCAGCTCAAGATCCAAGTTTCGGTCATCCGGATGTCTTTTGTGAAAACCTGCCAGAACGCAGCTGGTTCGTTTCGGCCACGATGACTTTGGAAAACCGTAAATTGGCACCTTACTTTGAACGCTTGACCAAGCGGAGTTTGTACGATGGCAAGGTGAACACTGGTGGGATTATCACTGTTACCGACTCTAACTGGTGCTTAAGCTTTACCATTCACCGCCAGCCGCACTTCAAGAGCCAAAATCCTGATGAAATCGTCGTTTGGATTTATGCCCTGTATTCTGACACTGAAGGGAATTATATCCACAAGCGGGTAACTGAATGCAGCGGACGCGAAATTGCGGAAGAACTGCTGTACCATTTGGGCGTACCAGAGAGCGAAATTGCTGCTGATGCTAGTGAACCAAACACCAACACGGTGCCGGTTTACATGCCATATGTCACCAGCTACTTCATGCTGCGTAAACCAGGCGACCGGCCAGATGTTGTTCCTGCAGGCAGTCAAAACCTGGCCTTCTTAGGCAACTTTGCCGAATCACCAACGCGGGACACCGTCTTTACGACCGAATATTCGGTTAGAACGGCCATGGAAGCAGTCTACACCTTGTTTAAAGTCGACCGGGGCGTACCAGAAGTCTACGACTCAATTTACGACATTCGGCAATTATTGCGGGCCGTCTACTACTTGGGCGACAAGAAGAAGTTGAGCGAGCAAGATTTGCCATTGCCAGAAAAACTAGCCGTTAATGCCGGAATGAAGAAAATTAAGAAAACTTGGGTTGAGGAACTCCTCAAAGAAGCGAAATTAATTTAAGCAAAAAGGTCATTTCCAATTTGGAAATGACCTTTTAAATTTGTTTGAAACTTTCACGATGTTTTTTGAGTTCAAGAAAGATCCAGCCGCCAATTGCCACAACCAGGATACCGCCAATCACCCAGATTGCACTGGAAGCGTCAATCTTGAGCAGCGAATCGCCCCCGTAAGCATAGAGAAAGGCAAATGGGATCATTCCTAAGCAAATCGGAATAAGCTGTTTTACGCGACTTTTTACCAAGATAATGTTGGCATAGGCAACCGTCGCACTGGGGATGAAAGGCACCATATAGCAAAGCGTCAGCCAGAGCAAGGGGTATTTTTGCCGCTTGAGCAGCTTAACCAATTTTTGGTTTTGAAACTGCTTAGCATCATAGAGGCGATACAAAACGCCAATTAACAAGAGCTGCCCCAGACAGCTGGCCAGCCAGTTGATTAAAAAGCCGACCGCCTTGCCAAACAAGACGCCATTTAAAATTGCAAAGACCCCATTAGACATCCCCGGTACAGCTACGCAGAGGGTATCCAGGATAAAAAGGATGACTTTGTTTTCAAAACCATGCGAGCGAATCATTGCCAAAAGTTCGGCCTGACTGCCAGGCTGATAGTGGAGCAGCAGGTTGATCTCGGTTTGATAGTTGTGGATAAGTTTAGCGACAAAAGGCACAATTACCACTAAGGCAGCAACTCCGAAGCCGATCCGCACCCAGCGTTTTTTGGTCATGACTTGCGTCCTTTCAGCTGGCTAAGCTTCAAACAAGACGCGCGTACCTTCAGGAACTGCGACTTCTTTTTGCAGCGGCGTGAGCATGCCGCTAGCAGCATCCCGGCGGTAGAGCGTAGCGTTATTCGAGTTTTGGTTAGCGACAATCACCAAGCTTTGGTCCTGGTTCCAATTGAAGTCTCTCGGGAAGTCGCCAAAAACGGAAACGCGCTGCACTAAGCGCAGATTTTGGTCAGCTTCAACGGCAAAGACGGCCAAAGAATTGTGACCGCGGTTTGAAACGTACAAGTATTTGCCGTCGCGAGATAAATATAAGGCCGCTGCACCGTTATGTTCATGGAAGTCGGCTGGGATGGTTGAGTAGGTGCCCAAGCTTTCAAAAGTCCAATCATCTTCGTTGAACTTGACCACGTTTATTTTGCTGGATAATTCGCCAACTACATAGAAGTAGTGGCCATCTGGACTAAAGCGAATGTGCCGCGTTCCAAAGCCGCTTTCGTTGTGGTAAACCGCAGCCTTGGTTAGCTGTTCGCCATCAAACCTAAAGAAAGTAACGCTATCGTTGCCCAAATCGCAGGCCACTAAGTTGCCTTGCGGCGTTTGGTCAAAGAAGTGTGGGTGGGGGCCGTCAACTTGTTCTGGCCGCGGCCCCAAGCTTTCTGCTTTAGCAGTATAAGTCGTAACTAATGATAGGCTATTTTCGCTATAGCGATAAATGGACAAAACTGCCGTATGGTAGTTGGCCGTATAGAGCAGGTGGGCTTTTGGGTTAATGCCGAGATAAGCTGGCGAAGCACCGGGGGTTAGCTGGTCTGCTAGTTTTTCATAACGATCGCCATGCCGCTTAAACAGCGAAATGCCGCCTTGGTCACCGGCGTTGTTAATGGTAAACAGTAAATCTCCTGCTGTTTGGAAGTAAGTTGGCCCGCCAACTTCTGCCACTAATTGGGCTTGACCCAGAACCGGTTGGGGCTGGGTGGACAAAGGCAATTCATAAATTCCTTTAGAAGCGTGTTTGGTATAGCCACCAATAAGAACCTTCATAGAAAACCTCCTAATAATTAATGCATATTTCTTATCAATTTAGTATACCACTAGGACCCGTTTGCCCCGAGTGCAACTTTTTGCGGGAAAAATTATTCCCCTTTTCTCAAAAAGTGTTAGAGTAAGGTGTCTGGTTTTTTTTGGATAAAAAACTGAAACTTTTGAGGAAAAGCGAAAGGATTTTTGTTCTTATGGATGAAAATAAAGTACGTGAACTTTATGCCGCTAATGACATATCAGAAGTTTACCAAAATCTGGAGTCCAGTGAAAACGGTTTGACCAGCGCTGAAGCGGCCAAACGTTTGCAAAAATACGGGACTAACACAATTAAAAAAGCTGAGGCGGAAGCCGGCTGGAAAGCATTTTTGAAAAACTTTACCAGCATGATGGCGATCCTGCTCTGGGTTGCCGGCTTGATCGCCATTTTGTCCGATAGTGTGGAACTAGGCATCGCCATGTGGCTGGTTAACATTATCAATGGTTTGTTCAGCTGGTGGCAGGAACGGGCCGCTAAACGCGCTACCGATGCCCTAAACCAAATGCTGCCGACCTATGTGCAGGTCTTGCGGGACGGCAAAAAGAAGCAGATCGATTCTAAGCACCTGGTGCCAGGGGATGTCTTCATTGTCCAGGCCGGGGATGCGATTCCGGCCGATGCCCGCTTGATCTCAGCTACCTCCATGCAGATTGATCAAAGTGCCTTGACGGGGGAATCTGTCCCTGAGTCCAAGGTCCTAAAATATGATCCCGGCGAGGGCAAATATGCTGAAAGCAATTTGCTTTATTCTGGGACGATTTGTAGTGCCGGCAATGGCCGCGCCATTGCGTATGCCACTGGGATGAAGACGGAGTTTGGTCAGATTGCGCGTTTGACGCAAAACGAAGAAGATACGGAAAGTCCGCTGACGGCAGAATTAAGTCGTTTGACCAAGCAAATCACCTTGATTGCCTTGACGATTGGGGTCATTTTCTTCTTTGCAGCGCTGTTTATCGTTAAGTATCCCTTTGCCAAGGCCTTCATTTTTGCCTTGGGGATGATCGTTGCCTTTATTCCGGAAGGATTGCTGCCAACCGTTACCTTGAGCTTAGCCCAAGGGGTTAGACGAATGGCTAAAAAACATGCCCTGGTGAAGGAGCTTAACTCGGTTGAAACTTTGGGCGAAACGACGGTTATTTGTTCTGATAAGACGGGAACTTTAACCCAAAACCAAATGACCATCCACTACATTTGGACTTTAAAGAACACCTTTAAAGTCACTGGTGATGGTTATGTCAATAATGGGCAAATTGAAATGAACGGGCAACGGATTTTCTACGAGCAAAATCCTGACCTCCACCGCCTGGTACAAATCGCTGCCATGGACAACGATACCGAAGTTGAGCCAGCTAAAGATGGCGGCAAGCCTAAAATTTTAGGTACGCCAACGGAAGCGTCGCTGGTGATCATGAGCCAAAAGGCTGGACTTGATATCAAACGGCTGCTAGTCAAATATCCGCGCCTGCGCGAATTGCCATTTGATTCAGAACGTAAGCGGATGTCAACCATTCACCGCTGGAACGATACCGAAGCCATTATTATGACCAAAGGTTCGTTTTCAGATACCATCAAGCAATGCAGCCAGGTCATGGTTGATGGCAAGGTGCGGCCAATGACGGCTGATGAGCGGGAACACGCTAAGCGGGTCAATGCTGATTACGCAGCTAAAGGTTTGCGTTCAATGGCCATGGCTTACAAGATCATCCCTAAGAATGATGATCTGCAAAAGATGTCAATTGAAGAAGCTGAAAGCGACTTGGTCTTTGTTGGTTTAACCACGATGAGCGACCCGCCACGGCCAGAAATTTACGATGCCGTTAAACGTTGCCACCAGGCCAAGATTCGGATCATCATGGTCACTGGTGACTCTAAATTGACTGCCAAGTCCGTCGCGGTGCAAATTGGCTTAACTAGCGACCAAGCCCGGGTTATTTCTGGTAACGAACTGGAAGCCATGAGCGATCACGAACTGCGCGAGGCTTTGAAGGGCGAAGTAATTTTTGCCCGGGTAGCCCCAGAGCAAAAGTACAAGATTGTTAAAACCTTGCAGGAAAACGGCGAAGTCGTAGCTTCAACCGGTGACGGCGTGAACGACGCGCCTGCCTTGAAAAAAGCTGATATCGGTATCGCCATGGGGATGACGGGGACTGATGTTGCTAAGGATGCCGCCAACATGATTTTGACTGACGACAACTTTGCTTCAATCGTCGCCGCCATTGAAGAAGGCCGGGCCGTTTACGCCAACATTCGGAAATTCTTGACTTACATCTTGACGAGTAACGTTCCCGAAGCCTTCCCATCAATTCTGTTCCTATTCTCTGGTGGGGCAATTCCCTTGCCATTGACGATTATGCAGATTTTGACCATTGACTTGGGGACGGATATGCTTCCTGCCTTAGGCTTAGGGGCAGAAGCAGCCGACCCTGACGTCATGAGTCAGCCGCCGCGGGACCGAAACGAGCACCTAATGACTAGGCCGCTTTTGCTGAAAGCTTTCTTGATGTACGGCCTGATTTCAGCCGCTATTGCGATGGGTGCCTACTTCTTTGTCAACTATCAAAATGGTTGGCCTATGCATGCCTTGGCTGCGAATGGTTTTGTTTACATCCGTGCAACAACCATGGTTCTGGGGGCAATTGTCTTTACTCAGATTGCCAACGTTATCAACTGCCGGACCAACAAGACCAGCGTCTTTAAGAAGGGCTTGTTCTCCAACAAGAATATCTGGTACGGAATCGTCTTTGAAATTATTCTTTACTTCATTTTGACGGTTACCCCAGGAATTCAATCAGTTTTCAACACCACCACTTTAGGCTGGCAAGACTGGTTAGTCCTCTTCATCCTGCCAATTCCACTGGTATTGCTGGAAGAAGGACGCAAGTGGCTGGTTTATCACAAACAATGGAATTAATTTTCCGCAAATATCTGACCGCTTAGCCTAGCTAAGCGGTTTTGTTATGTTAAAATTAATGATTAAGAGGTGTGAATTATGAAATGGAATGCAACAATTAAACAAATCGGCGAAAAAGCCGTTGAAAACAAAGATGGCATGGTAATTTTGTTTGGTGACGGCGCCAACGACGACTTGGCTTCAGTCTCCGTCATTCAAAAGTTTGATCAAGAGACGCCGGTCAATGGCTTTGTCTTTAAAAAGGGCGACACCATTACGGTTGATGGCGAAACTTTTGTTGCTGACTACGTCGGCCCAATGGTGGAATCAAACATGAAGGCCCTAGGCCACGCAACTTTGTTCTTTGGTCGCAAGCTGCCCAAAGCGCCGCTTGCCAACAGCGTTTATTTAGAAAAAGCCGCTGACCAAGATTTACCTGAATTTCGGGTAGATGACGAAATCGTTTACGAACACCTGTAGGAGGTAATATGGGAAGTCGACATCAAAACTGGTTTCAACGTTGGTTTCTCTCAAACCGCTTCAGCATTGCGATGATCAATTTGCTGTTGTTTTTCTTGGTCCTGCTTGTCTTCAATAAAATTTCTTTCATGCTCAATCCGGTTTGGAGTTTTATCTCAGCCGTTTTGCCGCCAATCGTGTTGGCGGTAGTGCAATTTTATTTGATGGAGCCAGTGGTTGACTTTTTCCAAGAAAAATTCAAAATTCCACGGGTCGTGACGATCGTGGTTTTGTTCTTGCTGGTGGTTTTAGCCTTGGTTTGGGTCATCAACAGTTTGATTCCGGTCATCCAAAACCAAATTAATCAACTGCTGAAAAATTGGCCTTCGATCTGGGATGGCAGCGTGAAGGCGGTCCGCAAAATGCTGCGCGATCCCCGTTTATACAGCGTGAAGAGCAACTTGCAGCAGATGCTTACCAATTTTCAAAAGACGCTGGCTAAGTCTAGTCAAACCGCGATCAATTCGGCTTTCACCAGTTTGTCTTCGGCCGTTTCCGTAGTGACGGCGATTGGCACGACGCTGTTGACGGCTCCCTTCATTTTGTTTTTCCTGTTAAAAGACGGCAAAAAATTTGGGCCATTTTTGACTAAATACATGCCTGAACAATGGCAGGACAGTTTTGGCAACCTGCTGCATGAAATGAATGAGGCGATTTCGTCCTACGTTCGGGGGCAAATTACCGTGGCTTTCTGCGTTGGCGTGATGTTTGCGATCGGCTATAATATTGTCGGTTTGCCATATGGCTCAGTCTTCGCAATTTTGGCCGGCTTTATGAACCTGATTCCTTACTTTGGGACTTTCATTGCCTTTGTGCCCGTTTTGATCGTGGCTACAATGACTAGTCTGCAGATGCTTTTTAACGTCATCATCGTGTTTGCGATTGAACAGACGATTGAAAGCCGCTTGATCAGTCCTTTGGTTGTGGGGAATAAGATGAACATGCATCCCATTACGACAATTTTGGTGTTATTGGGTGCAGGTGCCGTTGCCGGCCTGTGGGGCGTGATTTTCGGAATTCCAGCTTATGCAATTTTGAAAATTATCGTCTCTCGCTGCTACCACTATTACCGGTCAGTCAGCGAATTTTATCCTGAGGACTCAGTTCCCGAGGCCAAAGTCGCCAAAACAGGCAACAATAAACAGACAAGCAAGCAAAAATAAAGCTATTGAGGCGCGGGTGTGAGCTCAGCGCCTTTTTCATAAGGAGGATAAAGATGACAAATCATGTGGTTTTATATGAACCATTAATGCCAGCCAATACGGGCAATATTGCGCGGACCTGTGCTGGTACCAATACCGTATTGGACTTAATCGAACCTTTAGGATTCCAACTTGATGACCGTCATATGAAGCGAGCGGGGCTAGATTATTGGGAAAAAGTTGAAATCCACCGCCATGATGACCTGGCAGCCTTTTTGAAGACGCTGGGGCCAAATAGTGAAATGTATTTAATTTCGAAGTTCTCTTCGACCTCCTACACCGATATCAGTTATACTGATAAGGCTAAGGATTACTATTTTGTCTTTGGCAAGGAAACCACCGGTCTGCCGGAGACCTTTATGCGCGAATATTATGACCGCAATTTGCGGATTCCGATGTCTGACAATATTCGGGCCTTCAACTTATCCAATTCAGTCGCAATTGTCTTGTTTGAAGCACTCCGTCAGCAAAACTTCCCGCACCTAGAGACTAGTCATCATTACGCCAATGACAAGCTAAAGGATGACTATAACCGACCAGGCCGGTATGAACGTGATTTAGGAGAAGAAAAATAATGGAATTTAAGAAAGAAACCCCTGTCATCGTCCGTTCATTTCACTACGATATGAATGATGATCCGGTTGTTAAAAACGAAGTTAATGTTGCAATGCGCAAGGCCCAATTAGCCGATGATGCCGAGATAGCCGCTGAAACCGAAGCTGGCAGCTATTTTGAAGTTGCAGTGGTCTTTGAAGTGGCAGCAGAACCCGGCGAGTTCACGGTTTCCGGCATTATTAGCCAGATCGTGTTCATGAAAGACTACGATGGCGATGGCCAAGACTTGGCAGATTCAGACTACAAGCTTTTGTCAAGACCATTAGTTGAATACATTGAAACCTTAACTTACCAACTCACGCAAGTAGCCCTTGGAACGCCAGTCGAATTAAACTTTACCCCTAACTTTTAATTATGGCGCGCAAGAAAAAGCAGACGACCAAAAAAACTACTAGCAAACGCAAGACTCCCCGCAAAAAGAAAGAGGAGAGTCTTTTTTGGGCGATTAGCGGAATTGTGCTCTTAGCCATCAGTGGACTGGCGTTTTCTCATTTTGGCTGGTTGGGAGCGCAGACCGCCAATTTGCTGCGCTTGTTTTTCGGGGATGCCTACTTGCTGGCTAGTGCCTTGTTTGTCTTGTTTGGGGCTGTCATGCTGATTTATAATCAACCGCCCCATTTTGGCTTCAAGCGCAACAGCGGCCTGGTGATGGCCTTGCTGGCCATTTTGGTCTTGTTGGCGGCGCATTTTTT
Organism: Lactobacillus corticis; assembly: GCF_018327645.1. Taxonomy (GTDB): domain Bacteria; phylum Bacillota; class Bacilli; order Lactobacillales; family Lactobacillaceae; genus Lactobacillus; species Lactobacillus corticis. The sequence goes on along the minus strand of NZ_BMAY01000001.1, from coordinate 91,208 downwards.
TTCCCAAGAGAAAGTTCATGCCAACTTTACCAATGCTTTTTGGTTTGCTATGAGTGAAGAATTTGGCCGCGCCAGCGTCACCGAAAGCGTTGGGGGCGGCTTGTTGGGCAGCGTCATCTATGGCATTTTTTACCCCATTTTGGGCCAGACGGGAAGCCTGGTAGTCACTTGGACGGCCCTCGTAGTAGGAATTTTGATGTTCTTTGATGTCAAATTTAAGACCTTGCTCCATCGCTTTCAGTTTATTAGTCAGCTTTTTATCGCCAAAAACAAGGCAGCTGGCAGCAAGCTCAAGGATAATCTAACCGAATATGCCCATGATCATAAACCGTCCGTGACGGCCCATTTTAAAAAGGACATGGAGCTCCCAGATACGGATGACTTTTCTCATAAAAAGCCGGAGCAGGCAGACGTGCCGGTTGAAAATAGCAATGAGCCGCCTGCAGCCCCTGATCCTGAACCAGCTCCCTTGCCGACTGACCTTCCGCCGGAACCCGAGATTCAGCTGCCACCCGACCCGGAGCCGCTTCCTGAAGAAAGCATTAACCATGATCCGGAAAAATTGCCTAAGTCTCACAGTTTTCAAGCTGATGATGCCAAACTAATGCAGGCTTTAGGCGAGGTCGACCATGGCGAATTGACTAGCGCCAAGGTGGTTAAAAACTATAAAAAACCGCCAATCGATCTATTGGCGCCGATTCCTAAGAGCGACCAGGGCGATGACAAGGCCTTAATTCGCAAAAATACCGAAATTTTGCAGAAGACCTTTAAGAGTTTTGGCGTTGAAGTAATTATTAAACGGGCAATTTTGGGCCCGACCATTACCCGTTACGAAGTCCAGCCGGCCGTTGGAGTCAAGGTTAGCCGCATTGTCAATTTGGCCGATGACTTGGCACTGGCTTTGGCGGCTAAGGATATCCGAATTGAAGCCCCAATCCCGGGCAAGCCTTATATCGGGATTGAAGTTCCTAACCGCAATACCAGCGTGGTGTCCTTTAGGGATGTCATGATTCACCAAGATAAAAAGTCCCACCAAGACCCGATGACCGTGCCGCTAGGCAAGGATGTCTCTGGCAGCGTGGTCTCAGCTAATTTGACTAAAATGCCCCACCTCTTGATAGCGGGGTCGACTGGCTCAGGTAAGTCAGTCGCAATTAACACGATTTTGACTTCGATTTTGATGAAGGCTCGTCCAGAAGAAGTCAAATTGGTTTTAATTGACCCTAAGATGGTGGAACTTAGCGTTTATAACGGGGTTCCGCATTTATTAATTCCCGTGGTTACCGATTCTAAATTGGCAGCTAATGCGCTGCATAAAGCAGTGAAAGAAATGGAGCGGCGCTACAAGCTGTTTGCGGCTGGTGGCGTACGCAATATGGAAGAATATAACCGCAAGGCCAAGGCCAATAATGAAAATAAAGACCAGCCGGTCATGCCGATCTTGCCTTATATTCTGGTCGTTGTTGACGAATTGAGCGACTTGATGATGGTCGGCGGTCACGACGTTGAAGGGGCAATTGTACGTTTGGGCCAAATGGCACGAGCTGCCGGGATTCATATGATTTTGGCAACCCAGCGGCCGAGCGTTGATGTAATTACGGGCCTGATCAAGGCCAATGTTCCTTCGCGAATTTCTTTTGCTGTTTCCAGCGGGGTTGACTCGCGCACAATTTTGGACCAAACGGGGGCGGAAAAGCTCCTTGGTCACGGGGACATGCTTTATATGCCAATTGGCGCTTCCAAGCCGGAACGAATTCAAGGTGCTTATATTTCGAGCGATGAGGTTGAACAAGTTATTGCTTGGGTAAAAGACCAGCAAGAAGCAACCTACGATGAGGAAATGATTCCCCAGGAGACCAGCGAAAACGACCAAGCTAGTGGCGAAAGCGATGACGAATACTATGACCAGGCCGTTGACCTCGTTCGCCGGCAGCAAGCAGCCAGCGTCTCAATGCTGCAGCGCCGTTTCCGCATTGGTTATAATCGGGCGGCTCGCATTGTTGATGAGATGGAAGCTAAAGGCGTTGTCGGCCCATCAGAAGGGTCAAAGCCAAGACAAGTTTTGCTGCCTCCGCCAGATGATGAAAGGAATAATGGTTAAGATGGATAAACCTAATCTTGTGATAAGTCGAAATGACAAGTTTTCGACGGCGCTGTTAGGCATATATGTCAGCCTGCCGCTGACGCCGCATAATTTGGCTTATGCAAACCTATTGACGCGTTGCCAGTTATTGGCGACGGAACGTTTTCCCTCAATTCAGCAGCAACAAACCAAGCTAGCCCAAATGTATGGGATGCAGTTTGAAGCTAATCCCATGGTCTTTGGCAACAAGCTGCTGATTGGTTATTGGTGCAGCATGGTTGAACCGATCGAATTTTTGGATCCGGATTACTCATATAAAAAGTGCCTGGCCATCTTTGCCAGTTTGGTCCAGCAGCCCTTGTTCAACCAGCAGCTGCTTGATTTGGCTAAGCGGCAGCTTTTATCGGAGTGGCATGAAGCCATGCAAGAGCCGGCTAATTTAGCCTATAAAAACTTTTTCGATCATTGGTATCAAAAGCGTCCCGAGTATGCTTATAGCTTTATCGGTCCCATTGATCAGATTAAAAAAGCTACTTCTGCCGATTTGCAACGCTTTGTGGAAAATGTAGCCAGCCTGCCCACAATTTTTCTAGCTAATTCGCAATCGCCAGCAGCCATTAAAAAGGGCCTTGAAGATGCTATCATTTGGCCAGGTTTTTATAAACCGTTTAAGCCAGAAGATGTAGTTATCAAGGCCGATCCCTTGGACATAGCCTTTGGGGATGATCAGGGCAATATGCAAGTTCAGCTCTTGTTGGGCTATGGCATGACCGATACCGGTTTTGACCAGCAGCTGGCTTTAAAAGTTTTAAGCGAATATCTGACTGGCGACCAAAGTTCCAAATTGTTTATTAAAGTCCGTGAAGAATTAGGGGCTGCCTATGCAATTGACAGTACGGCCTATGGCAATAATTCATTGTTCTTAATCAATGCTGGCCTTGATCCGAAATTAGCAGGGCAGGCCGAGGAGATCATTCGAAATGAAATTGCGGCTGTTGCCAAGGGCGAAATTGACGAAGCCCTGTTAGCCCAGACTAAACGGCGCATGCTTAATAGCGAGCTGATTTTGCAAGACCGGCAAGAATGGTCCTTGCAGCAGCTGCTGCGCAACCAATTGTTGGCTGGCTATGGTGACTTCGACCGGACCCAAGCTTTGAAAAAGCTGACCAAGACTAAGCTGCAGCAAGCAGCCAGCAGCATCTTCTTTAATGAAAGGTATGTATTGAAATGATAGTACCTAAAATTCACCGGCGTACTTTTCCGTCTGGTTTTTCCGCTGAAATTGTTTTGCGCCCAGGTTTTGAACAGCAATTTTTCGGAATTATGGTGGACTTTGGAGCCAGCGACCCGCAGGCTTTGGCGGGCAGTGCCCACTTTTTAGAGCATAAGCTGTTTGCCAAAAAAACGGGCGATATCTCACACCGCTTCGAGGCTTTAGGAGCAGACACCAATGCTTTTACTGCCAGCAACGAGACCATGTTCTACGCCACCGGAATTGGTCATGCGCCCAAGATTATTGACTTATTGTTTGAATTAGTGGGCGAGCCATATTTTACTGACAGCAATGTTGCTAAAGAAGCCCCGATCATTGCCCAAGAATTGGCCATGTACCAAGATGACCCCCAGTGGTGGGTGGGCGATAGCTTAAAGCAGCAATTATTCGGCCAAGGGCTAGCCGCCATGGATGCGCTTGGCACTAAGCGCACGATCATGCAGATCACGCCTGCCAGCCTGAAACAGGTATATGAAGAAAATTACCTGGCGGGCAAATTGCATTTCATCGCGGTGGGCGACTTTTCGGCTAACCAGGTCAAAACGATTTTTCGCCAAGTTCACAAATTAAGCGACCAGTACTTTGCTCCCAAACCTGGTAGCTATGATCATACCCAAACGACGGGTCAGCTAGGGGATGAACGGGTTCCTTATCCAACTCGCAGCAATTGTTTAGGCCTAGCTGGAATTTTGCCAAACTTTAAGAAAGTTTTAGGCAGTCTTGATCTAGCTCAAATTCTAGTGGAGATCATGCTAGAATCTAAACTAAGTGTGATGAGTCCCTGGTTTGAAGAAGTCAGTCAAGCTGGCTTGCTCGACAACGATTTGCAGATTTCAGTGGATTACAGCAGACAAGGCAGCTACTTTACGATTTTGGGGCTCAGCAGTCAGCCTGAAACCGTGATTCATAAGATCAAAGAAGTCTTGGCCGAACCACTGATGGGCGAATTTGATCAACAATTTTTTGCCCTGCAAAAGAAAAACTGGTTAGCACGAACGGCACGCGGCTACAATGATTTAAGCTTTTTAGCCATTGAATTGGCTGAAGCCAGTCTTGACGGCGAGAATCCGTACGACTTAATGGAAAAGCTTAGTCAGCTGAGTTTTGCTGATTATGTGACTTTTGTGCAAGATTTGACGCATGATTGGCAAATTGGCTCGGCTTATTTGGTTAAAAGCAAGGGGGTCAAGTAATGCGCCGGGCGATTGTCTTTGGTGCGACCGGCACGATCGGCAGCGCCATTTGCCGCCAGTTGGCTGCTAGCGGCTGGTCGCTTTACCTGCATTTTAACCAGCACGGCGAGCGGGCCCAAGCTTTAGCTGAGGAATTGTTTGACCAATACCCGGAACAGGATTTTTTGCCCATCCAGTTGGATTTGGCAGCTAGCGACTCTGCGCTAACGGCATTTGTCGCGCAATTGCTGCCGGTTAATGCGGCTGTTTTTGCTCATGGCATTACCAAATATGGCTTGTTGGGCGACCAGGAACTAGCAGCAATTGACCAAGTACTTCAGGTCAATTTGCACGCACCGATCAAATTAACCAAATTATTAGAAAAGCAATTGCTGGCGCGACCGCATAGCCGGATTGTCTATTTGGGGTCCGTTTATGGCGGTCAAGGCAGTGCGATGGAAACGGTCTATTCTGCTTCAAAAGCTGCCTTGTCAGCTTTTGCCCAAAGCTATGCCCGCGAGACGGCGGCTAGCGGTTTGAGCGTCAATGTCATCGCCCCAGGGGCCGTAGCTAGTGCGATGAATGCCATTTTTTCACCGGCTGAATTAGCTGCGGTCAAGGCCGAAATTCCCGCCGGCCGCTTAGCCAAGGGCAGCGACATTGCAGTGTGGGTTGACCATTTGCTGGCTGAAGACAGTGATTATTTAACAGGGCAAACAATTTATATTGCTGGAGGTTGGCTTAGATAGCGGTTAATTGATCAGATTTATGTTATACTCTATGTTGTTATTTCAAAATTGAAGAGGTTAATATGGCAGATATCGGACAAAAATTACGCGAAGCTAGAGAAGCCAAGGGTTTATCGCTTGAAGACGTGGAAAAAGCCACCAAAATTCAAAGCAGATATTTAACAGCGATCGAAAATAACGATTTTGACCGCTTGCCCGGCGATTTCTATGCTAGAGCTTTTATCAGACAATATGCACAAATTGTCGGCCTCGATGGTAAAGAATTGTTGGCTGACTACCATCAAGAGGTACCAGAAACCGACCCTGAAGAATATGTCGAAAATTCAATCGACAACAAGAGTGAAGAAGTTCGCGAGACCACTAACAACAAGAGTGGCTTATGGAAGAACTATTTGCCACGGATCGGCATTGGCGTCGGCATCATCGTCGTTATCTTGGTAATTTATGTCGCTTATGCCAACTTCTCAGGTCGGGGCGGCAGTTCTTCCAATAACGGGGACAATTCCGTAACCGTATCTTCAACGTCATCCTCTTCCTCAAGCAAAAAGAAAAAGACGACGAAGAAGGCCGTGCAAATTAAGGACTTGGGCGACAATCAATACCGGATCCTTAACTTGTCCAGCAACCGTAAGTTAGTTGTCCGTGCAAGTTCAGATTACGCCACCACAGTCACGATTGCCGTTGATGGCTCAACTGAGTATTCGCAAACGTTGTCTGCTGGCGAAAAGCACACCATGAATATCCCTAAGGGGACTGAAAATGTGCAAATTACTTTGAGCTACGACACTGGTACCAAGGTAACGGTTGCCGGCAAGGCGGTACCATATACTGCTAGTGGCAGCAGCTTGACGCTAACGCTCTTGATTGGCAAGAATGCCAAGGCTTCAAGCAGTTCATCATCAAGTTCAGCCACTTATTCAACAACTAGCTCATCCAGCACTTACAGCTCATCTTCTTACTCATCTAGTGTAAGCAGCTCTTCAAGTGCTTCCTCAACTAGTTCTTCATCGCAAACTCAATCGAGTTCAAGCAGCAGTGCAAATGCCAATAACAATGGCAATAATGACAACAACGGTAACACCAACAACAATAATGGTGGCAGATAAATAGTAAGAGTAAGAGGAGCAGGCTAGAAAATGAATTTACCTAACAAATTGACAGTTTTCCGTATTATCTTGATTCCGGTCTTTATGTTGATTGTGATTTTTGGTGGCGATGCCAAAGTCGAGGTTTTCGGTTCAACAATTTACTGGAATTTAGTGATCGCAGCAGTAGTATTTGCAATTGCCAGCTACACCGACTGGCTTGATGGCCATATTGCCCGGGCACGCGGCTTGGTAACCAACTTCGGCAAGTTTGCCGACCCAATGGCTGATAAGATGTTGACCATGACGGCTTTCATCTTCTTAGTTGAATTGGACTTGGCCCCAGCTTGGATTGTTGCCATAATTGTCTGCCGGGAATTAGCAGTTACTGGTTTGCGGTTGATCGTGGTGGAAAACAATGGCAAGGTCATGGCAGCCAAAATGCCAGGTAAAATCAAAACCACTTGCCAAATGCTGTCAATCATCTTCTTGTTGTGCGGCGATCTTTTCCACATTGGCACAATTTTATTGTGGGTAGCTTTAATCTTTACCATTTACTCTGGATATGACTACTTCCACAGTTCTTGGGACGTTTTCAAAGGCTCAATGTAAGAGAAACGGAGGGTTTGCCCTCTTTTTCTTTTTTTGCAAAAAAATATGAAAAATTCAGCTTTTTTGCGTATTAATCTTTAGTGGGGTTTTATGGCTTAAAATTTGCATCTCCGGATCAAGGACAAGTATAATTACCTCGAGAAAAATTTTAGAAGGGACATTTAAATGGCCAAAGACGAGAAACAAGCTGCTTTAGATGCAGCACTCAAAAAAATTGAAAAAAACTTTGGTAAAGGTGCCGTTATGCGCATGGGCGAAAAAGTGGATACCCAAATTTCGACGGTTCCGACTGGCTCAATCGCGCTTGACGCTGCCTTGGGCGTGGGCGGTTATCCCCGTGGACGGATTGTTGAAATCTATGGACCTGAATCATCAGGTAAAACCACGGTTGCCTTACATGCCGTAGCTGAGGTACAAAAACGTGGCGGGACGGCTGCCTATATCGATGCCGAAAACGCCATGGATCCAGCTTATGCGGAAGCCTTAGGGGTTGATATTGATTCATTGATCCTTTCGCAGCCAAACACGGGTGAAGAAGGCCTGCAGATTGCTGATACTTTGATTTCATCCGGTGCGATTGACATTGTGGTTGTTGACTCCGTAGCGGCACTGGTACCCCGGGCCGAAATTGAAGGCGAAATGGGCGACTCGCACGTTGGGCTCCAGGCACGGCTGATGTCGCAAGCATTGCGTAAATTGTCAGGGACAATTTCTAAGACCAAGACGATTGCGATCTTTATTAACCAGATTCGGGAAAAGGTTGGCGTCATGTTTGGGAACCCGGAAACCACTCCCGGTGGCCGGGCACTGAAGTTTTATTCAACTATTCGGCTGGAAGTTCGCCGGGCTGAACAAATTAAGCAAGGCGGCGACGTGATTGGTAACCGGACCAAGATTAAGGTGGTTAAGAACAAGGTAGCACCGCCATTCAAGGTTGCCGAAGTTGATATTATGTACGGTAAAGGCGTTTCCCAATCAGGCGAATTGCTTGATATGGCTGCGGATAAGGATATTATCAAAAAGGCTGGTTCATGGTACTCCTACCACGATGACCGCATTGGTCAGGGACGGGAAAATGCCAAGGCCTACCTTGAAGAGCATCCTGATATTTACCAAGAAGTTGAAACGCAAGTGCGTCAGGCCTTTGGCATTGATGAAGCTTCACTAAAGGAAAAGGAAGATCCTGCCAAAATTAAAGAAGCTAAAGCTGCCAAGGAAGCTAAGGATGAAGCTGACGCCGGCGACAAAAGCCCCAACCCCAGTAAAAAGTAATCAAAATATTGACTTAGACCTCGGATTTTAGTCCGGGGTTTTTATTTTTTTACAGTGGTAACATAACACCGATCCTTTTTTGCATTTCATTGACATGTCTGTAACAGTTATTTATCATTAAAGTTGGTGTGAATAATTCTACAAAATGTTTAACTAGAAAATAAAAAGGCGATGAAATATGAATATTAATTTATTTGAGCTCGTCGCCATTGCTATTGTTTCAATCCTATTGGGAGTGTGGGGCGGTTACGCTTATCGGCGCAAGGTTTGGGAAAACCAAGCAGCCAACGCCAAAAATGATGCCGACCACCTCATCAGTGAGGCTAAGGCGCAAGTAGCAGCTGCTGAGGCTGAGGTGGAGGCCCAAAAGCAGGCCGCTGCAGCCGTCAAGCAGGGAGCGGAAAATACGAAAAAGGCCAAGATTTTAGAGGCCCAAGAGGAAATCCGCAACTACCGGCAAGAGACCGAAAATGAATTAAACGAAAAGCGCAGCGATTTATCGCGCCAGGAAAATCGTCTGCAGCAACGGTCTGATACCTTAGATCACAAGAGTTCGCTGCTAGATGAACGCGCAAGCGAACTTTCCCACAAGGAAGACCAATTAAAAGACCAAAAAACTAGTTTACAGACCAAATTAAGCCAGGCGGAAAAGCTGATTGAAGAGCGCAAGCAGAAGCTGCTGGAGGTAGCGGGCTTGAGCGTTGAAGAAGCGAAAAAGCTGGTTTTGGATAATTTAAAGGAAGACCTGGTCAAAGAACGAGCCGAGCTGATTAAGGCCAGCAATGAAGAAATTCAAGCTAAAGCTGACCATTTTGCTCATCAAGTGCTTGTTGACGCAATCGAAAGTTCTGCTGCTGATACGGTAGCAGAAACGACGGTGTCAGTTGTTGACTTGCCTAATGAAGAAATGAAGGGGCGGATTATCGGCCGTGAAGGGCGCAATATTCGTTCCTTTGAAGCCTTGACGGGAATCGACTTAATTATTGACGATACGCCAAAGGTGGTCACTTTATCAGGCTTTGATCCCATCAGACGGGAAATTGCTAAACGGGCAATGCAGCGTTTGATTAAGGATGGTCGAATCCACCCAGCTCGTATTGAAGAGATGGTGGATAAGGCCCGCAAGGAAGTCAATGACGATATTTATGAAGCCGGGGAGGCTGCCCTGATGGACCTGGGGATTCATCGCATGAATCCAGAAATGGTCAAGATGTTAGGGCGACTCAAGTACCGGACGTCTTACGGTCAAAATGTGCTGGCCCACTCAATTGAAGTGGCTAAATTAGCTGGCACCATGGCGGCCGAACTTGGTCTAGATGAAAAAATGGCAGTGCGCGCGGGATTATTACACGATATCGGCAAAGCAATCGATCATGATATTGAAGGCTCTCACGTTGAAATCGGGGTTGAATTAGCCCGGAAATATCGTGAACCTGATTTAGTGGTCAATGCAATTGCCGCACACCACGGCGACGTGCCGAAGCTATCGTTTATTGCCGACTTAGTAGTCGCAGCTGATACGATTAGCTCAGCCCGGCCGGGAGCACGCAGCGAGAGTCTTGAAAACTATATCCGTCGCTTAACTGATCTTGAAAATATTGCTAACTCCTACCAAGGAGTGGAGCAAGCTTATGCAATTCAAGCGGGACGTGAAGTACGGGTAATGGTTAAACCTGAGGAAATTTCCGATGACCGGACGATTATTCTAGCCCGGGATATTCAACGACGAGTTGAAAAAGAACTTGATTACCCAGGAAATATCAAGATTACGGTAATCCGTGAAAAACGGGTAGTTACCATTGCTAAATAAATTAACAGAGCTTTCAGCATTTAGCTGGAGGCTCTGTTTGTTTATTTTCGGGTTTGTACTCAATATCCACAACTTGTATAATATGCTTTATAAAATGTAGAAAGCAGCATGATATGTTTAAGATTATTGTTGAACTTTTTTTCTTGGTGATTATCCAAGCTGCCATCACGCCTTTTATTCGGCGGCTGGCTTTTGTCTTAGGTGCAGTTGATAATCCTAATGCCCGGCGGGTAAACAAGAAACCGATGCCTACCATCGGCGGGCTGGGGATTTTTGTTACTTTCAATATTGGCACGTTTATCTTGTTTCGGGAACAATTTCCGACCCATGAAACATTTTCTATTTTACTAGCTTCCAGTATTATCATCCTGACTGGAATGATTGATGATGTTTTGGAACTTAAGCCACGGCAAAAAATGCTGGGGATTTTTTTGGCTGCCTTGGTAATTTATTTCCTGGCAGGCATTCAAATGAATGAAATCAATGTGCCCCTGTCTCATCAGGTGATCAATTTAGGCTGGTGGAGTTTTCCCATTACCATCTTTTGGATTCTCGCCCTCACCAACGCTGTCAACCTGATTGATGGGCTGGACGGGCTGGCAACCGGGGTGTCCATGATTTCTTTGACCACCATGGGCATTGTGGCTTATTATTTTATTCCTAACCGGCAAATTTACGTGCCGATTATGTGTTTTATGCTAGCAGCCTGCTTGTTAGGCTTCTTGCCCTATAACTTCCACCCAGCCCGCATCTTTTTAGGCGATACGGGTGCCTTGTATGTTGGTTTTATGATTTCGGTCTTGAGTTTGAAAGGCTTAAAGAATATCACCTTTATTTCCATGGTGGTGCCGATCATTATTTTGGGCGTGCCAATTACTGATACCATCTATGCCATGATTCGGCGCAAACTGAACCATAAACCAGTTTCACAAGCTGACAAGCACCACCTGCATCACCAATTAATGCGGATGGGTTTGACCCATCGGCAGACGGTTTTGGTAATTTATGCGATTTCCCTAATCTTTTCCTTCTTTTCACTCTTGTTGCTGCTCTCACCGAATTGGGGGATCTGGCCACTGGGCATTGCCTTGATTATTGGCCTGGAAATTTTTGTGGAATCGATCGGCTTGCTTGGCGATAAATACAAACCGATCCTGCATCTGATCCAAAAACTGATCAACCAGCGCACGGTTGTCGATCCTAAGGTCCAGGTTTGGCATTTGGGTGATGAGAAGCCCGAACAACTAAAGGCGAAGAAGCCAGCTAAAGAAAAACAGGACGAAACCAAATAAAAATGGAGTTCCGTAGGAACTCCATTTTTTAATCCAGGTCAGTTTCATGATAATTGTGAGCTTCGACAGGAACTTCGCGATACTTAAGCGCACCTTTCTTAAATGCAACTTGTCCGCTCAATAAATTAAGCAGATCCTGTTCAAAAGCAGCTACTGCAGGTTCATCTAAAAAGACCTCGATGGTAATTGCGGCGCCGTAATCAGTAGACGCAACTGCTATATTGTGTTCAGTTAAATAATGGTTGACCAGATCGTATTGCTTGTAGCTGAGTTCAAAACTTACGTTTTGCTGGCGAACGCGTTTAACAACGCCGATTTTTTGCACGGCTTCGGTGACAGAATTTGAGTAAGCCCGAATTAAACCGCCAGCTCCTAGTTTGATCCCGCCAAAGTAGCGCGTTACCACCACGGTCACATCTTTTAAGCCCATTAGCTGCAAAGCCTTTAATTCTGGCACGCCCGCAGTGCCGGAAGGTTCTCCATTGTCGCTAGCCTTAACTTGTTCGTCATTAAGCCCAATGGTGTAAGCATAGGTGTTGTGGGTAGCGTCGTGATATTGTTTGCTGATTTTTTGAATAAAGGCCTTGGCTTCATCAACGGACGTCGTTCTAGCAAGACTAGCAATGAAGCGACTCTTTTTTATGACCAGTTCATGTTGACCATTTTCCTTGAGGGTTAAATAATTTTTTTCTTGATTCATGAAAAATTTTCCTTTTTTGCGTAATTACTCTTGAGGAGGTTTTTATGGATGAATTAATTGGACGCCAATGGTTGGCTAATCAAGAGGATATTACCACAATTAGCACTTGTGAAAAAGTTCCAGCAATTCAAGCTGATCGCTGTCAGCGTTGTGGCAGTCAGCTCTTAGCCTACTTGCCGAGCCGAAAGCGATATTGTCGCTCCTGTCTGGGGATCGGACGAGTGAGTGAAGACCAGGTGTTAGTGCGCAATTTGGCAACAGCAGTTTTTCCAAAAAATCCCGCGCCCTTGACCTGGCAAGGGAAGCTGACCAAGCATCAAACCAAAATCAGTCAAGCATTGGTTAACAACTATCATGCGGGTAAAACCACGCTAGTCCATGCTGTAACCGGGGCTGGCAAAACCGAAATGCTGTTTCCTTTGCTGGCAGCTTGTCTAGCAGATGGCAAGCGGGCGGCTGTCGCTGCTCCAAGAATTGACGTGATTAATGAACTTTATCCGCGTCTGGCGGAGGCTTTTGCCCAAATCAAGGTGGGCTGCTATCACGGCAAGCGAGAAGCAGAACCAGGGTGTGAGCAATTAACCTTGCTGACCACGCATCAGTTGTTAAAATTTTACCGGGCCTTTGACTTGCTCATTATTGATGAAGTTGATTCGTTTCCTTACGCTGGTGATCCCATGCTGCATTTTGGTGCCAAAAATGCCGTCAAAACTGCGGGCGTCACGGTTTACCTAACGGCTACGCCAACCAGTGACTTGCTAGCAGAGATTAATCAAGGCAAAGTCGCCAAATTAACGCTTAAGCGCCGGTTTCACGGGCAAAAATTGCCTGTGCCCAGGGAAAAGCTATTTTTAAGGCCATATCTCAACCATGGCAGACTTAATCCGCAATTAGCGGAGCATATTTCCCGGGCAATAAAAGCTGGTCACCCCTTATTGTTGTTTGTGCCGAAAATTACCGAAATTCCAGCATATTTGGCCGCCATCAAGGCTGATCCGCAATTTGCTCAGCTAAAGCTTGCCGGAGTTCATGCGGCTGATCCGGAACGACTTAGCAAGGTTGAGGCATTTCGCCGGGGCGAATTAGAAATATTGGTGACGACGACAATTTTAGAGCGGGGCGTAACTTTTAAGCATGTGTGGGTGATAATTTTAGCAGCTGATGACCGCATCTATAGTGCTAGTTCCTTGGTGCAGATTGCTGGCCGCGTGGGACGGGCGAGTGATGACCCGACGGGCTTGGTATTATTTTGTTACCATCGCTATACCCATAATATTCGGCAAGCCATGCAGGAAATCCAGGAGATGAATCAATGAGAGTGTGCCTTTTATGTGGGAATTGTTTTCTGCCGCCAGTTGATTTAGTCAGGCTGTTTTCCTTTCAGGCTTTTCATGAAGCAGTTTTGTGTCCCCATTGTCAAAAATTGTTTCAGCCGCTTGGGCCAATTCGCTGTCCGGCTTGCGGTCGCAGTCAACAGACGGCCCAATTATGCCGCGATTGCCAGCGCTGGGAGCAAATCTATGACGGCGATTTGCTGGTTAATTGCAGCCTTTATCATTATGACCAGGCCATGCACGACTTGATGGTGCAATATAAAAGGTACGGCGACTATCAACTCGCCCAGGTTTTAGCCAGCTTCTTGCCGCCTTTGCCAAACTGGCTTTTGGTGCCGATTCCGACTTCGCCGGAACATCAAGCTAAGCGGGGCTTTGACACAATTGAAGCGATTTTTGGCAATTACGCCTTAAAGCCGCTTTTGACCAAAATCCCCGGTCAAGGTGCCCAGGGGATGCGCAGCCGGCAGGAGCGCCTAGAGGCTGAGCAAGGCTTTGTGCTTGCAGATGTAAACTATCCTATTTACAATAGAAGTATCAGCAAAATCTTATTGCTGGATGACATTTATACTACCGGTCGCACGCTTTATCACGCTCGCGACTGCTTACGCAGAGCTTTTCCAAGCGCTAAAATCAAGTCTTTCACAATTTGTCGCTAGATTTCAGTGAAACGCTTACACTAATTTGGTATAATAAAGGTGTAAAGAAAAACCGCGTAGCGGAGAAAGGAGAATCTTATATGTTAAAGTACAATGTTCGTGGAGAAAATGTCGAAGTAACAGATGCTTTAAGAAACTATGTTGAAAAGCGTTTGAAGAAACTCGAGAAGTACTTTGAACTGAACCAAGATGTGATCGCTCACGTAAACTTAAAGATTTACCGTGATCACACAGCCAAAGTTGAAGTTACGATTCCTTTGCCTTACCTGGTTTTGCGTGCTGAAGAAACTACCGATGACATGTATCGGAGTATTGACTTTGTATCTGAGAAGCTGGAACGGCAAATCAGAAAGTACAAGACGCGGGTAAACCGCAAGAGTCGTGAAAAGGGTCTGCAGGATTTCTTTGTTGAAACCCCGGAAGAACCAAAGGAAGAAAGCAAAGCTTTTGACATTGTGCGCAACAAGCAGGTAAACTTGAAGCCGATGGATCCGGAAGAGGCAATTTTGCAAATGGACATGTTGGAACATGATTTCTTCGTCTTCCAAGACGCTGAAACCAACGGTACCAGCGTTGTCTACCGCAGAAACGACGGCCGATATGGCTTAATTGAAACGAATGAATAAATTGTAATTTACTAAAGCAAACTGATGATTAATGAACCTTGTCCGAATCCGGGCAAGGTTTTATTTTTCTCGGCATTTATGATAAAATTAGCCTGTATTTTTAGACTTTACGACAATAAGGACCGATTGAATGGCAAACATTTTAAAGAAAATCTATAACGCTGATAAGCGAGAACTAAAGAAATTCGAAAAAATTGCAGATAAGGTTGAAGCTCATGCTGACGAAATGAGCAAGCTTTCAGATGAAGAACTGCAAGCCAAAACCGATGAATTCAAAAAACGCATCAAGGACGGCGAAACGCTCGACGACTTATTGCCAGAAGCGTTTGCGGTTGCCCGTGAAGGCGCTAAGCGCGTATTGGGCTTGTACCCATTCCACGTCCAAATTTTGGGTGGGATTGCGCTGCACTACGGTAACATTGCCGAAATGATGACCGGTGAAGGGAAGACCTTGACGGCTACCATGCCAGTTTATCTGAATGCGCTAGAAGGCAAAGGCGTTCACGTAGTTACGGTTAACGAATACTTGTCAAGCCGTGACGAAAGCGAAATGGGGCAATTGTACCGCTGGTTAGGTTTGAGTACCGGCTTGAACTTAAACAGCATGACCCCTGATGAAAAGCGTGAAGCTTATAATTGCGATGTTACTTATTCAACCAACTCCGAATTAGGTTTTGACTACCTGCGGGACAATATGGTGGTTTATAAGGAACAAATGGTTCAACGACCATTGAATTATGCCATCATCGACGAAGTTGACTCAATTTTGATCGATGAAGCCAGAACGCCATTGATTATTTCTGGTGAAGCTGAACAAGCAACTGGTGATTACATTAGAGCCGACCGTTTTGTCAAGAAATTGACTGAAGACAAGTCAGACGATGATGCCGATGACACCAAGGATTACGGCGACTACAAGATTGACTGGCCAACCAAGACCATTTCCTTAACGCGGCAAGGAATTAAGAAGGCCGAAGAACACTTTGGCTTGGAAAACTTGTATGATGTTGAAAACCAAAAGCTGGTTCACCACATTGACCAAGCCTTGCGGGCTAACTACATCATGCTGAAGGATATCGACTACGTTGTCCAAAACGGTGAAGTTTTGATCGTTGACTCCTTCACTGGTCGGGTAATGGAAGGTCGGCGCTACTCAGATGGGCTGCACCAAGCCATCGAAGCTAAGGAAAACGTCAAGATTCAAGAAGAATCCAAGACCCAAGCTACGATTACCTACCAGAACTACTTCAGAATGTACAAAAAGCTTTCCGGGATGACAGGGACGGCCAAGACGGAAGAAGAAGAATTCCGTGAAATTTACAACATGGAAGTTATCACTATTCCAACTAACCGGCCAATTGCCAGAATTGATAACCCGGACGTGCTCTATCCAACTTTGGAAAGCAAGTTTAACGCCGTTGTTGCTGATATTGCCAAGCGTCATGAAAAAGGCCAGCCAGTTTTGGTGGGTACGGTTGCCATTGAAAGCTCAGAACTTTTGAGCAAGCTTTTGGACAAAGCCGGCATTCCGCACGCCGTTTTGAACGCTAAGAACCACGCCAAAGAAGCTGCCATCATCATGAACGCGGGGCAACGCGGGGCCGTTACGATTGCCACCAACATGGCCGGTCGTGGTACTGACATCAAGCTGGGGCCTGGCGTAAAAGAATTAGGCGGTTTAGCCGTAATCGGGACTGAACGACACGAATCTCGCCGGATTGACAACCAGCTCCGTGGTCGTTCAGGTCGTCAAGGTGACCCTGGTGAAACTCGTTTCTACCTGTCACTAGAAGATGACTTGATGAAGCGCTTCGGGGGCGATCGGGTGAAGGACTTCCTTGACCGCTTGAGCGATAACGATGACGACAAGGTCATTGAAAGTCGTTTGATTACCCGCCAAGTTGAAAGTGCCCAAAAACGGGTCGAAGGCAACAACTACGACACGCGTAAGCAAACCCTGCAATACGATGATGTTATGCGGATTCAGCGGGAAATCATCTACGGTGAACGGATGCAGGTCATTGAAGAAGACAAGTCTTTGAAAGATGTCTTAATGCCAATGATCAAGCGGACAATCGACAGTCAAGTCGACATGTTCACTAACGGCGATCGGAAAGATTGGCGGATCGACAGTTTGCGCGACTTCATCAGTTCAACGATTGCTTCGGAAGACTTTACCAACAAGATTGACTTTAAGGAAATCTCAGCTGCTGATTTGAAGAAGCAATTATATGAAGAAGCTGAACGCAACTATGACCAAAAGGCCTCAGTTTTTAATGATCCAGAACAAATGCTGGAATTTGAAAAGGTGGTAATCCTGCGGGTCGTTGACGAACGCTGGACTGACCACATCGATGCCATGGACCAATTGCGGCAATCAATTGGTTTACGGGGCTATGGTCAATTGAACCCATTAGTTGAATATCAAGATTCAGGTTACCGGATGTTTGAAGAAATGATTTCCAACATTGAATTTGACGTTACCCGTCTGTTCTTAAAGGCTGAAATCAGAGAAAACTTAACCCGGTAATTAATGGCAAAATTTAGAAGAGTTTGGGGAACAGCCCCAGACTTTTTTCTTTTTGCTAAAATTTCCATCATTCAGGTTTTTGTCCGCTATTTTTTGATAAGATAAGGTCAGATTATATGTTTGAGAGGATATATTATGGAACTAAGCGAAATTCAAAGTGAACTAACTAAGTTGCAAGCCAAATTAGACCACTTTAGGGGGTCTCTTTGACTTAGATGCCATTACTGAAAGCATTGCCCTAAATGAGCATAAGATGGCTGAACCGAGCTTTTGGGATGATCAAGCAGCTGCACAGGAATTGATCAATGAAACCAACAAGCTCAAAGAGAAGAAGGATTCTTTTAGCAAATTGCAGGACGGATTGGCTGACGAAGCGGCCATGGTTGAACTGCTAACGGAAGAAGCTGATCCTGACTTAGCCCAAGAAGCGACTGATAGCTTAAAGGAGCTAGAGGAAGCCTTTGCCAATTATGAATTGGATCTGCTCTTGTCGGGCCAATATGACGGCCATAATGCCCTGATGGAAATTCACCCGGGTGCCGGCGGCACTGAAGCCCAGGATTGGGCGCAGATGCTTTTAAGAATGTATCAGCGGTATTGCGAAAGCAAAGGCTTGAAGTTCGAATTGAACAACTATGAAGCCGGGGATGAGGCAGGCCTAAAGAGTGCTTCAATTAAAATCAGCGGCGCCAATGCCTATGGCTTATTAAAAAGCGAGCATGGCGTCCACCGTTTGGTGCGGATTTCGCCATTTGACTCGAATAAGCGGCGCCATACCTCCTTTGCTTCGGTGGAAGTTATTCCAGAAGTAGATGATTCAATCGAAATCGCCATCGACCCGAAGGATTTGCGGATTGATGTTTATCGCTCCAGCGGTGCCGGTGGTCAGCACATTAACAAAACCTCTAGTGCCGTGCGGATCACCCACCTGCCAACAGGTATTGTGACTACCAGTCAAGCCCAGCGTTCGCAATTGCAGAACCGAGAAACCGCGATGAATGAGCTGCGGGCTAAGCTCTTCCACCTGGAAGAAGAAAAGAAGCGGCAAGAAAAGGCCGCGCTTAAGGGTGAGCAAAAAGAAATCGGCTGGGGCAGTCAAATCCGCAGCTATGTCTTTCACCCCTATAATTTGGTCAAAGATCTGCGGACCGGCTATGAAACAGCTGATACCAGCGGCGTGATGGATGGCAAACTGGATGGCTTTATTTACGCTTATTTGCAATGGTTATTAAGCCAGGAAAATCCTGACTAGGTGACGTATATGAAATTAAATTGGAAGCAATGGCTCCTCTTAATCGCAGGGGCAATCGTAATCTTGGCACTGATCGGCTTGGCGGTCCAAGTGGCACTTTATCTGTTGCCGATTATTATTGTGGCAGGCCTGATTATTTGGTTGATTTATTGGATCCGCGTTAAAATGGGCAAAACTAAGAAGCCGAACCTAACGCCTGATGATTTTTTCAACTTGAATGATCCGGATGAACCAGATGATGGCCGTCAGCAGGCTCGCGACGTGCATGTTAAAGATGTAGATGATGATGAGGCGAAAAAATGAGTGAAACCGTAACTTTATCGCAACTGATTGCAGATAACAATGTCTTGCATGTTTACCAAGGGCAGGAGTACTTGGAAGGAAAAAGCATTTCGGTGTCGGATATCTATCGGCCAGGGCTGGAATTGACCGGCTACTTTGATTTTTATCCGGCCGAACGAATTCAGCTCTTAGGCCGGACGGAAATTTCTTATGCGGCCATGTTAGATCATGATTCCTTGGTTAAGGTGTTTGAAAAAATGTGCACCCCCAAGACGCCGTGCTTCTTGATTTCACGCCGCTTGCCGATTCCCAAAGAATTAAAAGAGGCAGCTGAAGCCCACCAGATCCCGATTTTAACTTCGGGTGAGAGCACGACCTATCTTTCCGGGATGCTGACGCAATATCTGCGTGAAGAACTCGCCAAGCGCGAATCGATCCACGGCGTTTTAGTTGAAATTAAAGGGATGGGGATCTTGCTGCGCGGTGCCAGTGGCGTTGGTAAAAGCGAAACCGCCCTTGGCCTGGTTCAGCGCGGTCACCGCTTGATTGCCGACGACCGGGTGGATGTTTACCAAAAAGACCATGAAACGGTTGTCGGCGAAGCTCCGCAAATTCTCAAGCATCTGATGGAAATCCGCGGGATCGGCATTATTGATGTGATGAACTTGTTTGGGGCAGGAGCGGTGAAAGATTCAGCTGAAATTCAGCTGGTAATTAACCTGGTTAATTGGGACCAATCAGCCAACTATGACCGCCTAGGCTTTAATGAAGATACCATGGAAATCTGCAACGTAGAAGTGCCACAAGTTACCATTCCGGTTAAGGTGGGCCGCAATTTGGAAATTATTATTGAAGTAGCTGCCATGAACTTCCGGGCCAAGAAGATGGGCTATGATGCTACGCAAAAATTTGACGACAACCTAACCAAGATGATTGCCGATAATTCAAAGAAAAATCAAGCAAAGGGAACGAAGTAATCAATGGAATTAGTAATTAATCGGGTGGCCTTTCAAATCGGCAACCTGAGCGTAAAGTGGTACGGCGTCAACATGGCTTTTGCCATTTTGCTGGCCACTTGGATGGCAATCAACGAGGGAAAAAAGCGTCAGATCATTGCTGACGACTTTATTGACCTCCTGTTGTGGATGGTGCCACTGGGCTATGTGGGGGCAAGAATTTACTATGTCATTTTTGAGTGGCCGTATTATTCCCAAAACCCCGGCCAAATTATTGCGATTTGGAACGGCGGGATCGCCATTTATGGCGGTTTGATTGCTGGTCTCTTGGTTTTAGTGGTATTTTGCTACAAGCGGATGCTGCCGACATTTTTAATGCTGGACATTATTGCGCCAGGCGTGATGGCGGCGCAGGTTTTAGGCCGCTGGGGCAACTTTGTCAACCAAGAAGCCCACGGTGCTGCCACAAGTCTCAGCTTTTTGCAGAGCTTGCATTTGCCGGACTTCATAATTCAGCAAATGAAAATTGGCGGTACTTACTATCAGCCAACCTTCTTGTATGAATCGGCGCTTAATTTGCTGGGACTAATCATCATTTTGTCCTTGCGCCACCGCCAGCATTTATTCAAGCAGGGCGAGGTCGCTATGACCTACGTTATGTGGTACGCCGTCGTGCGCTTCTTTGTAGAAGGGGTGCGGACCGATAGTTTGATGCTGTTTGGCACGATCCGCGTGTCGCAAGCCCTAAGCGTGGTGCTCTTCTTCGGTGCGCTAGCCTTGTGGATATATCGGCGTAAGGTGGTCAAGCCGAAATGGTATTTAGACGGCAGCGGTTTGAAGTATCCTTACAGTAGGGATTAAAATAGAACAGTAATGTTTTACTAGAAAGAATAGAGAGAAAAATTATGACAAAAATTGCAGTTTTAGGTAACGGTTCATGGGGCTCAGTTTTAGGCTCAATGTTGGCAGATAATGGCAATGATGTGGTTCTCTACGGCAACATCGACGCTGTTAATGAAGAAATCAACCAGCATCATACTAACAGTCATTACATGAAAGACTGGAAATTAAACGAGAACGTTCCAGCAACCAGCAACTTGGAAGAGGCTATTACAGGCGCAGACTTATTATTGTTTGTTTTGCCAACCAAGGCAGTTAGAATCGTTGCTAAGAATGTTAAACCGATCTTGGACAAGCTTGGTACCAAGCCGCTTTTAGTAACTGCTACTAAGGGGATTGAACCCGGCAGCAAGAAGCTGATTAGCGACATTTTGACTGAAGAAATTTATCCTAACGACACCGACAAGATTGTCGCAATTTCTGGCCCAAGCCACGCTGAAAATGTTGCGCAAAAGGACCTGACGGCAATCACTTGTGCTTCAACGAATGAAGAAAACGCCAAGCTCGTGCAAAAGCTCTTCTCAAACAATTACGTCCGTTTTTACACTAACAATGATCTAATTGGTGTGGAAGTCGGCGGAGCAGTTAAGAACGTAATTGCGATTGCGGCCGGAATTTTAGTCGGCAAGGGCTACGGCGATGACGCCAAGGCTGCTTTAATGACTCGTGGTTTAGCTGAAATTACCCGCTTGGGCGTGAAATACTTTGGTGCGCAAGCCCAAACTTTCAGTGGCTTGTCTGGGATTGGTGATTTGATCGTAACTTGTACTTCCGTCAACTCTCGGAACTGGCGTGCCGGCAAGCAATTAGGCGAAGGCAAGCACCTTGACTGGATCGTTGAACACATGGGACAGGTAGTTGAAGGTGCAACGACTGTCAAGGCCGTTCATGAACTGGTTCAAGAAAAAGATATCGACATGCCAATCAGCGAAGCGGTTTACCGGGTTTGCTATGAAAATGCCGATGTAGATGAAGAAATCAAGCAAATGATGGGCAGAAGTCCTAAGCCTGAAATTCGTCTGTAAGCAAAACTCTTGCACTTATTCCCAGCATGGGGTAACATATTACTTACTAAAAGTAAGATTAATAAAGAGGTGCTTAGCATGACCAAAGAATATGACGTAATTATTATTGGTGCCGGTCCTGGCGGGATGACGGCTGCTCTCTATGCAGCCCGGGCCAACTTGAAGGTCCTGATGCTTGATCGCGGCCCCTACGGCGGTCAAATGAACAATACTGATGCAATTGACAACTATCCGGGTTTTAGCGAAATTAAGGGCCCAGAATTGGCCGAAAAAATGTATCAAACTGCCAAGAAGTTTGAACCAGACTTTGAATATGGCGATGTGCAGAGTGTGACGGTTGATGGCAATCTGAAGACCGTCACGACGGACATTGAGTCATATACGGCACCAGCAGTAATTATTGCAACAGGGAGCGACCATAAGAAGCTGGGCGTGCCTGGCGAAGAAGAATATTCAGGCCGCGGAGTTTCCTACTGTGCGGTCTGCGACGCGGCTTTCTTTAAAGGCGACGACATTGCCGTTATTGGTGGCGGCGACTCAGCCATTGAAGAAGGCTTCTACCTCGCCCAACTTGCTAAGAGCGTGACCGTGGTGCACCGGCGCGACCAATTGCGGGCTCAACCGACCTTGCAAAAGATGGCCTTTGCCAATGATAAGATGAATTTTGTCTGGAATGCGCAAACCGAAGAAATTGTCGGCGATGAAAACCGAGTAACCGGCGTTAAGTACAAGGACAAGGAAACTGGCGAAGAGAAGATCTTGAAAGTCGGCGGCGTCTTCATTTATGTTGGTACCGTGCCACAAACCAAGCCATTTGAACACTTAGGGATTTTGGATGACCATGGCTGGGTAAAGACCAATGAGGCGATGGAAACTAGCGTGCCAGGAATTTTTGCCCTCGGGGATGTCCGGGCAAAAGAATTGCGCCAAATTTCCAATGCGGTAGGCGACGGCAGTATTGCCGGCCAAGGCGCTTACAAGTACCTGCAAGAATTACGAGTAAAGTAAAGAGAAAACAAACGATTGCTGCGGCAATCGTTTTTTATTTGCGAATATTTAATTATTGAATAGATGTTTATACACATTGATTTCATGTTATACTGTGCTAGGAAATTTTTTGTACTATACTCTAGTAGTTGATTAATTATTCACTTGAATAATTACTAGAATTTAAAATCCTTTGGGGAGAATTATGAGCGAAAATAAAGAACCAAACATAACGCGGCATACAAATGCTAATTCACACCATCATCACCACCATCATCGAAGAAAAAAGATTTGGCGCTGGGTTGGCGTAATAGTTGTCCTTTTGCTTGTAGTAGCTGGCGTAATTGGCGTAATGATGTATCGCAATGTGCGGGATGCTACCAACACCATGTATAATCCCGTTGCTAAGACAACTACGAGCAACAAAGGTAGAAGTTTAGACAATTTACTGAAGCAGAAAAAACCAATCAATATTTTGCTTTTAGGAACCGATACCGGTGCATTAGGGCGGGATTATAAAGGTCGAACTGACACCATGATGATGATGTCAATAAATCCGCAAAAGGAATCCACGACAATTGTCAGCATTCCACGGGACTCCAATGCTATTTTCCCAGACTATAAGCAATACGGCGTCACCAAAATGAATTCTGCCTACACTTTGGGTGGAGTTAGTGAAACCATTAAAACCATCGATAAATACTACAGTGTACCAATTGATGGCTACATGCTAATTAACATGGGCGGTTTAAAGAAAGCTATCGACCAAGTTGGCGGTATTGATGTGGTTTCACCTCTGACATTTAGCAATTTGGGATATAACTTTGTTAAAGGCAAGTCTTACCATATGGATGGTAAAGAAGCATTAGCCTTTGCCCAATTGCGACATGGAGATCCTGAACAAGACTATGGTCGTCAAGAACGTGATCGGCGGGTCGTGGTGGCCTTATTGAAGAAATCTGTTTCCCCTTCGACTTTGTTAAATTCAGAATTTTTGAAATCCATTTCCAGTGAAATGCAAACTGATCTAACTATGGGGCAAATGTACAAGATAGGAATGGACTATCGTAAGGCTAACAAGAATGTCAAGACTGATCACGCACAGGGTGTAAGTAAGCAAACTAATAACCCACAATTTGGCGTAATGGAAATTGAAGTGGTTAGTCGTTCTGAGCGACAACGAGTTTCTGATGAGCTTAGAAAGGCTCTGGACTTGAATACTGTTACAGTTAAAGCCAATGCCGCTAGTTATGTTATGAGAAACTAAAAGAAATCTCTAAATTAGGTTTTTAAGACTTAATTTTAGAGATTTTTTTAAAACAGTGCTGTTTGAAAAGTATTAGTCAATACGATTCGTTAAGAAAAGAATTCATGTATTTGTACTTACTAGCTTCTTAAACTAGTCATACTCTTTTCTTTCAGTGCAAGGTAGGGCTATAATAATTATTTGAGTTTATCAAATTTAATGATTTAGGTCATTTGACCTAGTGAGAAGAAGGAAAGTAAAGACACATCGTGAGAGTTATCAAAAACTATTTGTATAATGCATCCTACCAGCTACTAGCAATTATCCTGCCTTTAATTACTTCTCCCTACATTTCACGGGTATTGGGTCCGAGAGGTTATGGAGATTATTCATTCACCTTTTCAATTATTAATTGGTTTACCTTGATAGCAAGTATTGGGGTTGCCTATTATGGCGATCGGCAGATTGCATATGTCCGTAAAGATCGCTATAAAATGTCCAAAACCTTTTGGGAAATTCAGTCTGTAAAATTCGCAATGACCCTAATTACGCTGGTGATTTTTGCAATTTTTACTCAACTATACGGTAAGTATTACTTTTTACTTTGGCTGCAAAGTGTCAACATTATCGCCGGGATGTTTGATATCTCTTGGCTTTACGTTGGGATAGAAGATTTCAAGCGAACTGTAACGCGAAATACTCTAGTAAAATTAGTCAGTTTTATCAGCATTTTTGTCTTTGTGCGGCACGCTGGTGATACTTGGATCTATATTTTGATTAATGCTTTTTCGTTGCTCTTAGGAAATTTGACCCTTTGGCCAACGCTAAAAAGACTTTTGGTTCCAGTAAACGTAAAGGACTTAAGGCCGTTAAAGCACTTGAAAGAATCAATTGTGCTATTTATCCCCTCAGTTGCTACAAAATTATACTCGACGCTTAATAAGACGGTTGTTGGTGTGGTAGTTGGGGCAACGGCGACTGGCTTCTATAATAATTCAGACCAAATAGTTCAAGCTATATTAGCAATTGTTACAGCGACCGGTACTGTAATTTTGCCAAAAGCCTCTAATGAATTTGCAAAGGGAAATCATGAAAAGGTAAAGGAAATACTTTACAGATCGTTTGACTTTGTTTCATTGATTGCAATCCCAATGGCTTTTGGTTTGGCAGCAATTTCGCTAAAATTGGCACCATTTTTCTATGGAAGAAAATTTGCTCCAGTTGGACCTGTGATGATGATCGAAGCAATAAATATCGTCTTAATTGCATGGTCCAATGCAATTGGTATCCAGTATTTGCTACCGGTAAAAAGAACAAATGATTTTACCAAAACGCTAGTGGCAGCTGCGGTTTTTAGTACTATTGCCATTTATCCATTTACAAAAATTTTCGGTTTGAAGGGCGGCATGGCAGTAACCGTGCTATCAGAGGCGGTTGTTACAAGTTATCAATTATATATGGTTCGACATGATTTGCATTTTGTTCGGCTCTTCCAAGACTTTTTTAAATATCTTATTAGTGGCGTGGTAATGTTTGCAATTGTGTTTTACTTGAACAACTTATGGACTTTTAATTTGTTTACCATGGTTATTGAAGTTCTAATTGGAGTAATTGTTTATGCGATCATGATAATAATTACAAGACCAAAAATTTTATTCTATGCCAAAGAGATTATTAAAAAGCGAAAATAGTTTTCACCTCAAAAGTAACTGAAAATGCAGTTACTTTTTTTATTTTTCTTATTCATGCCTTCAGTTTATTTATAATCAAGCTGTGAAAAATATTTTTTGAATTGATGTGTTCATCTATAACTAAAAATATTGCTAAAAGGAAGGCAGCAGTAATAAACTTCGATGAACAATATTTCATATTTAGGATTAAAAATGTTTTGAACTATTTATTTTGATTTAAAAAGTAAAATTGAACTTGATATTTAAATATCAAAGAAACATGGTATACTATTTTGAGTTGCTCGATTCGATAGAATCTTGACAATTTGAACCAATTTTTGGATAGAATAGGTTCGTTAGATTTCGTAACGTTGTTTTGGGAGATAATCGTGAGCGAAGAAATAAAACGTAGTAGTGGTATAAATAGAAACCATCACCACCACCATCACCGTCATCACAAGCGCTGGCTAAAATGGCTGGGAGTCTTAGCAATATTTGTGGTGGTAGTGTTAGCTTGTTTTGGAGTTCTGGCTTATCGGAACGTCCGAAATGCTTCGAATAATATGTATAACAAATCAAATAAGACTACCAGTGGTTTGACAAGTCAGATGAATGCCTCAAAGCCAATAAGTATTTTAGTGATGGGGACTGATACCGGCGCGCTTGGGCGTAGCTATAAGGGAAGAACTGATACGATCATGATGATCACGTTGAACCCTAAAACACATAAGACATTAATTGTCAGCGTTCCACGTGACATGAAGGTTAATCTTCCCGGGTATAGCCAATATTCCCCTTCAAAGATTAATGCAGCATATACTTACGGAGGAGTAGATGAAACTATCTCTGTAATTAAGAATGAATTTAGTGTTCCAATTTATGCATATGGCTTAATAAACATGGGCGGTTTGGAAAAGGCAATCAATCAAGTAGGAGGCGTTGACGTTAAATCACCTTTGACGTTTAGCTATGAAGGTTATAGCTTTAAGAAAAATGTCACTTACCACATGAACGGCAAAAAAGCTTTGGCCTTCAGTCGAATGCGATATGATGATCCAAGAGGGGACTATGGACGTCAAGAAAGACAGCGTTTGGTTGTTATGGCGCTGCTTAAGGAATCTGCCTCTTATCGAACATTGCTCAATAATGAGTTTTTGGATTCGGTATCTAAGCAAGTTCAGACTGACCTAAGTTTGAACTCAATGCTCAAATTAGCAACTAGCTACCGTTCAGCATTAGGTACAATTAAGTCGGACCATGCTCAAGGAACTACGTCGAATATTGATGGTGTATCATTTGAAGTAGTTTCAAAGAGTGAGCGCCAAAGAGTAAGTAATGAGGTTAGAAAGTCTTTGGGATTGAAAACCAAAACAGTAGAGTAGGGAGAGAAATATTAAATTGAATACTGAAAACACGATCGACTTGCGTAGATTGCTTACGCTTTTAAAAGAACATGTTTTGAGCATTGTCCTCTGGACAGTAGGCTTAGGTTTGCTTGCCTGGGGCTATACTGAGATAGCTATAACACCTAAATATACAGCTAGCACACAGGTCTTAGTAAACCAAAAGACTAATAAAAATGATGCCGGTCAAGCTTATCAAGCTCAACAAGCTGGTATCCAAGTAATTACAACCTACAAGGATCTTATCAAAAATGATGTTATTTTGAGTGATACCAAGAGTGAGTTGGCACATCCTACTAAGCTGGTTAAAAAAGCTCAGCCGGCAAAATACAAAACTTTGTCAGACGGTACAAAAAAATTAGTTAAGAAAGCTACCAAGGCTGTTTATGAGCAGAGTGGCAAGGCTTACAACGTAAGTAAAGCAACCCTGGCAAAGGAAATTTCTGTATCAAGCAATCAAAATTCTCAAGTCTTTTCCATAAATGTAGTCGATACTAACCCTGAGCGGGCCAAAGCGATTGCTAACACGACTGCAAAAGTATTTAAGAAGAAAATTGCTCAAATTATGTCGGTTGAAAATGTAACAATCGTCGCTCGAGCTGTTGCGCCAACTAGACCATCTTCTCCACGAGTTAAATTATATGTGGCAGTGGGTTTGTTAGCTGGTTTTGTAATAAGTATTCTAATTATTGTCTTACGAGAACTATTTGATGTTACCGTTCGCGATGATACCTTTATGACACAAGAAATGGGCTTGACAAATTTAGGTGTCGTTTCTCATATTGAACTTGAGGATAGTGTACGCAATATGTCAGCATTGAAGCCAAAGCGTTCAAGCAAACATAGAGTTTAGGAGGAGAACAATGGCATTTGATTGGTTTAGGAAAAAACCTAGTACTGATAGCATCGATAATGGTGTAAAACTTATCACAGTAGCTCATCCCACAAGTCCGACCTCAGAAGAGTTTCGAACTATCAGGACCAACATTCATTTCATGAGCGTAGACCATGAAATCAAGACTGTAGCATTTACCTCAGCCCACCAAAGTGAAGGAAAATCCACCGTTACAGCAAACGTGGCAGTTACTTGGGCTTTGGAAGGCAAGAAAGTACTCTTTATCGATGCAGATATGCGTCGACCAACCATACATAAGACTTTTGGACTTTCAAACCGACAAGGATTGACCACAATTTTATCTAGTCATGATTCTCAAATAAGATTAGATACCTTTATTCAAAAATCAGGAATTGACAATATGTCAATTTTAACTAGTGGGCCTATCCCACCCAATCCATCAGAATTACTTAGTTCTGAGAGGATGAATACTTTTGTGCAAAGCGTGAGAAATGCTTACGATATTGTGGTATTGGATGTTCCGCCTATTTTAGAAGTACCAGATACGCAAGTTTTATCTGCTCATTTGGATGGCCTTGTATTAGTGGTTCGAGAAGGTAAAACCAGAAAAGACGATGTTGCTCGTACTGTCGACATGCTCAGATTAAGCAAGACGAATATCTTAGGGTACGTAATGAATGATCATAAAGGCAAAAATTCGGGATACGGTTACGGTTATGGTTATGGTTACACTTCGGATAAATAGTGGTTACACTTGGGATAAACAGTAGGTGGAGAAAATGGGATATATAGATTTGCATTGCCATATACTTCCAGGTATTGATGACGGATCACCTGATATGGAGACCTCTTTGGGTTTAGCCAAAGCTGCGGTTGAAAATGGAATTGAATATGCACTGCTGACTCCACACCATATGAATGGCCGTTACGTAAATCATCGAAATGACGTATTAAGGTATACATCAGAGTTTAAGCGGAAACTCGAGGAAAACAATATTCCACTAAAGGTTTTCCCTGGACAGGAAGTTCGTATTAATGGTGATTTACTAGAAGCTATTGATAATGATGATATTCTTTATGCAGATGAAGACAACACCTATATGATGTTGGAATTTCCTAGTGAAGATGTACCAGCTTATACGGAAAAAATGATTTTCCAAATAATATCTCGAGGAATCACACCAGTTATAGTACACCCTGAGCGGAATACTGCCATTATCAATGATCCGACTAAATTGGAAAGATTATTGAATAGCGGGTGCTTGACCCAGATCACTGCCAGTTCTTATGTTGGAACTTTCGGAAAGACTGTTCAGGAGTTTACAGAGCGTTTGATTGCAGCAGGTCAGGGAGTAACCTTTGCTTCGGATGCTCATGCGCTTGCAAAACGCGATTATGAACTTGATCAAGCTTATAAAAAAATGTCCAAAGAATTTGGCGTCGATAAAGCAAGAGAATATCAGGATAACGCAAAGGCAATTATTAATGGTGAACCGGTTCAAATGTATTGGAAACCAATAAAAAAGAAAAAACGCTTTTGGCTATTTTAACTAACTCTAAGGGGGAGTATAAATGGAACAAAAATCTACTCGACATGTAGGATTGAATCCAGATGAAGTAAATAGTCACCACATTTATATGTTTTTCAAAAGAGTATTTGATTTTATTATTAGTGCAATTGCTTTAATAGTCTTATCTCCAGTATTTTTAATAGTTGCTATATGTATTAAACATGAAGATGGTGGACCAATTTTTTATTCACAGACTAGATTGGGTAAAGGGGAAAAACCATTTAAAATGTGGAAGTTTCGGTCAATGTGCGTTGGTGCCGATAAAATGAAAGAATCACTCATCAGTCAAAATGAAGTTGATGGTGCAATGTTTAAGATGAAAGATGATCCTCGAATAACAAAAGTGGGAAAAGTTATTCGAAAATATAGCATCGATGAATTGCCTCAATTGTGGAATGTACTGTGCGGTGACATGAGCTTGGTGGGCCCAAGACCACCTCTGGAAAGAGAAGTTGCGCAATATACTGACTATGATAAATTGCGATTATTAGTTGAACCAGGATGTACCGGTCTTTGGCAAGTAACCCTGCGTAACGATGCATCTTTTCAGCAAATGGTTGAATTAGATCTTGAATATATTTCGAAAAGAAGTCTTTGGTACGATTTCACGATATTGGTACGAACTATTGGGGTAATTATTAAGCCTAATGGTGCGTATTAAAAATTTAAAGCCAGTTGGCTGTTTTAGTCAACTGGCTTTAATCTAGATAATGAATGAATGGTGAAGAATGGTAAATATTAGCGAATCAGTTAAGAGTTTAGATAAAATTATTATTTATAAGAATGCCGCTAAGAAACTGCTAAGGGGTTTCTTTACATTGGGAGTACACAAAAGTGGGAAAATATTTGTTGGTAAATCTGTACACATCAGTCATCGTGCCTCAATATTTTGTGGAAAGAATGTAAAATTTGAAGATTATTCAGAAATCCATGGTTTGTCTACAAACGGGCTTCATTTTGGGGATAATGTGACGATTGGGCGTTATACTGAAATTAGACCTTCTAGTTATTATGGCGTTGGTAATATCGGATATGGTTTAGAAATGGGAGAGCATTCGTCTATTGGTCCCTTTGGTTTTGTTGGCTGTTCTGGACCTATAAAAATTGGCAAAGATGTTATGGTTGGACCAAGAGTCTCTTTTTTTGCTGAAAATCATAATTTCACAAATCGAGATGTAGATATCAAATACCAAGGTGTAAATAACAAAGGTATCACTATTGAAGACAATTGCTGGATTGGTAGTGGTGTGATAATTCTGGACGGTGTCACCATCGGAAAAGGATCTGTAATCGGAGCTGGAACTCTAGTCGCTAAAGATGTTCCTCAAAATAGTATTGTTTATAATAAAAAGTCGAGAGTAATAAGAGAGAGATAATGAAGGATATATTTATAGTTGGTTCAAAGGGTATTCCTGCCCAATATGGTGGTTATGAAACTTTTGTTGATAATTTGGTAACCCGACAAGAAAATAAGAATATCAAGTATCATGTTGCATGCATGACTTTTAATAAAGAAACACGCCACTACGACTATAATGGGGCAGATTGCCAAGAGATCCATATACCTAATATTGGTGGCGCTAAAGCGATTCTTTATGATCTTAAAGCTTTAGATTGGGCCTTAAAAGAAATTAAGGCTAACAACATGCGTAATGGTTTAATTTATATTTTAGCTTGTCGAATCGGTCCTTTTATCAAAAGCTACATTCCTAAGTTTCACAAATATGGTTTTGAAGTTTGGGTTAACCCAGATGGTCATGAATGGCTTAGAGCAAAATGGTCAAAACCGGTAAGAAAATACTGGAAAGTTAGTGAGGGCGGCATGGTAAAAAATGCTGATCTGCTCGTTTGTGACAGTAAAAATATTGAAAAGTACATTCAAACCACTTATGCAAAATACAAGCCAAATACTACCTTCATTGCTTATGGTGCAGATATAAATTCGTCAAATCTTTCACAAGACGATTCCAAAGTTAGAGAATGGTTTTCAAAATTTGATATAAAGGAAAACAATTACTTTTTGATTGTTGGACGCTTTGTGCCAGAAAACAATTACGAAACCATGATTCGTGAATTTATGGCTAGTGATGTAAAGCAAGATTTAGTTATTATCACTAATGTTGAGAAGAATAAATTCTATGAAGAGCTGAAAGAAAAAACTCATTTTGATAAAGATAAACGGGTCAAATTCGTTGGTACTGTTTATGACAAGGACCTGTTGAAATATATAAGAGAAAACGCCTTTGGATACTTGCATGGGCATTCTGTAGGTGGTACGAACCCTTCATTACTTGAAGCATTAGGCAGTACAAAATTGAATCTCCTTTATGATGTCGGTTTCAATCATGAAGTAGGGGAAGATGCAGCTTTATATTGGTCAAAAGAAAATGGCTCACTAAAGAATTTGCTGGAAGAGGCAATTAAATTAACTCAAGAGCAAATTGATGATTTTGGTAAAGCTGCGAAAAAACGAGTCCAAGATGAATATTCTTGGGAAAAGATTGTTAAGAGATACGAGGACCAATTTTTACAGTAAGAATGAAAATAGTTGAGTATACGCTTGGATTACCGCCTTACCGAAGAGGCGGTTTGCCACAATATAGCCTTGATATTTCGCAAGAATTAGGAAAAACGAACGAAGTTTATTTGCTATATCCTGGGAAAATCCGTCTTTTTCAAAAAAATAAATTGCATTTAGTTAAAGAAAATTCTGACTTCAACTTTCAGGTTTATGAAATGCAGAATCCGCTACCTGTAACACTGGGCTTAGGTGTTAGTGATGAGCAATCATTGATGGAAGAAAGGGATATCAAAGAATTTACTGATTTTATCGCAAATGTTAATCCCGATGTCTTTCATATACATACCTTGATGGGATTACCAAAAGAGTGTTTAGATTACCTTAACGCAAAGAAAATAAAGACGGTTTATACGACCCATGATTTTTATGGATTATGTCCTAAAACTTTGAGCAAATCTCCCTTAAAAGAACTTCGAAGCGAAAAATGCAGCTATGACTGTATGCTCTGTATGCCAGGCCCATCGTCAAAGAAATTGTTTGTGATGCAGAGCCACCTATACAAGCAGGTAAAAAACACCAAATTAATCAAGAGATTAAGAGGCTCAGCAAAGACAAGCATTCCATCACCTGAAGATCAAGAATCACTGCTGAGTCCTGAAAGAGCAAAAAACAGATTGAAACTTAGAGAATATTATATGGCAATGTTCTCCGAAATTACCAAGTTTCACTTTGTTAGTTCGGTGGCAGAAGACTACTTTAGACAGTATTTTCCAAATGTTGAAGGTAAGACAATTTCAATTACTCATGCCGGATTGAAGGATAATCGGTTTAAAACCAATAATAGAAATTCCAATGTTACAAAGTTAAGGTTGGCATACATAGGTCCGTATGATGAAAAAAAAGGTTTTTATGATCTAAAGGATGTCTTGTCAGGATTGCTTTCAAAATCTGATAACATTGAAGCACATTTTTTTGGGGACATTCGAGAAGATGAATTCTTTACCAACAAGAACGTAGTTAACCATGGTATTGTGCCATTTGAAGAACTTCAGGATGATATTCAAAAAATGTCTGTGGTTGTTTTACCGAGTAAATGGCATGAAACTTTTGGGTTCGTTGTTTTAGAGTCCCTACTACAGGGAACTCCGTGCTTAGTGTCTTCAAATGTTGGTGCAAAAGATCTATTGCCTAAAGATTGGGTTTTTGAAGATAAAAAAAGTTTATACAATAGCATTTTGAAAATGCTAAATTCACCTAGAGATCTTATTAAATATAGAGAAAGTGTAGTCAATCTTCATTTGAATTATAAGATTGGCGATCACTGTAAAGATATTATTGATGTTTTTTATGGTAAGGCTGAAGTTTAATTTTAAAGTAAGGTGTTTGGTATGAAGATTGATTTCGTCGTAACTTGGGTCGATGGTGCTGATCCAATATGGTTGGAAAAGAAAAATAAATATGGCCAAGCAGAAAATAATGTAGATGATCTGCATAAAAAAATGAGTTCAGATAAAGCTTATAGAGATTGGGGAACTTTTAAATTTTGGTTTAGAGGGGTAGAAAAGTTTGCTCCTTGGGTCAATCATGTCTATGTGGTAACGGATAATCAAAAGCCTGATTGGCTAAATGAAGACTATTCAAAGGTAACAATTATAGATCATTCACAAATTATTGATAACAAATACTTACCAGTTTTTAACGCTAATGCGATTGAACCAAACGTATATAAAATCCCTAATTTAAGTGAACATTTCGTATTATTTAATGACGATATGTATTTGACAAGGTCAGTAACTCCCACTGACTTCTTTGATAATAATGGATTACCAGTATATAACACTGCTTTGTCACCAATTATTCCTCAGTCAGGTGGCACGGCAAATTTTCAAGTAAACATAATGGAAATAATTAATGATCACTTTTCAAAGAAAGAAATTATTGATAAGGGGCATTTTTTCAATATACATCAAGGCTTAAAATTATTTATAAAGAGTTTGATTTATAGTAGAAGTAAGTTCATTTGTGGCTTTTATGAAACGCATCTTCCGTACCCGTTGAGAAAGAGTACTTTTCAGGAAGTTTGGAAAGAAGAAAAAGATACCCTTGATTCAACCTCCTCACATCGTTTTCGCCAAGCATCAGATGTTAGTAATTGGCTATTTAAATATTGGGAAATTGCCAGGGGAACTTATTCGGTAGGAGATTATCATTTAGGTACTCTAGTGAGTTTGGATGATGCCGGATCCGGCCTTTGGAATCTTATTTTATCTCAAAAGTATAAAATAGTTTGTGTAAATGACGGTTTTAAGGTAGATGCTGATAAAGTAAACAGTGAATTTGTCCAGGTAATGGAAAAACTTCTGCCAGAGAAATGTTCCTTTGAAAAATAAAGGTTGTTTAACCAGCTAAGGTAATATTGGGGGGGAGAATTTTGCTGTTTAACGCAAACGAGGTTAATATGCCATATAAAGACGTAGATATTAATGAAGAAAGCTTTACGAAAAATGCGAAATTTGAAAATTTCCTACTTTCGTTATATGGAATAGTCACGTTAATTAATGTTTATTCGCTTTCAATGTTTAATAATGGAAATTCAACACTATTACATTTACGAACATTTCTCATTGTCTCGGCTGCATTGATAACGCTTTTATTCTCCTCCTTCAGGATAGAAAAATTTTTTCTGGCGATTATCGGTATAATTTTTAGCGTACTTTCAATTAAGGTTGGAGGTGCAGATAAAGGATTTCTATATGTTGTTCTGTTGATCTTTGCCTATTCTGGTATATCACCAAGGAAAATTTTGAAAGTGGGAATTATTGCCACAGCTTTGCCTCTGTTTATGGTTGCAATTTCTTCAAAAATAGGATTGATTTCAAACCTGACCTTCTATAGGGACGGCGTGATGAGACAGTCTCTAGGGACAATTTACCCATTAATATTTGCCAGTTATGTTTTTTATATATTTGCAGGTCTTGTAATTCTTACAGATACTCGCAGAATGCGGATTGTTTTAGCATTTATAATTATGATAAGTGGTATTTTTGTTTTTAAACTTACTGGAGCTAGAAATGACTTTATTGGTATGATTTTACTGTCTTTGGTAAGTCTACTATCGGGCGCTGAGCATTCAAAATTCTTTCGAGTTATTCTTCCAATAGGCTCAATTTTAATATTTGCACTTATTTTTATCGTTATATTTGCAACACAAATGTTCAGCTACGATTCTAATGTATATGCTATCTTAAACAAGTTGCTGAGCAATCGTTTAGATTTGCAGAATACGTTGTCCAGTTATTACAATATAAAATTGTTAGGACAGAATATTTTCCAGCAAGGTTTGGGCAGAACTACAAGTTCAGTTAGAAATTACTTTTATATTGATAGTTCCTTTGTAAGAATCATTTATATGGGGGGAGTCCTATATTTCAGTTGGTTTATGTATCTGCTAATCAGATTGATAAAACAATTGTACAGTAGTAAGTCATTTAAGTTCTGGTGCGTGCTATTAATTGTTATGATTAATGGCTTGACGGAGGATTCATTTATAAATTATGGAATTAATCTAATGATGCCATTATTTATGATTAGTGCAGATATGTTAACCAAAGAGAAGATAATTTAATTGTTAAATTTTCTGTAGACTTGGAATTAAGGAGAAGGATTTGAAGAGAATAAAGGTTGCCCAAATTGGTGCGGAGAACTTTGGTTATGGTGGCCGGTCTGTAATTGCTTACGGACTAACTAAATATATGCCCCATGAAATTGAAAATGATTTTATTTCTTATAGTAAGTTTGAAAAAACGTCTGTAACTACAGATATCGAAAAGAGAGGTAGAATTGTTTATTTAGGCGGGGATATGGATAAAAATACGATAGAGTATTTTAAAAATAATAATTATTCGATTGTTCATATACATGCTGACAATTCTTATGAAGCAATAAAAAGCATTATTAGAATTAAGAGAGCCGGTAGTAAGGCCAAACTGATAGTCCATGGACATGTTGCTGGTCCTGTTAATTTTAGTATTTTAAAGAAAGCTGCGATTTGCCTACTAAGACCTGTTGTTAATTTGCTAGCTGATAAGAAAATTGCTGTTTCTGCTGATGCAGCAGCATATATGTTTGGTAAAGCTAGTGTTAAGTCAGTATCAATAATAAATGATGGCATAGATCTTGAAAAATATCAGTATGACGAAAAGATCCGTTTAAATAAGCGGAAGGAACTTCAACTTAAGCACAAATTTGTAATTGGAGATGTAGCTCGTTTAGTTGATCAAAAAAATCAAACCCTTTTAATAGAGGCTTTTAGCGATTTTCAAAAAATAGATTCTGATTCAGTGCTGATCTTAGTTGGTTCAGGTCCTTATGAAGGAAACCTAAGAGATCGAGTTAGATCTTTGGGATTAGAGGATAAAGTTATGTTTCTAGGGAATAGAGATGACGTTCCTGAATTACTGCAAGCGTTTGATTGTTTTGCCTTTCCATCTAAATTTGAGGGATTTGGTATTTCGGCTTTGGAGTCTCAAGTTGCAGGACTTCCTACGGCTATTTCAAATAAAATTCCAAAAAAGGTGAATCAAACTAAATTGGTTAGGGTTTTTCCAATAGAGGACAGCAATGTAGCAAAAGCAAAATGGTCTCAGTATTTTGCTGATGTAAAAAACGCTTCTAACTTTGATAGGGAGCAAGCATCAATAGAAGCATCTGATCTCATTAGGAATGCTGGATATGATTTAAAAGCCTCGTCTAAGAGACTTGAAGAGATTTACCATGCTTTAATGGAAAAAGGTAAGTAAGATTAATATTGATTATTATTAGATAAGTGGATGAAAATGGGAAAATATATAGTAACCTACATAAGTTCTGTAAAGAATACTGCTGGACCTAAGGCAAAAGAGGATGTTGTTTATTTCTTAAAAAACGATAAAGCTGTTAATGAAATTCGAGTAAATTTAAACTTGGATTCTAAAATAGATAAACTTAAGCATACACTCTTTGTTTTGCCCAAATTATTTAAAGGCAAGCAAATTGATGAACTAATTATTCAATACCCGATCAACTCACAAAAAATCTTTTCCAAGCTTTTATCTGAATACCGAAAAACAAATAAAGATGGGAAAATTATTTATGTGATTCACGATGTCGAGTCTCTACGTACATTTCGGGGTGATACCGAATTTTACAAGAAAGAGATCGGATATTTCAATTCTGCTGATGGGATTATTGCTCATAATGATTCCATGAAAAAATGGATGGAGGATAATGGTGTTACGACACCGATAGTATCATTAGGAGTATTTGATTATCTGAATCCTCAACCAATCAATGAAAAATATCAATACGAGAAATCAGTTTGTTTTGCTGGTAATCTTTTTAAAGCTGACTTTTTAAGTAAGGTAAACTGGGAAGATTTATCTCTGCATGTTTTTGGACCAAATCCAAAGGATAATTTTGGAAAAGCCGTGAAGTATGAGGGAGTTCATACTCCTGAAGAATTGCCAAAGTATCTGGATTATAATTTTGGGCTGATTTGGGATGGTACTAGCATCGACACTTGTAATGGAGTTTTAGGCGAATACTTAAAGTATAATGATCCACACAAGGCCTCCCTTTATTTAAGTTCTGGAATCCCAGTCGTTGTATGGGATAAAGCAGCTATAGCAAAATATATTAAGGATAATAATCTTGGCTTAACAATTTCAAGCTTATCCGAGTTACCACAAGCAATAGATGCGATTTCGGAAAAAGAATATAAAGAAATGAAAGAAAATACTGTTGAGTTAGCCAAAAAATTACGTAAAGGCGAAATGATAATTTCAGCTTTAGATAAAATCGAAAGTGAAATTTAAACCACAAAATAAACATAGCGAGCAGACCAAAAAGTTTATTCTTGATATCTGCTCTTTTTTGTTATACCGATTCAAGATGGTTAGTGTGGTATTTATATTGATAGAGGCACCTTTTGAATAAATTTTATACTAGTGGCCAGTTCGCTGAAAAAGCACACGTTTCAATTCGAACCATTCGATATTACGATCAAAAAGAGATTTTAAAACCAACAGTGCGGACTGAGGGCGGAGATCGTCGCTACTCAGAACAAGATTTTGCAAAATTGCAGCAAATTTTATTGTTAAAATATCTGGGTTTTTCCTTGAAAGACATCAGAGAAATGACTATTGCCTCAGGGGATACCCAGTTCCTGTTAAACTCGCTTCAGATGCAGAAGAGATTAGTTGAAGAACGAGTTGAGCGGATGAAAAATGTTATCACAGCGATTGACTCAACTAGTGAGGCCTTAGAGCACGAAAAGAAAGTCGATTGGAGCAAGATGATGGACTTGATTCACTTAACTGCAATGGATCAATCACTCAGTTTGCAATATAAAAATGCTACTAACATTTCGGCAAGAATCAAACTTCATAGGGATTATTCGGTCAATAAAGAAGGCTGGTTTAATTGGTTGTTCCGACATTTGAATTTAAAACCAGGGATGAAGATTCTAGAACTAGGCGCTGGTAGCGGGACTTTATGGTCTCAGAATCTAAATAAGGTGCCTGAGAACACCACGGTAATTCTTTCTGATATATCAAAAGGTATTTTGCTTGATGCGAAGAAAGACATTGGTTCTCATCCTGGATTTCAATATTCCGTTTTTGATGCGCAAAATATTCCTTTTTCAGATAATACTTTTGATTTAGTAATTGCGAATCACATGCTCTTTTACTGTGAGGATCTGACGAAAACTTTGAAAGAAGTGCAGCGCGTGCTTAAACCTGGGGCAGCTTTTTTCTGCAGCACATATTCTAAGGAGCACATGCATGAAATTACTGATTTAGTTCAAAGTTTTGATTCTAATATTGTACTTTCCTCAGTCAATTTGTATGAACGCTTTGGGCTAGATAACGGTGAAAAGATACTTACCCCATTTTTCGATGATATCCATTGTTGTAAATATCACGATGCGATTGAGATTTCAGAAGCGGCACCAATTATTTCATATATTCTTTCGTGTCATGGAAATCAGAATGAGGTTTTGTTGAACCACTATCAAGAGTTCAAGCAATTTGTGGAAGGTAAAGTGAAGAATGGATTCCACATAACAAAAGATGCAGGGTATTTTGTCGGGAGGAAATAGATAATGAATGACCATACTCCAATAGATGAAAAGGAGTTTTACAATAATATTATCACTTGGACAAACTTGTTAAAAATGGGATATTTTGATTTTCAGGAATTTAATCACGTATATAAATATGACGATTCTTATGGCAAAACGGATGTAATATATCCTGGATATTTTAACTTGAAAAATTTGGTAAATAATCGAGACCTCTTAAATAAAATTGAATCAGATTTTGAGTTTTTTGAGGGTAGTGGTGCAATCAAGACAAACGTGTTTAATGATGCTTCTAAAAGGAACTTCAAATTTTCAGGAACTACCCCTATTTTGTTCACAATCCCAAAAGATGACAATGCTAGACGTCCGCTGAAATTTGCTAATCTATACTCATATTGTCTATTGATCAAAGTAGTTATGTGTAATAAAGAAGCTATTATTGATGCCTTGATTTCAGATAAAGAAAGTACGTCTAGGTTTTTTGGATATTCACCTTATGCCTATCAAAATACCAAGTCAATTGCGGATAGACTATTAATAGGACATAAATTCTTTTTTAAAATGGATTTTGCTAACTTTTATCATACTTTTTATACTCATGCAATTCCATGGATCTTGTTGGGGAAAAAAGATGCGAAGGATTTCAGAAACGATGGGCAAAGATTTGCCAATTTATTAGATCATGCAATAAGGAGTCAGCAGAATGATGAAACTCATGGACTTCCAACTGGGAGTTTGTTAACTAGAATAATTGTAGAATATTGCATGTCAAAAGTTGATGGTGAAATAAGGAAAGCACTTGCTGATACTAATGTAACTTTCAACAGATATGTTGACGATATTACATTTGGTTATGAAAAAAAGGAAGAACTAGTGAAGATAAATAAGGTTATGCAGAAGATAGCCCAAAAATATGGTTTTTATCTTAATGATAAAAAAACTAGTGAAACAACTTTTGCCAAAATTAATGAAAATTCAAATTTAATAGGCTTTTTTGATGATTTGAGTAAATCTATTTTGTTAGATCAACAGAAGTATGCTTTAAAAGAAGAAGGGGATGTTTCCGATACCTTATTAGATTTGCTTTTTAAAGTTAATAAGTATGATATCAAGGACGAATATGAAAAATTTTACATTACTCTTAACAATGAAATCTTAACCGAGAAAAAAGGAGCTGCCAAATTATCTTTTCGGGTCCTCATGTTTTTTATTGATAACGTCAAAAACAATCAATCCTTTAGGAATAAGTTAGATGATCCATTGTATAAAGTGTTATATGCTTTAATTGAAAAGGACGATAAAATCAATAATGAAATACAAGGTAGCTTCATAGATAAGATGTTGCAGCTTGCCATTTCTGATTCTAGATTGATGCTCCCATTTATTCAATTGTTGGATGTAATTCAAAAAAAGGAGAATCAACTTGAAGATAATTTAGTAACAAATTATCTTAAATGGTATATAGAAAATCTAGGTCTTGGAACGTCCAATAATAAAGATAATTTACTACAACAAAAATTGTACTTCGATATAAAGAATAATTTACATCAAGAAGCTTATTCACTTTTGTTATTATTCGCTAAATTAGATATCAGACTATCGAATAATATCCGAAACAAAATATATGAATTGATAGAAAATGCAGATAACGATCTTTCCTTGGATGACTTCACTTTACTGTTCTTTGTAAATGATTTTATAAGGCTGGAACCAGAATTGAGTGTTAAAGATAAGAATCGTTTTTTGATATGGTAGATAATTTGCTAGCCGTATCTGAAACAAAGAAAAGTTTTATTTCAGAACATTGGTTATTAAGATATGAAATATTGTATAGGTACAGAACGAACAACATTTTTAAAACAGATATTAATCAATACTATAGGGGAAAGAAGAAAAAGACTATGAATTACGACTTTTTTATGAGCAAGTCAAAGTGTGGCGAAAGAAAACAAAATGAAGATTATGTCAATTGCTTCTTTTCTATGTTATTAGAAGAGAATGTTAGTTTCACAAATTTTAATGATTA
The DNA here is from genome assembly GCF_018327645.1 of Lactobacillus corticis. GTDB lineage: Bacteria > Bacillota > Bacilli > Lactobacillales > Lactobacillaceae > Lactobacillus > Lactobacillus corticis. The sequence continues at coordinate 50,196 of NZ_BMAY01000001.1, read as the reverse complement.
AAAGTGTGAATTTAAGATTATCGGTCCATCTACATTAGGGTAATTAGTGACATATAAATCTACGGTTGGCAATTTGTGGCTCAATTATACTGATTTAGGGGAGAATTTTATTTAATTAAACTATTTTGCTTTTTGAAACAAAATAGTTTTTATTTTCTCTTGAAAGTGACGTTACGTAATGTTGTACTCTAATAAAGAATGTTTAATTAAGCGGAGGTTATTATGAAGGTTATTGTTACCGGTGGTGCCGGCTTTATCGGCTCCAACTTTGTATTCTACATGCTCAAGAAGCACCCAGATTACCAAATTATTTGTTTGGATAAATTGACTTATGCAGGCAACTTGTCAACTCTTAAGGACGTTATGGACAAGCCTAACTTTAAGTTTGTTAAGTTAGACATCTGCGACCGTGAAGGTGTTTACAAGTTATTTGAAGAAGAAAAGCCTGACGTTGTAGTTAACTTTGCTGCTGAAAGTCACGTTGACCGTTCTATCGAAAATCCAGAAATTTTCTTAGAAATTAACATTATCGGTACTTCAGTATTGATGGATGCATGTCGCAAATACGGTATCAAACGTTTCCACCAAGTTTCAACTGACGAAGTTTATGGAGACTTGCCATTGGACCGTCCAGATTTGTACTTCCACGAAGACACGCCTCTTCATACCTCAAGTCCTTACTCATCAAGCAAGGCTAGTGCCGACTTGTTGGTTGGTGCTTACGGCAGAACTTACAACTTGCCAGTTACTATTTCACGTTGCTCAAACAACTACGGTCCTTACCAATTCCCTGAAAAGCTTATTCCTTTGATGATTCAACGAGCATTAAATGATGAAAAGCTGCCAGTTTACGGTGACGGTAAGAACGTACGTGACTGGTTGTACGTTGAAGACCACTGCAAGGCAATTGATTTAATCCTTGAAAATGGTAAACCTGGTGAAGTTTACAACATTGGTGGTCACAACGAAATGCACAACATCGACATCGTTAAGTTGATTTGTGACTACTTAGATAAGCCTTACTCATTGATCGAACACGTAACTGACCGTAAGGGTCACGACCGTCGTTACGCTATCGATCCTGACAAGATTCACAGTGAACTTGGCTGGCTTCCAGAAACAATGTTTAAAGATGGTATCAAGAAGACCATTCAATGGTACTTGGATAACAAGGAATGGTGGGAAAACATTATTTCTGGCGATTACCAAAATTACTATGAAGAAATGTATGGTAACAAGAAAGTTTTAGACAAGGACTAATCGAACATGAAGGGTATTATCTTAGCAGGTGGGTCAGGTACTCGCCTTTATCCATTAACTCTGGTTACAAGTAAGCAATTATTGCCAGTTTACGACAAACCAATGATTTACTACCCATTGTCAACCTTGATGCTGGCTGGTATTAAGGACATTTTAGTTATCTCAACACCAGCTGACACTCCAAGATTTAAGGAGTTGCTTGGTGATGGTTCTCAATTCGGCATTAAGTTAAGCTATAAGGTTCAACCATCCCCAGATGGTTTGGCTCAAGCATTCACTTTGGGCGAAGACTTTATTAACGGTGAGCCATGTGCCATGATCTTGGGTGATAACATTTACTACGGTAACGGTTTGACGGATCTTCTTAAGAATGCTGCTGAAGATGCACAAAAGGGGAAGGCCACTGTCTTTGGTTACTACGTAAATGACCCAGAACGTTTTGGTGTGGTTGACTTTGATCAGGATGGCAATGCTGTTTCAATTGAAGAAAAGCCTGAACATCCAAAGAGCAACTATGCTGTAACTGGTTTATACTTTTACCCAGCTGGTGTCAGCGAAAAGGCTGCACAAGTTAAGCCAAGTGCTCGTGGTGAAGTCGAAATTACGACTTTGAACGACATGTACTTACAAGATGGCAATTTGGGCGTACAATTATTAGGACGTGGCTATGCATGGCTTGACACTGGTACGATGCAAAGCTTGGTAGATGCTTCAAATTACGTAAAGATGGTCGAAGAGCGTCAAGGCGTTTCAGTTTCTGCACCAGAAGAGATTGCCTTTATTCATAATTGGATTGATAAGGAGCAATTGCTGGAGGCTGCTAAGAAATACGGTAAGAGTCCTTACGGCAAGCATCTGAAGTCTGTTGCTGAAGGTAAGTTGCGCTATTAATTAGTTTTGTTAGGAAGAAGATAACAATGGGACAAATTAAAGTTGAAAAGAATGTCGGCGGTATCGAAGGTTTGGCAGTTATTACGCCAACTGTTCACGGGGATGACCGTGGTTACTTCATGGAAACCTACAACGAAAATGACATGAAGGAAGCCGGCTTCGACATTAACTTCGTACAAGATAACCAATCTAGTTCAACTAAGGGTGTTCTGCGTGGTTTGCACTTCCAAAAGCACTTCCCACAATGCAAGTTAGTTCGTGCAGTGCGTGGTGACGTTTTTGACGTTGCAGTAGACCTTAGAAGTGACTCAAAGACTTACGGCAAGTGGTATGGTGTGGAATTGACGGCAGAAAACAAGAAGCAATTCTTGATTCCAGAAGGCTTTGCTCATGGGTTCTTAGTATTGAGTGATGAAGCGGAATTCTGCTACAAGGTAAACGACTTCTGGCACCCTAACGATGAAGGAGGCATGGCTTGGAATGACCCTGAAATTGGTATTAAGTGGCCACATGTTACTGGTTCATACCCTGGCAATGCCGACGCTAGTGGTTATGCTTTAGACGACGGTACTAAGCTTACTTTATCTGACCGTGACCAAAAATGGTTAGGTTTAAAGGATACTTTCAAGTTTTAAATTGTGAGGTAAACTGATGAAGGTTTTTGTTACTGGCGTTAATGGTCAATTAGGCCATGACGTGATGAATGAACTGGATAGACGAGGCTATGAGGGCGTCGGTTCCGACTTAAAACCTGAATATGCTGGCGTAGCTGATGGTAGTGCTGTTACTAAGGCACCATACGTAGGTCTGGATATTACTGATGCAGAAGCGGTAAAAATGGCGATTAAGGAAGTCAATCCAGATGTTATCGTCCACTGTGCTGCTTGGACTGCCGTTGATATGGCAGAAGATGATGATAAAGTAGCAGCTGTACGCAGAGTTAATGTTGGTGGTACCCAAAATATTGCCAATGTTGCTAAGGAACTTGACGTACCAATGGTTTACTTGTCAACTGATTATGTCTTCGATGGTCAAGGTACTAAGCCATGGGAACCTGACTTCAAGGGTTACAAGCCTTTGAATGTATATGGAGAAACTAAGCTCGGTGGTGAAAAAGCTGTTGCCGAGACTTTAGACAAGTATTTCATTGTCAGAATTGCCTGGGTGTTTGGTGTTAATGGTTCCAACTTTATTAAGACAATGCTCAAAGTTGGTGCCAGCCATGATGAAGTTAAGGTTGTTAACGACCAAGTCGGGACGCCAACCTATACTTTTGACCTGGCAAGACTCTTAGTTGATATGATTGAAACTGATAAGTATGGTTACTACCATGCAACTAATGCAGAATTGCCAGAAACTTCAACCGGCTATGACGAAAATGGTACTAAGACTGGTTACATTTCTTGGTATGACTTTACCAAGGAAATCTATCGTCAAGCTGGTTACAAGACTAAGGTTACTCCAGTTACGACTGCTGAGTATGGCTTGTCAAAGGCAGTGAGACCATTTAATTCACGTCTTGACAAGAGCAAGTTGGAAGAAAAGGGCTTCAAGCCACTTCCAACTTGGTCAGACGCAGTACGTCGCTACTTGGAAATTTTGAAGAAGCAAGGCTTCTTTGACGAATTAAAGAAGTAACTTAATTCGTTGAAACTCATTTTTTATCCTACTCATACAGAATAGACAGCTTCATTAGTGTGCTGTCTATTTTTATTGCATTTTATTGAAGAAATATGTTTGCAAATACGTTATACTACTAATAGGGATTTTTCATGTTTAAATACCCTAACGACTATGCCGGCGAGAGCTGGCTTTTTTTATTCAGAATACTCAAAACACACGGCTAATAACCATGTGTTTTTTTGCGGTTATGTGCCAATAACCGGTTGAGCAATACCGTGATATTTTTTCTTTCTTGCCGCACAACCTTTTCTTCCCTTAGCGAAATTAAACATGATAAAATACAATAAGTGTGTGTTTAAGGAGGAAAATATGCGTATCAAGAAAATGATGGGCGTACTTGCTGCAGCTGGGTTAGCCGTGCTGTTAGCAGGTTGCTCAAACGGTCAGAGTGAAAGCTCAACTAAGATTCCAACCAAGATTACCAAGAAGACCACAATCACTTTTTGGAACGGGATGGTTGGCCCGTTGCAAACGGAATTGAAGAGCTTAACTAAGGAATTCGAAAAGGAAAATCCTAACATCCAAGTTAAGCTCCAATACCAAGGAACTTATGAAGATATCAGATCTAAGGTATTGAGCACTTTGCAATCACCAAAGGATCTGCCGACGATCGCTCAGTCATACGCTGGCTACATGTACACTCCAGCTACTGGTGGCTACTTGCAAGATTTGACCCCTTACATCAAGAACTCCAAGGTTGGTTGGGGTAGCGTGAAGAATGCTAAGATCAATCCAGTTTTGCTCAAGGGTGCGCAAGTAGAAGGCAAGCAATACGGGCTGCCTTTCAACAAGTCAGTTGAAGTTTTGTACTACAACAAGACTTTATTGAAGAAGTACAACTTGCCAGTGCCAAAGACGATGGCACAATTGAAGTCAGTTGCGCAAAAGATTTACCAAAAGACTAACCACAAGGTTGTGGGGGCTGGTTTTGATAACTTGTCTGCTTACTACGCAAACGGTATGCGGGATGCTGGATATGAATTTAACCAAAAGATCAACTTCTCCGGCAAGGCTTCTACGAACTTGATTAATTACTATGCTACTGGGATTAAGAGCGGCTACTTCATGATTGCCGGATCTCAGAAGTATTTGTCAGTGCCTTTTGCTAGTGGCAAGGTGGCAATGTATGTTTCATCTAGTGCAGGCGAAAGCTACGTTAAGCAAGGCTTGAACAAGAAGTTTGAGTACGGCATTGCCAACCGTCCTTCGAAGTACAACATGCCAAGAGGGGCCGACATCTACATGTTCAAGAATGCTACGGCGATGCAAAAAGCAGCTGCCTTCAAGTACATGAAGTTCTTAGTTTCTAAGTCTTCACAATTGAAGTGGGCTACGGCAACTGGTTATGTGCCAGTTAACGAGGATGCTTTAAAGGATCCTAAGTACACTAAGAGTACAAGCGTGAAGTCACCAGCCATTGTTGGCGAAGCGATGAAGCACATGTACACGATTCCGGCTACGAAGAACTCAGAATATACTTTCAGAGACACGAGTGCGATTATGGAAAATATCCTGTCGCAAGTTAAGAAGAAGAGTTTGAAGAGCTTGATTCAACAAGGTAAGAACCAATTCGATAAGGACTGGAACCAATAGAATAGTTAAAGAAAACCGCTCAGGGATTTGGCCTGGGCGGTTTTTTGTTACAAATTTAAAGAAAAAACGAATGAAACAATTTCTGGCAAATGAAAATATTCGCATTTTCTATTGACATAATACGAACGTTTACGATATCATCTAATAGAAACGTTGGTGAGATGATTTAAGGAGAAGATATTAATGAGGGCAAATAATGGCAAATATTTATTATTACCAGCACTGATTAGTGTTGCTTTATTTACCTTTTATCCAATCATTCAAATTGCACTACCGACAATAAAGGATTTTAGCACTTTTAAGGACCTATATGGCAGTTTCTTTACCAGCACCTATAATGTTCGCGTTTTAGGAAGAACCTTCCTTATTGCGGTAATTACTACATTTATTGTGTTGCTGATTGGATTACCTGTAAGTTTGTGGATAGCACGACAAAAGAAGAATTTGAGACAAGTTTTGAGCATTTTGATTCTATTTCCGATGCTGACTAATGCGGTGGTTCGGAACTTTGCTTGGATTATTATCTTAGGCCGTGACGGGATAGTAAACAAACTATTAATGGCAATCGGAATTATTTCTAAACCTGCTTCAATTTTATATACAAATACTTCGATTGTTATTGGTTCTGTTTATCTGTTCTTGCCAATAATGATTACCTCTTTGATTGGTAGCATATCCGAGTTGAATATTGAGGTAGAAGAAGCTGCTGCAGTTTTAGGTAGCAATCCATTTAGCACCCTAATTCGGGTAATATTACCACAATTAACCACTGGGTTACTGACAGGAGCCATACTGGTATTTGCTGGTACAATGACGGCATATACCACTCCACAGATATTAGGAGGGAATAAACATTTAGTGATGTCTACTCTTATATATCAGCAGGCAATGACCTTGGGTAATTGGAATTCTGCTAGTGCAATAGCTTTAATTTTGATCTTGGTATCAGCACTATCAATGATTCTTATGAAAAAGGGAGTAAAACTGCTTGATAGGAGGCCAGATAATGCTAACTAGTAAGAATAAAGTTTTAACATGCATTGCGATCATTTTCTTGATCTTGCTCATGCTTCCTCTAGTTTTAGTTGTTGTTACTTCATTCAATACTGCAAATTCCATATCCCTACCGATTCAAGGTTTTACTTTGAATTGGTATAAAAACATACTTAGTCAACCAGACTTTATTGATGGCTTTATTGCGAGTTTAGAAGTTGCCATAATAGCTAGTTTATTAGCACTGGTAGTTGGAGTATTAGCTGTATACGGATTAACTCGTTCAAACATTCATCACACAAGTGCTTTTCAGTCATTCTTTTTGAGTCCAACGCTGATTCCTGAAATAGTAATTGGGTTTGCGCTTTATCAGTCAGTGATTGTTGGTCTTCATTTACCAGTTTTTATTGGCTTGATAATAGGTCACTTTTTACTGTGTTTGCCTTATGTAATTAGACTGGTTACGGCAGGAATGCTTATGTTGGATCGACACATTGAAGAGGCTGCCTGGATATCTGGTTGTTCAGCAAAAAAGACTTTCTTTTTAGTGGTTTTACCCAATATTAAAGCAAGCATTATAGCAGCGTTCATGATGTGTTTTATTAATTCATTTAACAATATTCCAATTTCCTTATTTATGAATGGGCCAGAGTTAACGCTTTTGCCACAAGCCATTATGAATTACTTACAAAATAACTATGACCCTACTGTTTCAGCAATTTCTGTGGTCCTGATGGTATTTACAGGGGTATTAATGATACTGGTTGAAAAGTTTATTGGGGTTAATGAATTGACAGGTGGAAAATAATTTATGGCGGAATTAGAAGTTAAACAACTTTCCAAGAGTTTTGATGGTAAGGCCAAGGTGTTGAAAGATATTTCTTTCACAATTAAGGATGGTGAATTCGTTTCAATTTTAGGATCCTCAGGGTGTGGGAAAACTACTACTTTAAGAATTATTGCTGGATTACTAGATCAAACCTCTGGTCAAGTTATTATAGATGGACAGGATATTAGCAAGGTCCCTGTCCATAAGAGAAATTTCGGCATGGTTTTTCAAAGCTACGCTCTTTTCCCACACTTAACGGTATTCCAGAATGTAGCTTTCGGCTTGAAGATGAGAAAACTGGCTACAAATGAAATAAATGAGCGAGTGAAGGAGATCCTTAATTTAACAGGTCTAGGTGAACTGGCTCAAAGATATCCAGCAGAATTATCAGGAGGGCAACAACAAAGAGTATCCTTAGCAAGAGCACTTGTGACTAAACCACGGTTACTGTTAATGGATGAGCCTCTGAGTAACCTAGATGCAAAACTGCGAGTGAAAATGCGGGAAGAAATACGTCGTTTACAAAAGCAACTTAAATTAACAGTTGTTTTTGTAACCCATGATCAGCAGGAATGTTTTGCTATCTCAGACAGAGTCTTAATTATGAATGCTGGAAAAATTGAACAATTTGATACTCCAGAAAATATCTTTCATCATCCAAAAAGTAAATTTGTAGCCAACTTTATTGGCTATGAAAACTTTATCAATATTGGAGAAAAGGTTGATGAGCGGACTTTCAAGACTAATGACCTTATCTTGAAAACAAACGAAGAACTTAGACAGGCGGAAGTAACTACAATACGTCCAGAAAATGTGCAAATTGTAGATGAACCTGATAGAGAAAATACATTAAGGGGTGAAATAATTTCGAGTGAATATTTAGGACAAAGTTTTAGTTACCTGGTAAGAACTGTTATTGGAAATATTTATGTGGAAGAAGCAAGACATGCTCCGAGATCTGAAAATGATCAAATTGTTTTGGAGCTTCCAGTCAAGCATTTACATGTTTTGTATAGATAATGAGGAGAAAAAATGCGTTTTAAGAAAATAACAACTTTAGCAATCGGTGTTTTGGCATCTGTATCATTATTAGCGGCTTGTTCGAATTCGTCTTCATCAAATTTGACAGTATCAACTTTTGGCCTTTCAACCAAACAAATGAGAAGGGACGTACTCAATCCTTTTGCTAAAAAGAACGATGTTAAGGTTAAAACTCAATTTGGCGATAGTTCAACGCGATTAACCCAAATTGAACATAATTCAAATTCTGGTGTTGATGTCGTTGAATTAGCCCAAAATAATGCTGTTACGGGACAAAAGAAGGGATTGTTTAAGAAACTTGACTTTTCAAAGCTGAAAAATTATAAATACCTTTCCGCTTCAGAAAAGAAATTAGCCAAGGAAACCAATTCTATCCCTTATACTGTTAACAGTCTGGGCATAATTTATAATCCGAAAAAGGTAAAAATTAATGATTGGAAGGACTTATGGTCTTCAAAATTAAAGGGGAAGATTGCTATCCCAGACATCACAACAACTTTTGGTCCAGCTATGTTGTATATCGCTGGTGATTACGCTGGTACAGCTGTTACCAAAGATGGCGGGACGGTTGCGTTTAAGGCCTTAAAGCAATTAAAACCAAATGTAGTAAAGACCTATACTCAAAGTTCAGATTTAAGCAATATGTTTAAGACTGGTGAAATTTCTGTTGCCGTGGTTGGTGACTATGCTGTAGGCATGCTCCAAAGTACCAACAAAGGATTGAAATATTTTGTACCAAACTCAGGAACATATGCAAACTACGACAATGTTTCTATTTTGAAGAATAGTAAGAATACAGAAGCAGCCTACAAGTATATTGACTACCGGTTGAGTAAATCAGTTCAAAAGAAAGTGGCTGGTGCTAATTCTTTAAATAATGCTCCGGTAAATAGCCAAGTAAAATTATCTTCAGAAGAAGCTGCAAACAAGACTTACGGTTCTGTTGCTAAACGTGCCAAAACTATTAATTTCTTCTATGTAAATAATCACATTTCAAAGTGGATTACTAAGTGGAACAAGATAATGAATCAATAATAACGTATTGGTGAGCCTAATTATTAGGCTCATTTTTATAGGAGAAAAAGATGACTCAAGTAGATTTATTGATCAAAAATGCTAATGTATATAATGTATTTTTGCGTAAGTTCATTAAAGAAGATATCAGTGTTAAGGATGGAAAATTCTATTGGGTTAAACCAAATCTAAATGAGGTGACTGCCAAACGTATTATTGACATGTCCGGCAAGTATATTACTCCTGGATTAGTGGATGCCCATATGCACATTGATAGTTCAATGACTACTCCGAAAAATATGGGGGAAGCTATTTTGAAATTTGGTACAACAACTATCATTGCAGATGACCATGAAATAGCAAATGTTGCAGGTTTGAGAGGCTTGAAAAAATTTATCAATGAACCTTCACCTGTTGATATATTTTTTGGTATTCCTTCTTCTGTTCCGTCAACCAACAAAGAAATGGAAACCACTGGCGGGGTAATTGGTGTTGCTGAAGTAAAAGAGCTTTTAAAAGATCCGAGAATTGTTTGCTTGGGCGAGGTCATGAATTTTAAGGACATGACTAGTAGTCAGGATACGCTTATAAAAAGGATCATTGCTACTTGTCGAAAAGAGCGTCCTACTCTTCCCTTAGAAGGACATATACCTGCCTATCATGATGAGGACCTAGCCAAAGTTTTGTTTGCAGGGGTCACAACGGATCATACTCAACAGACGGCTCAACTAGTTGATGAAAAAGTTCGCAACGGTATGTTTGTTGAAATTCAGAAAAAATCAATGCATCAAGATGTGATGGAAACAATTATTTCAAATGAATATTTTGAGCATGTTGCCCTTGTTACGGATGATTCGATGCCAGATACTCTCATGGAAGGACATTTAAATCAATTGGTAAGGGACGCAATTAGAATGGGGATGCGTCCTGAAGATGCAATATATATTTCTACCTACACTCCAGCCAGACATATGGGGTTATGGGACCGCGGTGCAATTGCTCCAGGACGGGTTGCTGATTTTATAATATTATCTGACTTAAATTCTTTTTCAATTGACTCAGTATATAAAAATGGTCATAAAGTTCATGATTTTCCAAAAGAAACTGATCAGTACGAATTCTCCGACAATTTAAATAATTCGGTTAAAGCTAGAAAACTCCGACTTAAAGATTTAGAGTTAAAAACTGACTTGGTTACGGATGGAACCGTAAATGCCAATATCATTCAACTCAATGAAGTGGGGACTTTTACAAATCATATAACTCGTAAAATAAAGGTTAAAAATGGTCAAGTCTGCTGGAAAGAAGCCGGTTTAGCTTTGATTTTTGTTCAAAATCGATACGATGCAGATGGTGGCATTAGTTTTGGCTTAGTCGATCGAGCAATTATAGGTGATGGCGCTGTCGGAGCAACTTGGTGCCATGATCATCACAATTTAATGGTTATGGGCACTAATTTGCAAGCCATGTTAAAGATTCAGCACAAATTGATTGATGAACAGGGCGGATATTATGCTGCAATTGGCGAAGAGATCGTATCTGGTACATCTTTACCGGTTGGTGGCGTAGTTAGCCGGGAACCTATTTCGGTTTTAGGCGAGAAGATTGCTGATGTTAGAAAGACCTTGCAAAAATTAGGGTATAAAAATACTAACGAAATTATGTCATTTTCGACTCTATCCTTGTTGGTTTCGCCGTCATTGAAAATTTCCGATAAGGGTATTTTCACAGTCAAAGATCAAGAGAAAGTTCCATTACTTTTTAGAAAATAGTCCTAGGAGTCGTTTATGAAAAAAATTCCAGTCATTATTAGTACAGATCCTGGTATTGATGATGCAGTGGCATTAACCATTGCATTAAATAGTCCTGAGGTAGATGTAAAATTAATTTGTCCCCTAGGTGGAAATGTTTCTTTGGAGAATACAACCCAAAATACTCTTAAGTTACTTACATTTTTAGGAAAAACAGTACCAGTTGTTAAAGGGAGTGCACATCCATTAATTAGAAAGCTGAAATTTGCTGCGAATGTTCATGGTGAAACAGGGATGGAAGGTTTTGCTTTTCCAAAGCCAACGATTGGAGTGCAAAAGGGCTTTGCTGTTGAGGCAATGCATCGAGTTGTAGCAAACAGTACTGAAAAGGTAACCTTAATAGGTATTGGGCCATTAACAGATATAGCCTTATTTATTCATAACTATCCGGCTGATTTAGAAAAAGTTGAGGAACTTATTCTAATGGGAGGTTGTTTGGGTAGAGGCAATTTCGGGGTTTTATCTGAGTTTAATTTTGGGTGTGATCCGGAAGCGGCTTCGATTGTAGTACATAGTGGGTTGAAGATAAAAATTGCACCAATGGAAGTTGGACGCCAAGCCAGAGTCTTGCCAAATATTTCTGAGAAAATTCGAAGGAATAGCAAATATGGTGAGATGTTTTACGCTTTGTTTAAGAAGTATCGGGGTGGATCATTTGCAACTGGACTGCATATCTATGACGCTTTGGCGATGGGGATGCTATTAAAACCTGAAATGTTTACGACAAAGGACACCTATTTAGAGATCGAAACTAAAGGGAAATACACTGCTGGAGCTTCTTTGTTTGACTTTAATAAATATTTGGGAGATTTCTCTCCAAATGTCACAGTTGCTACAGCGGTGGATGTAGAGGAATTTGAACGTTGGTTTGTTCAAAGCCTACAGTAGCTAATACAGAAAACAGTAAATTTTTTAAAGTCGATAATTTTATCGGCTTTTTTTCGTATTTAATTATTTTACTTTACAATGATGGTAGTAGAAGAAAATGATGGGGTTGCTTATGATATCATTGCAAAAATTGAAATATTTTATTGATGTAGTTGAACAAAAAAGCTTTACAAAAGCTGCCAAAAAGAATCATGTTGCTCAGACTAGCGTTAGTCAACAAATAAAAGAATTAGAAGATATATATAATTTTGAATTGATTAACAGAAAGTCATCACCGATCTCAGTAACTAGAGCAGGTCGAATTTTTTATCAATGGGCGAAAATAGTAATGAGCGATCTTGGCCAACTTGATCAGCAAATGGAAGAACTAAAACATGAAAATTTACAAATTGCCTATACTTCTTTTCAAGACTTGGGGTATTTAAATGCCATATTTGCAGAAATTCCTGAATATCAAGATAAAATTGAGGTAACTAAAGATGTAATGAGTAATTTAACTCCCGGTTTAAGAAGCGGAGTATATGATCTAGCGATTAGCTTTGATTCCGAATTTATTGATGACCCGGATATTAATACAATTCCCATTGTGTCTGGTTACTATATGGTGGGAATGAGAAAAGATCATCCGTTGGCTGAGCATGTTAGTGTAGACCTTAGTCAGGTTTGCGAATATCCAATAGTAATGATTAATCCAGGTAGTTTAGGAAAATCATATCAATTAATGGTAGATAGATTTAAAGACGAATCACAAGATTTTAAAATTGCTGAATTTGCTGATAATGTTGAAAGCGAATTATTTTTAATTCAACAAAAGCAATATATTGGCTTTTTCCCGGAAGGCTTTCCTATAAGTCTTGAAAATCCAAATCTTAAACTAGTAAAGATAAATAATTCCCCTCATAAATATGAGATTGCGTTAGCATACAATCGAAAGCATACGAAAAAAACTGAAAAATTACTAACTAAGATAAAAAAAGTTGCTTGTGATAGGTTTAACCAATGAGCTAAGAGGTTATCCATGTTTAACAAGATAAGCGCTTTCATTTACTATTGTGATAGATAGTGAAATATTTAATAAGGATGGAGGCACTTATTATGACGAAATATATTTTAACAGGCGTGGATGGAAATTTAGGAAGTCAAGCAGCATTAGATTTAATTAAGTTAACTGACAAATCCAATTTGATTTTTTGCGGGTATTCAAGTGAAAATCTTAAAAAGTATACCGAGATGGGTATAGATACACGTCAAGCAGATTTTAATCATATAGAGGGATTAGCTGAGAAGTTTGCAGATGGTGATGTACTAGCTTTGGTATCAATGCCATTTGTTGGTGAAAAACGACAAAAAGCACATAAAAATGTAATTGATGCTGCTAAAGCTGCAGGAGTGAAGAAAATAATATACACTTCATTGGTAAATGCAGGAGACTCAACCAATCCTAGTAAAGAGAAAATAGATCATGCTTTTACGGAAAACTATATTAAGTCCAGTGGTCTCGACTTTATTTTCCTTCGTAATTCTCAATATGCAGAAGCAATGATTACTAATTATTTTACGTTCGTCAAAAATGGTGGTGTCCTAATGAATAATCAGGGCGATGGAAAAATGGCCTATATCTCACGAAAAGACTGTGCTAAAGCTGTTGCGTATGCTTTGTTGGCAGATGATCTTCATTATCAAGTTTTGAATATTAACGGTAAAGACTTAATGACTATTTCTCAATTTATTGAAATCGGTAATAAGGCTACTGGTAATCATGTCACTTACAAAGAAGTAACTGATGAAGAAGACTACGCAATTTTTGATAAGATGGGTGTACCAAGAACGACAGAAGGAAAATTTCAAAAACACTCAGAAGCTCCTTTTAGTTCAGAAGGCATGGTTACTTTTGGACAAGCAATAAGAGAAAATAAGATGAGTATGCATACTGAAGATTTTAAGAAACTGACCGGTTCAGAACCAATTTCTGTTGAATATATGTTTGAACATAGTGAAGATTATCAAATTGGTGATCGCCATTCTTTAGATGAATAAGGAAATAGGATTATGAAGAAAATTGTAGTAAACGGTGTTGATGGTAATTTTGGAAAACTTGTTGTCGAGAACGTTTTAAAGTTAGTTCCAAAAGAAGAATTGATATTCACGGCTCCACGAGCTGATCGTCTTGAAAAATACAAAAGAATGGGTATTGAGACAGCAGTAGCAGATTTTAACTCACCAAAAAATCTGGTGGATATTTATCAAAATGCCGATAAAGTTTTATTGATATCGATGCCTTTTGTTGGCGAAAAAAGAAGACGTGCACACAAGAACTTTGTTGACGCATGTGTTAAAGCTCATGTTGGACAAGTAATTTATACATCAGTTTTATCTGCAGGAAATCCGTTTAATCCAAGTATTGAAAATGCTGACCATGGTTATACTGAAGCAATCATTCAAAATACTGATTTGGATTATATCATTTTAAGGAACTCTCTGTTTGCTGAAGCTTTTATTACTGATTACTTTAGAGCAGTGGAAGGTAATGAAAGTAGTATTGAAAAGAATATGGGAGACGGACGAGTATGGTTTATTTCTCGTAGAGATGCTGCTTTAAGTGCGGCATGTGCACTTAATAATGATTTACTTCACCGATCAGTGTTAAATATTAATGGATGTGAACCTTTTACCTACCAAGATTTTCTTGATGTAGCAAATGAAGTCACTGGAAACAAGATCAGCTATGTGCGAAAGACTGACGATGAACTTTACGAATATTTTGACAGTATTGGTGTTCCAAGAAATACTGATGGAGACTTTTCTAAGAGTCCTATTAAGGCAACGTCAGAAGGTATGGTTACCTTTGGAACAACAGTAAGAGAAGGGTATTTAGATGTCCCTGTTAGTGACTTTGTAAAATTGACTGGTCATCATCAAATAACAGTCAAATATATGTTTGAACATGAAAAAGATTTTCAACTAGGTGATCGTCATCCTACTGAATAAGTGTGGCTCACTGTCAAATCCTGTTGATGGCGATTAACCGCTAAGAATCGTATAGAGCTAAAACTCTATGCGATTTTTCTGTCCTTGATGATATTTTAGTCTAGGTGAAATTCATCTTCTTAGGAGATCTTGATGGTCTGGTTCCCACTTAAGTGGGTTCGACTTGGCTATTTCTAGGAACGATTGTTGCGAATTTAACAATAAAAAAGTAACACCTATTCGAATAAACGATTGAGCATGATAACTCTTAAAAGTTAAAAATACCAATTGCAGTGCCAGTATGAACAGTATCGGTCTAAATTAACAAGAAGAAAAGTACAATATGAATCTGAAGCCACTTGAAATTTAGTTTAAATCTGAAGCTAATACATCCCCTCCTAAGATAACTGTACGTATAGAGAAAATATATTCTGATGTTATCGGCAAGCTTACTAGTGCAAGTCTTGAAGTTGGGCTTTTTGCAAATCATGATTAAGATTGTATTTCTTACTATAAAGTCACAACTAAATAATAAAGATTATTGAAAAGGTATCCTCAATAAACCATAGGTGTGGATGCCTTTTTGATTACTTTTTTGAGCGCTTGATCAAGAATGACAAAATTCGTATACAATATCAATTGTTTTGTTATTAGAAATCAAAGAAATTAAAACATTAATGGGTGTAGTAAAAAGAGTTATACCTAAAATTTCCACAATAATGTAGACAATGAAAGCGTTGTCATCGGAAGGACGTTTGCCTATGATAAGAATTGTAAGAGGAATAGGAGGTGTATAGATGGATATTAATTCAAGACAAATTCAATTAATAAAATTACTTTTAGGAACATCCAATACCACCGCCAAGAAGTTAGCCGACTGTTTATCGGTTTCTACTAAGACCATATATAAAGATCTTAAGCATCTAGAACCATATCTAAAACAAAATAATATAGCAATTTCAGTCCAACCTAGAAAAGGCATAAAAGTTAACGCTAATGGTCTAGATACCGAAAAATTCTTTACAGGATTGAATTCAAAAAACTCAAGTATTCCAAATAATAATCATGAAAGGGAACAATATATTCTAGTAAAGCTTATTACTGAAAAAGGATTTATTTCGGTGGACCAAATTGCAGCAGAATTGTATATCAGTCCCAAAACCATAATAAGGAATTTAGATTCCATAGATATGAAGTTGAAAGAGTCAGGACTGAAAGTTGATCGAGTTCCTAGTAAAGGACTCAGAATAAAAGGAAGTGAGGTTGCAAAAAGAAGAGAACTATTTAAGTTAATAAATAACTCTTTAAATAATAGTTATTCCTTTTTAGATAACTGGGAATTTAACAATAGACTATTGAATAACAAGTTTATAGATTATTCCTTAGTCGTGCAGATTAACTCTACTCTGAAAGAATTTGAACAGCAATATGGTTTAAAGCTTAATTATTATAATTTTCAATCACTACTTGTTCACCTAGTTATTGCAGTTGAAAGAATCAAATCTGGTCACTATATTCAGGACAAGCATGACAGTTTCTTGAAGAAAATTGGAAATAAAAATTTAGATCAAGCAAAGGCACTCGCCAATCTAGTTGAAAAGGGTGTCGGAGTAAAGGTTCCTCATGATGAAATCAAATTTATTCAAATGCATTTGATTGCGGCCTCGACTACTGGAATAAAGCTAAGTAGTAACCGCTCTGATTATCCACAATTTAAAGAGTTAAAAAGTCTAGTAAAAGATTTTGGCTATGACAGTGCTTTGCTTGAAGGTTTACATGTTCATCTTTCTTCGGCTATTAAAAGACTAAAAGTTCATGTTGGAATTTATAATCCCTACACCGCGGAAATAAAGAAGAATTATCCGAGAGCTTTTGAACAAGCGTTAGTAATCTGTAATTTTTACGAGAAGAAATACAAAATAAAGTTCAATCAAGATGAAGTTGCTTATATTGCATTGCATTTTGAGGCCTTTATTGAAAGACAAAGACAACTAAAAGGTAAAACAAAGGTCATCATAGTTTGTACAACTGGGTTAGGCTCCGCTCAATTGTTAGCGGCAATACTTAGAAAAAAATTCCCAGATATAAAAATTGAAGCAGTTCTTTCCGCGGAAGAAGTTGAAGAAGCAGATTTAAGGGATATTGATCTAATTATCTCAACTATCAATATTGAGATAAAAGATGTCAATATCGTAGTTGTACCCCCTATTATTGATGATTCGGATATAAGACGAATTAAAAAGAAGATTTCCAATATACGGGACAATAACGAAAAGAAGAATAGAGACTTTTTAAGTTTGATTAATCCTCAAATAATACTTACTCATTCTAATGCTGAAACTCCGAAGCAAGTTATTGAACAACTTGGAAACTTGCTAATATTGCATGGCTTTGCTAATGAAGGGATCGTTGCCAGTTCATTGAAACGAGAAAAAGTTTCATTTACAAGCTATAAAAATTACGCAATCCCTCATGCTGCACCGTCTTTAGTTAAAAAAAGTGCTATTGCTATCTGTACTCTAGATAAGCCAATCGTTTGGGGACAGAGTCTAACTTCAATTGTTTTCTTTTTAGCGATGAGCAAACGAATAAAGCAGGAGAGTATCGAAAATGTTTTTGATGCGTTTTATAACCTTGTTTCAAATGAAAGTGAATTAAAAAAATTAGTTCAATTAAACAATTCAGCAGACATAGTCGCTGAAATAGAAAGGTATGTGAAAAATGGCAATTAATTTGGACAAAAAACTGATTAAGTTTGATCTAGATGCTAAAGATAGAAAGGATGTGATAAATCAATTAGCTGATTTATACGTCACTAGAGGAATCGTAAGAGATAAAAACAAATATTTAGATTCTGTCGAATTTAGAGAAATGCAAGGAACAACAGGTGTAGGAGACGGTATAGCAATTCCTCATGGACAAACGAATACCGTAACGAAGTCCTCAATAGCTATAGCGGAACTAAGGCATTCTGTAGAATGGAATTCTTTAGATGGCAAACCAGTAAAATTTGTTTTCTTATTGGCAATACCTGAAGGAGGGAGTAAGGAACATTTGAAAATTTTATCAGAGGTAGCTGGAGATTTAATGGATGGCAAGGTTAGAGAACGACTTCGAAAAGCAAAAAGTGCTGAAGATTTATTAACTTTGTTTGATTAAAGAGTAAGGAGTAAGAATTATGGCTAGAAAATTAATTGCAGTAACGGCTTGTACAACTGGTGTAGCACACACATACATGGCGGAAAAAGCTTTGATAAATGCAGCTAAAGAAATGGGAGTTTTGATTAAAGTTGAAACTCAAGGAGCTACTGGGATTGGACACAAATTAACCCCTAAAGATTGTCAAATTGGTGAAGCAGTGATTTTTGCCACAGATACACAAGTTAGAGAAAGAGATAGATTTAAAGGAAAGAAGATTTTACAGGTAGGCGTTAGTGATCCAATTAAAGATGCTAAAAAAGTTATTAATAAAGCCTTAGCAATGGTAGATGGAAAATAGAAAGAGGAATTATCATGGATGCAAAAAAAATAGGTAAGACTCTTGAAAAGCATATTATGACAGGGATTTCTTATATGATTCCATTAATCATTACTGGTGCTGTCTTGATGGCTATAAGTCGTGTAGGAGCATCATTCTTTGGAATTAATAATATTTGGGATGCAAAATGGGCAACCGCTAACAACTGGTTTGTGCAATTCCTGCATACTGATGATGGGTGGGGTAGCCTAGCATTAGGTATGATGTTTCCAGTAATTTCTGCCTATATTTCATACTCAATTGCGGATAAAGGGGGTATTGTTCCTGGCTTAGTCAGTGGTCTTTTGGTTGCAAACATGAATGCAGGTTTCTTAGGAGCACTAGCATCTGGTTTGATTGCAGGTTATACTGTTAAGCTTTTGGTAAAATACATTCATCTTCCGGAAGCTGCTAAGTCAGTATTACCAATCTTTATTGTGCCAGTAGTCGGCTCGTTAGTTACATTATTGTTAATTCAATATGTCATTGGTGTGCCATTTGCTCAAATCAATGTAGGTTTGTCAAACTGGTTAAAGGGCCTAACTGGTACAAACAAGATCCTTTTAGCCGCTATTATTGGTGGAATGGTCGGCTTCGACTTGGGTGGCCCTGTTAACAAGGCTGCCGTTACTACGGCTATGGCATTATTAACTAGCGGTGTCTATGATCCAAATACTGCTGCTCAAATTTCAATTATCATTCCACCACTAGGATTAGGTTTAGCTACATTTATTCAAAAGAAAAAGTTTAGTAAGGATTTAAGAGAAGCTGGACAAGCTTCACTTGTAATGGGGTTAATTGGTGTTAGTGAAGGTGCGATACCTTTCGCTGTTGAAAAGCCTCTAACAATTATTCCTATTAACGTTATTGGTTGTGCTATCGGTTCTGCATTGGGCGTTGGACTTGGTGCAGTTAACCGTGCTCCAATCTCGGGCTTTTACGGATGGTTTGCCGTTCAAAATTGGTGGTGGTATATTTTTGCTATTGCTGTAGGCACTTTGGTTGTTACCGGGTTAACTTTATTGACTAGACAGCCAGTTTCTGATGAAACCGAAAACAATAAGGTTGAGGATCAACAAGAAACTGATAATAACTATTTCTCAGAAGATGATTGGGAGAATTAGAAATGGTTGCAGACGTTACAATCGTAAATCATACACATTGGGATAGAGAATGGTATTTTTCTGATCAAGATTCAATAACTTTGAGTGCTATTTTATTTAAAAACGTGATTAATGAACTAGAGGCTCATCCCCAGGCAACGTTTACTCTTGATGGACAAATTTCAATTCTTACAGATTTTTTAACAGTTGAACCTGACATGAAAAGTCGGGTTGAAAAGCTAGTAAATAATGGTCAACTACAAATCGGTCCTTGGTATACTCAGTCAGATGCTTTACATACACAAGGTGAATCAATACTCAGAAACGGAATAATTGGTAAACTTCTTTCCGATAGAATCGGCAAAAGAATGGAGGTGGGATATTTACCTGATACTTTTGGGTTTAACAGCCAATTACCAGTTATTCTGAATCAACTAGGATTAAAAAACTTTATCTTTTGGAGAGGTATCGATTTTAAAAAAACACATGGCTTTTATTTCAATTGGGAAAGCTTAGGCGGGGCTTCATCTGTTGAAGTTGCTAACATGCCTCAAGGCTATTCTACTGGTAAACAACTTGATGCTACTAACGACTATGTTAAGAACAGATTGGATAAAGCTATTGACTTTATTGAGCATAACTCTCCAGAAAAGCCAAAAAATATTTTAATTCCTAGTGGGAATGATCAGATGAACATTATCCGTTCTATTAATTCAAAGATAGATAAAATTAATAAAATGGGTATGTATCAATATGAACTTGGCAATTTTCAAGACTTTTTTGATAAGGTTAATTATAAAAATTTATATACTTACAAGGGAGAATTTAGAAGTCCGATTTTAGCTAGAATTCACTTGACATGTGGATCCAGTCGAATGGATACTAAATTATCCATGGCAAGACTAGAAGAAAAATTGATCAACCTTGTTGAACCATTAATGGCAATTGCAAAATCAACCGGTATAGACATTGACAATGGTCTGTTAATTCAAGCTTGGAAGAAGTTGCTTGAAAGCCAAGCTCATGATAGTACTGCAGGTAGTGTGGTTGATTCAGTAAATGATGATATATTGCATAGATTGAAACAAGCAAATCAATTAGCCGATGGAATAATAAATACGGTTGAAAAGTTGCTCTCGCTAAAATTGGATCTATCAGATAAACAAGTATTGGTTTTCAATCCTTTGTCTAAAGAGCAGTATTCAAATGTAAAAGTAAAGATTATTAGTCAATCACAATTTGTTAAATTTGATGATGTTGAAAATCAGATACTAATAAATCAGGAATATATTCCTAAGAGGTCACATGCTTTGAAGGAACAAATTGATGGTGATCACGATGTGGAAGAACCTAGTTACTATATAAGTGAATATGTGGTAAAGACTAAATTACCTAGTTTGGGCTACAAAGTCCTTTCTTTTAAAGAAACAAAACAAATACCTTTACTACAGAAAACTCAAGATAACTTTATTGAAGGTGAAGGTTGGAAAATCACTTTTGAAAATGGTCAAGTAAACCTTCAATGGGGGCAAAAAAATATCAAACAAGTGATAAGTTTGGTTGATGACGGAAATGAGGGGGATTGCTACGATTTCTCACCTGTAAGTTCTGATCCAATAGTTATTAAAATGCAAGAGGCTAAGGTATTTAAAGGTAATGATTATCAGGAAATGCAGATTTTTAGTAATTATAAATTACCTAAAAATCTGAAAGAGAGAGAAGTAGGCATAACTTCTCAATATGAACCTATCAAGATAATCCTTAGAGTAGTTAACAATACATTGGATATTCACATTGAAATTGAAAATAAAGTCCTAGATCATAGGATAAGATTATGTGTAAATAGTGGCTTTTCTGAACTTAATAATAATATTGCTTCTGTACCATTTGGTTTCTTAGAAAGAGAAAATCAAAAAATTCCAGATGATTGGCAGAATCACTACTCTGAAAAACCGGTAAATATTTCACCTCTGGATAATAATGTTACCATTGGAAAACAAAATAAATACGTGACCGTTTATTCAAACACATGTAAAGAATATGCTCAAAAAGATGGGATATTGTTATTTACATTGTTGGCTACTACAGGTCAACTAGGTAAGTCGAATCTGAATTACAGACCTGGTAGAGCTTCAGGCGACACTACTAAAGTGGGACATTCTATGATTTCTACTCCTAAAGCGGAATTGCTTAAGAAACTAACTTATGACTTTGTTGTTGTATTTTCAAGTACATTAAACCAACAATCTATAGCTAAAATAGCAGAACAATTGAAATTTAGACCACTTGCTTATCAGTCACAAAAATATAATTTGTTCTTGAATAGGTTAGATAATAAGCTTCAAGATGATTTAGTTGACAAGGAAGCCTTATCTACTGAAAAGTCATTGATTAAATTGCCAGAAAACGTTGTTGTTTCAGCCTGTTATAAGGGATTCTTTGAACAAAATGCGCTTGTAATTAGAGTTGAAAATCCGACGGATAAATCAGTTGCATTCAAATTGAATAAAAATCAAGTTGCAGTAAATGCCTTAGAGAAGCAAATAGATTATTGTGGTTCAATTTCTCCATATGATGTTTTAACGATCTTAAATAAAGATTTCTTTAAATAAAATGCTTATAAACAATTTTTTAATTGCATTATTGCCTGCAATAGGTTGGGGAAGTCAGGCCATTCTGATGCAGATATTTGGTGGTAGCTTTGAAAACAAAGTTGTAGGTATTTCCTGGACTGTTTTACTAGCATCAATCATATCTATGTTTGTTCACTCCCCTAATTATTCTTTCAATCTAATATTTGGCTCCAGTTTGTGCGGATTATTCTGGTCTATAGGGATGCTACTACAAGTAAAAAGTTTTGATCTTGTAGGTATTTCTACTGCAATGCCTATTAGCACAGGCGGTCAAATCTTAGGTACTGCAATTATCAGTGCAATATTCTTCCATGAATGGACAACTTGGAAACAGTGGATATTTGGAATTCTTTCATTAGTAATAATTTCAATTGGAATAGTGACTATTTCTAAAAGGAAAAATAATAATCATTCTGGTAAAGAGCTAAAGCAAGGATTAATTTATTTATTTGTTTCGACCTTGGGACTTATTGGATATGCCATAATTCCTACAGTATTCAAGTTAAATATTTCTGATATGATTTTTCCGCAAGGAGTCTCAATATTTTTATTCATCACGCTCTTCACATTATTTAAAAACAAAGATATTCTGTTCTCTCGGTTTACAATAAAAAATATGGTAACAGGCTTATTTTTTGAATTAGGAAATTTGAGTATTCTACTTTCAATGGAAGTGAATGGCGTGGCAGTGGGTTACACCTTTTCACAATTAAATGTAGTAATTTCCACATTAGGCGGGTTAATGATATTAAAAGAAAGCAGATATAAAGATGATATAAAACGAAAGATTTTAGCCTTAATATTTATTACTTTAGGGGCAATAGTGATGGGCCTAACCGTATAAATAGCTAATTTGAGCATAAAAAGGCGAAGAAAGTCTTCTAATAAAAATATTACGTCTGAAAAAGAACAGATAACAATAGTCCAAAGCCTTAGATGTCAAATCCTGTTGATGGCGATTAACCGCTAAGAAGAGTTGAAAAAATGCCAAAACAACAAAATCCTATTAAATCTTGGTATTGATAAACCTTGATTTAATAGGATTTTTGCTTTGAATTGAAGTCAAAATTTAACTCAATCCGATTTTGATCCATATATTCTTTTTATCCAAAAACAATACTAGAAAAACTTCCATCTGATCCACGGACAATACTGGTAAAACCCCCATCCGGGTTTCTGTAAATGCCAGTTGGTAAGTTTGAATTTTGTATGTTAGTCAAATCTGATTTAGTTTGTCCATGATCTGATACAGCATTAGTTGAGTTGTTTGGATTTGAAGTATCAAATTCTTTGTCGCTCTTTGCCTTCATTTCATCAGCTTCCTGTTGAGCTTTTGCCATAGCCTTGTCAATATCTTTCTGAGCCTGATCTACTTCAGCTTCGGCTTTATCGATAGAGGATTGCGACTCTTTAACAGCTTGATTAACATTATCTTTAACCTTTTTACCGAAATTGGAATCTACTGACATTTTCCATTTTCCGTCTTGGTAATGGTAGATTGCATTATATTTGTTTGGACCTTCATAGAATAAAACGTCGCCTTCTTTTGGATTGGGGATGCCAGCTTCATCAGGCAAGACGCTGCTGTAGTAATTAGTAGTACCATCTTCTGAAACTTGTGAAGTGTACTTTGGCTTTTCAGTGCTGTTTTTTGAGCTAGCTGAACTTGAAACAGCTGACGATTGTTTGCTTGAACTTGAAGTGTTTGAGCTTTGGTTAGTGCTGCTAGTTTGTGAGTTGTTTACAGTTTTCTTATTTACAACTGCCGTTTTCTTGGCAGGCTTTTTAACAACCTTTTTCTTAGTAGTTTTCTTGTTACTTACTTTTTTAGCACTCTTAGCTTTCTTGGTTGACTTAGCCTTCTTCTTGCTAGTTACCTTTTTAGTGCTCTTAGCCTTCTTGGCTGACGTAACCTTTTTCTTGTTACTTACTTTTTTAGCACTCTTGGCTTTCTTGATTGACTTAGTCTTCTTGCTAGTTACTTTTTTAGCACTCTTGGCCTTCTTGGTTGACTTAGTCTTCTTGCTAGTTACCTTTTTAGCACTCTTGGCCTTCTTAGTAGACTTAGCCTTTTTCTTGCTAATTACCTTTTTAGTGCTCTTGGCTTTCTTAGTTGACTTAGCCTTCTTCTTGCTTACAGTCTTTTTAGTTGACTTTTTCTTTTTAGAAAGCTTAGTTTTTTTCGCTTTCTTAGTTATGACTTTAGCTTCAACAATTGAGTCAGTGTTTTGACCCGAAACAAATGCCCCTGTTGAAAAAAGCATAAGGGCAGAGGTAAATATCGCAAAGATCTTCTTCATATTCTTACTCCCGATCTTCTATTACAAACTACTTTTTGCTGCAACATAGTCGATGCAGCTCCTCCAACATGATCTTTTTAGCTGAGTAAAAAATGATCATGCATAAAATTTTACTCTTTTGAGGAATTCGGCTCAAGATGTATTTAGTTATTACCCATCTTTCAGATCAGCAATCCATTATTATATAATATTCATGCATATACTAATAAACCGATGAATGAAATGGTGGAGTGCTATGGAACCAAATTCGCATAATTGGCAAACTATCCTGAAGGTATTAGAGTGGGTCCTATTTTGGTATTGGTTGATCCCATATTATTTCTTCAAGAAAATTGCCTTCAAGACTAGCAAACACAAGGTACTGTGGTCGTCAATTTTCTCTGTGTTTGTCATTTTAATGATGATCGGAATAGTGGGCAATTCTGGTGGGAATTCCGGCGGCAATTCCGATGAAAAAGCTGTCAAAACCAGCCACAAGCCCCAGGTCCATTATGTGACCAAGAAGGTTGGGCAAAAACGGCTTAGCCAGGCCCAATCGCAGCAGAAAGTATTGGAAAAAGAAGAAGCGAAGAAGCAAAGCGAATATGACAAGCTGGCTGCTGCTTTGGTCGCTGCTAAGAAAAAACAAGCTAAGGCTGAATCATCGCAAAAAGCTGCGGCAGCTGCCTATAGCCGTTCGGTTAAAGCTAATGCAGATACTACTTACAGCAAGCGTACAAGCCGTTCAAACAACTACCGTGGTAACATGAACACCGCTGACAGTAAGAAGATTGTCGGCAATTCTCGCAGCAAGATTTATCACGTGCCTGGTCAATCGGGCTACCGGATGAATTCCAAGAATGCCGTCTACTTCAATAGTGAAAAGGAAGCCCAGGCTGCGGGTTATAGAAAGGCGTTAAGATAATGAAGAGAAAATTTTCAGTTATCGTTTCAAGCATTTTAGTGCTGCTGTCCTTGACGACTTTTTCCGATACCTACAATCTAACCCAGGTCGTTGATGCCAAAATCAAGACCGTTATCAAGTACGACAAGGCTCCGTTAAAAAAGGCCAAGTCCATCGAGGCGGAGAATAAGGAAACGGAGCAGCACATTCGCAAGCTTGATCAAAAGATTAAAAAGCTGCGACTGAAGCTCAAGAAATATTCGGGGGCTCATGCCGTTGAATCGGTTAGTGAGCAAAAGCTGGCAAGTTTAAGTTACTCCGGTCAGGACGTAATTACGGTTAATAACAACGATCCTAACTTTACGCAAGCTGATTTAACTACCAGTCACGGAGCTTGGCAAAAGTATGGCAATCTGGATTCGCTGAACCGGGTAACGGCTGCTAATGCTTTGCTTAATAAGTCTTTGATGCCGACGGCGCAGCGTGAACCACTGACAATTAATCCGACGGGCTGGCACAATAAACGAATTGCTAGTGGCTGGCTATATAACCGTTGTCACTTGATTGGTTATCAGCTAACGGGCCAGAACAACAACTGGAAAAACTTAATGACTGGTACAAGACAGTTGAATGACCCCGATATGCTGCGGTATGAAGATGAGGTTGCCGATTATATTAAGGAAAGCAGCAGCAATTATGTCCGCTACCGGGTGACGCCAGTATTTAGAGGCAATGAATTGCTGGCACGGGGCGTAGAAATGGAAGCCCAATCAGTCGGATCAAATACCGTTCACTTTAATGTTTATATCTTTAATGTCCAACCTGGCGTGAAATTGAATTACGCCGATGGGACCAGTAGGGTTGGATAGCAGCAAGGAAAGAATAACAGCACCAGGGATGACCTGATGCTGTTTTTGGATGGATTTTATAGGTATAATAATAAAACATAATATTTGAGGGGAAGTAAAAATGAATAACAATAATGACGAATTGACTATGGAAGAAATTAATGAGTTGATTGAGGCTGAAAAAAATCCAAATTCAATTTTAGACTTCAAAGACATTTTGGACCAAGTAAACCAAAATTTGGTTTTCAGTTCACATAGCTACAGGTGTAAAGTAGTAGATAAGAAGAGAAAAATATTATACGATTTACAAGTCCATGAAACACCGCTGGATACTGTTTTCAGTGTCGGTTTAATGTTTGAAGAAAATAAACGGCATCTTGTTAGGCTCGATTTTGGTCCTAACATTAGACATACAAATAACATTGGTACAGAACAAGAGACCGTAATAATTGGCTCCCATGCCCATTTCAATAGCGATTCAGGAAAGTATTCGCCTAAAAATGTAGTACCAATTGCAGATCTTTCGGAATTCAAAAATCTCTATCGTATTAGAGAAGTAGTAAACAAATTTATCAAATATACAAATATTAAAATTGGAGGTGCTGACGATGACTAAAGCAAGTTTGCTTGAAAATGAATACTACAAATGGTTGAAAAAAGAACTGGTTTTTGAAGATGCCAACCAAAATTATGTCGCAATTAGCACACCATTTTTTGATTCAAATTTTGACAATATAAACTTGTATGCCAAATTCATCGATGAACAACACATTGAAATTTCTGATTTTGGCTTCACCAGAGCATTACTGGAAGATTCCGGCATCAAAATTAATAAGCGTTCAAAGAAAGGCCAGATATTTTATGATACTTTGAAAAATTTTGGAATAAGTCAAGATGATGAAGCTCTGGTAATTAGAACTACGTTGGAAAACTTTCCTAAGGCCAAGAATCGCCTGTTTCAAGGTGTCATGAGAATTAATGATCTAGTTTACATGACCAAGGGGAACATTACTGAGGCATTTGTTGAAATTGTTTCTGAGTTTTTAGCAGAGAACAACATTTATAACACCCCAAATATAGAAATCGCAAGTCAGGATGGAATTTCAGCTCACTTTGACTTTTCGATTCCCAGCAATTCTGGCAAGGAAAAACTCGTAAAAACATCTGCTCGTCCAAACGATCTAAATTTAGCCAAAGTGTTCAATTTTGATGTAAAGGCAACTTCAGCAGTGAGAGATGCTACCTTTGTATATTTATTAGATGATACGAGGAGTAAAACCTCGACCAAAAGTAGTATCAGAGAAGCTGCGTTAACAGGTATTGAGGCAAATACAGCGGTTGTCTCCAGTTTTTCTGAAATAAAAAAGGCAAATAACATACTAGTCAATAACTAATAACAGCACCAGGGATGACCTGATGCTGTTTTTGGATTATTAGCGGCTAGCTTCAAAATCTGCGATTGCGCCAAGCAGGTTAGCTTGATTTTTATATTGGCATACGTCAACTACCGGATCCAGTGTGGTGATATCAACGCTGGATCTTATTTTTTCAATTTCGGCTTTAATTAGGCCCAGCAGTTCAGGATTGGCGGAAACCCCGCCACCGATAATGATTTTTTCAGGATCAAAAGCATGCTGCAGGTTATAAATGGTCACTGCCAGGGCGTGGATCATCTTGTCGCGTTCCTCCTTAGCAATCTGATCGCCTTGATGAGCCAGGTCAAAAATTTCTTTGCCGTTGAGCTCTTGCCCAGTCCGCTGATTGTACTGCTTGACCATGCTGATAGTGGCAGCTGCCTGACTGAGCGTTTGTCCATCGCTGGTTAGCATAAAGCCGAATTCGCCGCCAAACAGGTGAGCCCCATGCCAAATCTTCTGGTTGATGATCACGCATCCCCCAACGCCGGTTCCAATTACTAGAAAAATTAAACTATTGCAGCCTTTGCCTGCACCGAAGCGGAGTTCTGCCAAGCCGGCACAATTTGCGTCGTTTTCTAACGTAACCGGCAGACCCAGGCGCTGTTCAAGTTCATCTTGAATCTTAAAGTTGTGGATGTAGGGCAGGGCACTGGCTCCTTCAATTACGCCGGTCTTTTTGTTTACAGCTCCAGGCGTTGAGATCGCAATGCCCTTGATTGTAGGATATTTTTCTTTGGCACTGGCTGCTTTGTCAGTCAGGATTTGGTAAAAATCGTTAAGTGTCCTTGGCGTTTGCACTGAACCAAAATCAAGCAATTCTTGCTTTTTCCAGATTGCAAACTTGATGCTGGTTCCGCCGACGTCAATTGCGAGTAAATCTGTCATCGTCCTGCCTCCTTGGTATTTCTAGGTTAATCTTAGGCGTTTTTATGAAGAAAAGCATTAGGGTGAGGAATGCATGTAAACGATTTTTATATCATGCGAGTACAATGAAAAATACTACTAAAATGAATTATTTTTATCAAAGCATCATTTGTGTGAGTATTATATTTAACAAAAATCTCTTGCAGCTTTGATAAGGAAAAGTGAGCTGAGTTTATCAGCACGGAGTTAGAAAATTTTAGTAAACAAAAACGTCGCAAGTGCGACGTTTTTTTCTTTAGCCAAAAGCTATTTAATTAGTTCAGGCAACATATCGAAGCGGTGTTTCAGAATATCGGTGTATTTCTGCAGCATCCAATCACTACGGAATCCATAATCTGGATTTTCTGTTAACAAATCAGTGTTTTGCAAATCGTTTAACGTTTGTGGGGTTAGGCACCTGTTGAGCATCTCAAGCAGTTTGACAGTGTTTTTGACCTCTCGCCGGGCAGCACGAGCAGCTTTTCCAAGTTCAAGCAATTGGTTTTTTTGGTTATCGCTTAAACCATCAACTTTTTCTAACTCTAGGATGTGCAAATAATCTTGTAAAACTACTCCATCTAATTTGTCTTGAGCGTGTTTATATCGGTCCAAGAGATTTGAGTCGAGACAGGACATTATAGTATTGATAGCAGAAATCAGCGATTCTTGATCAACTTGATTTTTGCCTAAAAGGGACTGCAACAATTGCTGTTTAAGCATCAGCGAATCATAAGTAAGCGTATCTTGCTTGTGGTAATACAATTTTCGAGGCTGAGTGCTAGGCTGAGTGCCAGAAAAGGCAACCATGGATAAATTTTCTCTCTTTTTGTGGTGGCTGCCCTTCGAAGCAAGATTAATTCCAAAATGTTCCTTGATTGTCGCAATGACAGTGTCGACATTGTTCGAATTGAAAATGAATTTCTGGTTATCGTCTAATTGCTCGATGTCAGTCCATTTTCCATCTTTTGTAAAACAGAGCCTGAGATTATTGGGGCTCTTCTGGTAAATTGCAACAAATTTTTGATTCATGAAGCTACCTCCTTAATAGTCGATTTTTTAATAACGTATTGCATCCTTAGGTAGAGAGCAATTGAAACTAACATGTGAACGGTCATGCCGAGCCCGAACATCAAAATTATGTTACCGAGGGATGCTGAGAAAATGCCTTTAACAAAAGCTAGATAAGCAATGCCATAGTAAACTACATTCACGACAAGACTAATTATTAAACTGTTCCAAGTTTTTCCATTAGCAATAAAGACAGCATCAATCATAGCTGAAATAGCATAGCACAAATAAAACGGCATAATTGCAGTCAGAATTTCCTGTACCTGGCTTGCAGTCGGCGAAGATAAGATATATTTGGCAAAGGGTTGCCAAGTAGGATAAGAGATTAGCCAGCAGATAACGGTTAAAGTGACGCCTAACCAAGCTGCTTTTGGCACCTTAGTCAGTTTTTTCTTCTGAATAACTAATCCCATTGCCAGTATTGGCTGAAGCAAAAAGCCCCAAATAATATTGTTGGCGGTCCAATAAGCACCCATGTTGCCAACGTGCGAGATTATTCTAACAACGGCCAGGGCATAAACCAAATTATCTAATAGCACGCTGATCCCGCTAAAGAGACCCAGTCGTACCCAAGTAAGGCCGAAGTGGCATAAATCGTTTAAATTTACGGGTCTTCTTGTAGCTGACTTTTCCGCGGTGAAAAAGAATCCGATTAGGAGCGCAGCCATTACCGCATTTACTAAGGTGTCTCCCCAAGCTGAGCCCAGATCACCAAATTTCGGGATTAAGATTAAATCAGATACGGCATAGCCAAAGGTTTTAGCAATAGTTGCAAAAATAATGGCTTTTTTCCAACCTGAAATGGTGCACCATAAAATACCCAAACTAACCATGAAGCCGAAAATCATGGCAAGGCACTCGAGAGTCAGGTAAGAGGCAGCATTAGCTTGGCCCATAAATGTCGAAATTTTGCTGATGTTAAAGGCGGTAATTACCATGAATGCACAGTAAACCAGCAAAGCTGAAAGTGCT
Organism: Lactobacillus corticis; assembly: GCF_018327645.1. Lineage (GTDB taxonomy): Bacteria > Bacillota > Bacilli > Lactobacillales > Lactobacillaceae > Lactobacillus > Lactobacillus corticis. The sequence continues at coordinate 19,581 of NZ_BMAY01000001.1, read as the reverse complement.
ACGTACTTTCCAAACTTTTTTCTCTTGCCCACATCTTTTAGCAGAAAATAAAGCGGCGTCAGGAGAAAAGCTTGAATAGTTTCGTCGATCAGATCAAACCACTCCATACTGCCAAAAATATCTAAGTTCCCACCCGTTTTTCCGGCTACGGCTGTACGAACAGTCGTATAAATTGTCGGTAATATCAGCCAACCCAATAGGGCAAAGAAAAGTTTTAAATCGCTGAGATCTCGCTTTTTCATGGTGTTTCTCCTCAAAAGAGTTTCGAATGATTAGCATTGCTTGTAGCACTTCTAGTATAGAATATAAGCGGAAATAATGAAACCGATTACAATTATATAAGGGGTGAGAAAAATTTTGAAGCTTAGGTTATTCGCCCAATTGCACTACCGGTGTTAAGTGCTACATGATCTCGGATTGAAAAAGTCACTAGCTCCCTTTGATGTGAACCCCAAAATTTGGAAAAATAATGGCTACCTGATTACGATTAATGGGACCACTTAATTTGAAAAAAATAATAAATTAACTGTTGCTTTTTATAACAAAACGAGTAATATTATTTTTGTAAACAAAAGATATGAATGAAATTTAGAAAGGAGCAAGATGAATGCAAGTGAATTATCTCCATTAGCTAAATCGTTGTGGGGTAAAAAAGACAATAGTGGGAAAGAGTCTTGGCTGCCATTGGTTATCCACCTGGTCGATACGGGAAATACTATCTGCTGGCTCTATAACCATTGGCTGAATGAAGGCCAAAAAAGCATAATCCAAGGCAGCCTGCCAGAGGACGAAATTCAAAAGCTGATCCGTTTCTTAGGCATGGCTCATGATATAGGAAAGGCAACGCCGGCGTTTCAAACCAAAAGTTCGTATGATCATAATGAAGGTTTGGACAATGAATTAATTGAACGCCTCAATCGTGAAGGGTTTGCTGAGCTCAGCAAAGGAGCTTTGGCTAATCCCGGAAAATCACCTCATTCAATTGCGGGTGAAGTTTTAATGAGACGATGGGGGCTAAATGATTCGGTTGCCTCGCTTGTTGGAGGACATCATGGAAAGCCTTGTGATCTACCGCCAATTCAACAATTTATAGAGTATCGTGCTAATTATCAGCAAGCTGACAGAAATGCTGAGATTCAAAAGCCGTGGGAAACAGTTCAAGATGAACTGCGTGATTTTATCCTCAGCTGCTCTGGCTATTCCGATGTCAAAGAGGTACCTGAAATTACGCAGCCACAAGCGGTTTTGCTAGAGGGGCTGCTGATTATGGCCGACTGGTTGGCTTCATGTACTTATCTAAATGATGATGGATCCAAGCCAATGTTTACCCTTATTCCTCTTGATAAGGGCGTTGACGACATCGATACTACTCAGCGTTTTCGTACTGCTATTAGTACTTGGGTTGAAAATGATCAATGGGTCCCAGAAAAAATAACAGATATAGCTGATTATTATCGACAAATGTGGGATTTCGATCCGCGACCAACGCAAGAAAAGATGTCCTCAGCAATCGGTCATATGGTTAATCCAGGTATTTCTATTGTGGAAGCACCAATGGGTATCGGCAAAACTGAAATAGCGCTAACAGCTGTTCAACAATTAGCTTTTAAGACTGGCCGCACTGGCATGTATGTTGGCTTGCCAACTCAGGCAACCACGAATGCAATGTTTGACCGGGTAACGGAGTGGCTGCAAACAATTTCTCAAGAAGAGGGCTTGAAGACCAATATTAAATTGATGCATGGAAAAGCTCAATTTAATGAAAATTACACCAAGTTGCCTAAGGCTCAAAATATTACTGAAGGTGGATCCGTTACTGTAAATGGCTGGTTTTCAGGGAAAAAATCGATTCTCGCAGATTTTTCAATAGGTACTATCGATGGCCTGTTGCAAATGAGTTTGAAGCAAAAGCATTTGGTGCTGAAACATCTCGGATTCAGTGGCAAGATTGTGGTAATTGACGAGGTGCATGCCTACGACGTTTACATGCAAAGCTATTTGAAAAAAGCACTTGAGTGGCTTGGTGCCTATCATGTACCAGTAATTGCTTTATCTGCAACGTTGCCGACTGAAGAACGTAAGCAGTTGCTTGAAGCCTATGCACGTGGTAAGTATGGCAAAGTCGATTTGCAAGCTGAAAATCCAGATTGGAGCAGTAATCAAGGTTATCCGTTGTTAACCTTATTGGATGGACAAAAAGTAATACAGGTAGATGATTTTTCAGTTCCTGATAAAACGACCAAAGTTGCGGTTACCAGGTTAGCCGGTGATGAAGCAGCTATTGCTAAAAAAGCAGTAAATTTGATCCGCCATGGCGGCTGTGCCGGCATCATTGTTAACACAGTCAAGCGAGCGCAAAAGATTGCAGCAGAAATTCCCGATGATATCCCGACCATGATTCTTCATTCCAGTTTTCTGGCAACAGATCGAACTAAGAAAGAACAAGAGCTGATCAAGAAAATTGGTAAAAAAGGCCGTCGTCCGGATAAACTCATCGTGGTTGGAACCCAGGTTTTGGAACAGTCCCTCGATATCGATTTTGATGTTCTAATAACCGATATTGCACCAATGGATTTGCTGTTGCAGCGGGTTGGAAGGCTGCATCGTCATAAAATAAACCGTCCGCTTGATTTAGAAAATGCTCAGCTGTTTGTCACTGGAATTGAACCTGATGGATATGGCAGGGCAAATGAACTGATTTACAGTAAGTATCTTTTACAAAAAACCGATCATTTTCTGCCTGACACTATTACTTTGCCAACTGACATCTCAAATTTAGTTCAGCAAGTGTATAGTTCAAAGACCGATGCTGAATTTGCAGACCTCACAACTGCAAAGGAAGAATTTGAGGATCATCAAGCTGTCGAAAAACGCAAGGCCAAAACTTTCCAGATAAAGCCGCCTAAACCAAAGCGCGATCTTCATGGATGGTTAAAGGATTCTAAAATTGGCGTAGACAAGGATGACCAGATGGGAGAAGCTGCTGTTCGCGATATTACGCCAACAGTTGAGGTTATTTTGCTTAAAAAAGCAGATGATGGCTATCTTATGCTAAACGGTCAGCCGATAAAAGACTTTGCCAACGAAAAAATTAACAAAGAAATTTCACAGCAGGTGGTCAGACTGCCCGTTGCAATTTCTGAACCATTAAGGGAAGTAATCCCCAAATTAGAGGAATTGACCTATCGAGAATTCCCAGAATGGCAGAACAGTGTCTGGCTAAGACAAAGCTTAGTCTTGCTGTTAGATAAAAATAATGCAACTTGCTTCAATGATAAGTGGCAAATTAATTACTCAAGTAAATTGGGTTTAAGTTATGAAAAGGAGGAAGAAGATGGATGAAACTTTCAATCTAGTGACTCAACCTTGGATTCAAGTCCTGAATCGGGAATATCAAACTCAAAAAGTTTCATTAAAAGAGCTTTTTGAAAATTCCAGTGAATATCTTCAACTTGCTGGAGAAATGAAAGCGCAAGATGTAGCAGTGTTACGCTTTTTGCTGAGTCTGCTTCTTACGGTTTATTCTCGCTATGATGCTAGTGGAGAAGCTTATGACTGGCTTGAACTTGATAATCAAATGCGGGTCCAAGATGTTGATCAGGATGAGTATGATGAAAACAACCTACTTAATACCTGGAAAAATTTGAAAAAACAAAATGGATTTTCGCCAATTTTGTTTGATTATTTAAGCAAATACGAAAATAAATTTGACCTGTTGAGTCAGGAAGAACCATTTTGGCAAGTATCTGAAACAATTTATGACAGTCTGGTGCCAGCCAAAAATAGTGTAGCTAGTGGCAAGGGAACAGTGGGAATTCGGCAAATAAATCGGAGGATTTCCGAAAGTGCCCATACACCAGACGTCTTTTCACCCAAAGCAGGTGAATATAAAGATGATATTAGTTTAGATGAGTTGGCTAGATGGATCATTACTTACCAGAATTACGCCGGTACTTCTGATAAGACCAAAGTAAATGCCAAAGGTAAATTTTCTATTGAACCAGGCTGGTTATACCGACTGAATACCGTTTTCGCAGAAGGCAAAAATTTATTTGAAACGCTATTGCTAAATCTTTCTTTGCTTACGCCAAACAGTGAAGATGAATACCGGGTTCAGCACCCATTTTGGGAGTATGACAATATAAAGGAATATATTGTTAAGCGAATGAAAGCTGTCCAGCCAGATAATCTAGCCGAGCTATACACGCTTTGGGCACGGGTTTTACACATTAAATGGCAGGATGGCAAGCCAGTAATTTTCACTGCAGGACTGACTAAGGTGGAAAATATTGAAGCGTTTATTGAACCGATGACTACCTGGAAAATAGCTGGAACCAAGAAAAAGCCAGAAATCAGACCGGCAATGCGCTGGATAAAAGCAGATCCTAAAGCAATGTGGCGTAATTTTGGTTCTTACGTCAAAGTCAACAGTGATGGGGCGGAATATGAACCTGGTATTGTTACCTGGCTCCGCAAGTTGAAGGCGCATGGAGTGCTGCCGCTTGACTATATGGTTCATTTGACGGCGGCTGGCCTGATTAGCGATGGTAACGCCACTTCTCAAAGCCCGGCAGCCGAATTCTATGACAACATGGAAATCAGAGCAGGGGTTATCTTTGATGAGGACCCAGAAGCTGCTTCTTATTGGCCAGGAAGAATTGAGGATGTTGTTGAATTTACTCAAAAAGCAGGCTCAATTTATTGGGGATTTGCTCGTCGAATTGCTGAACTTCGAGGAATTGATACATCATCCGAATTCGCCAGCCACTGGGCAGGGACTTTGTATGAAAGGCTGAATGAACCTTTTGAAGCTTGGTTGTCAGGCCTGACTAATGATGAAGAACGTGATCCTGAAATTAAAAAGTGGAAGGATGAATTAAAGCAGATCGTTTTGCAGGCTGGGGATGATTTGATGGCAACTGCCACACCAAGTGACATCAAAGGTAAGGCCGGCGATGATCAGATTCAAAATATTTTTACTGTTCAGAGAAGCTTCAGAATTGGCTTAAACAAGCTGTATAAAACAAATTAAGGGAGGAGTTGATTTTATGAGTTCAAATATTGGGAGCGTAACCTCAAGAATTATTAACAAGCTAAATAATGACGGTAATCGTGATAAGGCATCGCTAGCAGCATTGCGCTACGCTAGCTCAATTGATGATCATAAGATGAGTACTGTCTGGCCGCTGTTATTTGATGAATTGGATGCAGATCAACTTAGTAGTAATGGTAAGCCGACTTATAGCGAAATTGCAGTTTTTGCTGCCCTAAGAGGATATGCAATTTATCAGCAAGGAATTGATAATTTTGTTTTTTCTACTGGCGATGACAGTCTTGAAATTTTTCAAGCACTTGGTCAGCTGCGGAAAGATGAAAAATTACGCGTTGCCTTGGATCGGCGGGTCCAGGCTACATTGTCAAAGATGCAAGTTAATAGCGTGATTAATGATGTTATTCATTTAATTAGCATCCTTAAAAGCAATCGAAAAGCAGCTGGTCTGCCACCGATAAATTTTGCTCGTTTTGCTAGAGATATCGTCTATTATCAAACTAGTCCTGCTGCCAGCCGGCAAGTTTGCCTAAAGTGGGGCGAACAATACTTTTCAATGAAAGTTGAAACCAAAGAAGAAACTAACAAGTAATGGAGGAATTGAACAATGAAGAATGTTTACTTAGATTTACACGTACTACAAACTGTCCCATCATCTAACATTAACCGTGATGACGCTGGTTCACCAAAAACAGCTATTTATGGTGGCAAAGTTCGCTCACGAGTTTCATCTCAAAGCTGGAAACGTGCAATTCGTCAAGGTTTTAAGCATGAAAGTGATGGTGCTGACTGGCTGGACGCATATAGAACAAAAAGAGCAGTTGAACTTTTAGCTAAAGAAATCCAAAAAGCAGATTCAAGTTTAGCTGATGATGCTGCTTTGGAAAAGTCAATTGAGATATTTACCACCGCTGGAATTAAGTTAGACAGTAAGACTAATGAGACTAAAGCTTTGCTTTTTGTAAGCAAGGGGCAATTAGTTAAACTGGCTCAATACGCTTTGGAACATGAAGAAGACTTAGCTGAAAAAGATGATAAAAAGAAAGCCAAGGAAGTAAAGAATAGATTGAAAGCCGTATTAAATAGCGATCAATCATTAGATTTAGCTTTGTTTGGTCGGATGGTTGCCGATGACCCAAGCCTCAATGTTGATGCTTCAGCTCAAGTAGCGCACGCAATTTCTACTAATGCCATCACTCCTGAATATGACTACTTTACTGGACTTGATGATTGCCAAAATGATGATGAAGCTGGCTCAGCAATGATTGGGACAATCGAATATAATTCATCGACTCTCTATCGGTATGCAAACATTAATCTGCACGATTTGCAAAAGAACGTGGGTAAGGATTTAACTATCGAAGGCTTGAAGCTGTTTATCAAAGAATTCGTACTGAGCATGCCTGATGGTAAGCAAAACACTTTTGCAAACAAGACAGTTCCACAATATGTGATGGCAACGATCAGAACTGATACGCCTGTAAACTTAGTATCTGCATTCGAAGATCCGGTAAAGGGAAAGAATGGTTATGTTGCTGAATCGATTGAAAAATTAGAGAACGAATACAACGAAACAATGAAATTTGTTGATCAGCCAGTCAAGACAGTAGTTTTAACCACTAAGGATAGTAAGATGAGCGATCTTGCAGAAAACCTGACAGATTTGATCAACCAAACTGCCGGTGCCGTAGAGGAGACCTTAAACAATGAAAACGATCACGATTAAATTGACTGCACCTTTGCAGTCATTTGGGAATGAAGCTAGTTTTAATCGCAGAACCAGCTGGCCTTACCCTTCTAAAAGCAGCGTTATTGGCATGGTAGCAGCTGCTTTGGGATATGATCGTGATGATAAGCGAATCGAAGCACTGAACCAGTTAAAATTTGCTGTTCGAGTTGACCAATTGGGATCAACAATGACCGACTTTCAGATCGTTGAATACGATCAATCAAAGGGTACGAAAAAACTGTCTTATCGAGATTATGTGCAAGATGCCGTTTATCTTGTAGCTTTGGGAAGCGAAGATTCAGAATTAATTGATAACATTAATTTTGCTTTGCTGCATCCAGCATATGCTTTATTTTTAGGCAGACGCTCTGATCCGCCAGCTGGTGTGTTACGAATTAAAGCCTATGATAATTTGGATCCGCTGACCGTTTTGAAAGATAGTCCATGGCAAGCTGCGAACTGGTATATTAAGAAACAAACTTCTGACACCTATCGAGCAAGGATCATTGCCGATGCCAGTCTTTTACCAGGGGTAAAACCTGAATTTATGAAAGATGCGGCAATTAGTTTCGATCAACGGAATCGGCAGCATGGATACCGAGCAATCGCCAAAACTGTCGTTAGCTTGCCAGTTCCACAGAATAGTTCAAATCATGATATTATGTCTGCATTATAAGGTAGGTGGCACAATGTATTTATCGAGAGTAAAAATCAATGACCAAAATCGCCGCTTGCTAAAGGATTTAAATCATGCGGGCGCTTATCATAACTGGGTCGAACATTGTTTTCCAGAGGAAATTGAACAGCAGAAAAGATTGCGGCACTTATGGCGAATTGATTACTTGTCAGGTGAACGTTATCTTCTAGTGCTTAGCGAAAATAAACCTGATTTGAGACAAATGGAAAAATACGGTGTTCCAGGCACTGCGATGACCAAAGACTACAGTAAATTTTTGGATAATTTAACTACAGGAATGCCTTACCAATTTAGATTTACCGGTAATCCTGTCCATCGGGTAGCCCCAGCAGATGGTGGCCGCAGCAAAACCTATCCTCATGTAACGGTTGCCCAACAAATGGAATGGTTGTCTGACAGGTCTGAATTAAACGGTTTTAAGCTGCACGAATTTAATGTTGTAAACCGGCAAAAGGTCATGCTTAGACACCATAATAGTAGGCCCGTTAAACTGAGCTGCGTTTCCTTTGAAGGGATGCTAGAAATTACTGATCTTAATAAATTCAAAGCAGCTTTGATCAATGGAATTGGTCGAGAAAAAAGCTATGGTATGGGATTATTAACAGTCATTCCTTATAGAGGCTAATTATGGCTAAAATATCTGGTGCAAAAAAGCCGGAAATAAATGAGCTAGTAAGAACTAGTGATCGCATCACATTTCTTTATGTGGAGCATGCAAAAATAGACCGGCAAGATAGCGCCATAAGAATAGTTGAAGCAGAAGGGACGGTTAACGTCCCTTCTGCCTTAATCAGCGTTATTTTATTAGGCCCTGGAGTTGATGTAACTCATCGCGCAATGGAACTAATGGGAGAATCAGGAATGGCAGTGCTGTGGGTAGGTGAGCAAGGGGTTCGCATGTATGCCCATGGCAGATCGCTAAATCATTCATCTCGATTTTTAGAATCTCAAGCTCGACTGGTATCCAACACTCGAAGCCGCTTGCGCGTCGCTAGAAAAATGTATCTATTGCGTTTTCCTGACCAAGATGTTTCCAAACTTACCATGCAGCAATTAAGAGGCAAAGAAGGTGCTCGGGTTCGTCGTATCTATTTGGAAGAAGCTAAGCGAACCGGAGTAGCATGGACGAAACGCGAATATAAAGTAGATGATTTTGAAAGTGGAACTCCGATTAATAAAGCACTGACTTCCGCTCATCAAGCACTCTATGGTTTAGCCTATAGTGTAATTGTGGCTTTAGGAGCCTCACCTGGATTAGGTTTTGTTCATACTGGGCATGACTTGGCTTTTGTCTATGATTTTGCTGATTTATATAAAACAAAGTATTCAGTGCCAGTTGCTTTTGAGCAAACAGCAAAATATGGAAATCAAGATATTTCTCGTCATGTCAGAAAAGCTATGAGAGACTTGTTTGCTGAAAGAAAAATATTACCGCAAATGGTTAGTGATCTAAAATATCTCCTGGAAATAGACGATGATACCGAAGCAGAAGTACTAAGCTTGTGGGACGACAAGGTTGGGCTGCAAAAATTTGGAGTACAGTATCATGACAGGGGATAAAGGATCATGATAGTAATTACTTTAAGCAAAGTGCCTACATCTTTGCGAGGAGATTTAACTAAATGGTGCCAAGAGATTCAAACCGGTGTTTACGTTGGCAATGTGAATGTTAAAATCAGAGAACTTTTGTGGTCAAGAATTCTAGAAAATATTGGAAATGGCGAAGCGACAATAGTCTGGAATGCCAGGAATGAAATAGGGTATGATTTCAAAACTACTAGAAAAGATCATAAAGTTGTGGATTTTGACGGAATTCCTTTGATGATGTCAATTCAAAGTGAGAATTTGGCAGTTCCTTATGGTTTTAGTTTGGCAGCCAAAAGACAAAAAGCTAGGAAATTCACCCATTTAGCTGTAACGGGCAAAAAAAGAGCAAACTTTGTTTCAATTGATCTAGAAACGACAGGGCTATATCCTGCTAATTCAGATATTATTTCAATTGGTGCGGTTAAATCTGAAAAACGGGATACATTCTATAAGTTGATCAAAATTCAGACAAGTATTCCAGACAAGATTGTGAAATTAACAGGCATAAGCAATTCGGTGCTGCAAGAGAAAGGTGAAAACCTGGACACCGTTTTGGAAGAGTTTGCAACTTTTGTTGGTGAGGAACCGTTGGTTGGTTATAATATTGCTTTTGACAGTAATTTTTTAGATGATGCATTTCATAAAACAGGCAGGGATGCGCTAAAAAATAGATTTATTGATTTGCTACCAATAATAAAAAAGAAAGATATATTTTTAGCTAATTATCATTTAGAAACAGTTCTTCAGAATTATGGAATTGAAAACCAACAACCCCATAATGCATTGTCTGATGCCCGGGCAACAATGGCACTAGCTGAAAAAATGATAGATATGGGGTATCTTCGAATATAGTGTTTTTTGTGGAATATTCGACTAGTAAAGGTTTAAAATCTAGCGTAAAATCAAAAGTAATGGAATTATTGCTTTGGCGTCCTGAGGAAGCTTGATTATAAAGGGATCTTTTAGTGTGTTCTCCGCGTATGCGGAGGTGATCCCTAAGCATAGCTTTCGAGCTAATCGTGCACTATGTGTTCTCCGCGTATGCGGAGGTGATCCTGTTGGAAAAGGTGTAGTCATGTAGTCAAATCGGTGTTCTCCGCGTATGCGGAGGTGATCCCGATCTTAAGCAAGGTCTTGGCAGCGTTGCCAGGTGTTCTCCGCGTATGCGGAGGTGATCCCCAGTCAAATCATCGTGACCCTCAACGGAAGCTGTGTTCTCCGCGTATGCGGAGGTGATCCTTGACCAGCCAACGTTTTGCAAACAATATTTGAGTGTTCTCCGCGTGAGCGGAGGTGATCCTAGTCCAGATGCTTCCAAGCTCAAAGTGGATAAGTGTTCTCCGCGTATGCGGAGGTGATCCCAGAAAAAAAATTGACGTGATTAGTATGCAAAAGTGTTCTCCGCGTATGCGGAGGTGATCCCAGAAAAAAATTGACGTGATTAGTATGCAAAAGTGTTCTCCGCGTATGCGGAGGTGATCCCAGTCACAAAATGGTTAATGTTTTACCAATTAAGTGTTCTCCGCGTAAGCGGAAGTGATCCTTACGCGTGACTTAGTGCTTGACTCAACTAAGAGTGTTCTCCGCGTAAGCGGAGGTGATCCTACCGGTAATTCTTTGGTTGATATACCCGAAAAGTGTTCTCCGCGTATGCGGAGGTGATCCCCGACAAAAGCGGCCGTGACTACTTACTAAAAGGTGTTCTCCGCGTATGCGGAGGTGATCCCTGGGACGACTTAAAGTCGCTGAAGGAGTTGAAGTGTTCTCCGCGTAAGCGGAGGTGATCCTTTGCTTCGAGCGTTTTTTGGCACCGTGAGCTGGTGTTCTCCGCGTATGCGGAGGTGATCCCGCGTATAGAAAACGCCTCCGGGCGGCCGCGCGGTGTTCTCCGCGCAAGCGGAGGTGATCCTTCAGCCACCACGCGCCGTCATATTTGGGACTTGTGTTCTCCGCGTGAGCGGAGGTGATTCTTTCAATCCACGTACCTCCTGCAGGGTGCGACAAATGTTCTCCACGTGAGTGGAGGGGAGCTCATGTTTGTAATTGCAGCATTCATTGGCAAAGGGGCCTGATAGAAAAGCTGACTTTGGCGCAAAACAAAAATCCTACTAAATCTTGGTATTAAAACCAGGAAATAGTAGGATTTTCTGTTTATTTAATAGTCAAAAATTGTTAATGGGTCAATTTCTGCTAAAACAATTTTTTACCCATTCATATCTGCAAAAACTTCTTCAGCTAATAGCCGCATATTTTCGTTGATAAATTGGGTATCGCTTTTGCTTAAGTCGGTCGATTGGGGAAAATTGAACTTCAGTGCTTCGCGTCCATACAACACAGTGAAGAAATTCTGCAGCTTAAGCTTTACTTTGGTTTCATCCCTGATCGCATACTCCTGGAGCACCTTTTTATACAATAATTGATTGAATAATTCTGCTGCGGGAGCATACTCCTCTTGTGCTGCTCGATAGGCAGCAGGATCGCGGAGTCCTAGTAAAAAGACCGCTTTATGATTTTCAACATATGCAAAATATTGCCTTGCGGCCGTTAGCAAATCGTCCACTGGTTTTCCGCTGGGGGTGAAGTCAGCGACGGCTTTTTCAATATCAGCTTGATTGCTTTTCAATAAAGCATCCAGCAAGGCTGACTTAGATGGATAGTGACGAAATAGGGTACTTTCGTTGATTCCGGCTGCTTGGGCAATCCGTTTGGTGGTTGCCCCGGCATAGCCATCAATAATGATAATCTGCTCAAAAGCATTGAGTATTTTTTTATTAGTTGCAGTCTTGACGATATGCCCTCACTCCTTAACTGAGCTTGCTTAGATCTAACAAACGTTGGTGCTTTTGTAAGCTTACTATTAAAGAGTTTATAACAATAAGTGCCAGAATTAAACCGGCATATTGCAGGAAGAGGGCATTGGTGCCGCTGCCGCCGTACATTAAGTTGAAGTTGATCTGGGTTGCGTAATATAGGGGAGAGATATAGTGAATAGTTTGGAAAAATGAATTCATGGTGATAACCGGCAGCATCCCGGCGCCCGAAACCACCTGCACCATTGTCAGGAAAATGTTGAGACTGGTACCGATTTGCCCGATCAGGTACATGACTAGCGAGTTCAACTCGTAGCCGCTGAAGAGAACCATGGCGAAATTCAACCATAATTTGCTAAAGTTCAAATCAACGCCGACAAGGGCTTTAACTGCCCAAGCATCGATAAGGCTGGCGATGATTGAGACGCAGACAAAAACCAACTGCATGCTGCCAAATGCCATCATCCGGCCGTCTTCCTTGGCAAATTTAGCAAAAGTGCCGTACATTACCATGGCGCCTAAAACTGTACCTAGGTATAAGGCTAAATTGGCAAAAAATGGTGCCATTGCATAATTAATGCCTTGGTGAACATGATTGACGTTGTGGATTTTTACTTTGACGCTCTCGTCCATGTTCTGGTAGGCTTTGGCAACTTGCTGCTTTATTTGTTTTTCGCCACTTTGTTTAGCTGCGGCTATTTTTTTGCTGCCGCTTTCTTTGGCTGCTTTGGCGGCAGTTGGCGAAGTTTGGGCGAGGGTGGCAACTTCTTTGGCAAGCTTAGCTTTGGCACTAGCCAACTGCTTCTTTAGTTTTTGGCTTGCTGAAGTTGCCAAAATTGCCTGACCTTTTTTGATGATAATCTTTTGCGATACAGAATTGCCGATGGTGAGCGCAACCTGTTTCATGCCCGAGACAACCGAGCTTTGGTTGGAATTGTTAATGTAAAAATTCAATTCAGTAGATTTGTTTTGACTGACTTTTTTAGTGAAATTTTTGGGGATGTCAATGATCAAATAAGTCTGCCGACCATTGAGTTCACTTTTGGCACTAGCTAGGTTGGTTGTGGTTTTGACGTGCTTGAATTCCTTCTTTAAAGCCGTCTTCAGCTGCTTATTTAGGCTCTTTGCCTGTTTATCTTCATTGACAATGGTTACCGGCAGTCGATCGATTTTGGTGGGCATCCCACTGTAGCCTTCAAAATAAATTAGAAATACGAGGATACCAAAAATAATTGCCAACAGAGTTCCAATTATTGGCCCACGACTGGTGAAATACTTTTTTAATTTCATAATTGCCTCCTTTTGCTGTTCGGGATCAAATACTAGCACCAATTTTAAAAGCATGCAAGTACTTACTTGCAAAAAATGTTTTATTTTCGTGGGCTTATGAATCCTAAGGCTTTATTCTTTGACAAAAATTATCCTAGGATATAAAATATCCTAAAACGAATTAGAAAGCAGGTAAGCAAATTGACAAAAGCAGTACTCTTAGGGGGCAACGGTTATCTAGGACGCGTTGTATCAGACCATTGGCTCAAACAAGACCCAACAATTGAACTTTATGTTGTTTCGCGTTCAGGTAAAAACCAACTTATCAATGACCGGATTATTAATTTAAAAGCTGATGTGACGGACTATGCAGCAGTTGAACAGGTTTTGCCTGAGCAGGTCGACTATATAATTGATTTTGTTGGTCGGCCTGAAAAAGATCCACAAGCTTTTCACCAAATAAACGACCTTCCAGCTGAAGTTATGCTAAAATTAGCTCAAAAATATCAAGTTAAGGCCATGGGCTTTATCGGTGGAATTCTGGGCGACAAGGCTTTTGTAACTGGCAAAGCTAAGATTGCCGCTAGACTTGAAGCCAGCGGAATCAAAACGGCAGTGGTAAATCCGACGTTGGTTTATGGATCAGGGCGTAATGATTCGATGACCAAACTGGTACCGCTCTTGAAGTTCTTCGGGATCTTTTCAAAGAAATTCCGTCCGGTAACTGCTGATAGCGTGGCTGATGAATTACTAACGAAATTATTGGATAAATGAAGCTGAATAAAAGTATTGAACAGGGCATTTATGTGCTCTTGATTTTGGCCTTGGAAAAAGACCACCGACCGGTAAAAAGTCGGGTGCTCAGCGGTGTTTTGGGCGTTTCCGACTCATTTTTGAAAAAGCTCTTAATGACCATGAAAAATGCTGGCATCATTACTTCTGATGTCAGCAAAAATGGCGGCTATCAATTAGCTAGACCAATTACTGCCATTAGCTTAAAAGATGTCGTTGAAGCACTTGACCCGGCCACGGTTCCGGAATTGAGTCATTTAGCCAATAGCGTTTTCCCCGATGACCCAGCACACGTTCAGGCTAGCGAACAACTAATCTTGGCGGCCTTTGATCGGGGATTTGCCGCTTTTAACCAAAAGCTGGACCAATTTAAATTGTCGCAATTGCTGCGACCGGAAGCATACAAAAATGGCATTATTGACTGGGAAAAACGCCTTAACTAAATTGATCAGTGAAATATGCTGCTTTTTGTAGTAAACTTACCATTAGTGTTCCTCCGAATAGCGGAGGGTGATCCTAAAAGTTATGATAAGACTAAGTGTTCTCCGCGCATGCGGAGTTAGGGCAGGCCAGATCCTCGATCAGGCCTGTTTTTTTGCATAAAAAAAGTCCTTGTTTGAGCTATAGTCAAACAAGGACTTGGTATTTATATTTTGCTTTCCTACTGCTTGTCTCTAGCTGCCAACCAGTACGGCAAAGCGACGAAGCAAATTCCGCCAACCATGTTGCCTAAGGTTACCCAAAGCAAGTTGTAACCCAGTCCGCCAAGCGAAACCCCTCTTCCAGCCGGTGCCATAAGGGCTACTACAAGTGTGGTCATGTTGGCGACACTGTGTTCAAAGCCGGTGGAGAAGAAGGCTAACAAACACCAGAAAACCATGATTAATTTAGCTGCGTCGTTTTTGCTTTGAAAACCGGACCATACAGCCAAACAAACTAAAATATTACAGAGTATTCCTCGAAGGAAAAGCTGACCAGCCGGTGCCGCCATTTTTGCTGCCGCAGCTTTAGTAAAAGCTCCAGCAATGGCTGGGAGGTCAAGACCTGACTTGACATACATCCAAGCTAATAAACCGGCCCCAAGCAAATTACCGATCCAACAAACTAGCCACAGCAGCAAGGCTTGACCCAACTTGATTTTTTTCTCCAACAAGCCGGCTCCCATCACAAAATTGTTGCCAGTAAACAACTCTGCTCCAGGGATTATGACCAAACTCAAAGCAACCCCAAAGACTAGCCCTTTAATTAAGTTAGCAGCAGGATTTTTTCCTAATTGTGCCCCAATGGTAAATGCCAACAAAATTCCAAAGCCGATATACATCCCAGCTAACAGGGCCAACAGCAGGTAGCCAACTGGATTATTTTTTAACAGCTTCACTTTTTTGATCGCAGCATTGGCCGCTGCTTGAAACGATTCTTGATACATCATGTTACCTCTTTTTTGTTTAATAACTTCTACTCACGTCAATAATTATATTCTTCCAGAAATTATATGTAAACGCTTCCTTTTTTGCGAGGCAACATTTTATTTTTTGCATAAAAAAAGGCCAAGGAAGTAATCCTTGGCTTCATTTGATAATTAGTCTTCTGCTTTCTTAGCATTTTCCATGGCTGCCATAATTGAAGGATTCTTTGAGTGGCAGTCCATGATCATTTTGCGATCTTCTTCGCTTAAGGTTACTACGTATTTAGTCATCATTATCACTTCCTTATATATGTAAACTAATAATAGCACGTACGATCAAAATTTTGAACGCAGCTTAGCTGATTTCAATGAAAGTTCTTTGAAAATCAAAAATTGTAGCGTTTTCATACGAATTCATGCTGAAAAAGTGTAGAATAGGATCTAGGCATTTTTTAGTCTAGGAAAGAATAGAAATATAAAGTAGAGGAACTAAATGGAAACACAAGAAAACTATACAAAATGGGTAAATGCTGAATCATTACCACCATATTTGCATAATCAATTAGTAAAGTTGGGTAAGGACCCTAAGTGGGTTGATGATGCCTTTGGTACCAACATTGCTTTTGGTACTGCCGGCATGCGCGGATTGCTTGAGCCAGGGACTAACCGGATCAATGTGGTAACTGTTGGCCGGGTTACTGAAGGACTTGCTCAATTAATGGAGCAAGAAGGCGACAAGGCTAAAAAGCAAGGGGTTGTTATTTCCTTTGACTCCCGTTACCACTCAGAAGATTTTGCCAAGTTGGCTGCCCAAATTTTGGGTCGTCACGGCATCAAGGTTTACTTGTTTGATAGCTTGCGTCCAACGCCAGAGTTGTCATTTGCCATTCGTTACCTGGGCACTTACGCCGGAATTATGATTACGGCTTCCCACAATGCCAAGCAATACAATGGTTACAAGATTTACGGCGCTGATGGTGGTCAAATGCCGCCAGAAGCTGCAGCAATTGTTGAAAAAGCAGCTTTAGCAGTTGATGACCAATTGAACATTCCAACTGCTGCCATTGAAGACTTGCGGGCTAACAACACTTTGCAATTAGTTGGGGAAGATGTTGACCAAGCCTACTTAAAGGAATTAAAGACTATCAACGTCAACCATGATCTGATTGCCAGAACCGCTGACAAGTTGAAGATCGTTTACACGCCGGTTCATGGTACTGGTAAGATGATCTACGACCGGGCCTTTCGTCAAGGCGGTTTTAAGAACTTTACAATTGTGCCTAAGCAAGCGATCTTGGACCCAGAATTTCCAACTACTGTTAAGCCAAACCCAGAATACCGGGATGTGTTTGATGAAGGCGTGAAGATCGCTGATCAAGAAGGGGCCGACATTATTGTTGCAACCGACCCTGATGCTGACCGTTTGGGTGCTGCCGTTCGTCGTCCTGATGGCGAATTCCAAGTTTTGACCGGTAACCAAATCGCAACTTTGATCAGCAACTACTTGTTGACCAACCTGAAGGATTCCGGTCAATTGTCAAGCGACTATGAAATCATCACGTCAATCGTTTCAAGTGCTTTGCCATTCAAGATTGCTCAAAGCTTTGGCATCCAAACCAAGTATGTTTTGACTGGCTTTAAGTACATCGGTGAAGAAATTGACCGTTTGCAAACTGAACATGCTGGCAAGTTCTTGATGGGCTTTGAAGAAAGCTACGGCTACTTGTTCAAGACCTTCAACCGGGACAAGGACGCAATGCAAGGTGCTTTGATGTTCTTTGAAGTAGCTGCCTACTATGCTGATCGCGGCATGAGTGTCTTTGATGGTTTGCACGAAATCTGGGACAAGTACGGTACGAGCTGCGAAATTACCAAGGCGATTGAAATGCCTGGTCTTGATGGTCAAAAGCGCATGGCTGAAGTTATGACCAAGCTGCGTAATGATCACTTAACTGAAATTCGTGGCCACAAGGTTGTGAAGACCGAAGACTTTGACCTGCAAACAGCGGTTGAAGACGGCAAGACGACTGAACTTAAGGGCTTCCCTAAGTCCAACGTTTTGAAGTACTTCTTGGATGACGAAACTTGGTTGGCATTGCGGCCATCAGGTACCGAACCAGTGATTAAAGCTTATGTTGGTACCATCAACAAGGATTACCAAACAGCTGAAGCCGAAGCTAAGGCTTACCACCAAGCAATTGAAGACTTGTTAGGCTTATAAAAATCGACTTTAAGCATCTGCCATTTAGGCAGGTGCTTTTTATTTAGTGAAAAAAGAAAAGTGAGCGTGAAAATTCGCTCACTTTTTTGGTAAAAAAAAGAGCCGATAACGGCTACAGATATGTAAACTTGGCATAAAGCCTTGTTTGATTTTAAATTTAAAGCTTGTTAACCCTCAAAAGTTGAAACAAGGGTTATAAATCCTCATGTGTGGTAGCTAACCACACAAATAAGTATAACATCTAACTTCCAAAAAGGAAACGGCAATATCTGAATATCTGTAAATTATTTTAAGTGACAGTGAATGAAAAAACATTATGCTAAAATATCTGTAGGTATTGTAATGTTTCTAAAACTGAGAAATTCATTATAGATAGTCGGTTTTAGAGACTTGTTAATCCTCAAAAGTTGAAACACAGAAATATACGGGTTGCCTAAATATATAGTTTTAGAGACTTGTTAATCCTCAAAAGTTGAAACTTTTAGTGCATACGTTGCATCATTTAGGCGGTTTTAGAGACTTGTTAATCCTCAAAAGTTGAAACTAAACGTAAGTCCGTTGGCTCTGTTCCTTGGTTTTAGAGACTTGTTAATCCTCAAAAGTTGAAACAGCAACCTTTTATGATTTAAAAGGATAAATCCTACGGTAGTATAGCAATGAAACCGCTATTATTATATACATTCATTTTATAGGAGGGCAATCAAGAATATGGTGGAATATATAGTGGGACTGGACATTGGTACCAACTCTTGTGGGTGGGTTGTTACTGACAAAGACAATAGTATTTTAAGGATTAAAGGTAAGACAGCTATTGGAGCATATTTATTTGATGAGGGCAAAACTGCAGCTGAACGTCGCAATTTACGTACGAAAAGGCGACGTCTCAAGAGAAGAAAATGGAGACTAGGTTTATTAGAGGAAATTTTTGATCCTGAAATATCAAAAATAGATCCTACATTTTTTGCTTGTCTGAAGGAATCAGATCTTTCTCCAAAAGACAGCCGTAAGAAATATTCGCATATTATATTTCCAACCAAAGAAGAAGAAAATGCTTTTTATACTAACTATCCAACTATCTATCATTTACGCAAAGCATTGATGACAGATAATCAAAAACACGATCTTAGAGAAATATATTTAGCAGTTCATCACATGGTAAAATACCGAGGAAACTTCTTACACGAGGGCGCAGCTAAAAACTTTTCGAGTGGAAAGATCGAAGTAGAAAAAACTTTAAGAGAAATTTCTTCGCAGTTAGAATTTATTTTTGATAATGGTGTTCAAATAAATCTTAACCATTCAAAAGAAATTGAAGATGTGATCAAAGATAAAGCTACACTAAAAGCTGACAAGATAAAAGAAATTATTAAGTTGCTATCAGTAGACGGGGATAAGGAGTTAAAAAAGACCAATAAAGACCTGTCTACTCAAATTGTAAACGCTATCATGGGGCGCATGACAAATTTAAGTAAGTTACTAAATTTGTCAGACAAGGATCAAAAGATACGTTTTTCTGACCCTGATTTTGATAAGAAGATTGATAATCTAAATTTGTCAGTTCGCCAAGGCAGGGTTGTAGAAGAAATAATGCGATTATATAGTGCAATCGTGTTAGACGAGATAGTCCCTGGTGGCAAATCAATTTCAGAATATATGGTTGAAAAATATAATGACCATGGTGATGACCTTAAGTTATTAAAAAAAGTAATTAGAAATCATAAAAATCGAGAAAAAGCTAAGGCACTCCAGGCTCTATATGATTTATATGTACGTAATAGATATCGTAATCCCGCAAAGCTTAAGTCTAATGCTAAGCCTAAGCCTAAGCCTAAGCCTAAGAGTAAAGATGGATTAGAGAAGCGCATTTATAATCAGGAAGATCTTTTTATAGAAATAAAGAAAAATTTGCGCCGATTGTAAAATCAAATTGAACACTTTAGAAAAATAAAAAAGTCCATTTGGACCTGTTTGATAGAATGTTAATGACCACAAAAACATCTATTGGAGGTCACAAATGGACT